>JABXHI010000064.1 GCA_013393415.1 Micrococcaceae bacterium
AGCGCACCAACTCCTGGCACAGCCGCGGGTTTGGTATCTTACAAGTCGTCCTGGATCGAACACAACCGCCCCAGCAAGCGTGGGCCAGCATGGCCAACGCCATCATTGTCCTACGCCGACTCCTCCACGAAGCCAGACTCCGCTACCGGTGGGACACCCGCACCGTCAAGCCTTACGATTTCCGGTAAGCGCCGATAAGCCCCTATCCGCGCAATCTCTAAACCGAGAACAAAAATATTCTGTGTCATTGGGCTTTCCTCCTATTGCGGTGAGCTATTCACCCAAGAGGCCGCATCGGCGCCAATCTAACACACAGGATCATCCGTCAGAAGATTCCACTTCCGCACCCGTGCCACAGCATCGTGGACTCGCGTACTACAACATCGATGATGTTAGGACTCGCCTTGTCCCGTCTGGCCCCTATTGCTGCTATTCGAACTGCCAAGTTCAGGCGGGTCCTGGTTATCCTGCGGCTGGGCGTCTGCCTCGACAGGCTCCTGCGAAGCAGGTGACTGCTCTTGTTCGGGTTCTGCTGCAGCCTGTTGTTGGGTCGGCTGCTGTTGAGGCTGCTCGTCGTCCGACTGCTGTTGTGCAGGCTCATTTGTCGGCTGTTCGTCAGCGGATGGTTCCGGTTCCGGCTGGGCCTGACGTGAGCTGGACTGTGAGGCTTGATTCGTATCGCGCAGATCCGCGCGTTTGTCCTGGGCATCCTCGATAAGTCCGCGAATTTCTTCCAGGTGGGTTTCGAGGGTGGAGATGTATTCTTCTTTGGCGTCACCCCAGGCCAATGCGGCCACGGAGTCGTCGTTTGAAGTATCGGGAATGGCTGTGAGCACCGCGACGGCCTGCTGAGCGTCTGATCGGATCGAGTTCATTTCACCGATGTATTTGGTCAGCTCGGTGACATCATTGGCTGGCGGCGAAGGTGGCAGATCATTGAGACCCGCAATCATCGGGTCAACATAGGACGGCAGAGTGCATTCGGCATCTTTGGAGAAGATGCCACGCTCGTCCTGGCGTGCTTGTTCCTGCGCTGCGTTCAAGGCGTCCAGTGTCTGTTGGTCGTCGACCGAGGCTGGATCAACGACTGCATACCCGGCTTCGACCATTTCCAGCGCGAGATCTTCGCCGTTATGATAAATATCTGCCCAAAGTTCACCATTTGGCGCATTCGCGTAGGCTTCGATTTCGACATCCAGCGAGGTACCTTCACCAGCAAGACTGGCAAGATGCTCGCGAGCCTCGCCCGCCATGCAGGTATCAAGTGTGTCTGGCACATCTTCTTCCGTTGGCAACGGGGCGCGCACGCTTTGGAAACGAATCACGTCCAGCCCGGTCGTGCGATTGACCTCCATGGACTGGCCGGTCAAGACAGCGTTGACGACCACAGGATCATCACCGCGGGTCATAGCTTTGACCACCGAAGTCACGGTCAAGGCAAGCATAACGACTGCAACGACGACGAAGGTGATCATCACCGGTGTGGTCAGGCGGCTATTGCGCCGAGTGGACGATTTTGGCATAACTTTTCTTGCTACTTATCGGACATATGTGGATACCAGCAGACAGCTGACTCAAACAGATTCTACAGTGGACGTCAATTCTGACCTATTTCACCACAGGTCTCCGTGAGCCAGCTGGAAATACTTCGGTCTGACGCACAGTGAGAGCTGACAAGGCGTTGTCATGTTTCTACACTGGAACCAGTCAACTTTCCGTTGGGAGAAAGCAGCTCGCCGTGACAAATCAACACAATATGGAACGCACGATCGCCGCAGAACAGCGTGCACTGAACGATCCCACGGACCGCAAGCCGGCCCAACGCCTCCCGGCTTCCGCCATGGGATACGCGCTAAAGCGCGCCATCCAAAAGTTCCTGATCGATAAGGGAACAGACCGTGCTGCCATCCTGACGTACTTCGCGGTGCTGTCACTAGCACCGACACTGTTGGCCGTGTTCTCGGTACTCACCCTCGTGTTAGCCTCCGCTGCCGATACGGTAGAGAACTTCGTTGAAGATTTCGTCTCTCAAGCTGTTCCGTCCGAGTATCAGGCGCTCGTCACCGACGTGCTCAACACCATGACAGATTCGGCATCGGGCGGCGTGATCGCGCTGATCATCGGTGCCGTTGTGGCCCTGTGGTCAGCATCGGCGTATGTCAAAGCGTTCTCGCGCAACATGAACAACATTTATGGCGTGGTTGAAGGCCGCTCAGCCGTCCGTTTTAACCTCACCATGTTGATCATCACGTTAGCCGTGGTGATCATCGTGGTGGCTGCACTGGTCTCCCTGGCGCTGAACGACACCATCATCAATGCGGTGTTCGCCCCGGTTGCACAGGCCCTCGGCGCTGAATCTGCCCTGGAGACGATGACGGATACCTTCCTGCCTGTGTGGACGTGGGTGAAATACCCAGTGGTACTTATCCTCGTGGTCACATTGGTTGGGGTCCTCTATCATTTCACCGGCAACGTAGAACGCCGCTTCCGGTTGTTTTCGATCGGTGCAATCTTCGCGGTGATTGGGATTCTGGTGGCCGGCGTCGCCATGGTCATCTACCTGACCTACTTCGCTTCATACTCGTCCTACGGCATGATCGGGACCGTGATGGCGGTGCTGTTTGTGGTGTGGGTCTTCAACATCGTGATGTTCCTCGGCGCAGAAATCGATGTCGAAATACTCCGGGCACGCCAGCTCGTCGCCGGTATCCCGGCCGAGGGACAGCTGAAAATCCGTCCGCGTTCGGTGTCCACCGTTGAAAAACAGGTCGAGAAGTACAACTCGACCGTGGAGGACGGTACGGTACTACGCCGTTCCCTGTCTGTGGTCGGCGACGATACAGAGGATGAGTAATGGCTCTACCGCACACAATGGCGGCCGTCTTGCTGATCGGACATGGCGGGTTGGATAAGCTTGAGTATCGAACCGATGTCTCCGTCCCACAACCTGCCGCTGATGAAGTCCTGATTCAGGTCGATGCTGCAGCCGTCAACAACACCGATATCAATACTCGATTGGGCTGGTATTCGAAAACCGTCGAGGAGGCTACCAATGTCGGTGGGGCTGAAGGTTTCAGCGAGATCTCCAACGATGACGCTGGCTGGTCTGGCACCCCGTTGAAATTTCCACGCATTCAAGGCGCCGACGTTGTGGGGCACATTGTTGCCGTCGGTAGTGCGGTGGATGCCTCCCGTATCGGCGAGCGGGTGATGGTCCGGAACATGTTGCGCCACTATGTGGATCGGCGCCACTATGAAAGCTGGACGTTGGGAAGCGAATGCGACGGCGGATTCGCGCAGTTTGTGGCCATCGCATCTGCCGAAACACACGCGGTCCTCTCCGATTGGTCAGATGCTGCACTCGCTGCGGTGCCGAAGTCATCGGCGTGAGCTCTCCCGCGAAGGCCCAAGCTGTGCGTGATGCAGGCGCCGCGCAGGTCATCGACCGCGCTGAACACCCCGTCGAAGTGCTCGGCGAGCGGTCCGTCGACGTCGTACTCGATATTGTTGGTGGCAACGGGTAGCCGATGTCCTGAAAACCTTGAAACTCGGTGGCCGCTATGCGGTGGCCGCGGCAATCGGTGGATCACTGGCCCAGATCGATTTGCGCACGGTGTATCTCCAGGATCTGAGCTTGCTGGCATGCACGTTCCAGGAAGACGAGGTCTTTACCAATCTGATTGGGGATGTGGAACGCAATGAGATCGCTCCGTTGGTCTCGCAGACGTATGAGCTCAAAGAGATTCGTGCGGCGCAACAGGATTTCATCGACAAAACCTATCCCGGCAAACTTGTGCTTGTGCCACCGGTAGTATTGGAACAGTAGCACATTGCCTATCCCATAACGGCGTAACGGACCGTAATGGCCTGCTATGCGTATCACACAGGCAGCCGAAAAGGTCTCAAAAGGATACTCCCGCTTGCTGTTGACAGCCGGTGGGCGTCCCGTAGAAGATGACATCGCGGCGGTCAAAGCAGTGTGGGAACACATTGGAGAACGTGCACGTCTGGCCGTGGATGGGAATCGGGGCTTGACGGGTCAGGGCGTACTGCGGCTCAGTAGGGAATGCCGAGATGTTCCCTTTGTTTTAGAGCAACCATGCAGTACCTTGCAAGAAAATCTAGCGGTCCGCGAGCGCCTCCGTCATCCGTTATATCTGGAGAGTCCACCGAGAACCTGTCAACTGCCCTGGACGCGGTCGGCCAGGAGCTGTGCGACGGGTTCGGTATGAAAATCACACGCATTGGTGGGATTCGCCCCATGACACAAGTGCGGGATATGTGCCAGATACGGTCGCGACCACATACCTGCGACGATTCATGGGGTGGCAACATTATCGCAGCAGCCTGCACCCATGTATCGGCCACTGTGCACCCCAAACTTAACGAGGGAACCTGGATTGCCGCACCATATTTGGATGATGTTCATTATGACCCGGCCAACCCGGTCGATGTTGTAGACGGCTATATTCAACTCCCCGACGGGCCGGGGCTCGGGGTCGTTGTCGATGAGTCAGTGTTGGGTGAGCCCATTGCAGTCATCGAATAACTTTCGTAGTTCACACCGGCATCGGTAGCCGAGCGGTCCGGCCACCATCGACAACCAGTACCTGACCGGTCACAAAACTTGCACGCTGACTGGCCAGATACACTGCGGCACCACCGATATCCGCGGGCGTGCCGACCCGGCCGACCGGGTGTAGGCGGTTCAAATCATCACGTGCCGAACCATCGGGCGAGAGCGAGTCAATGTACTGCTCGCTGAGTTCAGAGCTGATCCACCCCGGCGCAATGGCGTTACACCGGACGCCAAGCTCACCGAGGTCCACTGCGAGCGCACGGGTCATTCCATGAATGCCGGCTTTCGAAGTGACATACAGGACGTGTTCTGGGTTCGCGGCCATACCTTCGATGGAGCCGATGTTAATGATGCTGCCGCCGTGCTGCTGTAGGTGCGGCAGTGCGGCTTGAATGAGAAAGACCGGGGCACGCATATTGACGTTTGCCATTTGGTCCCATTCATCCGGGGTGATGTCGGCGACGCTACGTTCCCACATCACGCCGCTGTTATTGACCAAAATATCGAGTCAGCCGAAGTGTGTTAGCGTGCCTTCGATCACCGCGGGCAACTGTTTCAGGTCACCGAGATCTGCGCTGATGTGTGCCACGCGTGGGTGGTTGGCGAGCTTTTCGTCGAGGTTGCGACGTTGCACGACGACGACGTTGGCACCTTCGGCTAAGAATTGCTCGGTAATGCCTCGCCCGATCCCGCGGCCGCCACCGGTGATCAGAGCTGTTTTGTTTTCTAGCAGCATGCCTGCCCTTTCGCCGTGTCGGGTTACCTGAGCACGGGAGAATCGCGATGAGATGGTACAACAATGCCGTCTCAAAGAATTCTTCGAGGCGGCATCACTGATGGAAGTTTATTTTTTACCGCGGTCCAGGCCCAAGCGAGTCAGCGGCACCCCGTCGATAGCGCCATCAATGGTCTTCTCTGCTTCTTCGTGATCCACATCGAGGACGAGGGCGACTTCAGCGACCACCATGTCTTTGGCTTCTTGATACAGGTTGCGCTCAGCCATGGAGAGTTCTTTTTCTTGCTGGCGACGGTACAAGTCGCGGGCAACTTCGGCGACATTATCGAGGTCACCGGTTGCCAGTTTCTCGCGCAGTGCTTTCAAACGACGCGACCATTGTGTTTCGAGTTTGTCACCGGTCTTGGCGAGTAGCGACATGAGTTTGCGCAACCGTGTGTGGCTGGCCAAGTCACGGACACCGATTTCTGTCAGGCTGTCTTCGGGAACGGCGATCTGTAGGCGCTGATCTTCTACTTCAAGCACCACGTACTCGACATCTTCACCTTTGACCTTCCTGGTTTTGCGCTCAACGACCTCTGCAGGACCGTGCTGAGGGTGAACTACGAATTTACCAAGGGTCAGACGCATGTGCGGTGGGCACCTTTCGTTGGGCAGGAACGACGAGCTGCAAAGAGTCCAAAACGAAAATGGGCACAGCTGTCGCAAACAGTCTAGCGATCTTACTGTAACAGCGGCATGTCGAATCGGCAACGCGAGCCGGAACAAAATAGGCTTATTGGCCCAAATGTTCTTGTGCAGCTAAAAACTCATACACCGCGACGTCATCCACACCAGGAAATGACCCCGGCGGCATAGCAGCCAACATGTGCGCATTCGTGCGAGCAGCTGGCCACGCGTATCCGCCCCACTGCGCCTCTAACTCAGTAGATGGTGTGCGACAGCAGGTTGGGTCTGGGCAATTCGAACGGGAGCGTTCGGCAGTGCCCGCCCCACGAAACCAGCGTGCTTGGTCGAATGGGATGCCCACGGAGAGGGAAAACAGCGAGGAATGCGATGGTTCCACCACTGCCGTACACCAGAACGTCCCCACCACGGTGTCGGTGTACTGGTTAAAGGGACGAAAACGGTCGCTGGTGCCAAAAACTTCACGCGAGGTCCAGTATCGACAAGCGGCTTGCCCTTCAATAGCGCCGATTGAATCGACCGGGAAGTTGACCCCGTCGTTCTCGTAGGCCTTGTGTAGGACACCGGATTCATGCACTTTTTGGAAGTGGCATTCGATGTCGAGGTGATGGGTGGCCAAGTTAGTGAAGCGGTGGGCGGCAGATTCATAGGACACCGAATAGGCGTCTCGGATATCCTCAATCGCGATGTCGCGCTCATGCTTGCGGCGGCGCAACTGCTTGACCAATGACTTTTCTGGCATGAGCAACGCAGCCGTCATGTAGTTGGTGGAAACTCGTTGCCGCAAGAAGTCCTTATAATCTACGGGTTCACCATGTCCGAGCACATACGAAACCAATGCCTGTAGGGCAACGGAACGCGGATCGTGATCCGGATTGCGGGAGTCTGCCAAGAAAATGATGCGGTTCTTCAGATCTGTGACAGAACGCGTGGAGTGCGGCAGGGAAGAAATAAAGCGCAGTTCAAAATTGAGGTGGTCGGCAATATCTGCGATGGCGTGATAGGACAGTGGGCCTTCATCATGCCCGACTGCGGTGAGCAGTTCAGATGCCTGAGTCTCTAGTTCAGCATAGTAGTTATTGCGTTCCCGCTGCTCCTTGCGCATCGCGACATTTGCCCGCCGCGCTTCTTCAGGCGTAGCTGCCTGTTCAGCGTACTGACGCCGCAGCTCTCGGGTCAGGCCATCGATGACTTCTAATACCGGTGTGGATATACCCGATGAGACCCGAATGTTGGGCAGACCCATGGCCTGCCAGTGTGGCGTCCGTTGGGCTTTCTCGACGGAGATTTCCAATGCGGCACGCGCCGATGGAGCCTCAGGATGGAGTAGATCGGCCACCTCGACCCCAAGAAGTTCCGCGGTTCGTGACAACAATGAGACCCGGGGCTCGCGTTTTCCGTTTTCGATCATCGACAAATGCGATGCCGTAGCGCCGAGCTTGGACGCTAAACCGTCCAAGGTCATGGATGCTTCTGTTCGAAAGTGCCGGAGGCGATGGCCCAGAATCACCGGATCGATTCGGTCTGACACTGTCGCCTCTGGCGCCTCTGGATTGGTGTTTGCATCGTTTGGTGTGGCTGAGGTCATAGTGGCAGCATAGTCAACAATCGGTGATATTCACAACAGCGAGGATGGGTGCCCTGCGGTCGCCACCGCAAACACAACTACTCGAGCACCTGCGAACGAAAATTCTGAGACGATTTTTCGACTCATTCTTGTCCGATATTCCCCGACAGTCGCCGAAACGAGCAATTACAAGGGAATCTGCTAGAAATTATCTTGTGAAGATTCCCCGATATTTAGACTCAGTGCCGCATCATCTTTGGAAAACCGTGCAGAACTCGAGAATGTATCAAAAAATTGTGCACTGAAAATTTTCACGATTCTTTTCCTTTGATTCCCCTGTTGTGGGGTTGCGGAGCACGGCAGAGTAGTCCCTACACCGATTGCACAGCACACAGAACCTGGCAATCGCAGTACACGATTCGAACTGTGAATTAGGGAGAAACATGGAACAGGCAATTCAAGCAGCTGCAGATCAAATTCAGCAGGATTGGAACACCAACCCCCGCTGGGCAAACATCACCCGTGACTTCACGGCAGAAGAAGTCGTCCGCCTGCGTGGTCGTGTCCAAGAAGAACACACGCTGGCCCGTCGCGGGGCAGAAAAACTCTGGAACCAGCTCACCTCCGAACATCCTAACGGCCAATTCACCAATGCGCTGGGTGCGATGACCGGGGGCCAGGCTGTCCAGCAGGTCAAAGCCGGGCTGCGTGCGATCTATCTTTCCGGTTGGCAGGTTGCGGCTGATGCGAATCTCGCCGGTCATACCTACCCGGACCAGTCCCTGTACCCAGCAAACTCGGTGCCACAGGTTGTTCGTCGCATCAATAATGCGCTGATGCGTGCCGATCAGATCGAATGGGCCGAAGGCACTCAGAGCGTTGAAGATTACCTGGTCCCAATCGTTGCTGACGCTGAAGCAGGCTTCGGTGGACCACTGAACGCTTATGAACTCATGAAGTCCATGATTGAGTCCGGCGCGGCCGGTGTGCACTGGGAAGATCAGGTTGCCTCCGAAAAGAAATGTGGTCACCTGGGCGGCAAGGTGCTCATCCCGACCTCCCATCACGTGCGAACCCTCAACGCGGCACGCTTGGCGGCCGACGTTGCTGATACCCCGTCGCTCATTGTGGCCCGGACCGACGCCGAGGCCGCGACACTGCTGCAATCCGATATCGATGAGCGCGACCACCAGTTCCTCACCGGGGAGCGTTCGTCCGAAGGTTTCTACTACATCCAAAACGGCCTGGAACCATCGATTGCTCGTGCCAAGGCCTACGCCCCATACTCGGATCTGCTGTGGATGGAGACCTCGACTCCAGATCTGGATGTTGCACGTCAATTCGCCGAAGCAGTCAAGGCTGAGTTCCCCGACCAGATGCTGGCCTACAACTGCTCGCCATCCTTCAACTGGAAAGCCAACTTGGATGATGACACCATCGCCAAGTTCCAGCGCGAACTGGCATCCATGGGTTACACCTTCCAGTTCATCACGCTGGCCGGTTTCCACTCGCTGAACTACTCAATGTTTAACCTGGCCAAAGGCTACGCCGAACGTCAGATGTCTGCATTCGTCGAACTGCAGCAGGCAGAGTTTGCTGCTGAAAAAGATGGTTTCACCGCGACCCGTCACCAGCGTGAGGTAGGTACCGGCTACTTCGACCTCATTTCCACCACCGTCAACCCAGAATCGTCCACCACGGCGTTGGCTGATTCGACCGAATCCCAACAGTTCTAGTCTGATTCGCTAGGCAAGCTAAGGAGCACCCGCCATGGCATCACCAACTATCCAACACACAACACCACAAGGCATCTCGGTTGCCGTGTTCGGTGAACTCGATGCACGGCAGCGCGAAGTCCTCACCGACGAAGCCCTGGAATTTCTGGGCTACCTGCACACCAAACAAAACACCAAACGCCTCGAACTGCTTGCAGCGCGCAAGGACGCCCGGGCAAAAGTGGCAGCAGGTGAACAACTGGACTTTGAAAAATCGACCCGTACCATCCGTGAAGACGATTCATGGCGGGTTGCTCCCCTTGCCCCGGGGCTCAAAGACCGTCGCGTCGAGATCACCGGACCGGTGGACCGAAAAATGACGATCAACGCCCTGAACTCGGGAGCAAAATGCTGGCTGGCTGACTTTGAGGACGCCTCCTCCCCGTACTGGGACAATATGATCAGCGGTCAGGTCAACCTCTATGACGCGATCCGTCATGATATTGATTTCACTTCGGAACAGGGCAAGGCCTACCGACTCAAGAAACCAGCATTAGCCCAGATGCCAACGATCATCGTGCGACCCCGTGGACTGCACCTCGATGAGTCCCACATCGAAGTTGACGGTGAGCCGCTGGCCGGTTCCCTGATGGACTTCGGGCTGTACTTCTTCCACAACGCAGCAAAACTCGTCGAGCTGGGTCGCGGCCCGTACTACTACCTGCCGAAACTCGAACATCATCTAGAAGCTCGCTGGTGGAACTGCGTATTCAACAAGGCGCAGGATTACTTGGGTATTCCCCAGGGCACCATTCGTGCCACCGTGTTGATCGAGACGATCACCGCGGCCTTCCAGATGGAGGAAATCCTCTACCAACTGCGTGACCACGCCGCCGGGTTGAACGCCGGGCGTTGGGATTACATCTTCTCCATCATTAAGACCTACCGCGACTCTGGTGCAGACTATGTGTTGCCGGACCGTGCTGATGTCTCGATGACGCAGCCGATGATGCGGGCCTACACCGATTTGCTGGTGCGCACCTGTCACAAACGTGGTGCATCAGCGATCGGCGGGATGGCAGCGTTTATTCCCGAGTCGTCAAACCCAGAACGCACCAAAGAAGCGTTGCGGAAGGTTCGCGAGGATAAGACTCGTGAAGCCAAAGATGGCTTCGATGGTTCGTGGGTTGCCCACCCCGGTCTGGTACCAACCTGTATGGGTGTCTTCGATGAACTGTTGCTCGATGCACCACACCAGATTCGTACCAATAAGCGTGAAGATGTCGTCCCGTCGGCGGATGCGCTCATCAATGTACAGGCCACGACGGGTTCGATCACCGAGGCTGGCTTAGACACCAATATTGAAGTCGGTATCCGATACATGGATGCTTGGCTCAACGGTTCCGGCGCCGCTGCCATCAATGGACTGATGGAGGATGCTGCCACCGCAGAAATCTCCCGTTCACAGATCTGGCAGTGGATCCATACCGGAACGCAGGCCCAGCGTACAGATGGTTCGACCAAGACCATCACCACCGAGTGGGTCAGTCAGAAGATTGAAGAAGGCTTCGCTGGGCTGACACGCTACGACGGTGACCGCCTGGATCACGCAAAAGAACTGTTTGCCGAATCCGCACTGTCAGAAAAGTTCGAGGACTTCCTGACGCTGCCGGCGTATGAACGCTACCTCTCCGCTGACGCGAAAGTCAGCGCATAACTTCCTCGTGTGCTCACAGTTCGTGGGGTCTATTCGCTTCGGCGGGTAGACCCCACACCCCTTTTAACGTCGCTTCGCCGCCCGCCATGTCACAGCAACCACCAGTCCGGTCATGGCAAGCACCGACAGCCAAATGGCAGCTAACCCGAATTCAAGATATGCCCAGCCGCCAACCAGTGCACCGATAGCAATCGCCAACCAGAGGATGAGATACCTGAGAAACCGTGACAAATAGACCGAAGAGCGCAGAGCGATGGCGGACGCCAAGGATTGGCCCATTTTCACGAGAGTTCCGGTCATATACGTCAGCCCAACGGTGACCTCGCCTCTGCGGGTAAACGTCCCGTTGATGGCCCCGGTTGCCGAGGCCACGATGAATGGGGCCACCATTTCGGTTGTCGGAATCATAGCGGTGGTCCCGCCGAGCAGCATCAGTATGTAGGCGGTCCAGACGGCTGAACCGTGTGGCGTAATCTGTTCGGAGAGCAACGATTCTGCGGGTGGATGGAAGCGTTGAGGGCCGAAGCGAACCGCGAAGGATGACAACATCACACCGATGAGAAACCCGACGATGAGCAGCGATGCGGCTAGCCATCCTGAGAAGTCGCCCTGGGCGAGGTCGGCTGCTGCTCGGGTGGAGTTCCCAGACATGAAGGACACGAAATATCCGCCGAGGTGGATGAAAAAGAGGCCGTCGACGAATCCTGCGTTGGCGGTGAGTCCAGTGGCGACAAATTGCTGCCGTGTTGTGAGCGATGTTGCCAAAAGTGTCCTTCCGCTGTGTTAAAAGTAGCCGCTGGCTTCCATATGGGTGGTGGAAGCCAGCGGCTGTTAGTAAGTTGAGGCAGGACTAGCTTGTCAGGCCATCAACGTATTCTTGGTTCTCTGCAGCCCATTCTTCAACGATTGGACGGTAGTCGTCAGCATCCGGGTTCTCGTTGAACATAACGTTTTCCAACGAGTACAACGTTTCCGAATCCATTTCGAAGTTCTCGAGCCAGCCGACTACGTCAGCATTGGCTTCATCTTCGGCCCATTCGGTATTCGCATAGGTGTGAATGCTTTCGGCCCCACCGAGCGCACCTTCTGGATCTTCCAGGTCACGAACAGGGTAGGCGTCGTATGCCCAGTGTGGACGCCACAGAGTCACGACAATGTTTTCGCCCGCTTCAGTAGCGGTTTCGAGTTCCTGCAGCATTGCTGGGGTACTGGAGGTGGTGTACTCCATGTCTTCCAGGCCGTAGGTTGGAATGACCTCTTCCTCAGTGGTCTGTGTGAGGCCTGCGCCTGGATCGATACCAACAATCTCGTTGTTGAACTCGTCCGCGTTTTCAGCCAACTCATCGAGTGACTCAATTGGGGCGTCCTCGTTTACTGCAAGGTGCAGCGAGGATTCGTCGTTCCAGACACCCAGATCTGTCATGTCCTCGCTGTACTCTTCGACGTAGTCACCGTGCGTCACTGGCAGCCAAGTGTCGAGCGTGAAGTTGTAGTCATTAGTGGAGACACCAGAGTAGACAGGAGCTGGGTCTGCGTACTCGAGGGTGACGCCGTAGCCTTCTTCCTCGAGAACATAGGCCCACAGTTCAGAAGCGGCAATGCCTTCTTCCCACCCGTTGAAGACACCGATGGTGATCTCGCCACCACCTTCGCCTCCGGCGGCGTTGTCGCCCCCATTGTCTCCGCCGTTGTCGCCACAAGCAGTGAGCGCCAGAGCAGCTACGGAGAGTGCGGCTGCGGATTTGAATATACGTGATTTCATCATCAACGTGTTCCTTTCTATCTTCGAATATAGAGCTTAAGAGTGCGAGATTTGCGCGGTTCTATGACTTCGCTTGAATCGAGGTGAGCCGGTCGAGGTACATGGCCAGGATGACCACGGCGAGACCGGACTCGAAACCAAGGCCAGCGTTAATACGGTTCAGCGAGGCAACGACTTCACCACCAAGGCCGCCTGCGCCGACCATACCGGCGATCACGACCATGGACAGCGAGAGCATGATGACCTGGTTTACACCGGCCATAATGGTTGGCATTGCCAAGGGCAGTTGAATTTGGCGCAAGATCTTGCCCGGAGTCGAGCCGAATGCCTTACCAGCTTCGACAACCTCGGAGTCAACGCCACGAATACCGAGTTCGGTAAAGCGTACGCCGGGCGCCATCGCAAAGATGACGGTAGCAACCATGCCGGGGACAACACCCACGCGGAAAATAACCAGTGCGGGAATGAGGTACACCATCGGCGGCATGGTCTGCATGAAGTCCATGACGGGACGCAGAATCTTGGACGCAACCTGAGATTTCGCGGCCAAAATGCCCAGTGGAATCGCGATAATCACGGCGATCAGCGTCGCAATGACAACCAACGAGAGTGTCGACATGGCGTTTTCCCACTGGTTCACGCCAACAATCAGAATGAAGCCGATGACGGTACCCAGGGCGAGTTTCCAACTGCGCAGCCACCAGCCGAGACCAGCTAGCACGAGGGTGACCATCCACCACTCTGGGGTACTGAGTGCCCAGAGCAGGAGTTCGTAGGCGTCTTCTAGGAGGTTGCGGATGACGGTAAAGAATCCGCCGAGGGTAGCAAGTACCCAATCAAGGATGACTTCAACCCAGTCACCCAATGGGATACGTGGTAGTGGAAATTCCATTTAGCGTGCCTCCCCTGCGCCGCCGACGACTTCGGATTGTTGTGGTGTGAGGGCTTCGAGGAGGGTGGCGAGACGAATGTACCCTACGTGGTCACTCGAGCCTTCACCTTCCACGGCGATTGGTCCCTGCGCTTCCAAAACAATTGGAACGATCTGCTGCAGTGTCGCGTCGTGTTTGACCGTCAGTGTTTTGCGTTCGAACGCAATGCGATCTTCTTCAGTGAGTTCTTGTGCTTGCACCATGATGGATTCTGCGGTGAGCACCCGAGCACGATCCACGTCGGAGGTAAATGATGCGACGTAGTCATCTGCTGGTTCGGACAAGATCTGTTCTGGTGTACCAATCTGTGCAATCTCACCGTCTTTCATTACGGCGATACGGTCTCCGAGGAACATGGCTTCATTCAGATCGTGCGTAATGAACACAATGGTTCGGCCAAGTCGAGCCTGAATCTGTTTGAGCTCCTCCTGCATCTCACGACGAATCAGCGGGTCGAGCGCGGAAAACGCTTCGTCCATAAGCATGATGTCGGTACCTGCTGCCAAAGCGCGAGCGAGACCAACACGCTGCTGCATACCGCCAGAAAGCTCGGATGGGTACGAGTTCTCCCATCCTTTTAGGCCGACGGCTTCGAGCACCACTTGAGCTTCCTCGAAGCGCTTTTCTTTGGCAACGCCCTGGGTTTCTAGACTGTAGGCAGCATTTTCTGCCACAGTCCAATGTGGAAAGAGCGCGAAGTGCTGGAACACCATCGAAATGTGTTCGGAACGAAGAGCTCGAAGTTCTTTGGGGGAAAGCTTTGCTAGGTCCTGGCCTAAAATTTCGACGGTACCGGAGGTCGCGGGCTGGAGCTCGTTGAGAGTACGGATCAGCGTCGACTTACCCGAACCGGACAACCCCATGACAACGAAAATTTCACCGGGGTATACATTGAAGCTTGCGTTAATAACGGCAGCTGTTCCCTCTTTTGCAACATCCTGACGAGTCGCGCCGTTGCGCATCCGCTCTACGACAGCTTTGGGACGCCGACCAAAGATCTTATAAACATTCTCAACCCGTACTACGGGTTGGCCTGTGCTTGGTTCGCTCATGGTGCTTTGACCCACCGCCACCTAGTGGCGGGTGAGCTCCTCCTCACGTCCTTTTATGTGCGACTTGCTAACAAAAAACAAATACAGGTCGCGTCCTACTCACTGCCCTGAAATACAGGACCAGTATTTGTAGACACAACCCCTAGAGTTCCAACGGTAACAAGATTGGCAGGACAATTACAGACTCTATCCAGACTGTTATCAGGTATTGACTGTTTAATTTGACAACAGCCAAAACGTTATTGCCAGTACAGGACAAAGGCTTGCAATAAAGTGAGCTACACCATAAAATACCAACCTTTTTGCGTTGCAGTGGTCTATTCACGTCAATTTTCCGGTATTTGGTCGGTCACAACGGTCCACTCCCAGACTCACTGTAAAGGTAGAGGCGCGTTCTCAAAGAATACATGTCACCACTCGATCCCCTACGCTTCAGGCGAACGAATATCCAGGTATTTTACTCAATAAACGCTTCAATCTTGATGCGTCCACCGGAGGTAACACGGCTCCTCCTACTCGACGTTGCCGCAAAACATAGCCGAAATTTCCGCCCGTCAGAGTTAGGGATGGCTTTCCTTGGTGGAAATTATCGGCACGTCAGACCATCATTGTGTGACATGAGCCAGAACACGCGCGAAGTCCGACATCCACTACTGCATCCTGTTGTCCTGCTGGTTGTAATTGGCCTGATATTGGGTGTTGTCTTCTTCTTCGCCAATATGCCCACAGCGCTGGCCGTCACCGCTTACCTTGTGGTCGGTATGACCATTGTCTTAACGGGTATCGACATGTTGCGCGAACTCAAGGCCGGCCACTGGGGTTTAGACATCCTGGCGGTGGTCGCGATGGTGGCTACCCTGGCCGTTGAAGAATACCTGGCCGGGTTGATTATTGCCTTGATGCTCACCGGGGGCGAGGCACTTGAGGATATGGCAGCGGGTCGTGCCTCTCGACAGCTCGATGCGCTCATTATGAGAAAACCTACGTTTGCTCACGTGCTGGATGTGGATGGCGTCACCGTTCACCGCGTGAGCATAGACGAGGTCCAAGTTGGCGATCAATTGGTAGTTCGTGGCTCGGAAGTCGTGCCGGTTGACGGACAGTTAAGTTCTGACTATGCGTCCCTGGACGAATCATCAGTCACCGGCGAGTCCTTACCCGTTACAAAACATTCGGGACAGGACATTATTTCTGGAACTATCAACGGCACCGGTACCTTTCACATGATTGCGACCTCCACCGCGGCGGACTCACACTACTCAAAAATCGTGCAACTGGTGGAAGAAGCGGTCAGTTCACGCGCACCAATGGTGCGATTGGCAGATCGTTACGCTGTACCTTTTACGATCGTTTCGCTCATTGTCGCCGGGGTCGCCTGGTGGTATTCAGGAGATCCAGTCCGATTCGCCGAAGTCCTGGTTGTTGCGACCCCCTGTCCCCTACTCATCGGAGCCCCGGTTTCCTTCATGGGCGGGATGTCCTCGGCGGCTCGTGCCAATGTCATTATCAAAGACGGGGGCACACTGGAACGGCTGGCTAAGATCAAGTCTGCTGCTTTTGACAAGACCGGCACACTGACCCGCGGGGAACCCACCGTGGCTCGTGTTGAACCAGTAAAGGGCACCGCACACGAGACCCTCCAGATGGCGGCATCGGCAGAACAGTACTCGGTGCACGTCTTCGCCGACCCCATCGTCAACTATGCGCGGTCAGAAAATGTCGAGCCCGTTGGCATCGCTGATGCAGAGGAAATTGCCACCAATGGCGTTACTGCAACCACAGAAGTAGGGGAACAACTTCGTGTGGGAAAATCCGCATTTATTGCCGAAGTTGTCCCGGCGTTTACCGAAACGGAACTACGCGCCGGCGAAACTGCCGTATACGTGGCACGGGACCAAGAGCTGCTGGGCATCATCGTACTGTCGGACCCACTTCGTCAAACTTCTACCGCAACCCTGAACTGGTTAGCCGACCACGGGGTTGAGGACATGGTTATGGTAACCGGGGACATGCGAGGCACCGCGCTGGCTGTCGCTAAGGAAGTGCAATTCTCCGCGGACCAAGTACACGCCTCCATGACACCTACAGACAAAGTTTATATCGTGCAAAAACTTCCAGCGCCAACTTTGATGGTGGGTGATGGCATCAATGATGCGCCTATCCTGGCTACCGCAGATGTCGGTATCGCCATGGGCGCCCGTGGCGCTACGGCGGCTTCTGAATCAGCAGATGCCGTCATCACCTCGGAAAACTTCTCACGCTTAGCCGATGTCGTGCACATTTCTCGCCGAACCGTAGCCATCGCAATGCAATCGATGTGGTTCGGCATGGCAGTCTCTATCGGTTTAATGACGATTGCAGCCTTTGGTTACCTACCGGCCACGATCGGTGCGCTCCTCCAGGAAGTCGTTGACATTGTCGCGATCGTGGTAGCACTGCGAGCGCTCCGCCTCTATCGCAATTTGCCTTCGGCTACTTTGAGGTCGGCCAGCACCGAAGTATCCAATATCAAAAGCGCGACCTAGCAGTGGACTAGTTTCCGCCTGTTCTGGACGCCAATCCTGGGTTAGGACCAACGCAAAAACCCCGCCAGATCAACGATCCAGCAGGGTTTTATGTCGCGCGGAGGATAGGGGATTTGAACCCCTGAGGGCTTTCACCCAACACGCGTTCCAGGCGTGCGCACTAGGCCGCTATGCGAATCCTCCAGGAGAACTTTGCAAAATGTTCATCTTGCAAAGACCAGATTTAGCATAGCCCATCCACAAGCGAATACGCAAAATGACGCGTTCCTCGTTAGTCGCAGCCCTCAGCCCCACATGCATCCCCGTCAGCACCCAGAGTCTGGAGTGGGGCCGGATTGAGTTCATCCCAGACTTGTGTCAGTGCTCCACTGAAGGTCTCGACCGATTGTGCGCCGGGCAGCGCATACTTTTCCGCCAAAACATAGGTTGGGACCGCACTGACACCTAGTGAACGGGCTTGGTCGACATCGGCTTGGGCCTGGGCGTTGAATTCATCTGACGCCAGCACTTGGCGAACCCGATCTTCTTGGAGACCAACTGAGACGGCGACTTGGACAAGTTGGTCGTGGTCCGACAGGTCGAGTCCGTGTGCGAAATGCCCCGCGAGTAATTCGCGTTTCAACACCGACGTGATCTTCTGGTCATGGTCTGTGACGTCGTGATCGTGCTCTTTTGCCAGGTGCAATAAACGGTGGGCGGTCCAAGAGTTCGCCACGACAACGTCGTCCATGTTGAAGTCGAGACCAGCTTTTTTGCCGTGCGATGCCACGGTCTCGAGCATTTGGTGAACTTGGTTCGAAGGCATCCCTTTTGTTTCGGCGAGGTACTGCATTTCGCTGCGGTCATCGCGTTCGGGCAAGCTGGGATCCAATTGGAACGTCCGATAGTGCACTTCTACCGCGTCCTTGTGTGGGAATGCTTCGAGGGCTTGTTCAAAACGGGTGAGCCCGATGTAGCACCACGGGCAGGCAATGTCAGACCAGATATCAATTCTCATGCCTACACTGTGGCACGCGCTTTCGAACGTGGGCAACGCTGTTTCCCAACAGCGTGTTTTCATCGTTCAGATCACCAGCAGTGAACGATTCAACTCGAATTCGCTCTTTGGCCACAAATTGGTATTATGGACTCCGGCCCCTCACGCGGTGCCATCTTACTTAACTCCCCCAGGGCAGGAATGCAGCAAGGGTCGGTATGCTCTGACAGGTGCGTGAGGGGTTCTTAGGTTAAGCCTGTTGTTCTAACAACTGCTTGCGCACGGTGGTCGTGTACCGATCTTTTTCATCATTGAAACCATAGGCCAAGAGTTCTGGCCAGGCACGATGGATCAAGTCCACTTGTAACTGGGCCCCGGGGCGAACATCCCGGCGGGGACTCAGAAGGATCTCATAGATTCGCCGCGCATTGACCGGCACGATCGAATCGAACACCATGTCCGTTTCGTTCGCAATTTCCGCATACCAACGTGACGACCGGTTTTCCCAATGATACGTATCGGTGTATTCGACATCGTCGTGCAGTAGATCGTATTGAAATTGATCAACTTTGTTCCAAAAGAAAGGTGCAAAGGCTTCCACATCGGGTTTTCTTCGACGCACGACTTCACTCAACACCGGAGCCAGACGATCTTTTCTTCCGGGAATATCTAACTGTCCCCGGATCAAGCGGCCCATTTCGACGAAGTTGCCGCGCACGTGAATACTATTCACATTGGGAAAGATGTCTTTATACATGCGCACCATTGGTTGCCCATGATTTCGCATCGCATTACGTTCCATCACCGCGATGTCGTCTGCTGTCAGATTCGGTGTTCTCGGCTTGACGAGCACATGAAAATCCTTGGGTAAGTGATCGGCAAGCTGCATCAGCACATTGTGGTCGGTCACCATGGTGCGCTGCCAAAATGACGTCGGAGTCTTGCCCGTTTTCACGTTGGACGCCGTATAGGTAAAAGCCGTGACGTTGTCTAGATACGGGCGCATGTGTGCCAGCACTGTGCGTGAATCGAGTCCTCCAGATAGCGAGATGCCGAGACGATGCTGTGGCGCCATCGCAAACAGTTGTTGCAGCTGCTCGTCCCACAACTGGTGGATCGTCTCAACTTTTTCAGCCCAGTCCACGTTTTTATACGGGTTCGGGTTCATGAGCCCGAAGCGCGGTTGAGACCCGTCGTGCAAATGCAACCGATGATTCGGGAGCAGCGCTTTAATATCCGGGTTTCCGGTGACATCCCACAGACCGTCGGGTGAGGTGGCGGGCCGTTCACTATCAAACGGGCATGATGAGGTCGGTGTGGAGGTGAGCAGCTGCAGCATGTCAAAGTGGGAGGCGATGCGCTGTTGTGCCTGGTTGAAGTACACGGTGCGGTGACCTGCGGCATCGTTATAGGCAATAATGCGGCCCTTTGATTTCAACAGCACCGCATGCCGTCCACCAATGTCGTAGAGCGCCCGCTCAGTGCCTGTAAAGCCATCGCGCTGAAAGAGCTCCAGGAGATCATCAGCGATTGTGGCGGCACGCGGGTCGATCGCCCCGGTAGACAAGGGCAACAGCTTTCCGATCGTGACGAGCCAATCATCTCCCTTGTAGGCAATCCCCACCTCGGTGATCTCATCGGCAAAGAGCACGTCTCCTGCAAGATCGTACCAGCGATAGTGTGCAAGCTCTTCGAAGATCGCCACCGGTTCAGAACTCAGGAAAAAGCCTCGGGCATACAGTCGTGTCCAGGTGGGCGTTACCATGTTGCTCCTATGTAGCAGGTTGGCGGCGTGAAGTGAATCGTTTCAACCAGGCTTTCGCTTTGCCAGTGCCCCGCGGCGCAGCATAGGTCCCTTCGGGATGTATTGCGACGCGAAGTTCCGTGTGCGATGCCTTGGACCAGGATGTTCTCGGATTATCTTTCAGCGCCACCACGGAGATCCTCAGGCGTGCACTGTGTGGAACAGCGCGTATGGGGACTTGTACTTCAGCCGGCGAGGTCGCGATGTCGATCGAGGCCATCAATGTTTCACCACGGTGGATTTGGACTGCGAGCGCACCCTTGGCGTTGGGATTCTCATACGCACTACTGACGGTCACCATGATGTCATAGCGTGCCTCGTCGAGCACCTGAAGTATGGGGTCAAGCTCAATCCATGTGCGGTGATCCTGCAGCATATGCTCGGCGTGGAGCCTCAACGCTCCGTCGAAGGTGGTGGTGGCCAGTGTGTTGCCGTCCGCATCGGTGGTCACACGCTGCATGGGTGGGACCGCGGCCATAAAATCTTGAGGTGGTGCGATCCACGCGGGGTATTTGGAACGTTCATAGAGGTCTTTGGGATTGAGCCGATCGCCGAAGAAGTTCAGGAACCTGGCATGGTCTCGGATGATGTCCCGCAGGATCAGTTCGTGGCTGGGCGCGGTTTGCACCGGGTACCGTTGTGTAAGCGCATCGAAGGGTGCTGCCAATGGCATCCACGTCTGCGCGACGTTTCGCCGCACCAGGATATTTTGAACACTTTCGTCCGTGCGTGCGGCCTCCACCGCCCAGATCAACGCACCGTCACTATCCAGCACCTGTGGCAGCTCGTAGGCAGCAAGCAGGTGGACGTCCGGGGCGTTGCGGACCGATGCGATGCCCGACTGCAATGCGAGCTCATGACCAGCGGCTGGACTATGGGTCAAGAGGTAGATAGTCAGATGACTTCGGTGTTCCCACAGCAGTGCGAGTACAGCACGTCCAACAAGATCGTTTTCTACGACGATGGCACACTGTTGGGGCGGTGGATTCGGCATCCTTGAGCGGAGTTCTTCGACCATGGCCGCAGCAACGTCTGGCCCACACATTTTCCCGACTCCTTTTGACCGTTGGATACGTTGGTAGTGTACGTCGACGGGTAGTTTGGGTTGCAATATGACTAGTTCTATATGATCTGGCAGGCGTCATCGACGGATAACCGGCCGGCACGTGGACGAACGGCTTTGGCGTCGTCATCCTTTGGTTTCCAACCAGCGTTGATGATGACTGCGGTTTTCCACCCGGTGTCTGTGTGGAATTCCTCGTCGACGCGTGCGGCGTTAAAACCAGTCATCGGACCAACGTGTAAACCATGTGCCCGCAAGGCGACGATCAAATAACCAATCTGCAGGTGGGCCGAGACCTGTGCTATCTGCTCGCGTGCTACCGGATCCGGGTCGAGCTTGTCATGCGCACCCGCTTTGTGAGGAGCCAAATGCGATAGATGGTCATGCCATCGCGGATCCCACGCCGCGATGATCGTCATGGGTGCAGCCAATGTCTTGGCACGATTTCCACCCTTCATGTGGGGATCAAGTCGCTGCTTCGCATCGGCGGAATATACCAGCGTCATGCGCATCGGTTGCGAATTCATTTGAGTGGGAGCCCACCGAATATCCTCATAAGCTTGGGCGATGATGACGGGATCAACTGGATCTTGCGAAAACGTATTGGTGGTGTGTGCGTCGGTAAAGACACGATCGAGCACCTCACGCGTTGCCACGGCTGCGTCGGTCGGATCTGTTTCCACCATGAGTTTTCCTTTCGTCGAGCGGGACGATTAAAGTCTAGACTGGGAGTTCTGCCAGCAGATTGTACTGCTAACGATTGCCACGACAGCAAGCTAGGGTATTGAGAGTGACCACCGCTTTATATCGCCGCTATCGGCCGGATACGTTTGAACAGGTTATTGGCCAAGAGCATGTGACTGTGCCGTTGGCCAACGCCATCGACAAACACCGGATCAATCATGCCTACCTGTTTTCGGGTCCCCGCGGTTGTGGGAAAACCACGTCGGCCAGAATTCTGGCACGCTGCCTCAACTGTGCCCAGGGCCCCACAGCCCACCCGTGCGGACAATGCGATTCCTGCACCGATCTGGCAACCGGTGGACCGGGCTCGCTCGATGTCATTGAAATCGACGCGGCATCCCACGGTGGTGTGGACGACGCACGCGATCTGCGTGAACGTGCGACCTTTGCACCAACCCGTGACCGGTACAAAGTCTTCATCATTGACGAAGCACACATGGTCACTTCGGCCGGTTTCAACGCGCTGCTAAAGATCGTTGAAGAGCCGCCAGAACACATCAAGTTTATTTTTGCCACGACCGAGCCCGATAAAGTGATCGGGACTATCCGCTCGCGTACCCATCACTATCCGTTCCGTCTGGTGCCGCCAGAGCCGTTGATGCAGTACTTGGAGACGCTTGCTTCCCAGGAACAGATCCCGATTGCCCCGGGCGTTTTGTCGCTGGTGATTCGTGCCGGTGGTGGTTCAGTCCGTGACACCCTGTCGGTCCTCGACCAGCTGCTGGCCGGTGCCACCGACGACGGCGTTGGCTACGACCTTGCCGTGAACCTGTTGGGCTTTACCCCAGAGAACCTCCTCGATGATGTCGTCAATGCACTGGCGGCTGAAGATTCACCAACTGTGTTTCGGGTTGTTGATCAGGTCGTGCAATCTGGCCAGGATCCAGAACGCTTCGTCCAGGATCTGCTCGAACGTTTCCGTGATGTCGTGATCACCAAAGCTGCCCCGGAACAGGCCGCCGCGATCCTCCACGGTATGCCCGAGGACCAGCTGCGGCGACTCGAGGCCCAAGCAAACCAATTGGGATCGGCCGAAGTCTCGCGTGCAGCAGATATTACGGCTGCCGCACTGACGCAGATGAATGGGGCAACCTCGCCGCGGTTGCACTTAGAACTGTTGATGGCCCGCCTCATGTTGCCGGCCACCGACGAGACCGAACGCGGACTCGCGGCGCGTATGGATCGACTGGAGCGTCGCATCGAATACGGTGGCGTACCTGAAGCACCCGCTGCGGCGCCGACTCAGCCCGCGCCTCCGCAGCACCACGCAGCGGCTCAAGAAACCGGACTGTCCGGTGCCGCAGCAGCACGTGCGGCGCTTGTGCGTGACGAACAACAAGAGACTCCGTCTGAGCCACCGCCACAGCTAACCCCCGAACCGGCGGCCAATACACCGTCTCCGGAACCGGCCCCAGAACCGACTCCTGCAGCTGAGCCGGAGCCGACCGCTGCACCGCAGGAACAGTCGCACCAGCAGCCAGAGCCGGCACAACCTGAACCACAGCAACAGGCTCCTTCGGCACGACCACAGCCAGCGGCGCAACAATCACAGCAGCAGACTCCCCCTGCACAGCCGCAACAACCAGCCGCGCAACAACCACCACAGGCTGCAGCACCAGAAGCCCCAGCACAACAGCAACCATCCCAGGTCGAGATGGTGCGTCGTGCGTGGCCAGAAGTCCTGGAATATCTCAAAAACGAATCGCGTCTGATCTGGATGACGATCAACGGCAATGCACAGGTCGTCGGTTTTGACGGCCAGCTGTTGACCATCGGCTTCGACAACGATGGCGCTCGCAATACCGTACAGATGCGCGGTGGAGAGAAACTCCTCGCCGCGGGATTCAACCAGGTATTAGGCATCCAACCCACTCTGGATCTCATCTCGGGCACCTCAGACGGTGGTTCCCCAAAAGGACCTAGCCGCGACGAGCGGCCACAGCCTGAACAGAGACCATCTGCCCAGGCTGCCCCCGAACCAACGCCCACAGCACCACAGCAACCACCGGCCCAGCACCAACCACCTGCACAACATACGCAGCCGGCGCCGCAGTCGAGCCCGGTCCCACCACCGCAGAACGCTGGACAACAAGCCTCACCGCAAGCACCCCCGCAGACGGTCGCGCCGTCACAACCTGCTCAACAGCAGCCCGTGCAACAACCCTCGCCACAGCAACCCGCGCCACAATCGAATCCAATTCACCCGCAGCCGCCGGCCACCGGTGTGGCAGGCTGGGGGTCTGGTGAACCCGACCAAGCGTGGGGCCAACCTGCATCAGACTGGGGTGAACCAGCTTCCCAATGGGGTCCACCGGATGATGACTGGATGCCGGCCGAAGATCCGTGGCAAAACGTTGGATCACAGCAGCCACAAGACCAACCGCCTCCACACCAGGCGCCGCAACAATCACCTGCGGCAGCCACCCCACCGGTCGAACAAGCGCCTGCGGAAGAACCACAGCTTTCGACGGGTCCAGATCCGGTTGCCGATGACGGCTATGCCGGGTTTATTCCCCGCAATGAACCCGCCGAAGAGCCCTTCGCCCCGGCGTTTGCCAAGTCTGAAGCCGAGCTGCGCGAAGAGTTCCAACGGCGTTTCAATGACGTCATCCCATCGAGCTCGGGTGGCAACAAACCACAGCAGGAAAACACCAAGCCTGCTGCGGGATCACGTTTTGCCGAAATGGTCGCACAATACGCTGGCCAACAACCCACACAAACGGACGGCGAACCCGCGGTACAAGAAGAAAAAACACCCGACGATGACGACGATGATTACGCGTCGGATGATGACGAAATCATCGAGGACTCCGGTCTCGCCGGCCGAAGCGTCGTCGAAAACGTGCTCAATGCTCGTCTGGTTGAAGAACGCAACGCAGACGGCTCCCCGAAACTTTAGAACCCTCGTCCAAAGAAAGGCCCCAACGTGTACGACGGTGCGGTCCAGTCCCTCATCGATGAACTCGGAAGACTCCCGGGCATCGGCCCCAAGTCTGCCCAGCGCATCGCCTTCCACATTCTTGAAGCCCCAGAAGATGACATGGTCGCCCTGGCCGAAGCCATCACCGAGGTCAAAACCAAAATTCGACTCTGTGAAATCTGCTTCAACGTCTCGGAACACAGCACGTGTGCAATCTGCCGTGATGAACACCGCGATGCAGGCCTGCTGTGTGTGGTTGAAGAGTCCCAGGACGTCATCGCCATTGAACGCACACGTACCTACAACGGCAGATACCACGTGCTCGGTGGAGCAATCAACCCCATCGGTGGCATCGGGCCCGAACAACTCCGCGTACGAGAACTGCTCACACGCCTCCAGGACGAAGAAGTCACCGAAGTCATTCTCGCCACCAACCCCAACCTCGAAGGTGAAGCCACCGCAACCTACCTGACACGCATGCTCTCACCGGTCGGGCTCACGCTGTCACGCCTTGCCTCCGGGCTCCCCGTCGGTGGGGATCTTGAATACGCCGATGAAGTCACGCTCGGGCGGGCCTTTGAAGGCCGCCGCAAACTTTAGCGACCCGCCGCCATCTGGCCGATACACTTAACGTCAGTCCCATTTTCTAACCAAAAGGTAGTTATGAGCCTGATCATCCAAAAATACGGCGGTTCATCTGTCGCCGACGCCGAAGGAATACAACGCGTCGCCCGCCGAGTGGTCGCCACACAACGTGCCGGCCATCAAGTTGTTGTCGTCGTTTCCGCGATGGGCGACACCACAGATGATCTGCTGGATCTGGCCGGTCAAGTGACCGACGATGCCCCAGCACGTGAAATGGATATTCTCCTGTCAGCTGGTGAGCGCATCTCCATGGCCCTGTTGGCCATGGCCGTAGATTCCAACGGTTCCAAAGCACGCTCCTTCACCGGTTCCCAGGCCGGTATGCTCACCGACGTGTACCACGGCGAGGCCCGCATTACCCGGGTCTCCCCCACACGCATCCAAGAGGCAATCGATGACGGCAACGTCGCCATTATCGCCGGTTTTCAGGGCATGTCCCCCGAATCCAAGGATATCACCACGATGGGGCGCGGCGGATCCGATACAACCGCTGTTGCCCTCGCGGCCGCCCTCAACGCGGATGCTTGCGAAATCTACTCCGACGTGGACGGTATTTTTACCGCCGACCCCCGCGTCGTCCCAGCTGCCAGCAAGATCGATGAAATTTCTTCCGAAGAGATGCTGGAACTGGCAGCCTCCGGATCCAAGATCCTCCATTTGCGTTCCGTTGAATACGCCCGCCGTTTCGGTGTGAAACTCCACGTCCGCTCCTCGTTCACTGAGCAAGAAGGCACCTGGGTGATCCCAGATGAACAAGAGACCATCCAACTACCAGAAGGCCAGCCCATGGAACAGCCAATCGTCTCCGGTGTTGCACATGACACCTCCGAAGCAAAAGTCACCATCGTCGGTGTCCCAGACATCCCAGGAAAAGCCGCAGAAATTTTCCAGGTGGTCGCGTCGTCCAACACCAACATTGACATGATCGTCCAAAACCCATCCCGTGCCGGGGCTGGGGCAACAGACATCTCGTTTACAGTGCCACTGGATCAGACCAAAGAGGCCATCGCCGCTTTGCGGGATGCCCAAGCAGGTATCGGGTTCGACGATGTCACACACCAGCGCAACATCGGCAAAATCTCGTTGATCGGTGCGGGCATGCGTTCCAACCCAGGTGTTTCGGCAACCTTCTTCGATGCCCTCCACCGGGCCGGAGCCAACATCGATCTGATTTCGACCTCCGAGATTCGCATCTCCGTGGTCACCGCGGAAGACAAACTGGCTGCCGCGGTACAAGAAATTCACAACGCATTTGGACTGGATGCTGAGGAAGAAGCCACCGTCCACGGTGGTACCGGACGCTAAACCCAGCACAAACAGCTGAGCGCCACCGCAGAGAACTAGTTCTCTGCGGTGGTTTTTTGTTTCCTGTCCAATTGCGAAGAAACGCCTGTGACTCTTCGAGTTATTTGGAACCTACGTATCGATGTCCCTGCGTGAGACTTATAGAAATTTCAAACTCGAGACGATGCAGCTAGTGTGTTGGCATGGGATTTCAAACACCACAGCACACTTTGGATAGATACTTAGACTGGACTGTTAATGGCACCATTCAACTTCCGGACTTCCAAAAAAGGGGCTATAAATGGGATGACGAGCGCATCCGCCAGCTGTTAGTGACTATTCTGCGCGGACACCCAATGGGCGTGGTAATGCTGCTGGACACTGACAATGATGAGGTACGTTTCAAACCCCGGCCCGTAGAAGGCGTTGACATTCATCAATCTGTAGAGCCTTCCCATCTACTACTTGATGGTCAGCAGCGACTCACGTCTCTAACCCAGGCACTTACCGGCGACGGGGTTGTCGAAACGAAGGATTCGCGTGGCAAACTTATGGCACGCAAGTACTTTGTGAACATCGAACGTGCTCTAGCCGGTGAAGACTGTATCGACGAGTCAGTCATTTCTGTGGATGCAGACGGAAAGATTAAAACGAACTTTAATCGCGATATTGTATTGGACCTCTCCAGCGAGGAAGCGCAGCGCCACCACGGCTACTTTCCACTCAACCTCCTGCTCAAACCCTCAGAGAGTCAGTCCTGGATGATGCACTACATGATGTTGAATCAGGAAGACGCCACTCGATTCCATGCCGAGGTTCTCACACCCGCCCAACGGTATTCTATTCCTGCCATCGAATTGGACGGCAATACTTCCAAAGCTGCGGTTGCAACGGTGTTCGAGAAAGTAAATACCGGCGGTCTTGAACTCAACGTGTTCGAACTATTAACTGCCACTTTTGCAGGAGATGGTGACTACTATGCAGAACACGGAACAGATTTCCGACTCAATGAGAACTGGCGAGAAACACAAGAGAGTTTTGCAGCTCATCCTGTACTTCAGGATCTAGAAAGCACTGATTTCCTCAAAGCAGCCACCCTCCTAGCTACACGCAAGCGTCATCTCGCGGACACAAGAACACGAGCGGCTGCCGTCTCCGCAAGAAGTGAGGATGTCTTACGACTCACGCTCAGTGACTACCTTGAATGGCTAGAGCCGCTGCGCAATGCATTCATATGGGCTGCAGGATTTATGGCTGATCGACACATTTTCGATACCAAATTCCTTCCGTATCGTAGTCAGCTCATCCCTCTCGCGGCGATCAAAGTGGTGATGGCAGATGACGCCAACCTACGTGGACCGCACAGCCGCCTTATTCAATGGTTCTGGTGCGGGATTCTAGGCGAACTATACGGTGGTACGACGGACACCAGGTTCGTCCGAGATTTGATGATGGTCCCCGCTTGGGCACTAGGAACCGAGAACGCCAGTCTTCCTACAACAGTTCAAGATGCACAGTTTGTCGAATCACGCCTCCACTCGTTAAGGACACGTAATGCAGCCGCTTATAAAGGTATATATGCGTTGTTGCTGGCCAACGAAGCGCGCGACTGGATGGAAGACAAACGACTGGATCTATTTCAACACCGAGAGCTCGCGGTCGACATCCACCACATCTTTCCCAAAAAATGGTGTTTCGATCACAACATCGATGATGAGCACCGTGAATCGATTATCAATAAAAGTGCGATCAGCGCCAAGACGAATCGGACCATAGGCGGACGTGCACCATCACACTACCTAGATCTCGTCGAGCGGAACGGCCAAATATCCTCGACAACGCTCGACAACGTATTGGAATCTCATCTGATTCCGGCTGGTGCCTTGCGGTCTAATGACTTCGCAGCATTCTTCGCAGAGAGGCGCGAGCGTGTATGCGTAATGGTCGAAGGAGCAATGGGCAAACAAGTGCAACGTGATATTTCGCGGGGCTATGCGGTAGAAGATTCGGCACAGTTCGACTCTGTCGTCATTGCCGAAACAACCACAGAGAATGCTGTCGAGGACGAAGTCACCGTCCACGGTGGTACCGGCCGCTAAACCCGGCACAAGCAGCTGAGCGCCACCGCAGAGAACTGATGTTCTGCCGTGGCGCTCACGTTTCGCTACATATTTGCGCATATCTCTCGCGTGTACAACTTGACACATTAGGGTTGGAAAGCGACGGCATAGATGGCCGTTTTCGTGGCGGAAGGAGGCAGTGTGTTGGGATTCGACTTCGACGTAACGGGCACAGAAACCGTACGCCAGACCGGCCAAGTCTTCTTAGAGAAACTCCGCTCCGACGACCAACAGCACTCCTCCCAGCAAGGCGCAACCCCGTTTGATTTAGCCAGCGATATTGCTGGCCTTGCCTTGAAATATCATCCCGGCCGTGAGGTCAGCTTTCTAGAACCGTGTATCGGTTCCGGCATATTCTTCTCCGCGCTACTTCACGATGCCGCCGAAAAAACCGATGAGCTCGCCATCCGTC
Source organism: Micrococcaceae bacterium (assembly GCA_013393415.1). Lineage (GTDB taxonomy): Bacteria > Actinomycetota > Actinomycetes > Actinomycetales > Micrococcaceae > Yaniella > Yaniella flava. Next base: position 29,241 of record JABXHI010000064.1, read on the forward strand.
GTGCCCACGGTGTGGAACAGGATGAACACCTCGCTGCTTTAGCCCACGATCTGTGGGCCCCGGCTGGACTCACAGTCTCTGATGTAGATTTCATGCGGTTGACAGCCGATCACCTACCAAAGGCCACACTGGTACTGTCCCGTCCACCGGCAACACAGCATCACCGGCTCAGCTCAGACGAGAAGATTCTCTCGGCCGATGCCGCCGAAACCGCCTCGGGCATTCGGCCCACCGGTCTGGCAGATCTGTACAACCATTTTGTCTTGGCCACGCATAAGTTTCTGGCACCCGGTGCCGTCTCTGCCTGGCTGCTGCCGTCGGCATTTCTTCACCGCCACGCTGGGCACGCACTGCGTTGGTATCTCACCAACCGGGTCCGCATCCAACGCATCCACTCGTTTGACCGCGGAATATTGGATGCCACAGAACACGAAGATGAAATACTCGACTGGTCAGTGCTCATCTTCACCAATGAACGGCCACAGTCTTCCAACACGTTCGAAATGTCTGACGGCGGGGAACTCTTCAACGCCACAGTCACAAAAGAAGTACCCTACTCACGACTGAATCCAGCATCGTCCTGGCAGGATGTACTCCGCGATGATGGAAACCAACAGGTATCCTACCGAATGGACGATTTCTTTGAGATTCGCCATGGATGGGATGTCCCCGGCAAAAAGTATCTGGTACTCAACGAAGACAAGGCCTGGGCCCTGGGCATCCAGCCCTACCATATGCACCCTATGCTGCCACCACCCACTGACGTCACTGAAAAAGTTATCGAAGCCGACGACTGGGAATATCCCGTGGCGGAGAACCGTCGGGTAATCATCGCATCCCGCTACGACAGTTCGTACCTGGAAGACAAAGACCCGGCCTTACTGCAATATCTGAATACCGCCGATGCTGAAACCATCGCAGCAGCCAAACAATCCGAGAATAACCTGTGGTACAACTTGCACGTTCGTGGTGCCACGCCCATACTCGTCCAGCCCGCAACGGAGCAAGACACCGGCCCGTACCGTTTTATTATCAACACTTCACAAGGCGTCGCGGGCCCCGGCTGGATCACCATGTCGCCAAAGCTTGCGTTTGCCAAACCACAGTTAATCCTCGATGGCATCGATTGGGACGCCGTCCAATTCGCGCTGGACAACATCCGCTTACCGGACGCAACGCAAAACCCACCGTTCACGCCCGAGGCGCTGGCATCCCTAGATGCCACCGTCATCGCCGAGTACTTGGGGCTCACCGACCAGCGTGCGTAGGTCATGAACGCAAAGTTGATATACATGCCTATATGACCAATACACGGTGGGCTCGTGAAGATCACGTTTCAGACGAGGAATTGGCCGAGCTTCGGCACGAAATCGCCGCCACCATGGATGACCATGAGCAGACCCGACCAACGGACTGGCGCCAACGCCTATTATTACAAAAGTCCCGACCTCGAACCGATTCGGTTGTCAGACGACGTATGCGCAAACTGCGTACCAACGACGCCGCGGACTCAATGAAAACCCAGCCCTCGATTGAGGCAGAGACTTCGCCAGTGCGCCGTGCCACCTGCGACTCCTGCAATACCGCCCATCGGGGGTCGTTCACGCCAGCACGGTTCGATACGGTTGAACACTCATTGAGCGCCATACATGATTTGGCATGCTATTTAGATAAGTCACCGCGCACCATTTGGCTCGCCCTCGAAGGAATCTTCACAGCTCGTCAGACCACCTCAGCACCAAACCTGTATCGCCACCGAGTCACCATTCTGGCCAGAGTCCTCCCCACGGCAGTGGCCTTGCTGCTGGTGGCCTTCAGCATGCTGCATTTCTTGATGACGAATCATCAGACAGACAGCGGGTACACGCCGCTGTTTAGCGAATTGGGTTTTCTTTTGTCCGTCATGCTGTTCAGCACGATCACTTTTTTCTGCCTCGCTGCCGTGATGCTGATGATCAAGTCGAGTCGTCAAGAACGCTTCCTTAACGGCTTCAGTCGGTTAGTAAATTGGTCAATACCAATTATTCTGTCGTTCTTTATGGCGTCACCAGAGTTTCTCTTGCTGTTACAAGATCTCGCCGGAGGCTCCAGCGCCAACGTCAGCGGAATCGAAACCATCCTGGCAACCCATCATGGCATCGTAGAAACCATCTATTGGACCGTGTTAGTCTACGTGGCCCTATATACCGGCAACTTCTTTTTGTTCGTCGCTTTTTCGAAAGTCTTCCAAGAACAGCATGAATATGTCCACCGGCACGAGGTGTTGCGCGACATGATTCCCATACTGGTAGCCGATGCTACGCAGCCCCAACGACGAAAGTTATTCCGGGTGTATCCTCTAACGCGTGACTAGTATGTAAGCCAACAAAACCCCGAGGTTTGCCCCGTCCCGAAGGCCCAGCGCATGTCGAAAAATCCAAGCCCCCAGATAAGTACAGACACGACGGACCACACGAGATTTATCCGTGAGCTGCCAGAAAACTGGTTGCGCAATGACACCATTCTTGCGGTGGTCGTGGGCTTTGTTTCTGTGCTCAGTCTGCAGGCTCTGCGGCTGACGACGTTATTGGAGGACGTGGGGTCCAATCTGCTCATCGCACAGATCTTTTCACTGTTCATTTCAGCGTTACTAGTGTTCTACCGTCGCTATCCGATTTTTATCCTGTCGCTGTTCACAGCTGTGGTGCTCATCGCATCGTTTACGGCTGCATGGGAGTTTTACTCTCTGTTGTTCGTCGGCTTCATGACGATTTACTCGGTGGGTGCTTGGGTCTCGAATCGGCGGCTGGCCTTCTGGGTGCGCTTCATCGTAGTAGTCGTCCAATTTGGCGTCCCGTTTGTAATGGTCTCCCTCGATGATGATGCCACCCAGGCAAGCGAAGCGGCACTGCGTGATGTGAATCTCAGTGAGATTCTCTATTTCTTGGCCACCACGCTCATTTTGTCGCTCGGGTTCTATGTCTCGGCCTGTTATTTTGGTGGTCGGGCATGGCATCGGGCCAAACAGCGCTGGGAATTACAGAAGGCCCACGATGAGCTGGCAGTCGCTAATCGGAAAATTGCTGATGCCGCGGTCCAGGCGGAACGAATGCACATCGCCCGCGAACTGCATGACATCATGGCCCACCACGTGACTGTTATGGGTGTGCATGCGTCCGCAGCACGACGGCTCCTTGAAGCGGGCCGAGATACCGCCTCCGTAGTTGACCAGTTGAATCATATCGAAGCCTCCTCAGCCCAGGCGGTCCAGGAATTGCAGACTATGGTGTATACGCTGCGCGACCAAGACGGTTCTGCCGAACCCCTCCCGGATCTCAGCCAGTTGCTCGAACTGGTGCAACATGCCGATTCCACCGAGCAAACCGTCACATTTGAGGTGACCGGGGAACCGGCTGAAGTCTCGGCAGCCACCGAACTGACACTGTATCGCGTGGCACAAGAGGCACTGTCAAATGCGCGTAAGCATGCCGGCAACGACGTCGAAATTCAAGTGCAATTGCACTATGGCGATACCGATATGACGCTGTCTGTCATCGATAACGGTAAAGAATATGAGCCCATGTCCACCGGGACGGGAACCGGTGTGCAGGGTATGAAAGAGCGCGTTCAGGCGGTGGACGGCACGTTAGAATATGGACCACGGACACCCTACGGCTGGAAGGTCATTGTTCGGGTGCCCTGTGCAATATCAACGGAAAGATCCTGATGTCTGAATCATCCATTCGTGTCCTGCTCGTCGACGACCAACCGATGTTGCGTACCGGGTTGGCTACGATCTTATCGACGGAGCCAGGCATCGAAGTCGTGGGGGAAGCTTCCGACGGCCGTGAAGCGATCGACAAGGTAGCGCAGTTAGATCCGGATGTCGTGTGCATGGATGTCCAAATGCCAGACATGGACGGTATCCAAGCGACCAAGGCTCTGGTTGACGCTAACGCTCGGGCAGGGATCCTCATTCTTACGACGTTTGACCGGGATGAGTTTTTATTTGCCACACTGCGCGCCGGCGCTTCTGGATTCCTCTTGAAAACCGCCGGCCCCGAGCACCTGATTCATGCGATCAAAGTGGTCGCCGATGGCGAATCACTGCTGGCTCCCGAAGTCACCGGGCGAGTATTGCATCACATGCTGGCCCAACCGGCCGAGCAGACGGTCACCGCAACCGAACCCGAGGCAACACCGGATGTCGGCCTGACCCGTCGAGAGGACGAGATTCTACAAATGATCGTTAAAGGCAAGTCCAATGCGGATATTGCAGAGGACTTATTTGTTGGGCCGGCAACAGTGAAGACCCACGTCTCAAATATTCTGATGAAGTTAGAAGTCAAAGATCGCATCCACGCGGTAATTTGGGCGTATGAGCACGGTTATGTCAACAATCGAGCTTGATTTTGGCCGCTCTTTGGTGGCTTCGACCCATTGGTTCGAAGCCCAGCGTTTTTCGATAAAATCAAGTGTGCCAATTGGTAGATCCCAGATCAGGAGCAATCATGCCCAATATCGTCGTTGAAGTTATGCCGAAACCAGAAGTGCTTGACCCACAGGGCAAAGCCATCGAAGCCCGGCTCCCCGAATTAGGGTTCCGCGAGTTCTCACAGGTCCGGCAAGGAAAACGTTTTGAACTCACTGTCGAGGGTGACGTGACCGCAGATGTTCTGGATCGTGCCAAAGCCCTGGCAGCAGAATTATTAGCAAATCCTTCAACCGAATATATTGCCAATGTCGAGGTGGCTAAATGAGTACACCGAAAATCGGCGTCGTCATGTTCGACGCAGCAACGGATGCACCATCGGTGCTCCGAGCAGTTGAACTCGCCGGTGGCACACCGGTTCAGCTGCACCCGAAAACCACCGTGGCCCCTGATGTGGCAGACCTCAAGGTTGTGCTGTTGCCCGGTGGTTTTTCCTATGGTGACTATCTGCGCGCAGGGGCACTGGCAGCCACCCAGCCGATCATGCGGGTACTTGCCGACGCAGTCAAGGCCGAAGAGCTCACGCTCATCGGGCTGGGCAATGGCTTTCAGGTGCTGACCGAAGCCGATCTGTTGCCAGGCGCGGTCATTGCGAATAATTCGCCCGGCTATTCGCACACTGAAATCGACTTCGTGATCGAAAATAATACAACGGCCATCAGCTCCTTCTACGACACCGGTGAACACATTCGGCTAGTACAAAAGGGTGCATACAACCACTACGTCGTCACCGAAGAAGAATTGGAAGCACTCGAGTCAGGCGGCAACGTCATCGTCCGAGCCAACAATTCGACTGCGGGTTCGGCGCACAACATTGCGGGGATCAGTTCCGATGACGGCTCCGTACTGGGGCTGCTGGCCAGCCCGGAATATGCAATTGAAGAAGGTTTTGGTACCGATCATCCCGACGGCCCGCGGTTGGGTGTCGATGGTCAGGGACTGTTTGTATCGGTTGTCCGCGCTGCCGGTGCTGTCAACAATGGTGAAGGAGTTGTCAGTGAATAACGCACAACTAGATACGGTCGACCATGCGGGTGCCACACCCGAGGTTGAACAGCAGTGGGCTGCACTGGGATTGAACGAGGAAGAATACGGACGGATCCGCGACATTTTGGGTCGCCGTCCGACCGAGGCCGAGTTGGCTATGTACTCGTCGATGTGGTCCGAGCACACCTCATATAAATCTTCGAAAGTACACCTGAAACAGTTCGGACAAAAAACCACCGAGGAAATGCAGCAGAACATGCTGGTGGGTCTGGGTGAAAATGCCGGCGTGGTGGATCTGGGCGACGGCTGGGCCGTGACGTTCAAGGTCGAGTCCCACAACTCCCCGTCGTACCTCGAACCATTCCAAGGTGCAGCCACCGGTATTGGTGGCGTGGTGCGTGACATCATTTCGATGGGCGCACGCCCGGTCGCAGTGCTGGATGCACTGCGTGTGGGTCACGAAGATCATGAAGATACCGCCCGCATCATGAAGGGCGCGGTGGCGGGTGTTGGACACTACGGCAACATCTTGGGTGTCCCCAATATCGCTGGAGAAACCGACTTTGATGCGGTGTTCCAAGGCAACCCGCTGGTCAACGCCGGAGCCGTTGGCGTGCTGCGCCACGAAGATCTGCGACTGGCCCAAGCCTCGGGTACCGGCAACAAAATCGTCTTGTTTGGTGCTCGCACCGGCGGCGACGGCATTGGTGGTGCCGCCATGAGCTCGGCGGCATTTGATGACGAGGGCGCCGCAAACACCCCGGTGGTCCAAGCGGGTGACCCGCTGCAAGAAAACGTGATCATCGAGGCCACCCTCGAATTATTCTCCAAATCACTGGTCGAAGGCATCCAAGATCTTGGTGCCGCCGGTGTCGCGTGTGCCACCAGTGAGCTCGCTGCCAGCGGGGACGGTGGCATGCACATCGAACTGACCAACGTGTTGCTGCGTGATGAAGGCCTAACGGCCGGAGACATTTTGATGTCGGAGTCCCAGGAACGCATGATGGCCGTGGTCACTCCGGACAACTCCGAAGCATTCGAACAGATCATGGCCAAATACGGCGTCGAGTACTCGTGGCTGGGTGAAGTCAATGACTCGGGTCGACTCACGATTGACTGGAACGGCGAGCGCATCGTCGATGTTGATCCGGTCACCGTGGCCGATGACGGCCCCGTCTACGAACGGCCTTATGCTCGACCGGCATCCCAGGACGTACTGCAAGCCGATACCTTCCGCGCATCCTCGGCGGCAACTGACCTGCCGGCAACCGGTGACGAGCTGAAACAGGCCCTCATCGAGCTCATGGGGTCGGCCAATATGGCTGACCGCTCCTGGATCACCTCGCAGACCGATTCGTCGGTCGGGGGCAATACCCGTCAGGGCGCACCCAATGACTCCGGGGTCATCCGTATTGATGAAGAAACCGGAATGGGCATTGGCCTGGCAATCGACTGCAACTCGCGTTATGTGTACCTGGATCCATATCAGGGTTCCCAACTGGCAGTGGCCGAGTCCTACCGCAACGTGGCGACCTCCGGTGCGACACCGCTGGGCGTCTCCGATGGCCTGAATTTCGGGTCACCCGAGGATCCGGGCGTGATGTGGCAGTTCGCCGAATCTACGCGTGGGATTGCCGACGCCTGCCAACAATTGGGCGTTCCGGTCACCGGCGGCAACGTGTCGTTATACAACCAGACGGTGGATACCGCAATTCACCCGACGCCGATGATCGTCACCCTGGGCCGCTACGACGATGTGACCACCGCGGTTCCATCCTGGTTGCATCCGGCCTTCGACGGTTCGGCCATCTACCTGCTGGGTGAAACCTTCGATGAGCTCGACGGTTCACAATTCGCGCACCTGCGCGGCCACTTGGGTGGCACACCGCCGAACGTCGATTTGGCCAAGGAGCAGCAACTCGCTGGTTTATTGTCGAATGCCTCGCGGACGCATATGCTTGATGCCGCACATGACCTCTCCAATGGGGGGCTTGCCGGCGCCCTGGCAGATATGGTGTTACAGAGCGGGGTCGGGGTGCGTATCAATCTGGACTATGTGACCGAACGCGACAACATCGATGCGTTCACCGCCTTGTTCTCCGAATCGCAAGCTCGGGCCCTCGTGGCCGTCCCGCTGTCCGAGGAGGTCCGCTTCCGCGGTATTGCTGAATCGCGCGGCTACCCGTCACTGCGCATCGGTGTGGTCGATGCCGGTTCGAATGCCCTAGAAATTCAGGACCTCTTTACCGCAACGCTTGACGAACTGCGTGAAGATTGGGCCACTGCCCTACCAAAACGCTTCGGTAACTAACACTGGGGTCATCGCTGTCGGCTGGGATGGGCAATCTTCCCAGCCGACAGTGTTTAACACAGCTCCCGCGAACCGCTGGAAAGAACGGTTGGCCCTCATACTTCTGTAGGGTTTTGTAGAAAGATTAAATCCATCTGCGTGCTGAGGTTGGTTAACCTGTCACTCGGTAGGATAGGGATAGTGGCAATACCGTTGGTCGATTGAGGTAGTGAGTGACCGAATCTGCATCTGTAGGTAACACCGCAGAACACACCAGCCGCGACACGTCCCAGGTCGACGTCTCGGCTGCCCACCGCCATACCCTCTTGACCGCCCGAGGCGCCGCCGATCCAGGCCGCATCGACGACGAGGTCTTGTTACACCGCGGACTCAATGACGCCGAAGTCAGTGCTCGCACCGACACCGGTCTGGTGAATATTCAGCCCGAGGATTCCTCGCGCTCCCTGGCCACCATCCTGCGCACCCACATCCTGACCTTATTCAACCTGGTCATTTTCCTGTGTGCCGTAGGCATCATCATTTTGGGACGTTGGCTCGACTTGCTGTTCGCCATCGCTGGTGTTGCCAACGTGGTCATCGGCGTCGTCCAAGAGTACTCGGCCAAACGCAAACTCGACCGCATCGCGCTGCTCCACCAAGACGCCATCATGGTACGCCGCAACGGTGAACACACCGCGATCAATATCGCCGACGCGGTGCTCGATGACGTCGTCTACCTGCGCTCCGGCGACCAGGTACCCGCCGACGGGCTGGTGTTAGCTTCTGAGAGTCTCGATATTGACGAGTCGCTCATTACTGGTGAAGCCGATCCGGTCTATAAACCCACTGATGCCACCGTGCTGTCGGGGACCTCGGTGGTCAGCGGCAACGGGTATTTTCGCATCACCGGCGTCGGACACGACTCGCACGCCGCGCGGCTCACCAAGCGTGCCCGCAAATTCACCAAGGCTCACTCCGAACTTCGCACCGCCTTGGACAAGGTGGCCAGCTGGATCACCCTCGCTTTGATCCCGCTCATTGCCGTCGTAGCGTGGGGCCAAATCAAAGCCTTGGGCGGATGGCAACAGATGGTCGAAGCCGGCACCTTCAACTCGGCGTTGGTCGCCACCATTGCCGGGATCACCACGATGATCCCCCAGGGCCTGGCACTGATGACGACCATCTCTTTTGCTTTGGCAGCCCTGACCCTGGGCAGCAAAAAAGTCCTCATTCAAGAGCAGCCAGCCGTCGAGATCCTCGCGCGAGTCGATACCGTGTGTCTGGATAAGACCGGCACCTTGACCGAAGGTGTCATGCAATTCGCCCATGCCAAGCAATTGGCAGACGCTGACCCTGGCTGGAGGCTCGTGCTCGGCCACATCGGTGCCGACCCGAACGCAAATAACACAGCTGCCGCGCTGCGCGAGCCGTTCCCCCAGCTTCCCGAACTGGCACAAACCGATGCGATTGCTTTTGCTTCGGAACGGCGCTGGTCCGCGTTTGCGTTTGGCACCGTCGAGGATACCCAGGCCCCGGTTGGTGCGTGGGTTCTCGGTGCACCCGAATCGCTCATCGATGCCCTCAATGTTGATGAACCGACCAAAACCGAACTCCATACCCGAGCCGAGCAGCTCTCGTCGTCGGGAAAGCGCACTATGTTGTTAGCTCATTCGACGACACCGTCGAACACCGCCTCAGCGAAACATCCATGGTTCGGGGAAGAGACCGCGCTGCCCGCACAGCTGGCCCCCATCGCCGTCGTGACGTTTGAGGAGAAAGTCCGCGGCGATGCCCGTGAAACCTTGGAGTATTTCCAGCAGCAGGGCGTCGAATTGAAAGTCATCTCGGGCGACTCCCCACATACAGTCGCAGCTGTTGCCCGCCAAATGGGATGGGATCATCCAGGTTCCGGCTACGATGCACGCAACCTGCCAGACAACATCGATGACATGGCAACCGTCATGGATGAGCACTCCGTCTTTGGACGTGTCTCACCGGACCAAAAAGAACAGATGGTCAAAGCGCTACAGCACCGTGATCACGTCGTGGCGATGACCGGCGACGGAGTCAACGATGCCCTAGCAGTCAAGACCGCCGACCTTGGCATCGCGATGGGTGACGCATCAGCTGCAACCAAAGCCGTCTCCCGCATGGTGCTCCTGGATTCAAAATTTTCACGCCTCCCGAACGTTTTAGCAGAGGGCCGCAAGGTCATTGCGAACATGGAACGACTGGCCCACTTGTTCCTGGCCAAAACCACCTACGCGTTCTTGTTTGTTCTGGTCTTTTCCCTGATGGCCTGGCAATACCCAGCCCTCCCCCGTCAGATGTCTACCGCCGACTTCCTGTTCATCGGGCTCGCGTCATTTATTCTCGCGTTGATGCCAAACCCCCGCCGCTATGTGGCAGGGTTTTTATCACGAGCGCTGAAGTTCGCCATCCCGTCGGGCATCGTACTGGTAGCAGCCTTGTGGGGTATCAACTGGTATGCCCGCGTGTGGGCTGGTGACTTCAGCGGTGTGCTGCCATTCGAATCTGAGAACCCCTCAGCCCCGCTGGTAATGGAGCAGCTCCAGACGGCCACCTTCATCACCCTGACCCTGACGGGACTCTGGCTGCTCAATGTCATTTCGAGACCGTTGAACTGGCAAAAAGTCGGCATGCTCGTTGTCCTGCACATCGTCTTCGTGCTCGTGTTAGTTGTGCCGCTCTCGCAGTGGTATCACCATTTCGTGCTGCCTCCGACGCCAATTATTCTTGCGGCCGTGGGGATCGCAGCACTGGGCGCGGTTGGCATTGAAATCATTCATCGGATCCACGATGCCCGCATGGGCCTCGCCCCCGACGACCCGAGGCCGCAAGGATAAGACAACATCACGGAAGGAATGAAAACGATTGCACCAGTCGATTGCAATCAGTCCAGCAGCCACTATCGCACTGACTGATTTGGAGGGCGAATACCGTCAGGCGGTCGACAGTGGCGGAAATGTTTCACCATACCCCACTGATGACAGGCTTTCCGTAGGAACCCCATCAAATTGACTGGAAAGCATAGTAGACAGATGGTAAAAGCAAGCAAGATATCCCTGAGGGGCACTGTCCTAGCGTGCATCATGTTGTTGACAAGCTGTAGCGCATCACAAGAAGAAGCTGTGCCAAAGGATGGTGTCGGAATGGTACGGGAAGACGCGGAACAGATGAGTCTAGAAGAACAATACGAGGCCGCCGGACTACGATACGAGGAATTTAACGAGCGGTTCGGACAAGTTCAGACGAAGATATCTGACGACGGATGGTTTGACGGTGGTTCGCGTTCAGAGATTGTCCCTGGGGCGGGTGGTTCGCTGAACCGGGCCCCGACTGGCGCAACACAGGACAATAGTTATTACTTCCGAGTCCAACGTTATCTCTATACCGACCAATCGCTCGATGCACTGCGCGATGATATCGCGGCCTCCTGGGAAGATCGAGGTTGGGAGATAGTGTCCCAGGGCGATGAAACCAGCGGCTCAGCCAGGATCACAGCAGTAACACCGGAAGGTTTTTGGTTCGCGGCTGCACCAGACCCCCAACAGGACAGACTCACCCTGACCGGCCACTCCCCGGTGTATTGGGGCACGTATCAACTACTCATCGAAGCAATTGCGGAGCGTCGTCGGGAACAGACACAGGCCGGTGAGACCTGGGATACTGAAGATCGTGATGAACAAACCGGTCGAGCCCCTCGCCTTCCCGGAGAGTATCGCCCATTTCCCGCATGGGAGCTTTCGGATGGTTCGGAGCCGGAGGTCACATTACCGCCCGAACCTTGGGCAGAAGACCAGGAGTAAGCGCTTCGAACATGAGCAAGGCCCGGGGTCAGATTTCCCCGGGCCTCGGTACCGCAATCACAGAACCTCAGCGGTACATCAGGAATACAGAAATCCCTGCCTCTTATAACCACACAGGAACAACACATCTGCGTCTTCGGTAGGACCGCAAGTCGTCGCGACCTTCGATTAGCTACCAGATGGTTTCCATCGTAGACACCATTATGCATGTGATGTGAATCACACGCAAGTGTTTTGCGAGACTATTTCTAAGTTCTCAGCTTCAGACTGGTCACCCAGCCATTACTGTCGCTGAAGTGCTTGCCATCAACTGCGCAATAACCTGGTGGACCCAAACTGTTGCTTCTTCGGTGGATAAGGCTCTTCCCCCAGCATCGTGGCGTCCGATGTCACCTATCCGTCTGGCACTGAGCGACTGCAATGCGCCATCGAGGACATCAGCGCCACGAGAATAGAACTCATAGGAATTGTCTCCGAGGCCAAAGAGTGCATACCTCAACTTCGACAGATCCGTCCCTTCTGCGAGTAGCTGCTGGTGAAGTGATCGAATATTTGTGGGCAGTTCACCTTCGTCGTAACTCGACGTGACGATCAGCATGGGCGTATCGGTCTGCAAATCTTTTGGCTGCAGTGTCGCCAGATCAACCGTCGAAGCATTAGCGTGTTCGGCTACGACTCTGACCAGCTCCTCGGACACGAGCTCCGCATTGCCAGATTCTGTAGCATAGGCAACCGTCAGCTTTGGCAGATGCTCGTTATTAAGCGACCTCTTAGCCTCTTCTTGGTGAGATTGCGGCATGTCAGTTGCTGAAGCAGCCAGCAGTCGAATCTGCCGGGCGTCCGTTAGTTTCGTGCGTGGACGAGGCTGCTCGTTGTTGGTTTTTTCGTGCGCATCTATGAGCAACCAGCCGTCCCAGGTAGTTGACCGTGCCAGATGTTTCCGCACAGCAGGCATCCCTACGTACTGTTTACCCTGGCCCGCCTGCAGATCATCCGCAATGCGCTGCGCCAGTTCACGTGCATCGCTTCGCTGCGTTGGTATGGTCCCGACGGGGCCACGGCGCAACCACCCGGCAATATACAAGCCCGGTTCGACACGACCTGTTGCGGCGGCTTGTTCTTCAACTTCGACTAGCTGCTGACCATCAATGGCGCCGAAACCGATAGCGGTGATAATCGATGACGACTCCACGACACGCTCCGCTGAATCGGTGGCCACGTGGAGCCCCACGACCGAGTCTTCGAGTCTCGTAACCTGTTTCGGCGTGTGACCAAAGTACCAATTGATATGTAGCCATGCATCCGAGTCCGCTTCGCGCGCGGCGAGTTGGGAAACCAGCGCCACACGTGCATCGTCGTGACTCGTGACCTGCTGCGGATCAAACCCGGTGACCGCGTGCTGAACACCCCGCAGCTCAGAGATTTCGCGCAGCATCACCGGGTCGAATTTCGCATCGGACAGCGCAGAACGGCCGATGACGTTGATGGTGGTTAGTTGACTCGTCAGAGCTGCGTGAACCTCATCGTGAATGTCCGACGTTGCCAGCTGCTCACGCGTTGAAGCCAGCAACCGCACGATATCCATGGCGACGTTGCCATTGCCCACGATGGTAGTGCTATCACCAAGTTGCGGCAGCGGCTGATCAAACTGATGCTCAGTCGCATCCGCGTTAAGGAGTTTGGCAATACGTCCCGCCCCGTAGATGCTGTGCTCATCGGCCCCCGGCACAGGAAGTTTATTATCGGCCCCGAGTCCGGTGGCCACGACAACGGCATCGTGGGTGTCACGTAACTGCTGCAGCGTGATGTCAGCACCTGACGTGTGCATGGAGGAGACTTTTGGCGCGTGGAAAGATGGGCGACCATCAATCGCGACATCCGTTGCGACTTCCCCTGTGTGAACTCGGGTAGACCCCACAAATTCCACACCCTGACGCTCAAAGAGTTGGCTAAATTGCACCTCAACGTCTTTAGTCCCTTGATGATCTGCTGCAACGCCTGAACGCACGAGTCCAAACGGGATAGGCGACTGATCGAACACGCTGACCCGCGCATCTGGCAGAGTGCGCTTGATCGCTTGAGCTGTGTAGCAACCCGCTGGTCCTGAGCCGACGATCGCGACCTGGGGAGCACGGTGGGCCGGCGCGGGAGCATCAACGGCTGTACCCCATTGGACGGGCAGCAGGTCCATGCCGCGAAATACCCAGCCACCCGCCTCCGCGGGTTTGTCTTGAATTAACCCGAGATTCGGCAGTTCAGTGAAAAGCTTTGGCAAGGCAGCGCCGAATTGCGCGCGAGCAACCCACGCTCCCAAGCAGACGTGCACCCCTTTACCGAAGGCAAGGTGGGCGCCTTCATCAGTTCGGGTGATGTCGAACCGCGCTGGATCACTCCAATAGCCCTCGTCACGATTGGCGGAGAGCAGACAAATACCAAGTTTGGCACCGGCTGGCAGGAAAGTATCCTGCAGCACCACATCGCGCGTGGTTTGGCGTGAATACATGCCAATCGGAGCAACCCAACGGATTGCTTCATCAAAGACGGCATCCCACTGGGAGGGGTCGTGTTGCACTATCGCGAGCTGCTCTGGGTTTTGCATCAACGCCCACGAAGCAACACCAATGGCATCACGGGGTTCATTCAAGCCACCACCGATCGTCATTTTGAGGTTGGCGCGGATCGACTCGACCGGCATCTGATAATCGGGCAGCCGCACGAGCGCTGAAAGCAATGAGTCGTCTGGACGACGACGGTGCCAATCAAGCATTTCGTCGAGTGCTTCATCGACTTCGTTATAGGACGCCTCCCCCTTGGCCCAGACAACGGGATCGTCTCCGTAGTTTCCAGTGGCATCGATCATCGTCTGCGACCAACGCTGCAAATCTTGTTGCGTCACGTTGTGTAATCCGGTGACTGCACGCAAATTTTCAGCCGCATACGGCGCTGCGAAATCCCACACGAGATCCGCGCCGGAGCCTTTCGCTTTGAGTTCTTCTAGGTAGCGCACTGCATTGCGCTCGAAAATTGGCATCCAGGTCTTTTTCACCACAGATGGTCGCAACACCGGTTGCCAGGCCTGCCGTTCAACGCGGTGCTCCGGGTCGTCTTTACGCAACATGGAATGTCCCATGGCACGGATCATCAGCGAACCTTGCTCGTTGGCAGAATAAGTTTCCTGATCCAGCTCAGTGTCGTGTACGGCATCATAGGACGTCACAAGATACCGTCCGACAGCAGGGACCCAATGGACGCCGCCTTCGTTGCGCAGCCGCTCAAAGATGGGAAACGGGTCGCGATACAGTTCAGAGATCGTCACCCAGTCGGCCACCGGAGCCTGTTGTACGTTGCCATGATGAGTCATGTGGTGTCAGTCCTTTCCTATCCATACGATGCGCACTGGATCAAAAGCGGTGTTTGTGCGGTAATTTCCCATAAACACGTCCGCTCCTTCTTCCATTAACTGGGTCGAGCCGGCGCTATCATTTCCGAGCTCGACGTGGACCATTGGCATCCGGGCGTTTTCTTCAAACGGATCGGTGATGGTCAATGCCGTCATATCGTCGACCTGCTGTAGCCAAGGCTGCTGAATCCTGACGGCCAGCATGCCGTGGTGTCCAGTGAATTGCAGACTTCCGATAAAACGAAGCGCATCAGCAGAGGTGCGTTGCGTATCCAGAGGAAAGAAGGTCTCCTCCGTTTCCAGAAGTTCGGCACCTTCAAGTGCATACATGTGCCCATCACTCATGCGATTAATGTAGTCGCGAAATGGTTCGTGCACGCCCCATGCGAGACCTGCGATCTGCGCCTTCTGCTCGAAAATTTTCATGCTACTCACATCACTTACTGTGACGCATGCAATAAACAAGTGCAACTGAGGATAATCGTGTTTTATGTGCAGTAAAATTTCGGTATGGTGAACACTTCCGGAACCCAACCCACCCTGCGGCAGCTTGAGTTATTTATCGCTGCGGCTGAGAATGGCTCGTTTGCCGCTGCAGCGGATGCAGTATTCGTCACCCCGAATGCGGTTTCATCAGCCGTCACGGCGTTGGAATCGATTTTTGACACCCAGCTATTTATCCGTCGTCGCGCGAAAGGGCTCACGACAACAGCCGCGGGGCAGGACTTAGTGATTCGTGCCAGTGAATTATTGGATCACGCAAAAGAACTGCCGCTCCACATTGGCAATGTGGGCAGTGTGCCACGGGGGCAGGTCAAAGTTGGATGCTACTCCACGCTGGCAGCAACAGTCGTTCCGGAACTATGGGCCCAGACTGCTCATCACCTACCGGCGGTGCAACTAGACATCGAAGAAGGTCCCGTTGAAATACTGGCTGAGAAGCTACTGAATGGCCACCTCGATATGATGATCTCGTATCGAGTCGGCCTCCCCACAGGCATCTTGAGCGAGGAATTATTTCAGACCTCACCGCACGTAGCATTGCCGGAGGAACACCCGATGGCTGCGCTACCCGCCGTCAAACTTGAGTCCCTAGAGCAAGATCCCTTGATTCTGCTGGATTTACCTCCGGCCGGGGACAACACGCTTCGGTTGTTACACGAACGCGGCCTCCGTCCGTGGGTCATTCATCGATCCACAAGTTATGAGACCGTCCGTTCGATGGTTGCACGCGGCTTCGGCTACTCACTGTTTTTTCAGCAGACGATGACCGACATGTCATACGAAGGGCTACGACTCGTACACCGAGAGATTGAGCCACCCCTCAACGCCGAACCGGTCGTGTTGTCCCACCACATGGATGCGAAACCAACACGTCGAGCAAGTGCCGTTGCCAAGCTAATCACCAACATGACCGACACCTCGAAACACAAGCCAAATCGCGAGCACTAGAGCGGTTGAAATATCTCTGAGGTATTCAAGAAGTCATCAACGAAATCAACCATCACTCGCACGCGTTCGGTTTCTGTTGCTGACATCGCCTGCACCACTCCGAGAGTCGACGGTCGAATGCTATCCGTGAGTCGTAAGGCGACAACCGACGTACCGTCATAGGTCGAGGTCGTCGCAGCGCGCTGGAACAACACCGTCACTCCGAGATCGTTCCCCACGAGGCAACGCGCGACTTCAAAACTCGAGGTGTTATGAATTATCGTCGGCGATATTCCTACCTGCTCATAGATATGCCGGGTGTTCTGCAACGTTGGCTGAATATTTAAGCCAATAACAGGATCGTCAGCGACTTGCTTCAGGCTGACTTCACGTAGAGCTGCGACGCGATGTTCAGCCGGAACGAGCAAGTAAGGCCTGAACTCAAACAGCGGAGTAAAAAACAGATTTTCAGAAACCTGGAACCCATACTGAACCGCAAGGTCAAGTTGACCTGAGATCAACTGATCGTGCAGCATTTGGGCGCTCCCCTCAACAACACGCACATCTATCCCGGGATACTTTGCAGCGAAATCTTTCAGTATCGGTGGGCTAAAGAATGGCGCAAGAGTCGTAAATACTCCCACGCGCAATACCCCGGACACTTCACGACGTGAGTCTGACGCTTCATCCATGAGTTGGACAGCATCTGACAGGAGATGTTTCGACTTCTCGAGAATCCGGTGCCCGTCGCTGGTCAAGATGATGCCGCGGCCCTTTCGTCGGATCAGAAGACTCAGACCTAAACGCTTTTCAAACTCCTCCAACGCCAATGACAGCGCTGTCGGCGTCACCCCCATCAAGTCAGCCGCAGACGAGAGGCTTCCAGACGATGCTGCCGCCTGAAAATATTGCAACTGCCGCAGGGTGAATGGAATCTCCATGATGCTCCAAAGTTTTTCTTTGTTGTCATTTTAGGTAAGCATAGTTTTCTTTTGTGTGACGCGCGACCATTATGGATGTATCGCTCATCACATTTTGGTGGTTGAGAGTGTAGAAACTTTCTGGAACCCCGTTCCAACAACCAACCCAATCAGGACTCATCACTATGACTACGACGAAACCCAGCAAGCGGCTCCGAGGCTCATTCAAAGGCATTGCAGTCGCCGCTGTTACCGCACTTTCCCTATCCGCGTGCGCCCAAACGGAAGCGCAAGACGGTGCCGAAGAATTCAACTTTGTGCTTGCGAACGGAGCCCAGGTTGGCACACCCCATGAGGCGGTACAGGATCGCTACCTGGAGATGATCGAAGAACGCACTGACGGTCGCGTCACATTCGACCGCACCGACTTCGAAGTACTCTGCTCGCTTGATGAAATTGCCGAGTGCGTTAGTGATGGGCGGGCCGATATCGGCACCACAATTACCGACTATACCCCGCATATGCTGCCATCTATGTCTGTGACCTCGATCATCGGTATGAACACTGACATGCAAGCCGCGATTAGCGCCATGTACGACGTGCACAATGAATACGAACCAGCCAAACAGGACCTCGAAGACAACAACCTGCATCTGGCGAGCGCCTGGCCGGTTGGCACACTATTCCTCGGCTCCCAAGAACCCGTAGACAACCTCGACGACGTTGACGGCCTCCAAGCTCGTGCAGCCGGACCGGTCACCCAGCAGGTTCTTCAAGATGCAGGAATGAATATTTCTGCCATCACAGCGGCCGAAACGTATGAAGCACTCCAGCGCGGAGTCATCGATTCAGTTGCTTCGGCCCTGGACTTTGCCGTGCAATACGCGGTCGCGGAACAGGCGCCGTACTGGACTGACCCCGGGCTCGGTCAATATACCTCATACGGAATGTGGTGGAACAAAGATGCCTATGAGTCTCTTCCAGAGGATCTTCAAGCGACCGTTGATGAAGTCACCGATGAGCTCAACTATGGCGAAGCAATGAACGCGTACAACGAGCGCATTGACGAAGTTTGCCAGAGCATGATCGACTCCCCGGATGTAGAGAATTTTGATCGCTGGGATGATGCCGAAGCCGAGCGTTGGAATAATGAGATCGGCGATCGCGCGGAAGAACTCTGGGTTGACGTTGTCAGTGAGTACAACTTTGAAAATCCCGACGAGTACCTTGCCGCCTACAAGGAGCACTACAACGCACATGAGTCCAATGACAACGTCGCCGACGGCGCTGCAGAATGTGTAGATCGCTGGCAGGAGCAAAACGGCTAACGAGCTTCAGAAGTCAAAATCCTTAGAAATGGGGCGGTGTGTGACCAATTCACACACCGCCCCATAGTGTTGGCCAGTACGTTTAGCCTTCCTCTCGCCTTTGTATTTACCGCGATTGGCGGAGCGACACGGCAGAACCAGCAGTGGTGATTTACGTTCAATGGTTCAAACCGTATCCTTAGAGAGGATCATGCTCGAGGAGGTATTGTGGCCCAATTGGTGTATTCGACCCGGTTAGCGCAGCTCTGTGCAGCTACCGGCGTGGAAACCGTGTTTATTCCAGAACAACTCTGGGATTCGCCATTGACCGAGGCGTTTGACGATGCTGAAGGCAATATAGCTACCGCTGACGGTATCGCAGAGATTGCCTTTAATATCGTCGCAACTGGGACCGCCGACGGCGCCGTCATGGCTGCTGCGGGCTACCGCCATGCCGGTGGGCCACCGGCCGCCGTTGTTTTGGATGCCTCCTCCGACTTTCTCGGCAGCTTGAATAAGATCGGCCAGGCCGTACGCGATAAGCTCTCGATGGTGATCATCCTGGTCGAACCAGAGGATTCATTCAACGGAGTGCGAGCCAACTGGGCAGGACTCATCACCGGCGTTGGTGCTGTGGCAGTACCTGCTGGCGAAGCCGAGAATATTTCCCAGGCGATGGTCGATGTCATCGATGGGTTGAATAAACAACTGCCTGCCGTGTTGCAAGTGGATCCGGAGAATCTCAGTGCCGAGATCACCGATGAAGCCGAACCACAATTTGAAGCTCCTCGAACCGGTGCCGTCCCACAGACTTCTCAGGTCGTGCGCGCCGCAAAAACGCTCGCGCAAGCGCGTTGGCCGCTGATTATCGCTGGTCGTGGAGCACGACATGCGAAATCAGCAATCGTCTCGCTTGCTGATGCCACTGGAGCCCTCTTGGCCACCACCACGGGGGCACACGGCCTGTTGGAAGACCAAGCATTCAACATCGGGACGTTGGGCAAAATCTCGACGCCAACCACCGCTGAGTTGGCACGCGGCGCCGACGTTATCGTCGTGTTTGGTGCAGCGCTTGATGACTGGACGACGCGAGACGGCAAACTCATCAACCCCAGTGCGGCCATCATCCAGGTCGACACCTCACCCTGGGCGGTGGGACGCTTTAGTCCGGTCTCGCAGTCGATGATCGCTGATGCACAAGCAGTGGCCACCGCACTTGAAGTCGAAACAAGCAAGCTGATTGCGGAACCCAAAACCGGGTACCGCACCGAGCACACGCTCGAGCAACTAAAAACGAAATACTGGAACTCGCGCCCAATTCCAGAACATCAACTCCGCGAAGATACCGTCGATCCACGCGCGTTCCTGGAGCGACTCGAAGAAGTACTGCCCACCGAGCGCACCGTCGTCGTCGACCAATCAGCCCAGGCAGGATACGCCACCAGCTACCTGCGGGTGCGGGATCATAAGGGCTACATGTTCTTCCCTTCCGGTGCAGTCGAGGCCGGCATGGGCGCTTCCATCGCGAGGGATGATCGCACGATTGTGGTGGTCACGCACCAGTCTGGGCTTATGGATTCACTGTCTGACTTCCGTGCTGCCGTCGATTATTTGCAACGTGGCGCACTTGTGGTGTTCCAGCAGGAAGCACCCGTCGCAGAGCTAGCACGCTATTACGGCCTGCCGGTACATGAGATTACGAGTCTTGAGCAGCTGAACGAAGAAATGTTCGAATCCGGTGTTGTGGTACTGGCCGTCCAACAGCACTAGGGTTTAGAGAACATGAGCTCAGTCCCACTGTCCATTCTCGACCGGGCCAATACTCGGGTCATCAACGGCCAAACCGTTGAGGCCCGAGCTATCTTTGCCGAGGTTACATCGCGGGCACAGCAGGCCGAGAAGTTGGGCTATCAACGTTTCTGGGTGGCCGAACATCACTCAGTACCCGGCATCGCCGGTTCATCGCCGACCCTATTGATACCTCACCTCGCGGCGGCAACGTCGCACATTCGGCTTGGCACCGGCGGCATTATGGTTCCCAGCCACCAGCCGTTTGTTATCGCCGAACACATTGGCACACTGACGGCACTGACCGATAACCGCTTTGATGCCGGACTTGGTGCATCCGTTGGGTTCACAAAACCCGTGCGCGCTGCCCTGCAGCACGCAGCAGACGCAAAAGAGCATTTCGCCGACAACGTTGACGACATCATCGGATATCTCAATGGCACCGGCGAAGTCACCGCCTACCCACAGGATCGTTCACAGACACCCCTGCATATCCTCACCGGAGGCGGATCCGCACAACTTGCCGCGACACGTGGTGCAGGGCTGGTGCTCGGTGGCCCAGCGGTCACCCGCGGCTTGAACACCACGAACGAAACGAATCAAGCCGTTGCAGAATACCGACAACGCTTTACGAGGTCACCTCTGCGTGAGCATCAGCCCCATGTCATCGCGTCGGTAAATATTGCCATCGCGGCATCACGACAAGCTGCCGAACAACTCGTATTATCCGAAGCATGGGCGCTCACCCGGTCACGCAGCATCGGTGTATTCCAACCACTCGAAGACCCGGAGGCGATCCTGGCTGCCGAACCGTCGGAACAACAGCAACGGCGAATCAACAAAGCCTTAGCCTCCAGCATTTATGGCACGCAAGATGAAGTGCTCGAACAAATCGAGCGGGTTCTGGCCTACACCCAGGCCGATGAGATCATGGTTACCGGCAACATCTGGGATCCAGCCGCGCAGCAAGAGTCAGACCGCCTCCTCATGGATGCGTGGAACACTCGCTAATGTAGCTCACTCATGGTTTTAAAACGGAGAGCTCCACATTTGATGAACCGGCTTGTATAGTTCAGGTCATACACGCGGAGTATGCTCCCCTTGTGTCAGGTTCGTGAATCTCAAATTTGATGAAGGATTCTACCGATGAGCAGCGACCACTACTGGCCGAACATTGTTGATCGTTCCACCTGGAACGAAGCACGGGCCGTGTTGTTGCAGCAGGAAAAAGCGTTGACCAGGTTGAAGGACTCGATCAGTGCTGCACGTCGCCGGATGCCAATGGTCGAGGTCCGCACCAACTATGAATTCGAGGGACGCGCCGGCACCGTCACGTTGCGGGACTTATTCGACGGACGAGACCAACTCATTGTGCAACATTTTATGTTCGCACCCGACTGGGAAGAAGGCTGCGACGGCTGCTCGATGATGGCCGAACATATCGGCCCACTGAGCCATCTCCACGCCCGTCGGACCTCCCTGGTACTCACCTCTCGGGCACCGTTAGAAAGACTCATGCGTTTTCAAAGCCGCATGGGATGGAATCTGCCGTGGTATTCGACGGTCGGAGACACGTTCAATCACGATTTTGGCGCCACCGTAGACGGCGAGGAACGCCAAGCCATCAGCGTTTTTCTCCGCAAAAATGACCGTGTCTTCCACACATGGTCCACACAGGCTCGCGGCGAAGAACCTTTCATGATGGTGTTCGATCTTCTCGACCTCACCCCGTTCGGGCGGCAAGAGAGCTGGGAAGTCTCCCCCGTTGGGACGTCCCAAGAACCGACTTACTCGTGGATGCGTCTCGCTGACGCATACACTAAGGCTCAAAACACCGATCAGTGTCACCGATCCCCGAATAGCGGAGTTTAGCTTCCAGGACGGCCGGTGACCTTGCCATGTGGCGATACGGCTTCCGCAACTCGAGCAGAGGCTTCGCCTAGCGCATGAATCTGCTCATCAGTCAGCTGATCGAAAATCGCATGGCGCACTGCCTCCACGTGACCGGGCGCCATTTCCACGACTTTATCCCACCCTGCATCCGTTAATTGGCCCAGTGTATATCGACCATCGTTGGGATCGACCACTCGCTCAACCCAACCGGCCTTCATCATCCGTGAGATCACCCTGGATAGGTGCGACAACGTCATATTCGTGATACCGGCCAGCTCACTGAGTCGTATCGCGCGGTTCGGGGCTTCCGAGATTTGTGAGAGCGCATAGTACTCATACAAACTTAGCCCATGGTCTTCACGCAACTGAGCTTCCAGTTTGACCGGCAGCCAAGTCATTAACGACCACACGGCCCTCCAGGTAAAGTCTTCTTCTTCGTCCAACCAACGGGGTTCAGGTGTGTTGCTCATATCGCTAGACTACATTACTTGACGCAGAAAGTCAGTTCAGTTAAGTTAGTCTCCATCGCAAGTAAAATCTCTGCATGCCTCACCTACTGCTCAGGGAGTGCACATGGCCCGCATCCCAAACACACATCTCGACGTCTTTCCATTGAACCTCGGAGGCAACACCTTCGGCTGGACGTCAGACCGTGACGCATCGTTTAAAGTACTGGATGAGTTCGTTGCTGCCGGCGGCAACTTCATCGATACCGCCGACCTGTACTCGGTGTGGGCCGAAGGGCATGAGGACGGCGAATCCGAAAAGGTTATTGGCGAATGGCTTGCCGCCCGCGGGAACCGCGATCAGGTCATCATCGCGACCAAAGTCGGGGGCTTACCGACTCGTCCCGGGCTCAGCGAAGACAACGTCGAGGCCGCACTCGATGACTCCCTGAAACGTTTGCAGACCGACCACGTGGACATCTACTACGCCCACTACGATGACGAAAACGTTACGATCATCGACCAGGTACGCCATGCCCACAGCTTGGTGGAGTCCGGCCGCGTCAAGCACCTCGCGCTATCCAACTTCTCACCTGAGCGCATGCGTGAATGGTTTGAAACCGCGAAGGCTGAAGGCCTCACGGTGCCGGTGGCTATCCAGCCGCAGTACAACTTGATCCACCGCAAGGACTACGAGCAGGGCTACCGCCCTATCGCTACAGAATTCAATGCCGCGGTCTTCCCGTTCTTTGCACTGGCGTCTGGTGTTTTGACCGGTAAATACCGTTCCAAAGCTGACATCGAAGGCAAAGCACGCCAGGGCTTCGCCGAAGACCTGATCACCGATGAGGCGCTCAACGTCGTCAATGTGGTGATTGAAGTCGCTGAGGCGCACGCCGTGGAACCAGCGACCGTATCCCTCGCCTGGTTATAGGCCAAGGGTGTGACCGCGCCCGTGGCATCCGCATCCAACGTAGACCAGCTGCCAGCGCTGATCGCAGCAGCCGATCTGCAACTGACTAACGACGAAGTACAACAACTCGATACCGCGTCCAAGGCGTTTGCATAAACGTCTTCGACACACCGCCCAACCGACCTCGAGCATCAGGTTTGTGGGGCAGTGCTGTCTTCGGAGAGCTACCGCGTTATACCGCTGCTTTTGCACCGAGCTTATAGCTGGCACCGACGTGGGTGTCGGGTAGGTAGTCGCCGCGACCAAAGAGTTTATGACGCAGCGTGCCTTCGGTGTATTGGGTTTTGTACCGTCCGCGGGCCTGCAGCTCTGGGACAACGTACTCGACGATGTCTTCGAATGTGCCCGGGGTGATGTGGTACTCCAGGTTGAAACCGTCGATGTCGGCTTCGTCTTGGATACGAATGAGCTCTTCGGCTACCGTGGCGCCGGAGCCAACCAGAATCGGACCGAAGCCACCAACACCGACCCACTCGGCCAGTTTCCGGACGGTCCATTCTTCGCCATCACCGGAAGCCTTGCGGAACGTTTCGGCAGCTGACTGGATGGCGTTGGATTCGATGTGACCAATCGGAGCATCCAAATCGTATTTCGAGAAGTCGGTGCCCATCCATCCCGACATGAGCGATAGCGCTCCTTCGACATCCGCATACTGTGCGAGGTCCCGGTACTTCTCCCAGGCAGCTTCATCCGTGGCAGCGGTGATGATGGTCTGCATGCCAAAGATTCGAATGTCGTAAGGATCGCGTCCAGCTTTGACGAGTTCTTCGCGAGTCTTTGCAACAGACTGAGCTTGCAGCTGCGTGGTTGGTGAGTTAATAAAGGTCGCTTCAGCATGTTTTGCCCCGAAGGCACGACCGCGCGTTGAGGCGCCCGCCTGGTAAATGACCGGGGTTCGCTGGGCCGATGGCTCGGTAACCGCTGCACCCGGTACTTTGAAGAATCCACCTTCGTGTTCAATATTGTGCACCTTGACCGGGTCGGTGAACACGTTGTTCTCACGGTCGACCTGCACAGCATCGTCTTCCCAAGAGCCTTCAAGCAGCTTGTAAATCACTTCGAGATACTCATCAGCGTGCTCGTACCGGCGATCGTGTTCCATCTGGTCGTCATTGCCCATGTTGCGGGCGGCCGATGGTAAGTACCCGGTCACGACGTTCCAGCCCACACGGCCGTCGGTGACGTGGTCCAGGGTGGCAAGGCGACGGGCAAACGGGAAGGGATGTTCATACGACGTACCCGCGGTGATACCAAAACCCAGGTTCTTGGTGACCGCGGCCATCGCGGAGACCAGTAGGAATGGGTCATTGACCGGGACCTGAGCACCGGACGTCAGTGCGGCGTTGGCGTTGTCGCCATAGACATCATATGGGCCCAGCACATCAGCAATGAAGAGCCCGTCGAACAGACCCTTTTCAAGAGTTTGTGCTAGCTGGGTCCAGTAGGAAAGCTTGTTGTAATCGCGGGAGTGATCCTGCGGATGACGCCACAGGCCTGGTGATTGGTGCCCGACACAGTTCATGTCGAAGGCGTTAAAGAGAATTTGGCGATTTGATGACACGATGAGTTCTCCTTCCATCGGTTCTGGCGGTAGCACCTGCACTCTGTGTGGTTGCTGCGGCGTCAACGAGCCAGATCTCTTAGCCGCTCTGGATGGGTTACACACCTGATTCAAACACAGATGTGAGCAACATTGCCAGCTGCAATGTCACAACATTACGCTGATAAGCGCTAATGCTGTCCTAGTACTACAGTCGTGTTTGTAAAGTGTGGCCGCGTGCTGTGTAGTGATATTGCTGGGCCCGGTATTGGTGTTGACGTCGCCATAATGAGGCTCGCAGGACGTGGTCCGGGTCAGGCGTGTGGCT
>JABXHI010000065.1 GCA_013393415.1 Micrococcaceae bacterium
CAACGCCATCATTGTCCTACGCCGACTCCTCCACGAAGCCAGACTCCGCTACCGGTGGGACACCCGCACCGTCAAGCCTTACGATTTCCGGTAAGCGCCGATAAGCCCCTATCCGCGCAATCTCTAATACACACCCTGATGCGGAGTCGCACTAAACCATAGTTATCCACAATTACCCTTTCCGGCGCCACGGAAAGGGTAATTTTCGATCATGCTGAGATCATGACGCAAAATCATCAGCAGCCTGAATCCACCAGCCTTCCAAACGCGACACCGCAGCCGAACACCACCCCACTTTATGCAGTGCCCGTTACTTCCACAGACAGTCACGTGGAGCGGCACGCCACCTCTCGTCCGGCTGGCCGTGTCAAGGTATCGGAGCCCGCCGACGTGTTGGCGTATATTCAATGCACCTTGGGGTTTCGACCGACCAATTCGATCGTCATCGTGGCTTTTGCCGGCAACCGACTTTCTACGGTGGTTCGCTGCGATATACCGCACACGCTACAAAATCTTCTGCGCTCAGACACCCCCGAGAGCGTGACCTTCATGGATTTCGGCGTGACAGAAACCCAAGAACTCCAATTTATGGAGACAGGACGTCACATCGGACAGCTAATGGCTCAAGAACCTTCCACGACCTCCTGCCTGCTGCTCTACCTCTCGGATGACACCTCTGTGTCAGATCAGCAAGCATTAGCTGCCGTTGGAACCGCCAATGCCATGATCTCTGCCCAGTTCGGGGTGCAACGAATGCCCGTTGAAGAATCTTGGTTGATCCATCATGATCTCCTATGGCACCTGCGGTGTGCCGCGACCACGGAGTGTACTGTGCAGGGCGACACCATTGGCGATCCAGAACAGACCTCTATTTTTTCCAAGCTTGACCCAACTGGTGCGACGTCTGAAACATCTGGCGCAACGCCGCGCAAACTTCACTTTCCACCAGTAACAGCTGCTACCTCACATATAGAACCAGATACCGAAACGCTTTTGGAACATCGGCCCCACGCTGCACTTAAATGGTTGGAACTATGGGACGAGCATATCCGCGAGGGACCGATGATGTTGCACTCCGATGAGGTTTCAGAATTGTTGTCTTCGTTAGAGCACCCAGCGATTCGTGAGGCAATATTGGCACTGGCCTGTTTTGATACCAACACAGCCCTTCGCGGTATGGTGACCCTCGGAAGGTTCCCTGCGGCGATGGGGGCGGCAGCGCAGGTCCCGCTTAGTGCTGCTGACGGTCTCAGCGTCGAGCACAGTGCGATGGGCAGATCGAAACGCGGCCCGGAATGGCATCGGATCGGCGAGCTCGAAAGGCTTTGCCACCAGCTGCTGCCATTATCGGATGATGCAACTGGTGGTGCAGTGGTCGGAATCTTAGCGTGGATTGAGTGGGTGCGTGGCCGAGGCAGCGTGGCCCTACGGTACGTGGGGCAAGCCCGTAAGCGTTTTCCCGCCGAACGGTTTCTCAGCACTCTCGAAGGACAGCTGAAGCAAGGTATCGTCGCAGGCTGGGCCACGCGAGTGGAAACCGCTTGGAATCCGCAACACGCAGCATGAGCTGAAAAGAGCTCAATAGCGCATTTACCACTGTCTTATGGCATAATGTTTTGGTCTAACGGCTGTGTGAAAGACTTGTCACAAAGTTTTTTATCACGATGGGAACAAAACCATCAACGAGCGCGTTATACCCACTAGAGACCCTGCATCCGTGGATCCTGCAACGGTCGGACACGCAATGTGTGTACCGACGGGAACAGCGATTATCCAAACACGGACTTGACAGGGTCATAGGTGTGTTGATCGTGTGTGAGCTTGTACTCATACGGCTGCCAATGAGGAAAGGACCTGAGTGACTACTACTCCGAAACAGGCGACTGCCCAGAGTGTCTCTACTGCCACAGATAAGGCCACAGCCCAAGGAATCGCAGCCGAGGCAGCTGCTACCGACGATGGTGAGAAGGCGACTATGACTTCTACTGATACTGCTAATGAAGATGAAGAACTTCTCGAGAGCGAAGACGTCGACGTAGAAGAAGAGGACGAGGAAGACGTCACGCCCGATGGCGAAGAAAAAGAAGAGACCGTCGGCGAAGACGAAGTCGAAGCCGAAATCAAGGAGACCGCAGGTCCAGAACAGCCTGACGTTGAATCTACTGAAAAAGCCGGTGGCTTCGTTGTTTCTGAAACCGAAGAGGATGCACCGCAGCAGCGAGCGCTCAACGTCATCGGTGCGACCGCAGATCCTGTCAAGGACTACCTGAAACAAATCGGTAAGGTCGCACTGCTTAACGCCGAAGAAGAAGTCGACTTGGCTACTCGCATTGAAGCTGGGCTCTATGCCGAGCACAAAATGCAAGAAGAAGAGTTTTCGGACGCGCGACTACGCCGCGACATGCAACTGGTGATAGCCGATGGCCGTCGTGCCAAGAACCACCTGTTGGAAGCAAACCTACGTTTGGTTGTATCACTTGCGAAGCGTTACACCGGTCGTGGCATGCTCTTCTTGGATTTGATTCAGGAAGGCAACCTGGGGCTTATCCGTGCAGTTGAGAAGTTCGACTACACGAAGGGTTTCAAATTCTCCACATACGCTACATGGTGGATTCGTCAGGCGATCACGCGTGCCATGGCAGACCAGGCTCGCACCATTCGTATCCCTGTACACATGGTCGAAGTCATCAACAAGCTGGCACGTGTGCAGCGTCAGATGTTGCAGGACCTGGGTCGTGAACCCACTCCTGAAGAGCTAGGCACCGAACTTGATATGACCCCTGAAAAGGTCATTGAGGTACAGAAATATGGTCGCGAGCCCATTTCACTACATACCCCTCTTGGCGAAGATGGTGACTCAGAATTCGGCGATCTTATTGAAGATTCCGAAGCAGTTGTTCCAGCCGACGCGGTCGGCTTCACGCTGTTGCAAGAACAACTGCATTCCGTATTGGACACCCTGTCTGAACGCGAAGCCGGCGTAGTCGCCATGCGTTTTGGTCTGACCGACGGTCAGCCAAAAACGCTGGATGAGATTGGTAAAGTCTATGGCGTCACACGCGAGCGTATTCGGCAGATAGAATCCAAGACGATGTCTAAACTCCGTCACCCATCGCGGTCACAAGTACTGCGCGATTATCTCGAGTAAACCGATTATCACAGTCTCTTAAAAATGGAGCAGCTCAACTTGAGCTGCTCCATTTTTTTCACCCTGTTTGTAATGTGCATTAGAAACTGCCCGGTTCAATCCCATTATCGGATCGAACCGGGCAGTTTCTACATCAGCGGCATCGCATTCGACTAGCTATCGAGCCGCAACCTGTGAAACCTAGAGGCTCGCTGAGCGTTCTTCTTCTAGACGATTGGTCTCATCTTGCCAAACATCAGCTTGCGGACGAAGGTTATCTTCAACCTGGCGCGCATGGTGGGCACAGAAGTACAGCTGGCCGCCCGACGGTAGTACTGCACGAACGTAAGCTTGGGCTCCGCAACGGTCGCAACGATCAGCGGCGTTGAGGGTAGGTTGCTCAAGGCTAGTTGCCGTGGACATTGGGCCTCCTAATTTGTGGTCCAAACTCTGTAGGTTGGTCCTTCCATCCTGACAGGTTATCTTTTTCCTGTGTAGAACAACGT
Organism: Micrococcaceae bacterium; assembly: GCA_013393415.1. Taxonomy (GTDB): domain Bacteria; phylum Actinomycetota; class Actinomycetes; order Actinomycetales; family Micrococcaceae; genus Yaniella; species Yaniella flava. The sequence continues at coordinate 3,634 of JABXHI010000065.1, forward strand.
ACCAAACATAGGGATTATGCCCGAAAGGTGCGTGCGTTGCCACTAGCGAACAATGCATATTCTTAACGTTGGAATACACGGTCATGTATTCATAACCAGTCAGACTATATTGCCATTAGTTCACGCGCGCGCAAAGATCTGACCTGCCCATACGCGCCAGGCGAAAGAATGCTCCGCTGATATTTTGCTAATAGTCCAAGAACCGCTGAAATTCCCAGTGTTTAGGTTTTGGGCCATTATTCTTACTAGTATCGAATTGGTCGTCGACGGCGTGTTTCCGCCGATGCAACGACGAACGAATATCGCATGTTGATGAGAGCATCCGCTGAAAGGGTCAAACACCACGTGGTCACACAAGCCGAATACAGTGCACGAAATCTATCAGTCCTTGAAGGACTCGAAGCCGTGCGCAAACGCCCAGGAATGTATATCGGGTCTACCGACTCTCGTGGGCTCATGCACTGCTTGTGGGAGATCATCGACAACTCGGTGGATGAGGCCTTGGCAGGATATGGCCAGTCCATCGACATCACCCTGTTCTCGGACGGTTCCGTCGAAGTCGCAGATAACGGGCGCGGCGTACCCATTGACATTGAACCACGGACAGGGCTTTCTGGTGTAGAAGTTGTGTTTACAAAACTGCACGCTGGCGGCAAATTTAGCTCTGACTCCTACGCAGCCGCAGGCGGGCTCCACGGAGTTGGCGCAGCTGTGGTTAACGCCCTCTCGGAACGTTTAGACGTCCAAGTGACCCGTGGTGGAAAAGTCCACCAGTTAAGTTTCAAACGTGGGAAGTCGGGACTTTTTCAAGACAAGGGAAAGCCACGCCCAGATGCTCCGTTCGAAACACTCGAGACAGGGGAAGAAGTCCCTGTTGTCGGTAAAGCAAAACGTGGCACCACTGGCACAACGATTCGCTACTGGGCCGATAGACAGGTCTTCACACCTGATGCCGCGTTCCTTTATCAAGAACTCGAACAACGCGCCCGTCAGACAGCATTTCTGATCCCGGGACTACGGATTACGATTCGCGATGAGCGCCGCTTAGCAGGTACGGCCGGTGAAGATGGACCGCACGAAGAGGTTTTTCAATTCGACGGTGGGCTTGCTGAATTCGTAGATCACGTATCGCAGCTTAACCCCGTCACAGATGTGTGGCGGTTACACGGTGAGGGCAACTTTACTGAACGTGTGCCGGTGCTCGATAGTTCTGGTCAAGCACAAATGCAGGATGTGCAACGTACTTGTGAGGTGGATGTCGCCCTGCGCTGGGATGTTGGCTATGACACCAAAGTGCAAAGTTTTGTGAACATCATCGCCACCCCAAAGGGTGGTTCACATAACACAGGATTCGAACAAGCACTCACCCGGGTCTTCCGAAAAACGATTGAAGCCAACGCCAGACGCCTCAAAGCAGGTAATGACCGCGTCGAAAAAGACGACATTCTGGCGGGGCTTACGGCAATTGTCACCGTGCGCCTGGCTGAGCCGCAGTTCGAAGGCCAAACCAAAGAGGTGCTTGGCACACCTGCAGCTCGACAGATTGTCTCGAAGGTTGTTGGTGACCAACTGACTGAGATCTTGCAGTCGCGCAAACGTGGGGTTAAACAACAGGTCGATGGTCTGTTAGAAAAAATCGTTGCCGAGATGAAATCGCGCATCATGGCGCGCACGACCAAGGAAAACCAGCGTCGCAAGACAGCTCTTGAAACATCTTCCATGCCGGCTAAGTTGGCAGACTGCCGGTCCACGGATGTCGAAAACTCCGAATTGTTTATTGTGGAGGGCGACTCCGCACTGGGAACAGCTAAATTGGCACGATCTTCTGACTATCAAGCCCTTTTGCCAATTCGAGGGAAGATTCTCAACGTACAAAAAGCCTCTGTGGGGGAGATGCTCAATAATGCGGAGGCCTCAGCACTGATTCAAGTGGTGGGTGGTGGCTCTGGTCGAAGCTTCGATCTCGAGTCGACTCGCTACGGCAAAATTATCCTGATGACCGATGCTGACGTGGACGGCGCACATATTCGGACACTTTTGCTGACACTGTTCTTCCGGTATATGCGTCCGATGGTTGAAGCGGGGCGCGTCTATGCAGCCGTGCCACCGCTACACCGGGTGGAAATCATCAACCCCGGCGCAAAGGCGAATGAGATCGTCTATACGTACTCTGAGCAGGAATTGCACGATGTGCTGGCACGGGTGGAATCCGAGCAGCGCCGTATCAAAGAGCCAATTCAACGCTACAAAGGACTCGGCGAGATGGACGCGGACCAGTTAGCTGAAACTACGATGGATCCGAAACAACGCACCTTACGTCGAGTCAATATTGAAGAGTTCGAGAAAGCAGAAGAGATCTTCGAATTGTTGATGGGACGACACGTTGCCCCACGCCGCGACTTTATTATCTCCGGGGCCGAAGAACTCGACCGTGAGGAGATTGACGTCTAGTGACGGTAGTACTGCGTGGTGAGTTGGAACCCTTTGTCCAAGGAGATGCGGGGTTTCCACTGCAGTACGTGATGTGTGCGGCGTTGATCAAACCAGTGGGCCGTTGACATCTGTTCGGCTAAAAATCGCGTGATCGGTGGTTCGTCTCCGCGTTTTTCCGCGTCCCACACAGCTTCAATGATGCTGCCAGCTGCCTTGGCCACGCCCGAAGGGAGATCAAGGGTCGGCTCTTTGGCACCACCGGCAACAGCAATGCGACGGATCATCTCACCGATCGGGCGGGGTTGACCGTTGGTGAGCACCAACGCTTCACCGCGGGTGGTGTCGACGGCTTCGAGTGCTGCAATAATGCCTTCCACCGCATTGACCAGAAACAGCGTATCTACCAGTGCAGTGCCGCCATCAAGCAGGGGGAGGCGGTTTTGACGGGCACGATCAATGATGCGCTCGGTCAACTGAGTATCGCCTGGGCCCCACATCAAATGCGGGCGCAGCACTAAGACGCGAAATGTTGGAGAGTCTGCTGCTAAAGCTAGTAACTCGCCGGCAGCCTTCGTTGCCGCATAGTGTCCGCGGGCAGCTTGTGTATCAGCGGCGCCAGCTCCGTCTCCGATAATTGAATCACCGCTGTGAGCCACGGAGGGCGATGAGATATGGACCCAACGGGATACGCCAGCGTTTTGGGCTGCGTGCAGCAGAGTTCGGGTCCCCTCGATGTTCACGTGTTCGTAGTCGGCCAGTGGGCCCGAGACGGAGACTTTGGCTGCGATGTGGATAACAGAGTCCACACCGTCAACGGCCTTGGCAACATCGTCAGCGTCGGTGACGGAGCCACGAATCTCACGAACCCCTGTCAGACCCGACGCAGACCGCTGTAGGACGGTGACATTGGCACCGGCTGCCACGAGTGCTTGTGCAACCCCAAAGCCCAAAACACCGGAGGCGCCGGTGACGAGCACGTTGTAGCCGGTGAAGTTCGCGGTGTGGTACTCAAACGTGTCGCGGGTAGTGGTCATTTTGTTCCGGTCACCTTTCCACCGGCCAACACGCGTTCAGCCCAGTCGGCTAGGAGTGGGCGGTTTATCTTTGAATTATGTCGAATATCAACCGGGACATCATCGGTGATTAGCACGGCAGCAATGTCAACATCGGTGGCTGCACGCACTGCATCGGTAAGGTCGGTCGGCGCGAGTCCAGGCTTGATTGACTGATCCGTTGGCTCGATGACGGCAACGATCGCCTGTGTGCCGACGGGCCCGACTCCCACGATGGCTACCCGGCTCACTTGGGATAGCCGCTGGATATCGTCTTCCGGCCCGCCTGGACCAAGCACCCCGGTTGGTGGGGTCACGATGTGATGGGTACGGCCTTCAATCCATAGCCGCCCGTCTTCGTCGAGATGGCCAATATCGCCGGTACGGTGCCACTGTAGGCCATCCACCGTGTCGACTCGTGTTTGGCGGTTGGTGTTGTACAGCTTGTCATAACCGGCCAGCATATGGGGTGTCGAAATGACGATCTCTGCTAGGTGGCCGACCGCTTCATCCCCTTCGAGGATGGTGTCGGATGGTCGACCGTAAAAATCCAACGGTGCCATTGCCACACGCACGACGTCCAGAGGCTTGCCGACACAAACGCCGCGGTCATTCCGGTCGCCTAAAGCCCGCTGAGTGTGGTGATCGATATCCGAGATGAGCAAGGATTCGGTCATGCCGTAAGGCGAGTGGAACTCAGCATTTGGTACCAGTTCCAGAACGTCGTCCATCAGGGGCACGGGTACTGGCGCGCCGGCTGATAACAACATCGAGATGCCTTCCAATGCAGTACGTTGTGTGTGACGTAGTTCGTGTGCGGTGGCCACGACATTGCGTAGCGCTGCGGGTGAAGCAAAGATCATGGTCGTCTCCCCGGCGATGGCGGCATCAGCCAGCGCAGTGGCGGTGAGCGTTGCCGGTTTGGTGACCGACATATTCGGTGTCACCGATGTAGCACCAATGGCGGGACCAAGGAGCGCAAACGGTGCAAAGCCAGCCAACAGGCTTGAACCAGGTTCGACGTTGAGTGTGTATTGCAGGCGCTGGGTAAGAGCGGACAATTTTTGGTGGGTATATCGGACCCCTTTTGCCGGCCCTGTAGAACCGGAGGTAAACAGGATTGCTGCATCGTCTGCCGGTGCTGGATCAGGATGCGTGGCCTCTTCCTGGTATGTTTGGCCAGCATATTTCGTGGCAAAACCGTACATGGAGCCACTCAGCCCCAGGGCTTTGCGCGCGACGGGACTCATTGTGCGAACGCTGAGACGCTTGCCCGGGAGGTTCGTTGCGCGAGCCAACGTGATACCGGGTGTTTCGCCAATGATCCATCGCGGTGCTGCAGATTTGATTGCTCGAGTCATACCTGCCACGCCCAGTCCCGCATCGGTGACGACGGCTACTCCGCCGACGCGTAGGACAGCATAGAGCGCCGCGGTGAGGTCTCGGCCTGGTTCAACTAGCATCGACACGCGGTCGCCGGGGCGCATCCCCGCAGCACGGAGCCCAATGGCCATCGCATTGACGATTGAAGAGAGCTTGGACCAAGACACTTCAAAAGGCTTGCCGTGTGCATCCGTGGCGGTCATGTCGACCATGGCCTTCTTCGATGAGTCAGTCCAGCGGTCGAGGAACTCCCAGAGTGGGGCGTATTGCCCCACGGCTACTGAACCGCGAGAAGCGTTCACATCGGGTGCAGGTCGGGTATCACCGTCGAGCTGTTGGCGGACCCAGCCAAGGATGGGCTCGGCGATATTGCGATCTTCAGCTAGGAGATGGCCGGCAGTATCATAACGGTGTATTTGCACGTTGTTGAGACGTTCCAACAGGTCATGTTGATACCGGTCCAGAAACACTGGATCCTTGGCGCCCCATAAGAGCAGCGCAGGTTTCTCTGTCGCGGCTACGCCGTCAGCGACCCGTCGTAACGCCTTACGAGAGCGGTGTGTTGTGCTGGCGGGAATGTCCGCGACGAAACCACCAATGCCTGCGCGGCGGGTATGATCCGCGTACGGTGCTTTATACGCGTTTTTCACTGCGGTAGAGAGTGCGGGATTGCCAAGCGCAAGTGTGGTGTCTAAGAACGCGGGTGTAACGACAGTGGAGCCAGCTAGCAGCGGACCTGCCAGAGCGGCTTGCAATGGTGTTGGAATGGGTTGGGACTCGTCGTGCCAGACGGCAGTATTCAGCGTGATCATGCCGGCTGGGTCGAGGCCGGAACCTGCCTCGCGAATCGTATGATGCGTTGCCCAGCCAAGCGTTACAACGCCGCCCCAATCGTGTCCGAGCGTAAACAACGGCACTTGCGGCTCCGGATCAAGCAGCGCTGCAAGGACGGCATCAAGGTCGAATATGCGCTGGTCCAGCGTTCGATACGTTGTATCTTGACCTTTAGCAGAGGGCAGCTCAGTGTGGCCAAGTCGTTGGGAGAAACCCATATCCAATTGGTCTGGTGCGATCACTCGAATGATGGGTGCACGTCCAGCACCGGAACCGAGATCAAGAGTTTCCTTGGCGGCATCGATACCGGCTTGAGCGACTCCCCGCCAAAGATACGACCAGGTTGGATTTCCATGGACGGCGACGATGATGGCGTCGACATCGTCAGCTGAGAAGCCCAATTCCTCAAGCGCAGGACCGTTGTCCAGCACGTGGAACTGTCGAGTTCCATCAATGGTGACCGCATCGACGAGTCGTGACCACCGAGGATCCCACCCCGGCAGTTTCACAGGATCAACAACTGAGTGAGGGTATTGTGCCGGTTGAGGAGAGATCATGGGGGAGGAGTTCACCACTCTATTTCTAGCATTGCGACGTTCAAACCGGAGCCGACTCCCATCGTGAGCACCCGGTCACCGACTGTGAATGAATCCAACTCACGCGCGAGCGTGATGGGGAGGGCAGCTGGGCCGATATTGCCCAGCTCAGGGAACGTTGTGGGTATCTTTTTGCGGTCGATGCCGGCAGATTTAATGATGGCATCGGTGTGCATTTGGGAGACCTGGTGGGTGATGTAGCGATCCATGCTGCGCCAGTTCCAGTCGGCTGGGGTATCGTTCCAAGCGTCCATGACCAATTCCAGCCCATTTTCTAATAACCCAGCAGAATCGGTGTACATACCGTTGTGGCCACCCTGGCACAACTGGTGATGTTGCGTTCCTGCACGGGTGACGCCTCGCAGAATGCGGTGGCCTTCAGGATGCTTATCTGCTCGTCCAAGGACGGCTGCTGCAGCACCCGACCCCAGCGTCAAGGAAGCAAACTGCTGCATGAAATTGTCGCGGGTGGTTTTATCCGACAACAGGTTGCGTAGGGTGGATTCTTGAACTTGTTTCGCATCTTCACCAGCCACGACGACGGCGTAGTCGATCTGGCCTGCATCAATGAGCGTTGAGGCAAGATCCATGCCGTTGACAAACCCGAGGCACGCATTGGTGATATCGAAATTGGTAGCCGATGGGGCCAGACCCATCGAGTCATGGATCTGTACAGAAACGGCAGGCTCTAGTTCGGTTCGGGTGACCGAGGTGTTGATGAGTAGCCCCACAGCATCCGGGGCAATACCGGCTTCGGCCAGGGCTTTTACGCCGGCCTGGGCCGCGCCAGCTACGTAATCTTGCGGGTCTTCCCACATACGTCGTGCACGAACGCCAGCGACACGTTGCAGGAGACGATTGGGGAGACGCAGACGTTTGAGTACGGATGCGAGTCGATCGTCGATCATGTCAGAGGTGACTTCCACCGGAGCGGTCACTTCTACCACAGAAAGTAATGCCGCGTTGTGGTGAATTGAAACCGCATTAGAACTCACGTTGGACTGTCCATTTCTGTTTATTCGCGTTCACAATTGGTAGCTATGCTCCAATTACTTGACTTGTCATAACGACCCAGCCTAGCGCGGTTTTTGCAGTCACGCGATTCGAGGTACAGATCGTATCCTCCCAGCATAGTTTCGCCCTGAGTGGACTCTTGCTCTGGCGGGCTCACACCAGACTGATGAACGCAGGCCCGATCACGAGGAGACCAGACAGGATTATAACCAGGCTAACTCTACATGAACCCAGCGGTCTTCTTGGTCCAATGAGTCGTCTTAAACGCCGTGACGCGACCTGTGCGGGGTGTTGGTGATGGGGCGCCATCTGCTGACCGGTATCTTGTGCTTGTTGTTCTAAGGTATGGGCCAACGCAGAGGTAAGATCACGGGTTTGATGCTGTGTCAGGGCGACGTCGTCGGCCATGATTTCGGTCAACTCGGTGACTTCGTCAACGGCGACGCTGGTGGCAGGAAACCATGGCACTGCTTTGTGCCAGGCTTGGAACACCAGCCGCAAAAGGTCGTGGCGTTGAGTGAGGTGGGCGGATTCATGTGTCAACACCGCAGACAGTTGCTCTGCGGACAACTGGTTCAATAAACCCCGCGACACGACGGTGATGGATTGTTGGGCCGCGGGAAGACAATACGCCAACGGGTGCTCAACCGGTAGTACACGAGTGTTGTTGGCCGTCTGTGAAGTCTGATCTAATCCGTGGTCATGTTCTTGGAGGGAAGCAGAGAGCAGTTCCACGAATTCTCGGTGTTTTTTCCGCTGGCGAAAGGTCGTGAAAGTCGTGTGGAGCAGCACGAGGGTCAGGTGGCCAAAAAGTATGCCACTCAGGGTGACGGCGGCCAATCCAAGTGGTTCCCAGCGGGGGTCGTTGAAGACCCCTGCTATCCCATCGCTGAGAAGAACCTGCAGCAATTTGCTGCCTGCGGTCAGAATGCCACTTCCAAAGGGCTGCAATCCCCAGGTCAGCGGAGCGCTCACCAGTGCGAGACCGCCACTCAGGCCAATTGCTTGCCACAGGACTGACGTGGCCCCGGGCGCGCGTGATGGCCACTTCGCGCGTTGTAGCCACATCGGCACAGGCCACGCGAGTAACACGGCAAGCAGTGCGAGCAGATACGGGGTCAGCATATGCCTCCGTGCATGGCAGCCCTAAATGTCGCGAGACTGTAGGAGACGTTGCACTTGCTGTGCATCAGTGGCGTCAATGCCGCCGATGAAACGGGCTAAGACGGCGTGCTTATCGACGGCCGATCCGAGGACATCATTGAGCAGTTGCACAGTGTGTTCTTCGCGGCTGGTCGTTGCAGTGAACTCATGCGGGCGTCGGGACGAGTCCTTGGTGACAAACCCTTTTTTGTTGAGGCGTCCAAGCACCGTGAGCACGGTGGTGATGGCCGGTTCACTGTCCTGGCGGGCAGCCAACGTATCACGCACTTCGTTTGCGGTCAGCGCTTGTGCTGAATCCCAGAGGAGTTCCATGATCGCCTGTTCGAGTTCGCCCAATGCGGCCCCTTCTTCGTTCAAGAGTCTTCGCGTGGTGTGAGTGGCTGACGCGATACTCAGCAAGTCGGTATCTGTTGAATAGTTATTCTAGCGCGAGCCAGTCTGAATTTTTACATTGCGTAGAAGTGTGGGTAAGATGAGTTCTACGTCGTGTAGAAGTATGTGTGTCGCGACGATGAATGTCGAGCATCGGCGTTGAACGCGCTGGTGAGGAGGGACCCTTCATGGATCCTCTTGAGGTTGCCCGGTGGCAGTTTGGGATTACCACTGTCTATCATTTTCTCATGGTGCCACTCACCATTGGTTTGGGGATTGTCCTGGCGACAATGCAGACCGCCTGGCATCGAACCGGTAAAGAACAGTACCTGCGAATGACGAAATTCTGGGGCAAGATCTTCATGATTAACTTCATCATGGGTGTTGCCACAGGCTTGGTTCAAGAGTTCCAGTTCGGTATGGCCTGGAGCGAGTACTCTCGGTTCGTCGGCGATGTCTTTGGTGCCCCGTTGGCCATGGAAGCCCTCATTGCGTTCTTCCTTGAATCCGTATTTATCGGTGTTTGGGTCTTCGGTTGGGGACGCGTGCGCCCACGGGTACACTTAACTGTACTGTGGCTGGCAGTGATCGGATCAGTCGTCTCTGCGTACTTTATCCTCGCTGCCAATTCGTTCATGCAACATCCGGTCGGTGTGGAATTTGTCGATGGTCGCGCACAGATGGTCGATTTTTGGGCGGTCATGACCAACCCCACGCTGCTCGTGCACTTTCCGCACACCATCTTCGGTGCTCTGGCCGTCGCGGGGTCGATGCTGCTTGGTATTGCGTGGTATCACCTGTGGAAGCGACGCAAAGAAGGCATCGATACCGTAGATGACAACGGTTACGTCGTCGTTGGCTCTAACGGGTCGAAAGGTCGCGACGAAATCGACTACAAAGGATGGCGGTCCTCCTTCCGATGGGGCGGCTGGGTGGCCATCGTCGCGTTTCTCGGAACAGCATTTACTGGTCACGCCCAGGCACAAATGATGATTGAACAGCAACCCCTCAAAATGGCCGCAGCCGAAGCTGCGTGTCACGACGGCACCGGCTTTTCTGTCTTGTCGGTGGCCGGCCGCGATGGTGAAGGTGCCACAACCTGCGACGATGTCGTGGGGGTTTTCGAAATTCCAGGTCTGCTCTCCTTCTTGGCGCATAACGACTTTTCCACTCCGGTGGAAGGCGTCAATAGCTTGATACCGGAATATGAAGAGCAATTTGGGACGCATTTGCCAGACGATCCACGCTATGGCGAACGCGCCGGTTCCGAAATCGAATATCTGCCCATTATGGAAGTTACCTACTGGGGCTTTCGAGCCATGATCACCTTTGGCGGTATTGCTGCCTTGGCGGCTGGCATCGGTCTGTGGATTGGACGCAAGGGGACGGTGCCACATGATAAGACACTGATGAACATGGCCTGGCTATCGATACTCGCGCCGTTTGCCGCAAACTCAGCGGGTTGGGTGTTCACGGAGATGGGCCGACAGCCCTTCACCGTCGCCCCGAACCTTGACCTCGCCGGAGTCGACCAGGTCTGGCAATTTACCGCCGCCGCGGTCTCCCCGGGCGTCTCCGGCGAAGAAATCATCTTCTCGTTGGTTGCCCTGACGCTGATCTATGCCTTGCTATTGGTGGTCGAAATCGTGCTGCTGGTCCGCTACATCAGAGGTGGTCACCCCGCCGGAATGCCGGAGCTGTTGGCAGATGAAGACGATGACGACGACCACGACAAACCATCCTCAGACGTGTTGTCCTTCGCGTACTAATGCGGTGGAGAGCAACAGGAACAGAAAGGTAAAACGCCATCATGGAGTTTCTTCCAACGTTGTGGTTCATCCTCATTGCTGTGCTGTGGATCGGCTACCTCGTCCTCGACGGTTTCGACCTCGGTGTCGGCATGCTGATGACCGGGTGGGCAAAAAACGAATCCCAACGCCGCGTACTACTCAATTCCATCGGGCCCGTCTGGGATGGCAATGAAGTCTGGCTGGTCACCGCAGCCGGAGCAACCTTCGCGGCATTTCCACACTGGTACGCTTCGATGTTTGCCGGGCTCTACATCCCGCTGACACTGGCATTAGTGGCGCTTATCCTGCGTGCAGTGTCCATCGAATACCGTGGCAAGGCCCAGAGCCAAATGACACGCAACCTCTGGACCTGGGCGATGGCCGGCGGGTCCTTCGTGGCAGCATTTGCTATCGGTGCGATGCTTGCCTTGACGACCACGGGGCTCCCGCTGGACGAATTTGGCGACCGGGTCGGCGGACCGTTCGCGTGGCTCAACGGCTGGGCCATCCTGGGTGGACTGGCCGTTGTCGGCATCTCCTTGGCCCAGGGATGGGCGTTTTTGTCGCTGAAAACCCTGGGCGCACCACGCGAGGCGGGCAATAGGCAACTTCGACGGTATTTGCCCATCTATCTACTGCCTGCGGCACTATGGGCGGTGCTGGTTGTACTTCGCTATCCGAAAGCCATGTCGTGGGCAATGTTGGCGGTCGCGGTCCTTGGACTGGCTTTGGCTTGGGCGTGCTCCGCACGTCGGATGGAAGGCCTGACATTTACCGGCATGGTGATATTTATCGTCTTCGGAGTCGGGGCCATCTTCACCTCGTTGTACCCAAACGTCTTGCCCTCGACCATCGATGAAGCTTATAACCTGACGGTGACGAGCTCGTCGTCGTCGGAGTACACGCTGAGTATCATGGCCGTGGTGACCGCGATCTTCTTGCCGTTGGTGCTGGCCTACAGCGCCTGGAGTTATTGGATGTTCCGTCAGCGCCTAGGGGAACACCATATTCCTGAATCCGCTGTGGTGACGCCAGTTTGATCCCTGAACTCCCCACATCGACAGTCGGCCGTCGAGCCTTGGTCGGGCTCGGTTTTCTCGCCGTGGCCAAACTCGTCGGTTGGATACTCATCGCGACGTCATTGGCCAGAGGCATCGCTCATTTATCTGCTGCACTGCCGGCTTCTGACGCAGCACAATTGTTGCAGTTGCTATTCAACTCACCGCGAACGGCACCGGGGCTCATTGAATCGCTCGTGGAGTATGCCACCAGTACCGAGTTTATAATCACCTTGGCGTTGGGCTTTGGTGGTGCGATACTGCGTGGTGCAGCCCAATGGGGCCAGCAGGTCTTCGCGACGCGGGCAGCGCTGGGGGAGAAAGAACATCTGCGAGAACAACTTGTTCGACACCGGCTTGCTGCTGCTGGCGCGCATGCAGAACGAGCCGGCCAAGACACCGTGCTGGCCTCCAACGGTCTGGATGGTCTCGACGACTACTACACCGACTTTTTACCCTCGTTGGTCTCTGCAATCGTCATCCCGCTGGGGTTGGGCGTCTGGATTTTGTTCCACGATTGGGTCAGTGCGGCTGTACTGGTGCTGACCATCCCGCTGATCCCAATGTTTATGATCTTGATTGGCCGCTTCACAGAACACCGGGTCGATGAAGCGGCCAGTGGGCTGAACAAATTATCGCACCACCTGTTGGAATTGGCCCGCGGCCTGCCCGTCCTTATTGGACTACGTCGCGCCGGGGTGCAACGCAAAGCCTTACAAAAGGTTTCCGACGACTATCAAAAAACGACCATGAACACACTCAAAGCAGCATTCATGTCCGGTCTCGCGCTCGAACTCATTTCCACATTGTCGGTGGCCATTATTGCCGTGTTTATCGGCGTTCGCCTCGTCAACGGTTCCATGGAGCTCTACGCCGGCATTATGGTCTTGACCCTAGCGGCTGAAGTGTATTTGCCCTTCCGCGATATCGGCTCGGCATTCCACGCTTCAGAAGATGGGATTGCCGCACTGAAACGTGCCAAAGCACAGATCAATCAGTCCGTACCCCAGTCCATGGCCACCGGTTTGGACACTGATGACGCTACGGATGATGTGGTGGCCTTCAACAACGTCACGATCAGCTACAAGGCACTGCACGAGATTCCTGAGGAAAAATACACAGGCCCTGAATATCTGACTCCCGAGCAGTTCGCGCAAGCTCAGAAGGCTGCGGCACAGACGCAAGGGGAGACTGACGAAGACTATCTGCCCCAGTACGAGGTGGAAGTGTTGGAACCAGTCCTCGAAGACTTTTCACTGACCATGTACCCGGGACAGTTCACCGTGCTTGGTAGCTCGTCAGGTTCCGGCAAATCGACACTGTTGGCTGCGACTGCGGGGCTGCTTGCCGACGGTGAAGCCGTCTTTACTGGCAGTGTGTCAGGCCTTAGATCACGCCGTATCGCATATTTGAGTCAGCATCCTACATTCGTAGCGCAGACAGTGGCTGACGAACTGGAGCTGGTGATCTGCAGTACTGTCGACGATCCTCCCGCCTTCGAACATATTGACGAGTTGGCTCTGTTGACGCAGCAGGCACTGGAACACGCAGGCTTGCCGAACATGCAAGACCGTCACATTGATGAATTATCCCCGGGGGAGCGGCGCCGTCTTGGTTTTGCCAGGGTGCTGGCGCGGTTGTTGTCGGCCAGTGTCACCGAGGGTACAGCTGGTGCATGGCTCGTGGTTCTGGATGAGCCCACGGCGCATCTGGATGCCGCGTCCGCATCGTTAATTCGTAGCGTGTTGAAAGACCTTGCCCACGGGTATTTGCCAAATGGCCGGCATCTTGAGGTGATGTTGCTGGTGGCATCACACGATCGTCTCATCCACCGCGACGCCGATCATCTGATTGGCAACACCGTCGCGACAACACAAGCCGCGACGGTTCCAGCCGATGATGCACAGGCTCCGGCGAAGCCTGCGTCGGACGCGATGCACGCTGCACCAGAGCCACCCGTCGCAAAAGTTCGCTTGCGTGATTGGATTCGGTTCCTGCCGTTGAAGGAACCAAAATTCCTCGGGGGTATTGCGTGGGCCGTGGCAGCCCTTCTGGCTGCGGCGTTGCTGTCTGCCATATCCGGGTGGCTCATTGTCCAAGCATCCTATGAACCACCCATCTTGTATTTGCTCGCCGTGATTGTCGGGGTGCGTTTCTTTGGTATTGGCCGTGCAGTATTTCGGTATGCCGAACGTCTTGCCGTTCATGACGCCGTATTGTCCTGGGCAAACCGTATTCGCTTACGGGTCTGGGATGCGCTGGGTTCCCAAGCGACTCAATGGAATAAGCTGACACGCTCCGGTGGTGCACTGTCTGTGCTCATCTCGGATGTTGACCAGTTACGTGATGCGGTACCGAGGGTGATCGTGCCGATACCGGCTGCTGTGATCACCTGGGCTGCGGCCACAGGCATTGTTGCGTTTATGGCGCCTGGTGCCTGGTGGCCAGCAGCGCTCGCAGGGGTCGCGGCGTTCGTGGTGGTGCCATTGGTAGTACGTATTGTCGATGCGAACACCACGACGGCTTTGGCCGATCACCGCACCGGTCTTGTGCGTTCCACATCGCGATTGTTTAGCTCGGCTGCGGATATTTCCGGCAATGGTATGGGCAACCGTGTTGCCAACGATTTTGTGGCAACCGATCTACGCAATACCGCGCCGCTGAAGCGCAATGCACTGGCCGCAGGACTCGGCGAGGGGCTCACCTCGTTAATTGCTGGCTGGGCAGCCGTCCAGACGATGTGGGTCAGCATCACCAACGGCATCTCAGCGCCCAATACCGCCCTGGTGGTCATGCTCATGCTGGCCATGGCAGAACCGTTCGGGCTGTTTAGCCAGGCGGCGCAGGAATCTCGTACGCTCACGCACCAACTGGGGAAACTGCTGCCGCTGTTGAACGAACGCGCTGAGCATACGGCACAGTGGGTCACAGTCGAACAAGGTGACAGTGAAGGCGTGGAAGCGGTTGAGCTCGATGATGTCACCGTATCCTACGGTCAATACGGGCCAGCGGTGCTCAACGAACTCTCCATGGAGGCAACCACGGGTGACTTCGTGGTGGTCACCGGCCCGTCAGGAGCTGGTAAATCCACCCTGCTGGCCCTACTGCTTGGTTTCTTGGAGCCCGCATCCGGCACCTACCGCGTCACTGCCCATGAGCAGGATCAACATACCGCCCTGCAACACGTTGCCTGGTGTCCACAAGAGGCCTACCTGTTCGACTCCACGCTGCGCTCCAATCTTGCGCTTGCCCGCGATCCAGCACACCGACCAACCGATACCGAGCTGATCAACGTCCTTGACACAGTCGGACTCGCAGCATGGCTTGCGCAAACACCACAGGGACTGGACACCCGGTTGGGACCATCGGGACACTTTATCTCCGGTGGCCAGCGTCAGCGTGTCGCAGTCGCCAGAGCGTTACTGGCAGATGCTCACGTGGTGCTGCTCGACGAACCAACAGCACACCTGGGCGCGGATGAGGCAGCCGAGCTGATCGCCGATCTCAAACAGGCACTCGCCGACAAGATCACCGTGATGGTCACACACGACCAGCGATTCGCCACGGCAGGCAAACCCATCCTGCTCTAATCGGTTTCAGATTCCTGGGTGGTGTCTTCGGAATCCTCGAGCACTGGCGAGCCACCGTGGCCGATCACACCGATCGCCGAATCCAGCATGACGCCAGACCCATCACGATCTGCATATTCTCGGGGCAGAGCACGCGACACGCCGCCCGTCGTGGACGCCAGCGGTTGTGCACCCGCCCACGCAAGGGACAACCCCAGTTCTCCTCGGAGCAGTCGGTGCGCTCGCATCCCCTGGGTATTGCGACCCTTGGCAGCAAATGCTTCGAGTTTGGTGACTTTTGCGGTCGGTGCAGAATCCAGCATGTCCTGATCGGTCTCGGTGATCGTCACCACGACTGCATCGTCAAGCTGTTGTACCGGTGTCACCGTGAACGACAGCACCTGGTCGCCCTCAACGAGTTTCATCCCCGCAATGCCACCGCCGGATCGACCCTGTGGACGCACCAGGGCTGCGGCGAATCGAAGGAGTTGACCAGAGTTGGTAATAAACACCAGCTGATCATTGTCGTTGGCCGCTACCTCGGCGCCCACGACTTTGTCATCGTTTTTGAGCGTGATGGCATCGAAATCATCTTGATTCAACGGCCAATCATCAGACCGGACGCGTTTGACCACACCGTTGCGCGTACCAAGTGCCAACACCTGATTGAGCGGCACTATCGCGACGAGCTTTTCGCCCCGTTCCAAGGTTACAAATTCGGTCGCCTGCACCCCATCGGTCAGCGTAGGAGTAGCCGTGGCCTCGGTTAACGCCGGGATATCGACGGCGTTGATCCTGATCAAGCGACCCGCATCGGTGAGGGCGCCTACCTCACCGCGGGCGCTGGTAGCCACAACCGAGGTGTACACGTCGTGACGCCGTCGTCTACCCGCTGCGCTGAGTGGGGTCCGGTCTTTCGTCCGGAGCAGCTTGCCTGACGCTGACAGGATGACCCAGCATGGCTCATCTGGCACCAAGAGTGCAGATGCGGCGGCCGCGCGTTCAGCCTTCGACGATGAAGCAGTCACCGCCGGGGCGAGTTCCTCAGATTTCACCAACTTGGTACGCCGTGCATCCCCGTATTGTTCAGCAACGTCGGCGAGCTCATTGGAGACTGTTTCGCGCAGTTTGGCATCCGAACTCAGGATTGCTTCGAGTGCTTCAATTGCGTCGATCAGATCATCGCGTTCTGTTTCTAAGTCCAACCGAGAAAACTTGGTCAGCTGACGTAACCGGAGTTCGAGAATATGGTTGGCCTGCACTTCGGTCAGGTCAAAGACCAACATCAATCGTTCACGCGCGGCCGCGGTATCGTCTGAGGTGCGAATGATCTCAATGACCTCATCGATATCGACGAGCGCCAACAACAGACCTTCAACCAGGTGTAAACGGTCTTTGCGCTTGCCAAGACGATGGGCCGTTCTGCGCCGGACCACTGTCAAGCGATGGTCGACATACACCGCGAGGAGATCCTTCAACCCAAGTGTTTGGGGTTGACCCTCGACCAGGGCTACGTTATTAATACCGAAGTTTTCTTCCAGGGGTGTGTGCCGATATAACTGTGCCAGCACAGCCTGTGGATTGAAGCCGGATTTCAACTCGATGACAAGTTTCAGCCCGTGGTTTCTGTCGGTGAGGTCCATGACGTCGGCGATGCCAGTGATCTTTTTGGTGTTCACTCCGGTTTTGAGCCGGTCGATGACACGTTCCGGCCCGACGCCGTAGGGCAGTTCAGTCACGACCAAGCCGGTTCGGCGAGCCGAGACCTGTTCCACATCCACCGTGGCACGCATAGTGAACCGACCTCGGCCGGTTTCATAGGCTTCCTTGATGCCATCACGCCCCACGATTCGCGCCCCCGACGGCAAATCTGGCCCCGGCACAAACTTCATGAGGGCTTTGGTATCAGCCTCCGGATTCTCAATCAAATGCCGGGCAGCTGCAATGACTTCACGCAGATTATGCGGGGCCATATTGGTGGCCATCCCCACCGCAATGCCGGCTGCGCCGTTGACCAACAGGTTTGGGAACGCCGCCGGCAGCACCGTGGGTTGCTGCATCTGGTTGTCGTAGTTCGGTTCGAAATCAACCGTATCTTCGTTCAGGTTCGCCGTCATCGCCAGCGCAGCCTGAGACATCTTGGCTTCGGTATATCTGGACGCGGCGGGCCCATCATCAACGGAACCGAAGTTTCCATGACCGTCAACTAACGGTAGGCGCAGGTTAAAGTCTTGGGCCAGACGCACCATCGCATCATAGATAGCCGAATCGCCATGCGGGTGGAGCTTGCCCATGACTTCACCCACGACGCGAGCAGATTTGACGTGCCCCTTATCAGGCGTGAGGCCCATTTGGTCCATCATGTACAAGATTCGCCGCTGCACGGGCTTGAGCCCGTCGCGTGCATCGGGGAGTGCACGCGTATAGATCACCGAGTAGGCATACTCCAAAAAGGAATGCTCCATTTCGGAGGCGACATCAATGTCGACAATGTTCTGATCTTCAATGGGTACTATGGCAGTACCGGCATTGGCAGAAGACCTTTGTTTTGAACGTTTTGACATCTGACCTTTCCCGTCACGTGGTTCCAATAACCTGATTGTGGATTAAGATAATTATATGGCTGAACAGAAAACCAAACGCCCATATCCGGCCCACTGGGAAGCCGATGTGCTTTTGCGCGATGGCGCCACTGCGCGACTCCGTCCAATTTCGGCGGACGATGCCCAAGCGTTGCAGAGGATGCACGAAAGCCAATCCCAAGATTCTATCTACTTCCGTTACTTTACTTATAAGTCCCAGCTTTCGGCTAAAGAGCTGGAGCGTTTCACGGTCGTTGATTACGTCGACCGAGTAGCATTCGTTATTTTATTGGGCGATGAGCTCATGGGGATTGGGCGTTACGACAGGCTTGGCGACAGCACAGAAGCAGAAGTCGCGTTCAACATTGCTGATGCTCACCAAGGGCGTGGTCTGGGCTCAATTTTCATGGAACACCTAGCCGTTGCAGCCAGAGAAAATGGGATTCGGACCTTTACCGCTGAGGTGTTGCCCGAAAACCGCAAGATGTTGACCGTGTTCCAGGCTGCCGGATTTGAAACATCGCGCTCATTTGAAGACGGCGTGATCCTCGTAGAATTCCCGATCGATCCGACAGCCAGGGTTCGCGCCGTGATGGAATCACGCGAGCACCGCGCCGAAGCTCAGTCCGTTGCAGAACTCCTGCGCCCAGAGTCCATCGCTGTCATCGGAGCCTCGAGGCAATGGGGCTCAATCGGCTTCGCACTGATCGAAAATATTATTGAGGGCGGGTATACCGGCCCGGTCTATGGCATTAATAACGATGCGCTGGAAATCGCCGGAATGATTTCTCGTGCGTCCCTTGCAGACGTACCGCAACATGTTGAACTCGCGGTGATTGCCGTGCCCTACGAGCAGATCCCCGCGGTGGTACAAGACTGCGCTGAGCACGGTGTCAAAGGTTTACTGATCGTAACCGATGGCTTTGACGGCGAAGAAGGGCTGGTTGATCAACGACGTGTCGTTCAAGTTGCTCGTCGCCATGGCATGCGGGTGATCGGTCCAGCCTCAGCAGGCATCATGAACACCGACCCCGATATCCGTCTCAATGCTTCGGTCTCGCCGATCATGCCGTATGAGGGATCGATCGGCTTATTTTCGCAATCAGCTCCGATTGGAGCCATGTTGTTTACCGCCGCATACCAGCGCGGCATTGGTGTCTCATCGATGATCAATGCGGGCAACCGGGCTGATGTCTCCGGTAATGATGCGATGCAGTATCTCGAGGATGACGCCAACACCAGTGCCGTGGGTGTCTACTTGGAGTCCTTTGGTAACCCAAGGAAATTCTCCCGGATCGTGCGTCGGCTGGCTCGGAAAAAACCGGTGGTGGTCTCTCGCTCGCACGGTATGGGGCGTCGCATCCCGCCGGGGCACTCGACCCGCACCACAGAAGCTCCGCGGGGTACAGTGCCTTCTATGCTTCGCCAAGCCGGCGCCATTGAAACCGAGAGCTACACCGAGCTTATGGACATTTTGCAAGTCCTGGCGTGCCAACCGGTCCCGGTCGGCCCGCGACTCACCGTGATCGGTAATGCTCCGGCGATCACTCGTCTCACCGTTGAAAATGCCCGCAGCGCAGGCTTGGAAGTGGTCAAGACCCAAGACGTCCAAACGCTTGAGACCAACCAGTCCGTGGAGGATATGGCAGCGTCTGTCACCCAGGCGATCGCAGCTTCGATGAACTCGGGTCACACCGATGCGATCATCGTGCTCATCCAGCCGGGCATGTACCAATCTGAAGGAGACGCGACGGTCTTAGCTCGAGCGATTAGCGATGTGACGCGTGACAGCGACGTAACCGTGATGGCATCATTCACCGCGGTCTTGGAACAGGAATTCAAACCGACAGCGATTATTGGCGACGGACAGCTGCGTGCACCTCTGCCAGACGAAAATGCAGATATCGAGCACGTCGCACCAAAACAGTATGGTGTCCCCATCTTCTCCTCTGCGGAACGAGCCGTGGGAGTCTTATCCGAGCTTGTCCAATATCGTGCCTGGCGCGATGCCGAACAAGGCATCGCGATCGAATACGACGATATCGACCGGTACAAAGCCGAGGAATTGGTCACCGAGTGGACCGAAGATGCATCCGGCACCGAGCTTGTGAAACTTACTCGTGCCCAAACAGATGAGTTGCTGGAATGCTACGGGATCGGGGTACTGCCGTCGCGGCGATTCCAAAGTACAGAACAAGCACTGGATTATGCACACGAGTTTGGCTACCCCGTCGCCCTCAAGGCAGACAATTCCATTCTGCGACACCGCCTGGATCTTGGCGGGGTCCGTCTGAATATCGAAACCCCAGAAGCACTGCGTGCCAATATTGAGTCGATGCGTGAAGTGCTGGCCCCATATGGTTCCCCATCGATCGAAATTCAAGCGATGGCACCGGCGGGACAGGGTTGTATCGTCGCGGCCGTGGAAGACCCGCTCGTTGGTCCGGTGCTGTCCTTCGGTATTTCGGGGGATGCGGTCGAGTTGCTCGACGATTGGGTGCATGTGGTGCCACCGCTATCTGACCAGGATTTGGAACGTCTCATCCGGACCCCGCAAGCATCAGCTAAACTATTTGGTTACGGTGACATTCCAGCGGTAGATACCGAGGGCATAAAAGACCTTCTGGCACGTGTGTCACAGCTCAAAGACGACCTGCCACAGGTTGCACGGTTGCGTTTCAACCCTCTCCTCGCCGCGTCGAGTGCCACCACCGTACTCAAAGCTGAAATTTATATTGCAAATGCTGCCGTGCGAACGGATTCAGCACGTCGCGCGTTACTGACTCACTAGTGAAAAAGGACGAGAACCCATTAAGATGTCACAGCCCGTACTGCCAACCGAGTTGGCCCTCGATATTGAACGTGCAGGGTTCTACCCACAGCTTGTTGCCGACGTCATGGTTCAACAGTTAGGTGATCGTGAGATCCTATCGCACTATGTGCACGTCGAAACGCACTTTGGATATGACGATCTGCATCGTCATATCACCGTATTGGTACTAGCTTCCGGCAACGTCCTTGCCGCATTGCATTTAAACGACCTCCAAGATGAGGTCCCAGGCGGACCGCCACGAGCTTCGGTAGCCACCGAGATCGTGCCACTGTCAAAAATCGGCTCCTGCGTCGTGACGACCGGATATGATGACCCCCAACATTACGAACCAGGCGAAGCTCCGTCGGAAGTCACCCTCGTGTTGAGCTGGGCCGGTGGTGCGCGCATGGAGTTTGTCCCCAACCTCTGTGATGACCCAGACTGCGACGCCGATCATGGTTATATGGGCACCCGCATCACAGAAGATTTAGTACTACGCATTGCTGGCAAGGCTGACGGACAGCAAGCAGTCAACAAAGCCCTCGCCTTTAGCCGAACCTTGCGTGATGCGATACTCGAGAATGCCACATGACAATGGCCGTTCCCCCCGGATACAACCAACAACGCAACCTGACGCATGTTCTGCCATCAATGGCCGCAAGTCTGGGCGCAAACATCCCCAATACATTGGATCTCCCACGGGCTAACGCTGCTATTTTGCTGCTTGTCGACGGTCTGGGACTGGAGCAACTAGAACAGTATGCAGCACATGCGCCGTGTATGCGTAGCGTGATGCAGAAACAATCTGCGGCACAAACCGAAATGTCGTCGGTGTTTCCATCAACGACCGCTGCTGGCTTGTCATCTCTGGGTACGGGATTAGCACCGGGTGAACACGGTTTAGTCGGCTACGATGTCTACGATCCGGATCGAGACGTGGTGATAAACCAACTAGGTGGTTGGGATGAACGGACCGACCCGGATCTTTGGCAACCGAATCTCACGGTTTTTGAAGCGCTCAATGCACAGCGCGAGTCCGGACAACACCAGATTGCGCCGGTGGCCGTATCGCTATCGGCTTTTGAAACATCAGCGTTGACCAGAGCATCGCTGCAGGGGCCCCGGTTTGTTGGCGAGAACCACCTCGCGAAGCGCTTCAACCGGGCCGCTGCTGAAGCACAACAACCAGGTGCTTTGGTCTATTTGTATGTGAATGAGCTTGATAAAGCAGGGCATCAGTATGGTCCGGGGTCGAGTCAGTGGTTGGAAGTATTAGAGGAAATTGACTCCAACATGAAACGCATGACACGAAAATTACCTGCTGGCACGCTGGCTGCTCTGACCGCAGATCACGGCATGGTGCACATTGAAGAAGACCATCGCATTGATTATTCCCAGGATGCAGAGTTGATAGCCAACGTGGCGCATACAGCGGGTGAACCGCGCATGGTTCAACTACATTTTGAACTTGAGGCATCAGAGTCGGAGAGGGCCAAGACCCACGAAGAGTGGACGAAACGATTTGGTGACCGGGCTTGGATTGTCACACGAAACGAAGCCATTGCTGCAGGGTGGTTTGGTTCAGTTGATGACCGTGTCCGACCACGCATCGGCGACCTTATTGTCGCAAGCCATGCGCCTATCGCGCTGTATGATGCGCGTCGGGCGGCCCCTCAGAGTTTCGCTATGGTTGGACATCATGGCGCACCAACGCCCAGCGAGGTCCGGGTACCATGGCTACTGTTTCGCCAGCCTTAAGCCCTAGGTATCTTTTCGAGTCCCGAAGATAATTTCGTCCCAGCTTGGCACCGTGGGACGTCGACGAGACTTGCCAGATGGCTCAGTAGTCTTGAGCGCTTCTGCGGTGTCCTCGTCTCCCATATCGTCGAAAACATCAGTCTGGCCTTCTAGCTGCTGGTCTGTCGACTCGTCATCCTGTTCAGAGTCATCAGCTTCGAAGTGGCCCGCAACGACTTCTTGGCCATTCCAGCGTGCAGGGTCGTCAGCATCCTCATCAGACCACGCGATTTCGATTTCGGTGGTCCAATCCGACATCTCTTGGTCATCGGTAGCCACATCGTCTTCGTCGTGAGATACCACGAGTTTTGGACGCTGTAGTGTAGCCGGTTCCTCGTCCCGGGTGATCATGGCGGCCAACTCGTCATCCGACTCTTCATCTACGCCTAGGCGTTGTCCACGCCGAGCCTGTAATACATCCAACAGCTCTTCGTGCGACTCATGATCGGCGTGCTGTTGGGAATCGCTCGCTGAGCTGTCAGACTCGACGTTATACGGCGCGTCAGTCACCGTGCTGAGACGGTTGCGAGGTGTCGTGGCTGCTACTGGAGAGTCGGCAGGGCCGAATTCACTGAGCACTTGCGCCCAACGGTTGGCGTTCTCTAGATGCTGCGATTGCAGTTTGTATGTCCATAACGCCGGGGGAGGATCGCCAATGGAAGAATCTCCGAGCCCCTGGATGGAGAAGTTCGCAGAAATAGTCCAGAGTGCCGAGTCAGTTTCACGCCAAGCATCCCATTCGACTGTTTCAGGATCAAGGCCCATGGCTTCTAGCCGGTGGGCTACCATTTCTCCTAAAAGTGCAGGGTCATCGCCAAACACTGATTCATAAGCATGATTACCTAATTGGGGTGCTGCGACCTCTAATTCTTGCGCCTGCCGTGCAATCCAATCACGTTCGGCCACAATAGGGGTTGCATAGACTTCTAATCTCTCGCGATTCACGTCGTGGTGAACGGCTAACTCATCGATCGTGGCACCGGCACGCAACATTGTTTGAATTTCACGTGGCGAGAGTTCTTCGGCGGCTTC
Source organism: Micrococcaceae bacterium (assembly GCA_013393415.1). Lineage (GTDB taxonomy): Bacteria > Actinomycetota > Actinomycetes > Actinomycetales > Micrococcaceae > Yaniella > Yaniella flava. Next base: position 27,122 of record JABXHI010000065.1, read on the forward strand.
ATCCGCTGCTGCAGCCGAAGGTCGACCGATTGGGCGCGTCGCGGCGTTTCGTAGCGCGTCGGTAATTGGTAGATAGAATTCTTCACCGTCGCTGGTGGACAAGACGAGCTCGTCGCCGTTGTCGGCTACTCCTACTAACCGAAGCCGACGAGCGGATTCGTGCGTGATAGATGAACCCATGCAAGGCCTCCGAACATATACTGCTTCTTTGTGAACTCTGCCATGCAAGCCTGACAAAAGGTCGGAATTACACCGGTGTGGCGCGGATTTATAGCGTCATCTCAGCCACATATCTATCAGCCATAACTTCAGACTTGCATTGTAGGCGGCAATAAGGTTAGATCACCACGAAAACATGAGTCGGAATCCGCCCAAGGTGAATCTGACTCACAGATCTGAGCCTTCGTGATAAAACGTAGATCAGCATCTGAACATATGCATCAAAACATGATGTGACAACCTACCGAATGCGAGATTCATGGCTACGGACTACGACGCCCCCCGCAAGAACGATGACGAACTTCGCGAGGACTCCATCGAGGAACTGCAGAACCGTCGGACTGACACCCAGTCCGCTGCAGTTGACGAGGATGAGGCCGAAGCCGCGGAAGGATTTGAACTTCCTGGCGCGGACCTCTCCGATGAAGAACTCCAAGTGACCGTTCTGCCGGCGCAGCAAGATGAATTCACGTGTGCCTCCTGCTTCCTGGTACGCCACCGTTCCCAGGTCGCGATGGAGGAAGACGGCATGCTTTACTGCACGGACTGCATGGGCTAAAAGTTGTGCGCCGTCCACACGGCGTGCACTGACGTAAAATCACAAAAAATAACACCAAAGGGGCCTTGCCGTGTGATCACGGTTGCCCCTTTGACTTATTTAACAACAAATTGTGTGACTATTGTTCTTGCTGCCGCTGTTCGGCTTCGAGCTGTTCACGCTCAGCATCAATGAGCCACTGCGGAATATCTTCATCGTCTTTGACTTCCGGATCTTCTGGGGTGAACATGGAGCCGCCCAGGGCTTCGGTCAGCGCTTCGGGATGGGAAGTTGAGGTCAACCAGTACGGTGTGCGATCTTGACGATCTTCAATTTGAATTCGCACAACCGATTTGATCCAGCTGCGCAAATGGAGAAATGCTAGGCCGTGAAGGTTTGGGCCGCGTTGTTCAAAGGCATCATCTCCACGGTAGCCAGTCACAGTCCCAACGTGTTCGCGTGCAATGGTGGCGCGTCCGACCTGTACATGCGTGGTAGATACGGTGATATCGGTGGTCGAGGACAATAATATCAACACGGTGACCAGCGCTAAGACGACGCCCGAACCAATACCCCAACCGGTTCCGAAGGGAGCCAACGTGAGCCAGCCAATCCCAGCGGCAATAAGCACGATAAGCCACATAGGCCAGGTAGGCCGCAGTGTCTCCTGGTATACAATCGGTGAGCCGCCGGGCCCAATTCGCGTGTCAGCATTTTCAGTCATGAATCCCAGCCTACAGCGCGAGTTGATGTTGCCACCATTTTGGGTATTCCCCGTTGCTGGTCGCTAGACTAAGAGCCGGCACTACTGATATAGAACCAGGAGAAGGCGCGAGATGTCAGACGGACAATCTACAGACGAGCAGTCGCCGCATCAGCTCACCATAGAAGTGACGATGCTGGATGCGGAGCTGAACGCGCCAGAATACGCGCTGCCAGGCGATGCAGGGGCAGACCTCGTCACGACCATCGATGTCACCCTGCATCCCGGACAACGCCAACTTGTCCCAACCGGCGTGGCCATGGCGATTCCCAACGGCTTTGCCGGATTTGTACATCCACGTTCTGGGCTAGCAGTGCGCGCCGGGCTGAGTGTGGTGAACGCGCCCGGTACGATCGATGCAGGGTACCGCGGCGAAATCAAAGTGCCCCTCATTAATCTTGATCCCACTGAAACGATTCAACTGCGGCGTGGCGAACGTATCGCACAGTTGGTGATCCAGCCTGTGTACCAAGCGAACTTTGTGGACGTTGACGAACTGCCGGAGACCGCACGCAACGATGGTGGCTTTGGTTCCACCGGAGGCTTTGGCACACGGCAGTAGTTCGTCGGATTTTCGTAATCTAAAGGAGAGTTTTTCACGATGCTTTTTGGACGCAATAGAAACGTTCAAGCCGAAACAGTCGTTTTGCCCGAGCACCTGCGGGATGATGATGACGTCCCAGCTGCTGATGAGCGTCCAGAAGGTCCCTTCGATATCCTCGAAGTAGAGTCCAGAGACTTCAGCAAAGGCTATATGGACCTCGGAGCCATCAAAGTGCCGATGCGCAAAAAGGTTTCATACCGTCTGGAGCAAGAACAGGCAAAGCAAAAAGTCTTCGCGGTCTCAGCCGTACACGAAAACTCAACACTACAGATTCAAGCGTTTGCCGCACCTCGTTCAGGTGGTCAATGGGACGAGATTCGCCAAGAAATGTACGATCAGAATAAGACCGCAAAAGGTGCCGGCGTCACCATCGAAGAAGGGGAATTTGGTGATGAATTGCTCATTCGCATCCCAGCCGAGCTGCCCGACGGACGCAAGGGTGAACGCATTGCTCGGTTCTTAGGCATTGATGGGCCACGGTGGATGATTCGTGCGATGATCATGGGCAAAGCGGCGCTGAACAAAAACGAAGCCGGCATGCTCTATGAGATTCTAAAAAATACGGTCATCGATCGCGGTGACGCGCCCCTGCCGGCTCGCCAAATGTTGGAACTGACCCCGCCTGAAAACGTCCAAGCAGCGATGCGAGAAGCCGCTGCACGACGTCGCCAAGAAGCGAAGCAGGCACGGACAAAACCTGAGTAATACACCGGCTAGGAAATGCAGTCCAAAGCCGAACCAGAAACGAGCATCCTATTGAGCAGCGCTGACGACCACCCCGAACACGACGACCAACTTCAACAGGTAGCGAAACGTCTTGCCGGCCAAACTTCAGTGACCTCGACTGGAGACCTTGACCTACTGGGTTCGGTTGGTGGAATACGGGGCATCGCTGAAGCGATAGTACCGGCATTGGTATTCTTGGTGACCTTTATTGTCACAACCGACGTGTGGGCATCAGCCATTTTGGCGGTTGGACTTGCTGCACTGGCCAGCGTGCTACGACTCATTCAGCGCCAGCCAATGACCCAAGCGCTGGCAGGTGTCATTGGTGTGGCCGTCTCGGCTGGCGTCGCGCTAATGCAAGATGATGCCCGTGGATACTATGTGATCGGGTTTTATATCTCTGCGGCCTACGGTCTCGCTTTTGCCCTCTCGATGGCAGTTAAATGGCCTATCATGGGCCTGATCTATGGCTGGATTCGCGGTGAGGGAGTCAGCTGGCAGAAGCAACCTTATCGACGAAAAAAGTACCAAATAGCCACGTTGTTGATGGTACTGGTGTTCGCTGCTCGGCTCGTCGTGCAACTTCCCATGTATTGGGCTGATGATGTCGTTGCCCTGGGTACAGCACGATTAGTTATGGGCGTACCGTTATATGCGCTGGTGCTGTGGTTTGGTTGGCTCGTGTCACGTCCGGCAAATGCCCGTCTACGTGTTGACCCGAAGAGTTCAGATGACGACGCCCCTGTGCATGAAGAAGAAATAGACCCAAGAATATGACACTTCGCTACACAGTGATACATCACACTAGGTGGGCGACTAATATAGTGGGAAAGACATTGATAACTGAATTAAGCGTGAAAATCGGTTTGCCGAGTTTCACACGGAAACCACACTCACTACACAACTTGAAGCAGGCCGATCAATGACAAGCACAGATGCACAAACTGCCGCGCACCTGGCGGAGCAGGACAAAGATGCGGGTGAAATTCTCACATTAGAAGTCGGTGCGATGGCTCACGGCGGACATTGCGTGGCACGCCATGACGGACGCGTCATTTTCGTGCGGCATGCCATCCCCGGGGAAATTGTCAATGCTGCTGTGACCGCTGGAGGGGAGGACGCTCGCTTCTGGCGGGCCGACACGGTTTCTGTGGTGCGGCCGTCTGAGTTTCGCCGTTCCCATCAGTGGAAGCTGGCCGATTCTATTCGGGCACACGCCTCTGGGCGCCATCCCGTTGGTGGTGCAGAATTCGGGCACATCACCTTGGAACACCAACGTCGGCTCAAAGCGCAGGTTTTTCGTGACACCATGACACGGATTGGCCAGCTCAACGTTGAAGCACAAGTCGTCGGTGTTGCTGAAGACGAACCAACTGGGCTGCACTGGCGCACACGAAACGCCTTCTCAGTAACCTCTTCGGGACGATTGGCCATGAACGTGCATCGGTCAGCCACAGTGGTCCCTGTGCGCAATATTCCGCTGGGCGTTCGTCAACTGGATGCACTACAACTCTGGGATATCGATTTCTCCGGGGCAGGACGGGTTGAAGTAGCCACGCCTGGCCATGGCGAGGAAGTGCTCGTCGTGATCTTCCCGTTAGACGCGGTAGCTGCCAATAAGAAACTTCTTGAGCAGCATATTGGCCAGTGGCGCAAGCGTCTCATCCATTTGCCTTCGAAGGTTTCTGTTGTAGTGGGGCTCCGTTCTCAGCAGTTTGGACCCCTCGAGATGATACGTCTGCGCGGACGAACCTGGCTCAATGAGGTAGTCGAAACCGAGAAATACGGTTCCCACACGTTCCGCATTTCCGGAGACGGCTTCTGGCAGGTTCACCGAGACGCTCCCGAAACCCTTGTTAACGCCGTGATGGACGCACTCGACGTACAACCCGGCCAGGTCATCGCGGATCTCTACGGGGGAGCCGGTCTGTTTTCGAAGTTCATCGCAGACGGAGTTGGTGAAGACGGGGTCGTGTTGTCCGTGGAAGCTTCACCCGGTGCTTCGCGCGATGCCCGCAAAAATTTGCACGATACAAAGCAAGCCTTCGTAATCAATGGGCTGACCGACCGCATTCTTGGTTCATGGGTACAACGTCCTCACGCGCCGATTGCGAAAGGTGGCCTCGCTGATCAACGAGTGGACTCGGTCGTACTCGACCCGCCTCGGGCAGGCGCAGGCCGAGCTACAATTACTCGGATTCACCAGTTGGCTGCGGAGAAAATCGTGTACGTATCGTGTGATCCCGCATCGTTTGCACGAGACACGAAATGGCTGGTCGAACACGGCTGGGAGATTGAAGAATCTACCATTTACGATCTGTTTCCAGACACCTTCCATATGGAGATGGTTACCACATTTCGCCCCTCAGCCGCGCTGAGACAATCACGCAATGACGCGTAACCCGCGTTAGAATAAAAGCCACGCCGCCCACGCATGCGTTGACCGGGCTGGGCGGTTCGCACCGGCAGTGCCCTGGCGCGTCACTTGCATGCGTTGAGCGACACGGCTTACACAGGACAATGGAATCGCCCCCCCGTGGGCGGGAAAAGAGGAGTCCACTGTGACTACAGTTGATAGCTTCGGTTCCAAAGGCGTCTTAGACGTTGATGGTGCTGAATACGAAATTTTTCGGCTCAACAAGGTTGAAGGATCTGAGAACCTTCCTTTCTCATTAAAGGTTCTACTAGAGAACTTGCTCCGCACAGAAGACGGTGAAAACATCACCAAGGAGCAGATCCAGTCGCTAGCAAACTGGGATCATGCTGCTCAGCCACATACTGAAATTCAGTTCACCCCGGCCCGTGTTCTCATGCAAGACTTCACCGGTGTGCCGTGTGTTGTCGACTTGGCCACCATGCGCGAAGCCATTACGGACCTCGGTGGCGACGCAGAACTGGTGAACCCGTTAGCGCCAGCCGAACTGGTCATCGACCACTCGGTGCAAATTGACCACTTCGGAACACCAGACGCTGTCGAACGCAACGTTGAAATCGAATACCAACGCAACGGCGAACGCTACCAGTTCCTGCGCTGGGGCCAGACCGCATTTGATGACTTCAAAGTTGTTCCTCCGGGCATGGGTATTGTCCACCAGGTCAACATCGAATACCTAGCACGCACCGTGATGACTCGCGAAGTCAACGGCGTGCTGCGCGCCTACCCAGATACCTGTGTTGGTACGGACTCCCACACCACCATGGTCAACGGGCTTGGCGTCCTCGGGTGGGGCGTCGGCGGTATCGAAGCTGAAGCCGCCATGCTTGGCCAGCCCGTCTCCATGCTCGTGCCACGCGTCGTTGGATTTAAACTGACCGGTCAAATTCCGTCCGGTGCCACGGCAACTGACGTGGTGCTCACCATCACAGAAATGCTGCGTGAACACGGCGTTGTTGGGAAATTTGTCGAGTTCTACGGTGAAGGCGTGGGCTCAGTGCCCCTGGCAAACCGTGCAACGATCGGCAACATGTCCCCAGAGTTCGGCTCCACTGCTGCCATGTTCCCGATCGACCAGGTGACGCTGGATTACCTGCGTTTGACTGGCCGCTCCGAAGAGAACATCAAACTTGTTGAGGCCTACTCCAAAGAACAGGGACTGTGGCACGATCCAGCCAACGAAGTCAACTACTCCGAGTACATGGAACTGGACCTGTCCAGTGTTGTGCCATCGATCTCGGGCCCACGTCGTCCACAAGACCGCATCATTCTTGACGATTCGAAGGATCAGTTCCGCAAGGACATCCACGATTTCGCCGATACTGATGAAGTCGGAGTCGGACGTCCATCCCGTAGCGCAGATGTTGCACTTGACGACGGACG
>JABXHI010000066.1 GCA_013393415.1 Micrococcaceae bacterium
TGGTCAGACGGCTTAGCGGCGGACCCTTCTTGAAGACCCGGATGCACAACACGCAGAATATTGTTAGGCTAAGTGAGCATTCCGAATCCGGGTCTGTGGTCATAAACACAGAGCATGCTCGGATTCGCGTTATACATACTTTTCTGTCATAATAGACAGGTTGCTCAAAACAGCTGTGCCTGGACTGCTGACCTCGTTGGCCTCAGGCGCGTATTGGATGAGCAAACATCATCTTTCCAACCTATGAACATCACATAGCTTGGTGACGAATACTTGATGGTCTCATACGGCCGAGGAACCCGGTTGCACGGATTCGACCATATGAGCGAAAACAACACATACGACAGCATCATGCTGTGGATATGTACACAGGGACAGGTACTCAACTAGTACGGAAATGAGGCAGACGCCATGGCGGGACAGAAAATCCGCATCCGGCTGAAGTCATACGATCACGAAGTGATCGACACTTCAGCGCGGAAGATCGTCGATACGGTCACACGCGCAGGCGCACAGGTAGTTGGCCCGGTTCCACTACCTACTGAGAAGAATGTGTTCGCCGTGATCCGTTCTCCGCACAAATACAAGGATAGCCGTGAGCACTTCGAAATGCGGACTCACAAGCGTCTTATCGACATCGTAGATCCAACTCCAAAGGCTGTTGACTCGCTTATGCGCCTCGACCTGCCAGCGGACGTCAATATTGAAATCAAACTTTAAGCTAGGGAGGTGCTGAGAGAACTATGACCACATCCCCAAAAACTAAGGGACTGATGGGCACGAAGCTCGGCATGACCCAGGTATGGGACGAGAACAATAACCTCATTCCCGTGACTGTGGTTCAGGCTGAGCCTAACGTAGTGACCCAGCTGCGCAACGAAGAAGTTGACGGTTACACTGCCGTCCAGATTGCATACGGTGCAATTGACCCTCGCAAGGTCTCCAAACCATTGGTCGGACACTTCGACAAAGCCGGTGTTACACCACGCCGCCACATCGTCGAACTCCGTTCCGCGGACGTAGCTGAATACGAACTCGGCCAAGATCTGACCGTTGAGCAGTTCGAAACAGGACAGAAGATTGATGTCACTGCGAACTCCAAGGGTAAAGGCTTCGCCGGTGCTATGAAACGCCACAACTTCGGTGGTGCAGGTGCATCGCACGGTCAGCACAAGAACCACAGGAAACCAGGTTCTGTTGGTGGCGCCGCCACTCCAGGCCGCGTTTTCAAAGGCAAAAAGCTGCCCGGTCGTATGGGCAACGTCAAGACAACCACCCAGAACCTCACTCTGCACGGTATCGATGTAGAGAACAACCTGCTGCTCATCAAAGGTGCAGTACCTGGTCCTCGTGGCCGTGTTGTGTTGGTTCGCGATGCAGTGAAGGGAGCCTAGCCCATGGCTGTCAAGAAAGTATCGGTGGATCTACCAGCTGAACTCTTTGATGTCGAAACAAACGTTTCCCTCATGCACCAGGTTGTCAATGCACAACTTGCTGCTGCACGTCAAGGCACCCACGCGACAAAAACTCGCGCTGAAGTTTCCGGCGGTGGACGTAAACCGTTTCGTCAAAAAGGTACCGGTCGCGCTCGTCAGGGTTCCATCCGTGAACCACAGATGACCGGCGGCGGTATTGCACACGGTCCACAGTCGCGCGATTACTCGCAGCGTACCCCTAAGAAAATGAAAGCAGCAGCCCTGCGCGGTGCACTTTCTGATCGTGCCCGCAACGGCCGCATTCATGTTGTGGAAGCACTCGTGGCACAGGACACCCCGTCCACTCAGGCTGCAAAGGCTGCCCTGGCAGAAGTTCAGAACGAACGTCGCAACTTCCTGGTTGTCATCGAGCGTTCCGACGATGTCGTGGCACTGTCAACCCGTAACCTGCAGCATGTTCACACGCTGTATGCTGATCAGCTCAACACGTACGACGTGCTCAAGGCTGACGACGTGGTCTTTACCAAGCCTGCATACGACGCCTTCGTGGCCGCTGCAAGCGCCAAGTAGGAGGAGACCACATGTCAACCAACATCGATAAGAATCCCCGCGACGTGATCTTTGCACCCGTCGTGAGCGAAAAGAGCTACGCGGACATGGACGAAGGACGTTACACGTTCGTCGTTGATCCACGCTCCAACAAGTCTGAAATCAAGCTGGCTATCGAAAAGATTTTCGACGTCAAAGTGGCTTCAGTCAACACCATGAACCGTCCGGGTAAGCGTCAGCGGACCCGCTTTGGATACGGCGCACGCAAGGACATCAAGCGTGCAGTCGTGACACTCAAAGAAGGTTCCATCGACATCTTCGGAGGTCCGGCCCTATAAGGCCGGAGACCACTTAATCGAGGAATATATCTATGGCAATTCGTAAATACAGGCCGGTTACCCCGGGCCAACGTGGCTCGTCAGTATCCGACTTTGATCAAATCACCCGAAATGAGCCCGAGAAATCGTTGCTTCGTCCACTGTCGAAATCCGGTGGCCGTAACAACCTCGGACGCATCACATCACGTCACCGTGGTGGCGGACATAAACGTCAATACCGTTTGGTTGACTTCCGTCGTCACGACAAAGATGGCATTGCTGCCAAGGTCGCAGAAATTGAATACGACCCGAACCGCACTGCCAACATTGCACTGTTGCACTACGTCGATGGAGCCAAACGCTACATCCTCGCTCCTGCTCGTTTGAAACAGGGCGACATGGTGGAGTCTGGCCCAAATGCCGACATCAAACCGGGCAACAACTTGCCAATGCGCAACATCCCGCTGGGTACCGTGATCCACGCTGTGGAACTCCGTCCAGGCGGCGGCGCGAAAATGGCACGTTCAGCTGGTGCATCCATCCAGCTCGTTGCTCGTGAAGGCAAATTCGCACAACTCCGTTTACCATCCGGCGAAATCCGTAACGTTGACATCCGCTGCCGTGCCACCATCGGTGAAGTCGGCAACGCAGAACAGATCAACATCTCATGGGGTAAAGCTGGACGTATGCGCCACAAAGGCGTCCGTCCACAGACCCGCGGTGCCGCAATGAACCCTGTGGATCACCCACACGGTGGTGGTGAAGGTCGTACGTCCGGTGGACGTCACCCGTCCAACCCGAATGGTAAGAGGGAAGGCCGTACACGCCGCCCGAAGAAGGCCAGCGACCAGTACATTGTGCGTCGTCGTCCGAAAAGCAAGAAGAATCGATAGGAGCTGATCTCTTTATGCCACGCAGCCTGAAGAAGGGCCCCTACGTAGATCAGCACTTGTACCTGAAGGTTCTTGCTGAGAACGAAAAGGGCTCCAAAAACGTTATCCGCACCTGGTCTCGTCGCTCGATGATCATCCCGGACATGCTTGGTCACACCATTGCAGTCCACGATGGTCGCAAGCACGTGCCGGTGTTCATCACCGAATCCATGGTCGGACATAAACTGGGAGAATTCGCGCCAACGCGTACCTTCCGCGGCCACTCCAAGGACGACCAGAAAGGCCGCCGCTAGTAGCGGACGGCTGATCGTTAGAGAGGATTAAGCAATGGAAGCCAAGGCAATTGCACGCTATTTGCGTGTTACGCCAATGAAGGCCCGGCGCGTCGTCGACCTTGTTCGTGGTAAGCAAGCGAATGAAGCCCTGGCCATCTTGAAGTTCGCCCAACAGGGCGCTTCAGATCCCGTCTACAAGGTACTTGCATCTGCAGTATCCAACGCACGGGACAAAGCCGACCGCGAAGGACTGGCCTTCAACGAGGAAGAACTGTTCGTCAGTGCAGCCTTCGTTGATGAAGGACCAACCATGAAGCGTTTCCAGCCACGCGCTCAAGGACGTGCCTTCGAAATCAAAAAACGCACCAGCCACGTCACCGTAGTTGTTGCGATCGATGAAGATCAGAAAGGTGGGACCAACTAAATGGGTCAGAAAATTCACCCGCACGGATTCCGCCTCGGCATTACCAAAGACCACGTTTCCCGCTGGTTCGCTGACTCCAACGTAGATGGTCAGCGTTACAAGGACTTCGTCAAAGAAGACGTGCGCATTCGCAGCCTGCTGCAGGATGGCATGGAACGTGCCGGTATTTCCAATGTTGAGATCGAACGTACCCGTGACCGTGTTCGCGTAGACGTGCACACAGCTCGCCCAGGTATTGTCATCGGTCGCCGTGGTGCGGAAGCTGATCGCATTCGCCGTGAACTCGAAAAGCTCACTGGCAAGCAGATTCAGCTCAATATTCTAGAAGTCAAGAAACCAGAACTCGATGCACAATTGGTAGCACAAGGTGTTGCCGAACAGCTCACCGCACGTGTGGCATTCCGTCGCGCAATGCGTCGCTCCATCCAGTCCGGCATGCGTGCAGGCGCAGAGGGTATCCGTATTCAGGTATCCGGCCGTCTTGGTGGTGCCGACATGAGCCGTACCGAGTTCTACCGTGAAGGTCGTGTACCGCTGCACACCTTGCGCGCCAACATCGACTACGGTCAGTTCGAAGCCAAGACCACATACGGACGCATCGGCGTCAAAGTATGGGTATACAAAGGCGACCTGACCGATAAAGAATTGGCAGCTCAGGAAGCAGCCCAGCCATCCGGTCGTGGTGGCCGCGGTGGACGTGGTGGTAACCGCCGTCGTCGCGGTGGCGCACCACAGGGTGCACGCGCAGGCGCTCAAGGAGGCAACGCCTAATGCTTATCCCACGTCGCGTAAAATACCGCAAACAACACCGCCCAGGCCGTAAAGGTATGGCCAAAGGTGGCACCGAAGTAGCCTTCGGTGAATGGGGTCTGCAAGCAACCGGCCGTGCATACGTAACGAACCGTCAGATCGAGGCAGCTCGTATCGCGATGACACGTTACATCAAACGCGGTGGTCACGTTTGGATCAACATTTTCCCAGATCGTCCACTCACCAAGAAACCAGCCGAAGTTCGCATGGGTTCAGGTAAAGGCTCTCCAGAATTCTGGGTAGCCAACGTCAAACCTGGTCGCGTCATGTTCGAACTGTCCGGCGTGAGTGATGACGTCGCCCGCGAAGCTCTGCGTCTGGCCGCACACAAGCTGCCACTCAAAGCCCGCGTTGTACGCCGAGAGGGTGGTGAATAAACATGGCACTTGGTACACCTGAACTATCAACCGATGCTTTGGACGGTTTCAACAACGCACGTCTGCGTGAAGAACTCGAAAAGGCCAAGGCCGAGTTGTTCAACTTGCGCTTCCAAGCGGCTACCGGTCAAATTGAAAACACCGGTCGCATCAAGGTCGTCAAGCGCGACATCGCACGTGTGATGACCGTGCTGCGCGAACGCGATCTTGGCATCCGTGAAGAAATCGAAGCCAGCGAAGAAGACCTCAAAGACAAAAAGAAAAGCCGCAAGTAGGCTGAGGAGGAATCACAGTGACTGAGTCTGTTGACACCACAGCCGCTCCAGAGCGTAACTACCGCAAAACATTGCGCGGAGTAGTCGTCTCCGACAAGATGGAAAAAACCATAGTTGTTGAAATCGAATACTTCAAACAGCACGCCCTGTACGGCAAAATCATGCGTCGGACCAAGCGCGTCAAAGCACACGACGAAGACAATACCGCCGGCATCGGCGATAGCGTTCGTCTCGCCGAGACCCGCCCACTTTCCAAAGGAAAGCACTGGCGTCTGACAGACATCGTCGAACGCGCTAAGTAAACGACGATACCGCGTCTCAAAACGTACAACGGATCCGCATCAGCCCGGCTGGTGCGGATCCGTTGTTTAACCACAAACGATCTTCACGACAAAGGCAACAGGGGAGTGGCAGACTTGCATTTTCCAAAACACCACACAGTGCGGTAGTATGTTGTAGCTGTGCCCTTTTCATAGCTCGGCCATCCACTGAGCATCTGACGAAAAGTAAGCACAACATCTTGCACAAACGTGCCTCGGCCCCGGCTCAAAAGCACTGTGTGACTGTTCGCCTCTGAGAGTGAACTGCTTGCACACGTCTCACCTAGTCGGGGGTAAGCGCAGCAAGAGTATTTCCATGACCGTTCCGCAAGGCTCAGCCCACCAGAGGGATGAGAACCAGCGAGACAAGCAGGAGTAGCAAGTGATTCAACAAGAATCGCGGCTCAAGGTTGCCGATAACACGGGTGCGAAGGAAATTCTCACCATCCGTGTCCTCGGTGGCTCTGGACGCCGCTATGCATCAATTGGCGATATCATTGTCGCCACCGTCAAAGACGCCATTCCTGGCGGTGCCGTCAAAAAAGGCGACGTCGTCAAGGCTGTAGTCGTGCGTGCAAAGAAATCAGTACGCCGTGCAGATGGCTCATACATCAAATTCGACGAAAACGCAGCCGTCATCCTCCGTCAGGATAACGAACCGCGCGGAACCCGTATCTTCGGCCCAGTAGCTCGTGAGCTCCGTGACAAACAGTTCATGCGTATCGTGTCGCTGGCACCGGAGGTGATCTAACCATGGCAAAGATCAAAAAAGATGATCTCGTACAGGTTCTATCTGGCAAAGACCGTGGTCTACAGGGCAAAGTCCTGCGCGTTCTTCCCGAAGAAGGCCGTGTACTGGTAGAAGGCGTCAACCGTGCCACAAAACACCTTCGTGCCGGCGCGCACGCTGGCCATGACCATGACGACGGATCGTCCGAAGGTGGACGTGTAGAACAGGAAGCTTTCCTGCATATCTCCAACGTTGCCGTGGTAGATCCAGAAACCGAGAAACCAACTCGCGTCGGTTACCGGTTCGAAGAAGTTGAAAAAGATGGCGAAACCAAGACCGTGAAAGTTCGTTTCGCGAAGGCCTCTGGAAAGGAGCTGTAATGACCCAGGTATCTGAAAACGCAGCCCCAAAGGTCACACCACGTTTGAAAACCAAATACCGTGATGACATCATGGCTGATCTCCAAAAAGAGTTCGAATACGCCAACGTCATGCAAATTCCAGGCCTCGAAAAGGTCGTCGTCAACATGGGTGTTGGCGAAGCCGCACGTGACTCGAAAGTTATTAACGGTGCCATCGAAGACCTGACGAAAATCACCGGTCAGAAACCCCAGGTTTCACGTGCCAAAAAATCCATCGCACAGTTCAAATTGCGTGAAGGAATGCCAATTGGAACACACGTCACCCTCCGTGGTGACCGTATGTGGGAATTCTTGGACCGTCTGGTGACCCTTGCACTGCCACGTATTCGTGACTTCCGCGGTTTGAGCCCACGCCAGTTCGATGGCAACGGCAACTACACCTTCGGTCTGTCAGAGCAGTCCGTGTTCCACGAAATCGATCAAGACAAGATCGACCGTGTACGGGGTATGGACATCACCGTAGTGACCACCGCTAAAAGCAACGACGAAGGCCGCGCGCTGCTGCGTGCACTGGGCTTCCCGTTCAAGGCAGACCAGTAATCCAACTACGTTATAGGTCTTGCTCCGGTGTACCAGAGCAGGAAACCACAACGAGAAAAGGCTAAAGCCACATATGACTATGACCGACCCCGTCGCAGACATGTTGACCCGTCTGCGCAACGCCAACTCGGCGCATCACGATACTGTGATCATGCCGTCTTCAAAACTGAAGACGCGCGTCGCTGAGATCCTCAAAAACGAAGGCTACATCACCGAGTGGAAAGAAGAAGACGCACGCGTAGGTAAAAACCTCGTGCTGGACCTTAAATTTGGTCCACAGCGTCAGCGTTCCATCGCCGGTTTACGCCGCATTTCCAAGCCAGGACTTCGCGTCTACGCCAAATCCAACAACCTGCCACACGTGCTAGGTGGATTGGGCATCGCCATCCTGTCGACTTCATCAGGCCTGCTGACCGACCGTCAAGCAGCATCCAAAGGTGTAGGTGGGGAAGTCCTCGCCTACGTTTGGTAACGGAAAGGAAGGAAAACAATGTCACGTATTGGAAAGCTTCCTATTTCGGTACCATCCGGCGTTGAAGTTGCCATCAACGGCTCCGATGTGTCCGTCAAAGGACCAAAAGGCGAGCTGGGCATGAGCATCGACGGCCCGATCGAAGCCAAGCTTGAAGAAAATACCATTACCGTCACCCGCCCGGATGACGAACGCGAATCCCGTTCGCTACACGGCCTAACTCGTACCCTGATCAATAACATGATCGTGGGTGTCACCGACGGCTACTCCAAGAAACTGGAGCTGCACGGCACCGGCTACCGCGTCTTGGCCAAAGGAAACGATCTCGAAATGCAGCTGGGCTTCTCCCACAGCATCGACGTCGTAGCACCAGAAGGCATTTCCTTTGCCATCGAGGGAAACACCGTGACCGTCTCGGGCATCGATAAACAACTTGTCGGCGAAACTGCCGCCAACATCCGTAAACTGCGCATTACCGAGCCATACAAGGGCAAGGGTATTCGCTACGAGGGTGAGACAATCCGCCGCAAGGCCGGAAAGGCAGGTAAGTAATGTCAACTGTCAGTATCAAAGGCAAAGGCAAAAGCGCTGCCCGCCGTCGCCGTCACGCTCGCGTACGCAAACGGATTCACGGCACCGCAGCACGCCCACGTCTAGTAGTGAACCGATCAGCTCGTCACATCTTTGCACAGGTAATCGACGACGAAGCAGGAGTCACGCTCTTTTCAGCATCCACCATGGAAGCTGATCTGCGTGCACTTGAAGCAGAAAAGTCCGACAAAGCTCACAAAGTAGGCGAAATCATTGCACAGCGCGCGAATGACGCTGATGTGACCCAGGTGGTCTTCGACCGCGCTGGTCACAAATATCACGGACGTATCGCTGCTGTTGCTGAAGGCGCACGGGAAGGTGGACTGAAGCTGTGACCGAAGCAAACAATGAAAAGGACACCCAGGTGACCGAAACTCAAGAGACTGTCTCGGAAACCTCATCCGGCTCCGACAGTCAGAGCACTGAACGCCAAGAACGCGGTTCACGCCGGGGCCAACGCTCCGACCGTGGCGACCGCGGTTCACGCAAAGGCGGACGCGATGACAACCGCGACCAGTTCTTGGAACGTGTTGTCCAAATTAACCGTGTCTCCAAAGTGGTCAAGGGTGGACGTCGTTTCGCCTTCACCGCACTTGTCGTCGTAGGTGACGGCGAAGGCATGGTTGGTATTGGTTACGGTAAAGCCAAAGAAGTGCCAGCCGCTATTGCAAAGGGTGTAGAAGAAGCCAAGAAGAACTTCTTCCGCGTCCCACTCGTAGGCAGCACCATTCCTCACCTCTCTAAGGGTGAAGATGCCGCAGGTGTCGTCCTACTGCGCCCAGCATCACCAGGTACCGGTGTTATCGCCGGCGGTCCAGTGCGTGCTGTGCTCGAAGCAGCAGGCGTCGCTGACATCCTGACCAAGTCCATGGGCTCGGCAAACTCCATCAACATTGTGCGTGCGACCGTTCAAGCCCTCCGCCAGCTGGAAGGCCCAGAAGAGGTCGCAGCTCGCCGTGGACTGCCTGTCGACGAAGTTGCACCAGCATTCATGCTGCGCACCATCGCCGAAGACCGCGCCAAGCGTTCTGAAGAGAAGGCAGGTGCATAGAGATGTCAAACTACGAATCGACACCAAAGAACATCGCGCCATCCGAAGCATCCCTGACGATCACTCAGGTGCGTTCGGCAATTGGACGTAAACCCCAGCATCGTGAAACCCTACGGTCACTCGGTCTGCGAGGAATCGGCAAGTCCGTCACTCGTTCAGCCGACGCCGTCACGGTGGGCATGGTCAACGCCGTGTCCCACCTGGTAAAGGTCGAGGAGGTCGACTAATGGCTGAAGAACAACAAGATGCCATCAAACTTCACGACCTACGCCCAGCTAAAGGCTCAAACAAGTCGAAGCTGCGCTATGGTCGTGGTGAAGGCGGCAAGGGCGGCAAGACCGCAACCCGCGGCACCAAAGGTACTCGTGCACGTAACACGGTGCCAGCAGGTTTCGAAGGTGGGCAGCTACCGCTGCACATGCGCCTTCCAAAACTGCGTGGCTTCCGCAACCCAGCAAAGGTCAACTTCCAGGTTGTCAACCTGGATAAACTGACCGAATCCTTCCCATCAGGAGGCGACGTGACCGTTGCTGACCTCGTGGAAAAAGGCCTGGTTCGCAAGAACCAGCCGGTCAAGGTGCTGGGCTCCGGTGACATCTCGGTAGCCGTCAATGTTACCGCTGATGCCTTCTCCAAATCAGCAGTCGATAAGATTGCTGCTGCCGGAGGCACCACAACAACTGCATAGCACCGTTCTTTAGAGGAACAGTGTTATCCCTGCGCGGCCCTCGATCCTTGACGAGTCTCGTCACAGGTCGAGGGCCCCAGGTTTTAACGTTAGAATTCTGATCGTGCCTCTTCTCGGCACGACTATGTACGTACGATTCGGTAACCGCCGCATCAAAGAAAGTGCGTGACCGCACTACTGTCAGGAGGACACTTGTTCAGCACGATAGCAAGGGTTTTTAAAACCCCAGATCTGCGGACCAAGATCCTATTTACACTGGGCATCATCGTGATCTACCGAATCGGTGTGTTCATTCCAGCACCCAGTGTGGACTACGGCAACGTCCAAATGTGTCTTGCTCAAGGTGATACCACCGGCGGGCTGTACTCGTTCGTTAACATGTTCTCGGGTGGAGCACTACTGCAAGTGTCCATCTTCGCATTGGGCATCATGCCCTATATCACCGCAGCGATTATCACCCAGCTGCTTCGCGTAGTGATTCCTGCGTTCGAGCGGTTACAAAAAGAAGGCCCCGAAGGCCAAGCTCGCCTGACGCAGTACACCCGTTACCTCACCGTAGGACTCGCGCTCCTCAACGCCACGACCATTGCCACCCTGGCACGTTCCGGTGCGTTGCTGAACTGTAATGTCTCCCTGCTCAACAACGACGGCATCTGGGCCACCCTCATTCTCGTCATGACCCTGGCAGTTGGTGCCATCGTGATCATGTGGATGGGCGAACAGATCACCGAACGCGGTGTCGGTAACGGCATGTCGTTGATGATCTTCGTATCCATCGCAGCAGGCTTCCCATCCGGACTCGCCGCCATCTGGCAAACTCAAGGCTGGCGAATATTCGTCATTGTCTTCATCATCGGTATCGCCACCATGATGCTCATCGTCTTTGTCGAGGACTCCCAACGCCGTGTTCCCGTTCAGTACGCGCGTCGACAGATCGGTCGCCGGACGGTCGGGTCAAACTCAACGTACATTCCAATCAAGGTGAACATGGCCGGTGTGATCCCCGTGATCTTCGCGTCATCGATCCTGATGCTGCCCCAGATTCTCATCCAGTTCAATATGCCAACCGACGGTTCGGAACCAGCACCGTGGGTGGTCTGGCTACAGGAATACTTTGGTACCGGTTCGCATCCCGTGTACATGACGATTTTCTTCCTGATGACCATCTTCTTCACGTACTTCTACGTGACCATCACGTTCAACCCGCAAGACGTTTCCGATAATATGAAACGCCAAGGCGGGTTCATCCCAGGAGTCCGCGCCGGACGACCAACCGTTCAGTACTTGGAATACGTTATCTCACGAGTAACATTCGTCGGTGCGACGTACCTGGGCCTCATCGCCATGATCCCGCTGGTTGCTTTCGTGCTCATCGGAGCGGATCAAAACTTCCCATTCGGTGGCGTGTCCATCCTGATTATGGTTGGTGTAGCTTTGAACACGATCAAACAAATCGACGCACAAATGGAACAACGTCACTACGAAGGACTGCTGCGCTAAGCTAAGTCCAGGACCACGATCCCGATCTAGGACAGGACAGAACATGACTCGCTTGCTCATCATGGGCCCTCCAGGGTCAGGCAAAGGCACCCAGGCTGTGCGCATTGCCGACAAGATGGCTATCCCCGCCATCTCCACCGGCGACATTTTCCGCTACAACGTCAAGGAACTTACTGAGCTCGGCAAAGAGGCCAAAACCTATATCGACTCGGGCGACTTTGTCCCAGACGACGTCACCAACCGCATGGTCGCTGACCGTCTCAACCAGGCTGATACCAGCAACGGGTTCCTGCTCGATGGGTACCCACGCACTTCGGGTCAAGTTGAAGCGTTGAACGAGATCCTGGCAGACAAGAACGATACCCTCACCGCAGTACTGGTTCTAGAAGTTCCCGATGAGGAAATCGTAGAGCGTCTGTTGGCGAGGGCCGAGACCGAAGGTCGTTCTGATGACTCAGAAGACGTGATCAAGCATCGACTGGAGCTCTACCACCAGGAAACCTCAGATCTCATTGAGGCTTACATTGAACAGGGCATCGTCGGACGGGTCGACGGCACCGGCGCCATCGACGACATCACCGAGCGTCTCCTGCAGACCATCTACAATATCCGCGCACGAACAGGGACCCTGCCCGTGATCAAACCGCGGTCCAACGACTAGTATCAGTTGTGCCAAGAATTGACCGATCCATACATCATGGGTCGGTTTTTTCACTTCGACAGTATTCAGCATCCCTGGTCACAGCAGACTCCAGTGTGACCGACGGGTTTCATAAAGGTAGCACCACGCATGTCACGTCAAATCGAACTCAAATCCAACGCCCAGATGGCCACGATGCACCAAGCAGGCTTGATTCTGCATCAAGGCCTCGACGAGGTCGTAGCGGCAGCGAAACCAGGCGTGACCACCGCCCAGCTCGACGAGGTGTTTCGCAAAGTCCTCAGCGACCACGGAGCCACCTCGAATTTCCTGGGCTACTACGGTTTTCCAGCGACTATCTGCGCCTCAGTGAATGACGAAGTCGTCCACGGCATCCCCGGCGAACGGGTGTTGCAAGACGGCGATGTCATCTCCGTCGACGCTGGCGCGATCATCGACGGTTGGCATTCAGATTCGGCCCGAACCGTGTTGGTCGGCAAGGTCGATGCAGCCGATCAGCGGTTATCGGAGGTCACCGAAGAAGCCATGTGGGCAGGCATCGCGGCGTTCGCGAAAGCCAAACACGTCGGCGAAATCGGCAATGCGATTGAGGACTCGGTTCGTGCTCAAGAGGGAGCAACCTTCGGCATCCTCGAAGACTATGTTGGTCACGGGATCGGCTCCGCTATGCACCAAGCCCCCGATGTGTTCAATTACCGATCGGGTATGCGTGGCCCCAGGGTAAAGGCCGGGATGGTGCTTGCGATCGAACCGATGCTTGTGCGCGGAGACATTGCGACCAAAACGCTAGCCGATAATTGGACTGTCGTCACAGTGGATGGTGCAAATGCCTCGCAATGGGAACATTCCGTTGCTCGGCACAAAGAAGGAATCTGGGTCACTACTGCCCCTGATGGCGGTGCATCCCGACTCGAACGGTACGGTGTAACTCCTGTACCAATCCCACAAAACTAAGACCCTGTCAATGCCATTTGGCATTCTTTGTGAACATAAGCTAACATAGAACCTTGGCTGATTCTGCCTTTAAGTTATTCGGTGTGTCCGATAAAAACCTTCGAAGATGGACTCAGTGCATAAACTCATGCTTTTTGTTACTGCCCTATCGTTGTGCGATATATCGCCGTGACAAAAGACAACAGATTGTGGAGGACATGGCTAAAAAAGAAGGCGTCATTGAAGTTGAAGGAACCGTTTCTGAAGCATTGCCGAACGCAATGTTCCGGGTACGGCTTGATAACGACCACGTCGTGCTAGCCACCATTTCTGGCAAAATGCGTCAACACTATATTCGCATTTTGCCTGAAGACCGTGTGGTGGTTGAGCTTAGCCCATACGATCTCGAACGAGGTCGTATTGTCTACCGCTATAAATAAACAAACTATCCACCTCTGGAACGCTCAAGGAGGAACCCTGTGAAGGTTCAGCCAAGCGTGAAGCGGATCTGCGATGCCTGCAAGGTAATTCGCCGCCACGGCAATGTCATGGTGATCTGCTCTAACCCACGCCACAAACAGCGTCAGGGCTAAGCCCCGACGCTCAAACGATGGCCCAGTACCGGGCCACAGCAACACAGAGCATCAAGCTCAACCTTCGGACAAGACAAAGGCCGAAGACTTACCCGCTGTAGGGACTATGTATGGGATGTGTCGAGTTCTTCATATCCCGCATGGCACCTGGCAGCCTGATGGTAACTCGGGTAAGGACGTGTTGTTGAAGACCTTTGTCATAAAGAACAGGAGAACGGCCATATGGCACGTCTAGCAGGCGTTGATATTCCACGTGAAAAGCGTGTCGTCATCGCTCTCACCTACATTTATGGTGTTGGCAACAGCCGCGCTGTCCAGATTCTGGAAGCAACCGGCATTGATGCGAGTACTCGCGTCAAAGATCTTTCCGATGACGAAATGGTGAAGCTGCGCGACTTTATCGAAGGCAACCTCCAGGTTGAGGGTGACCTTCGCCGCGAAGTCGCAGCAGACATTCGTCGCAAAGTTGAAATTGGCTCCTACCAAGGTCTGCGCCACCGTCGTGGCCTGCCAGTCCGTGGACAGCGCACCAAGAACAACGCACGTACCCGCAAGGGACCGAAGAAGACTGTTGCAGGACGTAAGAAGTAGAAACTTCTGGTCCCACCCAGTATTTAGTAAACCAAGCTTTTTGTAGGAGAGCATTCTATGGCAAAGGCACGCGGTGCGGCCCCTCGTAAGGGACGTCGCTCCAAAAAGAATATAACTCAGGGCCAAGCCCACATTAAATCAACCTTTAACAACACCATCGTTTCCATCACGGATCCATCAGGTGGCGTGATCTCATGGTCATCTGCCGGAGAGATGGGCTTCAAAGGTTCCCGTAAATCGACCCCGTTTGCTGCTCAAACCGCGGCTGAACATGCTGCCAAGCGCGCCCAAGAACACGGGATGCGTAAAGTTGACGTCTTCGTCAAAGGCCCAGGCTCCGGACGCGAAACCGCGATCCGTTCACTGCAGGCTGCTGGCTTGGAAGTTGGCTCCATTCAGGACGTCTCCCCGGTTGCACACAACGGTGCACGCCCGGCCAAGCGTCGTCGCGTCTAAGGCTTTTTGAGCACCCCAGAGCCGTTATGCGACAGCCATGTCGTATAACGGTTGTGGATCACCCTAAGAAATTAATTTCCATCGTTTCCCCCAACTGCGCGCATCAAATGGCGGATAGCGTGCCGAAAGGAAATGTCAGTGCTCATTGCACAGCGCCCCACGTTGACTGAAGAACCCGTTTCGGAAACCCGTTCCCGGTTTGTCATCGAACCACTGGAACCGGGCTTCGGCTACACCCTTGGTAACTCACTGCGTCGTACCCTGCTGTCATCGATCCCTGGTGCAGCTGTCACCTCGGTTCGTATCGACCAGGTACTGCACGAGTTCACTACCATCCAAGGTGTAAAAGAAGACGTCACCGAAGTGATCTTGAACGTTAAACAACTCTCGGTCTCGTCACACCATGACGAACCAGTAGTTGCCTACCTGCGCAAGCAGGGACCCGGTGTCGTAACCGCAGCAGATATCACCCCACCAGCAGGTGTCGAGATCCACAACTCGGACCTGCACATCGCCACCCTGAACGAAAAGGGTAAGTTCGATATGGAATTGACCATCGAACGCGGCCGTGGGTATGTCACCGCTGCACAGAACAAGTCCGCAGATGCAGAAATCGGCCGTATCCCGGTCGACTCGATCTACTCACCAGTCGCGGTTGTCACCTTCAAGGTCGATGCCACCCGTGTGGAACAGCGCACCGACTTCGACAAGCTGACCCTCGACGTTGAAACCAAAGAATCCATGACACCACGTGATGCCCTGGCTTCTGCAGGTTCGACCTTGGTCGAGTTGTTCGGTCTTGCACGCGAACTCAACGTCGAATCCGAAGGTATCGAAGTTGGCCCATCGCCGGTTGATACCAGCGTTGCAGCTGACCTGGCACTGCCGGTCGAAGATCTCGAACTCACCGTTCGGTCGTACAACTGCCTCAAACGTGAAGGCATTAACACCGTTGGTGAACTCGTCGCGCGTTCCGAAACTGATCTGATGGATATTCGTAACTTCGGTGCGAAGTCCATTGACGAGGTCAAGGAAAAATTGGTAGGCCTTGGCTTGTCTCTGAAAGACGGCGGACCCGGCAGCTTCGAATCACCTTTTGACTCCCAGGAGTCAGACGAGTACGGACTGTAACTCACATTTGAACCACTGATTCCGGTCATCTAAGGACCGGACATCATACAAGGAGAATTCATGCCAACCCCAACAAAAGGACCGCGCCTGGGCGGCGGAGCGGCACACCAGCGTCACATGCTGGCCAACCTGTCCGTGAGCCTGTTCGAGCACAAGTCCATCAAGACCACGCTGACCAAGGCAAAGCGCCTTCAGCCATATGCTGAGCGACTCATCACTTTCGCAAAACAAGGTGACCTGAACGCCCGTCGTAAAGTGCAGGGTCTGATCGCGGGCAACTCACGCACCAACAAGTCTGTTGTGCACGAGTTGTTCACCGTGATCGGTCCAGCCATGGCAAACCGTGAAGGTGGCTACACCCGCATCACCAAGATCGGCAACCGTTCCGGTGACAACGCCCCAATGGCCGTCATCGAACTGGTAATGGAACCGATGTCGCCAAAGCAGGCCGTCGTAGGCGAAGCAGAAGCAGTAGCTGAGCACGCATCCGACGAAGAACCTGTCGAAGCGACTGAAGAAAACGTAGAGACCGAAGAAGTTGCCGAGGACGCCGAAACGGCTGACGAGGACAACAAATAAGTCTCATCCACGCGTAATGTTCAAACCCCACACTCAACCGTGTGGGGTTTGAACATTTAAGAGCACACTGATGACTAAAGTCTTATCTATGACCCAAGACAGCACCTACCGGATCCGAGTAGACCTTGCCTACGACGGCACATCCTACCGCGGATGGGCCAAACAACCCGGCCTGCCCAGCGTGCAAGCAGCGGTGGAAACCGGTCTCGAAACGATCTTTCGCGGTCCCATCCGAACCACTGTGGCCGGACGAACTGATGCCGGAGTTCACGCAGCGCACCAAGTGATCCACTTTGACCTCACCACAGACCAATGGCACAAATTGCCGGGGCACACCCCACAGCGTGCCCCCGAAGAGGCCATGGTCTCAAAACTCAACGGGGTACTGGCCAGAGAAGCGGGAGCAATTCGGATCCTGACGGCCCGTATCGCCCCAGAAGGCTTCGATGCACGATTCTCACCGGTGTCTCGCAGTTACCGGTATCGAATAACTCACGGAACCCCAGACCCTTTGACTCGTCACTACACCTATACGCATCGCCGAGCCCTCGACGTGGAAGCGATGATCACCGAAACCAACGGCGTGGAGGGTCTGCACGATTTCGGGTCATTTTGTAAACCGCGACCAGGTGCCACCACCATCCGTCAGCTCGAGACCTTTGCGGTCGAGGTAGCACAAGACGCGATCATCGTGCGTCTCACCGCCGATGCCTTCTGCCATCACATGGTCCGCGCGCTCGTCGGGGCACTGTTGATGGTGGGGGACGGGTCCCGAGCCCCAGGCTGGTTACAAGATCGCTTGGCGCATCCTGTCCGAGATTCACACATGGCCCTTGCCCCAGCACACGGGTTGCTACTGGAAACCGTGCACTATCCCGCTGATACCGAAGTCGGACAAAGGGCAGACGAGACCCGTGCCAGACGAACCACTACGAGCTCGTCTTGCGACTGATCCGCTGCGCAGCATCGGTGATCACCGCAACCACCGCCGCGGTATTGGCTGTCACCTCAAGTTGATCTGTCACCAATTCCAACCGGGTGGTGGGCCCCGAGGTGATGTGCTTCGTGACAACTCCCGGGAATGAGAAGGATGAAAAAGAAGCCGGCAGAATCGAGGCACCAACGCCCGCGGCGACGAGCCCCATCACGTTTTCTTGGTTGACAGCGCGCTGGACGATTCTCGGCGGGTGGCCCAAGTGGTGGAAGATCTCCATAATATTTGTGACATAGCCCGGCATCGATTGATAGGGAAAGAGCACCAGAGGCAGTTGGATAAGATCTTCCGGTGAGACTTCAGCCTTGGACGCTAGCGGATGGTTCATCGGCAACACAGCGACCATGTCTTCGGTCAACAGCGTGGTGAATTCTAGACCGGCTTGTAATGGCGCATCACGCATGATTCCTACGTCCAGGCGGTTTTCTAGTAGCGCCTCGATTTGCTCCCCGGTCGCCAAAGGTTGCAAATCCAGTTGAATCCCGGGATGTTGTGATCGGACGTCACGCACTCCAGCGGGCACAAGTTCATAGCTCGCCGACGAGACGAATCCAACGCGCACCCGGCCGCGCCGGCCAGCCTTGATCTCACGGATATCTTCGACGGCTTCATCGAGGTCTTGCAAGATGGGTCGGACCAAATCCACGAACCGGCTGCCTTCAGGAGTCAATGAAACTCTTCTGGAGGTTCGGTCGAACAGCGATACCCCCAGTTCTTCTTCCAACCGTTTAATATGTACGGTCAGTGGCGGCTGCGAAATATGAAGACGAGCAGCCGCTCGTCCGAAATGGAGTTCTTCGGCCACCGCCATGAAGTACTCGAGTTGACGTAGTTCCACAATTCATCCTTCTGACAGGCACACTGTATGCCAACCGGACCTAATTCTAGCCCAGAAGCATTCTGGCTGGTGGGCAGGCGAATTCGCGAGCACTGATCAGCGTTTTGCGATGCTGCATGTTCCGTAGTATTATGGGTAGCTGTTGTGCGTGTCCTCCCGGACCGCAAGCGCAGCAGGGCCTGACGCAGTTGCATCGTCGAAGGGTCATTGCCGCACCGGGAAGAACGGACCCGGCATCACGCCAGCCCTCACCTGGTGTACCGGATATGCACCGTCAACTTAACAGCGACACCGCGTTGTAGGATCTCACGACCACGCGCTTACTCGCTGCCGAACACCGACATACGAAGGCTAATACATAGTGCGTACGTTTACACCAACGCCAGACGACGTTGATCGTCAATGGCACGTCATTGACGCCACAGATGTGGTGCTGGGACGTCTTGCCAGCCAGGTGGCAACGCTGCTGCGCGGCAAGCACAAGCCCACATTTGCACCTCACATGGACATGGGCGATTACGTGATCATCCTCAATGCAGAAAAAGTTGCATTGACCGGCGCCAAGCTGGAAAAGAAACACGCTTACCGTCACTCAGGTTATCCAGGCGGCCTCACCTCGACCTCATACGCTGAACTGCTGGAGAAAAACCCAGTTCGCGCCGTCGAGAAGGCAATCAAGGGTATGCTGCCATCGAACCGTCTCGCAGACCAGATCTTCAAGAAGGTCAAAGTCTACGAAGGTTCCGATCACCCACATGCTGCACAGCAGCCAAAAGAATTCGTTATCGATCAGGTTGCCCAGTAGGGTCACACTGCAGTTCAAGGAGAACCCATGACTGAAAACGTCAATGAGATCACTGAGGACCAGGAGCTGACCAGCTACACCTCGGAATCTGACAATACACCTACTACTGAAGAAGTTACCGAACGCCCACCGCTGACCCAGTCGGGTCAAGCCGTTGGTCGTCGCAAGCGCGCGATCGCCCGTGTCCGCCTGATCCCAGGTACCGGATCATGGAAGATCAACGGTCGCGACCTTGATACGTATTTCCCGAACAAACTGCACCAGCAAGAAGTCAACGATCCGTTCACTATCCTCGAGCTCGGTGGCGCATACGACGTCATCGCGCTGGTCAACGGTGGTGGACCATCCGGCCAGGCCGGTGCCGTTCGCTTGGGCGTTGCTCGTGCACTGAACGAAATCGATCGCGAGAACAACCGCGGCCCGCTCAAAAAAGCAGGCTTCCTCACTCGCGACGCTCGTGCAGTTGAGCGCAAGAAGGCCGGTCTCAAGAAGGCCCGCAAGGCGCCACAATACTCGAAGCGTTAAGTCGCTTTCTGTTTTCAAAACATCCGTCAGCTTTTGCTGGCGGATGTTTTGTTTAAGGTAACAGGCTGACAACACACCGTGTTGTTGCAATGCAGGCCACGCTACGATCGTGGGTAGCAACATAACGATCCGCGCAGAGGTGTGAGGTGCTACATATGAGTCAGTCTGGCGATCCGCTCCACATGGCAGTCGACACCGGGGGTACCTTCACCGATGTCGCCGTCCGTGGCGCAGGCGGAAAAATGTTCGTCTGGAAACTGCCCTCCACACCGACGGCCCCAGACGAAGCCGTCATCGATGGCGTCAAAGGAGCACTAGCCCGCGTTGAACGATCGCCACAGGAACTGACCCGCTTTGTACACGGCAGTACTGTTGCAACCAACACCGTGATCACCCGTGATGGTGCCCGGGTAGGTATGGTCACCACCGCAGGATTCCGCGATGTGCTGGCCATCGCACATCAGGCCAGACCATCCATCTACGATCAACATAAGCGCCGACCAGAACCACTCATTGCGCGCCAAGCCATTATCGAAGCCACCGAGCGCATCGATGCCGACGGCCAGATACTGACTGCACTCGACGAAACAGCACTTGAAGTTGCTATCCAACAGCTGGCTCCGCTCGAGCTCGACGCCATTGTCGTGTCGCTAATCAACGCCTATGCGAATCCTGCACACGAACATCGAGTCACCGAAATCGTGCAACAATCTGGTGTCGCTGAGCACGTCGTTGCCGCCACCAATATCTCTGCCGAGATGCGCGAATACGAGCGGACCTCGACCGCAGCGATCAATGCCTATGTCGCGCCAAAAATCGCCGGGTACATCGCACAATTAGAACAGGGTCTATCACAAGCGGGTGTGCAGACTGGCATGCGCATTATGCAATCCTCCGGGGGACTCCTTAGCCCCGGGGATGCTGCCAAACATCCAGCGCGCACCGTATTGTCTGGCCTTGCCGGGGGAGTGGTCGGAGCCGCGAATTGGTCTACTCACCTGGACCTGGCCCGGGTGGTTTCCTTTGATATCGGGGGCACTTCGACAGACATCGCCTTGATCCGTGACGGCATACCGGATGAAACCCTTTCCACGGAAATCGCAGGCCTGCCCCTGAAACTCCCGTCGGTGGACGTGCACACCATTGGTGCAGGCGGTGGGTCCATCGCCTGGCTAGATTCCGGCGGTGGATTACGGGTTGGCCCACACTCGGCCGGTGCAGAACCAGGACCCATCAGCTACCAACGTGGGGGCACTGAACCCACAGTCACCGATGCGCATGCGGTCCTGGGGAGACTCGGCGACGAACTGCTCGGCGGCGAATTCAGTTTAGATGTACCGGCCGCACGCGACGCCATGCATGAATGGGGTCAGGAACTTGGACTGTCCGCCGAAGATACCGCCGAAGGCATCCTACGAGTCATCACCGCCACCATGGCGCGTGGAATTCGCAAGGTGTCAGTGGAACGCGGTGTGGACCTGCGCACCTGTGACCTGATGGCCTTTGGTGGTGCAGGGCCTCTCCATGGGGCAGATTTGGCCAAAGAACTCAACATGCGTTCCGCTATTATTCCGCCCAGGCCGGGAATCGCCTCGGCGGTTGGCATGCTCGATGCGCCCATCAGGCACGACTACGCCACCAGCGTCGACGTCTCCACAACCGAAGCCCTCGTCGCACTTGGCGACACCTTCGCAACGATGCGTACACAGGCCGACTCGGATTTGGACAACCCTGAGGCTGAAACTCAGTATGAGCTGCTGGTAGATGCAAGATACATCGGGCAGTCCTACGAACTCACAGTCGCCTGGGATGAGGACTGGGGACGCCAGCGCGAGATTTTTGAAGACGCCCACGAGCAAAACTACGGTTTCGCAGACCCCGATGCCGTCATGGAAATTGTGGTGGCACGGTTGGTCGTGACCCAAGAACTTGAGCACGGGGCGCTGGAATCCGTGGAATCCATCGATGCTGATGTCAGCCCCACGAGTCATCGGGAAGTCTATATTGCAGGCTCCTGGCAAGACGTACCGATCTTTCAACGGACCGACTTCGGAGCCCAGACGAAGGTCGAAGGTCCCGCGATCATCGAGCAATTTGACTCAACGATCTACCTTGGCCCCGACCAGGTGGCACACAACGATACCTACGATTTCCTTCATATCCACCAGGCGACATAACAGGAGTGCTCATGAGCGATGAAGCCCTGAACCCGGTCGAACTAGAAATTGCCCGCAACCGGCTCGAATCGATCTCCGAAGAAGTCGGCACCGCGCTAATCCAAACAAGTTACTCACCAAATATTAAAGACCGCCGCGACTGTTCGGCGGGGATCTATGCACCCGACGGCATGCTGATCTCTCAGGCAGAGCACATTCCACTCCACCTGGGGCTCATGCCCACCATGATCAAAAATGCGCTCGCTTCGTACGGGATTGAGCACCTGGTCGACGGTGACGTCCTCATCACCAATAATCCGTACCTCGGTGGTTCACATCTACCGGACATGTGCGTCATCACCCCGGTCTTTTGGCAGGATGAGATCGTCGCGGTGGTGGCGAATATGGCCCATCACGTCGACGTCGGTGGCATCACGCCGGGATCGATGGCCACCCACGCTACTGAAATTTTTCAAGAAGGCATCCGGGTACCACCCGTGAAACTCTTTTCTGCGGGACAGCTGCGCGACGAGCTTTTGGCTGTCTTGCTGACCAACATTCGAACCGCAGATAAGACACGTGGTGACATCATGGCGCAAGTTGCTGCCAACCGGTTGGGCGAGCGCCGCATTCATGAACTGCTCGAGGAGTGGGGCCCGCAGCGGTTTGACGTCTCGGCCAACGCACTGGTGGATTACGCTGGTCGACGCACCCGTGCTGCCATTCAACAGTTGCCAGACGGTTTCGGCAGTTTCACCGACTACTTGGAGCACGATGGCAACACCGAGCATCCAGTGGCCATCGCAGTCACTGTAGAAGTTACTGGTGACCAGCTGACGGTAGATTTTACCGAAACCAATGACCAGGTGGCCGGTGCAGTGAATTGTTCATGGGCCGTCACCGAAGGCTGCGTAGCCTACGTGATCAAATTGCTTACGGACCCCTCACTACCGTCCAACGCAGGGCTGATGGAACCCATCGATGTCGCAACCCGAAAGGGCTCACTGGTGGCTGCTAGCTTTCCTGCCCCGGTAGCCAACGGCAACATCCAAACGTCACAACGTATCGTAGACGTCCTGCTGGGCGCGTTCTACCAGTTCGCCCCGGAACACGTTCCTGCTGCATCATCGGGTTCGATGTCGATCATGACGATCGGTGGTTTCGACGAGGCGACCGGCCAATACTTTTCGTATGTGGAAACCTACGGTGGAGGTCAGGGCGCAATGCCAGATCAGGATGGTGCTTCGGCGATCCACACCCATATGACCAACACTCGCAACACGCCATGCGAGGTCATCGAACGCGAATACCCGCTCCGGGTCGAAGCATATCGGATTGCCGATGACACCGGCGGAGCCGGCCAATACTCTGGCGGTGACGGACTGATTCGCAAGCTGACACTGACCCGTGGCCGTGCCCAAGTGGTGGCTGGCACTGCCAGAGTGACGACTGTGCCCTGGGGGCTCGCTGGGGGATCCGACGGCACGTCGGGCGGGGTGACTCGACATGGAATCGAAGGCGATGAACCGCGAGAATCGATGACCCGTTTCGACGTCGAGGCCGGTGAAGGGATCACCATTCAAACTGCCGGTGGTGGCGGTTACGGTACGGCTTCTCTCGCGTAGGAACACTGGATTAGGCTGACAATATGCGTCAAAACGATACCCCAGCGGCTGGCAGTAACACATCAAATATTCTGACGGCTCCGTTGCCCCAGGCAGTGATCACAGGGGTGTTGACCCTTATCCCAGCCCGGAACTATCCCACCTGGCTGCGCAAAAGCCTCGTATGGGGACCAACCGTGGTTGGCGTTGCTGGTGCCGTCTGTTTCACAGCAAAACCTGATGTTCGCGCAAAACTGGCAGAGCGTTTGCCCAGTGCTGAGCGATCAGCCCCAGGTGCTCAAAAGATCGAGGCAAACGCGGCGAGGTCAGTCGTGCCAACTCCGGCCCGCAAAGCCACGACGCTTATTGTGACTGGCGGCGGTGTGGGAGCGATCGTCTCGGTATTAACGGCCGGAGGCTTTTGGGCTGACGAAAAGATCGAGCGTGCCCTACGCCGTATAAACGTGCCTTTTCCCCGCGTCGTCATGGGTGCGGTTGCTGGCTTGGCGGCCTGGTATCAGGCGAAACAGGACGATGCACGAAACGCATAAGCCTGCCCGTCCCTTACGGATACGATCGGAGAGACTCAGGTGCGTTAGATGCTGGAGTTGCGGGGCATCAGCCTCGCTGAGCTGTCCCGTCGGGTCGATGTGAGCGTGGTGAACCTTTCAGTGTTGAAGAACAATAGAGGACGTGCCATACGTTTTACAACGCTCACCCGACTATGCGAAGAACTTCAGTGTTCCCCCGGGGACCTGTTTGAAATCCAGACTTAATAACGTTGTAGCGCTCTATCGCGGGTGAAAGGGATTGACAAGCATCTGTTGGCCGCTTTGCTTCGCTATCGACACATACCTATGGCGCTGTGCTATCAGCGTCTGACCGAATGAGACGGCCACGTCGTGCATGGTTTAGTCGCTATCTGGTTACGAGATGGTTGGAAGCGACAAGATCCCCGTGGCAGTACCAACGGGACGTCTGCCGAGTTTAATCTTGCACGCGAGCAATTAGCCTGGGCTGCAGACGAATCCCTCGGAGAAGTGGACTATCCGTGGCTGTTTGCAGAACCTGCACAGCAGGTGGTCGACGCTTTGCGGCAAGCCCCCGCAGTCTCTAAGGCTGTGCTGCCTCAGGCTCTTTCGGGAAAATAACGTCTCGAGGCAGTTGGATACTTCACAGCTCGGCTGTCTCATCCGGCTATTTCCCAGTCCACGCATGTGAATGGTTTCTGCCACCCCTTGAAAATTGCTCATTTCCTGGGTTTCCTTGGAAACATGGAACTTTTCTATGGAGCTCTTGCATTGGTAACAAGTGCCGTGTTTTGGGTGCTCTTGTTTTGGGAACGACGGAAAGCTGAACCTCACGAGGAAATCCCTCTGGGAGTAGGTCCGAGCCGTAAGCATCCATGGCAGGCGCATGCTTATGTTGTCGTCGCAGCAGGCCTCATGGGCCTTTCCGCCCCGTACTTGTCAGATGCGCTAGGGATTGGCGGCTTTCTTTTGTGCTTCATACCTGTGTTGATTTACGGGGTTCTGCTTGTCTTACACAACCGCAAGGTCAAGCAACACGCAACTGGCCAGGTGACGCAATAACGCGCATCAGGTGTTCGGTCTTGTGAGTGCCATTCACATGACCATCGACGGAGAAGCATTCCGATCGCATACGGCAGTAGGGGCCAACAAGCGGCTAGACGAGCTAGATCCCTTCTGCGGTCTCGTTGAGCGTGCGCAAAAGCCGTCAGGGTTCGGCCTGCTCTACCTGGTTGAGATGAGCGAGCGTCACGAAGCGTTTCGGCGCAAGTAGGTGCGGATCGAGGTCGCGAACACATCTGAACCGCTCCGAAACGTGGTTCATTGGTCCGGCGTTTACGATGAGAAAACCAATTATGCGCCACTATCAGCGTGGCATGGTCCCTTAGGATCAGACGACGTCGTGGCCTGTTTGGTATTGAACCGAGTAGTTCTTTTGCCCATTCCGGGGTCCATTGCACACTACCGGGCGGTAACAGTAGCCTGAGGGACAACCTCTGGAGGGTGATGTATGACAGCCGCAACGACACTAAACCAAGTCAAACAGGTGTATTCAACGGGACGAACCCGGAGCGTAGCGTGGCGGTTGAGCCAACTGGCCGCGCTGCAACAACTGCTCGAAGATCACACAGATTACATTGAAGCTGCCCTATACCAGGACCTGGGAAAGAATGGTTTCGAGGCGTGGGTGTCCGAAATTGGTCAGGTGATGGCTGAGATCAAGTGGCTGCGAAAACACACCGCGTCCTGGGCGAAACCGCAGCGTGTGCGGACACCGTTGACCCTGTGGCCCGCCAAATCGATGATCGAGCACGAACCCCGCGGTACGGTGCTGGTGATCTCCCCGTGGAACTACCCGGTGATGTTGGGCCTTTCCCCATTGGCCGGCGCAGTTGCCGCAGGAAACGCGGTGGTCCTGAAACCTTCTGAAATCGGCACCGCGGTAGAATCCGTCCTTGCCGAGCTCATCCCGCAGTACATGGATCCGCATGCCATCCGGGTCGTCACCGGTGGCCCAGATGTCGTCCACGAGATGATCGAAGCCAAACCCGATTACGTATTCTTCACGGGCTCATCCAAGGTCGGCTCCATCATCGCCACCGCGTGTGCTGAGCGCCTGATCGAATACACGTTGGAGCTGGGTGGGCAGTCTCCAGCGTACGTGCATGATGACGCGGATATCGACACAGCAGCAGCGCGTTTGGTGTGGGGTAAATTCCTCAATGCTGGCCAAACCTGTGTGGCACCAAACCACATCTACGTACACGAAGATATCGCTGACCGTCTCACAGGCGCCATCGTCGATGAGATCCAGAGCCAGTACGGCGCGGATCCCGCGATCAGCAGAGATTACCCGCGCATGATCACCGCTGAACATGCCACAACAGTGGCCGAACAGTTGAACGCGTCCGCAGGCACCATTACCCACGGTGGAACAGTCAACACCGCGCAACACTATATTGCCCCTACCGTAGTAACTGACGTTGCCGATGACGATGCGCTGATGTCCAGCGAAATCTTTGGGCCTATCCTGCCGATCATCTCCGTGACTGGAGCACAGGACGCGGTGGATCGCATCAGCCGGCTCGAAGATCCCTTGGCCTTCTATCTCTTCACCGAATCTCGCAGCGTGAAGGACTATGTGCTGCCGCGCGTGGTTGCCGGTGGGGTCGGCATTAACGTTCCGCTGATGCAGTTGGCCACACCACATATGCCATTCGGTGGCGTCGGAACCTCCGGCCACGGGAGTTATCACGGCGTCTGGTCGCTGCGCACCTTCAGCCAGGAACGCGCTGTGCTGGACAAGGCGACCACCCCGGATACATTGAGACTCGTGATGCACCCGGCGCCAGCATGGGCAAACTGGGCAGTACGAAAACTACTGACCGCAGGAAAGAATCCTGTAAAAGACGCTCGCACCGCACAACACTACCGCTCCACACCGCCGAGCTAAGACCGTCATGGACACCTCCTTCAAACTGCTGGAAGCCACCCGAACGATCCCGGAAGCTCAGCACCGCCGTTTGACCACGGCGACCACGGGGCTCGATTCCCCAGTGGCGGTCCTTGATCTGCACGCCCTCTCAGCAAATGCCCACTCGTTGGTCCACCGAGCGAACGGCAAACCAGTGCGCGTGGCCTCGAAATCGGTGCGATCTACCGCTGTGCTCCAAGCCGTGCTCGCAACCCCGGGGTTCCACGGTGTCCTGGCCTTCTCACTGTCTGAAGCCATCATGCTGGTGGAATCCGGCATTACTGATGACGTCGTGGTGGGGTATCCAACTACCGCGACCACCGCATTGGACAAGCTGCTTCACTCTCCGAAGTTACTGGGTGCGATCACGCTGATGATCGATCATCCCGACCAGCTCCGACTCATCCGTCAGATCGCCACCCTGCGTGCACCGGTGCGCATCTGCCTGGATCTGGACATGTCATGGCACGCCGGAGGGTTTCACCTGGGAACGCATCGGTCACCCATCCATACCGTGCAACAAGCAACTGCCGCAGCACAGTACGTCACCGCGGTCAAGGACTTTCGCCTGGTCGGTGTGATGGGCTACGAAGCACAAATTGCCGGGGTTACGGATGAGCATGCTGCGGTGAAAGCAATGAAACGTGCCTCGGTCACTGAGCTGAGCGCTCGCAGACACCACATGGTAGAGGCCATCGAACGGGTGCTGGCACAGCGAGGCATGCCGCCGTTGGCGTTCGTCAACGGGGGAGGGACAGGTTCGATGGAAACGACCAGTGCCGATGCGTCGGTCCCAGAAATCGCTGCGGGGTCTGGGCTCTACGGGCCGCATCTGTTTGACCGGTACGACGCATTCTCCCCGCATCCGGCAGCCTTGTTCGGGCTGGATGTTGTGCGGAAACCAGCACCGGGCCTAATCACCGTCCACGGTGGTGGTTGGATAGCCTCCGGGGCTCCTGGCAAGGATCGCTTGCCACAACCGGTCTATCCAACGGGGCTGAGCTACACGACCACCGAAGGCGCAGGCGAAGTCCAAACTCCGTTGAAAACTTCTGCAGACACTCCCGCGATTGGTGAGCGCGTGTGGTTCCGCCACACCAAAGCCGGTGAACTGGCCGAACACGTCAATCACTTCCATATCGTCGCTGACGACCAGATCACCGCCACCGTCAACACCTACCGCGGCGACGGCCTGGCCCTGTTATAAGGCAGGCACGAGCATGTCCACCACCTGGAAAAACTGGTCGAAATCGGTCACCGCCAGACCACGTAGCGTCGTGAGACCGTGGACGCTGCCCGCGTTGGAACACACAGTCGAGGCTGCGATTGATGACGGACGTCGGATCAAAGCCATCGGCTCCGGACATTCGTTTACCGATATTGCCGTTGCCGATGATGTGCAGCTCGACCTCTCCAAATATTCGGGGATTGTGGCACTCGATCTGGCCCGCCAACAGGTGACGTTGCGTTCCGGGACGAAACTCTGGCAGATTCCTGAACTTTTGGCCGACACCGGTCTTGCGCTACAAAACCTGGGCGACATCACTCAGCAGTCCATTGCTGGGGCGATCGCTACGTCGACGCACGGCACCGGGCTGGCCTTTGGCGGTCTGGCGTCACAAGTTGTCGGTGTAGAGCTTCTGACCGGCACCGGTGAAACCCTGACCGTTTCGACATCGCGCAACCCAGAGCTGTTGGACGCCCTGCGCGTCACGCTAGGCGCCTACGGTATCATCACCACTGTCACGCTGCAGCTCGTCCCCGAATACGATCTGCACACGGTCGAAGGGCGTCAGCCGTTGAGCTCGATTTTTCAGAACTGGCATGACCTCAATACCAGCAATGACCATTTTGAGTTCTTTTGGTTCGGTCACGACGACCATGTCTTGGCCAAAACATCACAGCGCATCCCGGTGCAGAACCAATCTGATGCAGCACGGATCCCGCTGACCTCGCGACTGGCGGAAGAGGTCGTCACGAACGTGGGACTCAGCGCTGTGTGCCAACTTGGACGCTGGCAGCCCTCGTGGGTGCCATGGTTGAACCGCGTGGCAACGCGAGCGTGGGGCAGTGCTGATCGTCGAGCCCACTGGTCTCATGCATTCAATTCGTCGCGACGCGTGCGGTTCAATGAAATGGAGTATGCGCTTGCGTTCGATGACATCCCGGAGATTGTCAAGGAACTACGTTCACTGTTCCGTCGCGGTCAGCTCTCCAGTACCTTCCCGTTGGAGGTCAGAGCAGCAGCCCCAGATACTGCGTGGTTGGGATCGAATTATGGCCGTCGAACCGGCTACATTGCGGTGCATCAACT
>JABXHI010000067.1 GCA_013393415.1 Micrococcaceae bacterium
CTGGGCCCATTCACGGATTTCTGCCACACCAATATTCTCACTCATACGACAGAATTAACACGACATTTCAGCACTGTCCGATTAAACCGCCGACACCACCAAAAATAAAAGCGACTGTAGTACTAGGTTGCGTCATGAACAGCCGGTGATGTTCGATGACCGCACCAACCTCTTCGTCGTGTCTGCTTATGACGATGTCAAAGCTGTCTTTGAAGATTGGGGGACATTCTCCTCCGAGAACGCGCAGGCACCGGTCCGTCCGCGTGGACCCCAGGCCACCCAGATCATGAACGATGGTGGCTTTACCGTCTATTCGGGACTCTCAGCACGTCGTCCCCCTGAGCACACTCGGATCCGAGCCGTCGCCCAAAAGGCTTTTACACCTCGCCGGTTCAAAGTCCTTGAGCCGATGATTCGCGACAATGTCAAAACCTCGATCCAGGACATGCTGGCAAAAAACACGCCCCATGCCGACATCGTGAGCGAGGTTGCCTACAGCCTGCCGACGATCACGATTCTGACGCTCATTGGTGAATCAACCGATCCCGGCATGATCGATCAGTACAAGCGTTGGTCGGATTCACGTGGCGCTATGACCTGGTCGAACCTGTCTGATGAAGAACAAATTCCGCATGCCCACAACCTCGTTGAATATTGGACACGGTGCCGCGAATTGGTCGCTCAGGCCCATGCGGAAGGCGGCGACAATCTCACCGCCGACATGGTGCGTGATCAAGAAGACGGCGCGGAAATTGACGATCACGAGATCGCTTCGCTGCTGTATTCTCTGCTCTTTGCTGGCCACGAGACCACCACCACACTGATTTCGAATGCGGTTCGTGTCTTGCTGGGCCACCGCGAACAGTGGGATGCCATCGTGGAAGAACCCAAGAAGATTTCCAAGGCCATCGACGAAGTCTTGCGGTACTCCGGCTCCATCGTCGGCTGGCGACGCAAAGCACTCAAAGATGCAGCGATTGGCGGCGTCCCCATCCCAGAGGGCTCAGAGATCCTATTGCTCATGGGATCAGCCAACCGAGATGAAGAGCGATTCGAAGACGGTGAGTCCTTCGACATCAGCCGTTCCAACGCTCGAGAGCACCTCTCCTTTGGTTTCGGTTTCCACTATTGCCTCGGCAATATGTTGGCCAAACTCCAAACCAAAATCGCGCTCGAAGAGCTCTCAACTGCCATCCCAATCCTGGAACTCAATGAACCAGAGGGCATCCCGTTTCGGGACAATATCTCTATGCGAATCCCCGAACATGTACATGTGACATGGAATGAGGCCTAAGTACGATGACGAATGTATTTATCGAACACTTCGACGATGGCATCGAGCCACAGCTGGAAAACCTGGGTGGCAAAGGCGCTTCGTTAGTCACCATGACCGCCGCTGGCATGCCGGTACCACCCGGGTTCGTGATCACCACCAGCGCCTTCGATAGCTTCATTGGTACGACGCTGGTTGAACAGATCAATGAACTCTTGGCAGGACTGGATGCCGATGACGTCGCAGCCGTGGACGAGATCAGTGCAAAGATCCGCGCGCTCATCCTGGAATGTCCCGTGCCAGAGGATGTT
This sequence comes from Micrococcaceae bacterium, assembly GCA_013393415.1. GTDB lineage: Bacteria > Actinomycetota > Actinomycetes > Actinomycetales > Micrococcaceae > Yaniella > Yaniella flava. The sequence goes on from JABXHI010000067.1 coordinate 1,585, forward strand.
CGGGAAGCCACTCATGTTGCCTATGAACGACTGCAGTCACAATTCGCCACGCAGGTTCCGGTCGCTGTTCGTTCCTCAGCAACAGCCGAAGACCTACCCGATGCGTCCTTTGCCGGCCAACAGGACACCTACTTGTGGCTCAATGGCTACGATGCGGTAACCGAGCACATCCGCCAGTGCTGGGCATCCTTATTCACCTCCCGGGCCATTCTGTACCGTTTGAAAAACGACATCCCCAATGAGGGACTCTCTATGGCGGTCGTGGTCCAGAAGATGGTGAACTCCTCAGCCGCCGGCGTCGCCATGACCCTAGATCCAACCAACGGAGACCGTTCCAAGATCACCGTGGACGCGTCCTACGGCGTGGGTGAAACGGTCGTCTCCGGCACCGTAACACCAGACAATATCCAACTCGATAAGGTCACCCTGGACATCATCACCGAGCACATTGGTGAAAAGCACGTCGAGCTCATCTGCGATGCTGCCACGAACAGCCTCATCGAACGTGACGTCGAAGAAGCACGCCAGCACGTCCGCAGCTTGACCGATGACCAACTCACCGCGGTGGCACAACTGGCCAAGCGCGCCGAAAAGCACTACGGCACACCCCAAGATATCGAGTGGTCCGTCGACGCCGACCTGCCAGACGGCGAAAACATTCTGTTGTTGCAATCGCGTCCAGAAACCGTCCACTCCGCCAAGAAGCCCGCAGCCAAACCCGCTGCGACAACCGGCGGTTTCGCCGCCTCCCTTGGGTTGAGCTCTTCCATTACCTCCATGACCGCCTCCTTCTTGAAGTCCTGAAAGGCCGATCACCATGACTATGAAGTCGTTTCCAAAACCGTCCGAGCTCCCGGTACCCAAAGGTGCCGAAGGCTGGGAAGATATCTACCCGTACTACCTGGTATTCCAGGACGAGCTGAAAGCACAAGAGGACGAGAAGTTCTGGTTCTGCGATTCCCAACACTGGCCAACCGTGTTCAAACCATTTGAAACCATCGGTGGCGAGTTCGCGGTCAAGTGCCTGGGACAGTACAACGCCCGGCATCTGATGATCCCGACCGCCAAGGGCATCGATTTCCGAGTTCACCTCGGTTACCTCTACATGTCCCCCATCCCGGTCCCGGACGACGAAGTCGCTTCGCGCATTGAAGACTTTGAGGCCCGCGTTGGGCACTATTTTGCCAACTGGGAAGAGCTGTTGGACCAGTGGCACGTCAAGGTCAAAGATACGATCGCGGAAATCGAGACCCTGGATTTCTCGCCGCTACCAGACAAGGTGCCGTTCGAAGACATCACCTCGGGCAAAGCCATGGATGGTTCCGAGCGGTTGATGGAAAACTATGACCGACTCATCCAGTTGACCTACCAAAACTGGCAGTACCACTTCGAGTTCCTCAACCTGGGCTATATCGCCTACCTCGATTTCTTCAACTTCTGTAAGGAAGCATTCCCGAACATCCCGGACCAGTCCATCGCGGCCATGGTCCAGGGCGTTGACATGGAGCTCTTCCGCCCAGATGACGAGCTGAAGAAACTCGCCAAAACCGCAGTAGACCTCGGACTGCAATCCGCCTTTTCCAACACCGACGATGCCGATGCCACCCTAGAGACCATCGCCGGTATGGAAGGTGGTCAGCAGTGGCTGGAACAGTGGCACCAAGCCCAAGACCCATGGTTCAACTTCACCATCGGCAACGGCTTCTACGGTCACGACAAGTACTGGATCGAACACCTCGACATCCCACTGGGCTTTATCGCCGACTACATCCGCCGCCTCGACAAGGGCGACGATATTCTGCGCCCAACCGACCGGCTCATCGCCGAAAAACAACGCATTGTCGAAGAGTACCGCGACCTGCTCGATGACGAAGCCCAGGCCGTGTTCGAATCCAAACGCCAACTGGCTGTGACCGCCTACCCGTATGTGGAAAACCACAACTTCTACATCGAACACTGGACGATGGGTGTGTTCTGGCGCAAAGTCCGTGAACTGGGCGCCATGCTGGCCGACCTGGGCCTCTGGGAAACCGCGGACGACATGCTGTATCTGAACCGCAACGAAATTCGCAACGTCCTGTTTGATGTGGTCATGTTCCACGGTGTTGGGGCCAACGCTCCAATCGGTGCTGTGAAATGGCCCAAAGAAATCGCACGTCGCAAAAAGATCGTCGAAGCACTCAAAACGGCTCGTCCGGCACCTGCGCTAAACACTCCCCCGGAGTCGATCACCGAACCGTTTACCCGCATGCTCTGGGGCATCACCACCGAACAGGTCAACCAATGGCTTGCCGGTGACGACGAGGACGCCAGCCAACTCAAAGGCATGGCTGCCTCACCCGGCAAGGTCGAAGGCACCGCGCGGGTCGTCATGCACGCCGATGAACTCTCCGACATCCAACCCGGCGAAATACTCGTGGCACCCATTACCGCCCCGAGCTGGGGTCCGATCTTCGGCAAGATCAAAGCGACCGTGACCGATATCGGCGGGATGATGAGCCACGCGGCCATTGTGTGTCGTGAGTACGATCTGCCAGCCGTGACGGGTACCGGCAATGCCTCAACCACCATCAAGACCGGTGACCAACTCATCGTCGATGGTCGAAAAGGCACCGTGGAAATTGTCACCGATGCCAAACCTGCAGTGGTTTCTGGCCCGGGTGCCCACTCCCACGCCACCGCGTAACCAACTGACCACTTCGAAGGGAGACCCGTGGTAGCAACACACGACACCTCAGACCGGACAACCGATGGTCTGGGCACCGTGGTCATCACCGGTGCAGCCGGTGGGCTCGGCCGAGCCTTTGCGCTGGGTTTCGCCCGCCGGGGGTACCCGATCGCCGCCGTGGATATCGATCCCAAGGGTATAGAAGAAACCGTGCAAGCCGTCACCGATGCGAACGGCACGGCTGCCGGATTCACCGCCGATGTCACGGAAACGGTCTCAACGGACACGATGGCCGAGCAGGTGAACGACTACGCGCAATCACTGGGAACAACGGTCCACGCGGTGGTCAATAATGCCGCAATCTATGCGACCATCAACCGCAGCGCATTCGAAGACATTGACCCGGAGGAATGGGACAAAGTCATCGGGGTGAACCTGAAAGGACCGTGGATGGTCACCCGGGCCTTCAGCCCATACCTGACCGCAGGATCCCGGGTCATCAACCTGGCCAGTGCCACCGTGTACTCCGGTTCGGAACAGTGGGCCCACTATGTCGCCTCGAAAGCCGGCGTCATCGGACTCTCCCGGGTGCTCGCCAAAGAACTGGGCCACCGCGAGATTAACGTTAACACCATCGCACCGGGCTTTACCCTCACCGAAGCAAGCTACGGACTCATGGACGACGCCGAATCCTACGGAGTCCAGCGCGGAGCGCTCAAACGGGCGTCCCAACCCGACGACATTGTCGGTGCAGCACTATACCTCGCCGGACCAGACTCCTCATTCGTGACAGGCCAAACCATCGTCGTTGACGGTGGCCGCCAATTTATCTAATCCACACAAGTTTTTGACTAGGAGCATCCCATGTCAACAGTACATTTCACAGATTACGAAGGAACCACGACTTCCTTAGACGCCAACGAAGGTGACTCCGTGATGGAGACTGCAGTGCGCAATGGACTGGAAGGCATCGTCGCTGAATGCGGTGGTTCACTGTCTTGTGCAACCTGCCATGTGTTTCTCGACGAAGCCGATGCCGACAAAGTGCCGCCCATGTCTGAAATGGAAGACGAAATGCTCTACGGCACCACTGAAGACCGCGAAGACAACTCCAGGCTGTCGTGCCAACTCAAGCTCGGTGCCGATACCGAAGTGCATGTTACGACCCCAGAAACTCAGGTATAAGTCATGACGACAGTATCTACGACTCACCAAACCGTGCCCTCGTACGCGGGGGCCCCACCCCCTCACGCTAGTCAAGCTACCGGCCTGTTGATCATCGGCGCGTCGCAATCGGGCGTCCAGTTGGCTATTTCGCTGCGCGCCCTGGGCTTCGAAGACCACATCACCTTGCTCGGCGATGAAGACCACCGGCCCTACCAACGGCCCGCACTGTCCAAAGAATTTCTGCAGGACAAGGTCGGTTCGGAATCGTTGATCTTTCGCACCAATGACTACTGGGTCGATAATAACGTCACGCTGGTCAAAGGCGAACGGATCAAAGACGTTCAGCGGGACGATGCCGACGGCGGTTCCGGTATTGCCTACGGTGCATCGGGCGCTGAGTATCCATACAACCGTCTTGCCCTGACCGTGGGTGCCAGTCCACGGCGTCTTGAGGTACAAGGCGGCAACCTCCCCGGAGTGGTGTATCTTCGAAATGCCGACGACGCGCTGAACCTCAAAGAGCTCGTCCCCGATGCCCAAGACGTCATCGTGGTCGGCGGAGGCTTCATCGGATTAGAGGCCGCATCCTCCCTTCATGAACTCGGCAAGAACGTCACCGTGCTCGAACACGGTCCGAAACTCATTGGACGTGCCGTCGGGGAACAAACCAGCGCCTACTTTTGAAAGAACACCTCAACCGAGGCCTGGATGTCCGTCTGGAAGCACAGATCGATGAAATCATCCCCGACGATGCCGGCAACGTGAAAGCGGTGCGCCTCACCGATGGTGAAGAGATTTCCGCCCAGATTGTGCTCATCGGCATCGGCGTGATCCCCAATACGCAGCTGGCCGATGTGCTCGGGCTCGACGTAAACAACGGCATTGTGGTCAACAACCACGCGCTAGCCTCTGACGGCACCACGATCGTTGCCGGTGATGTCGCCAATATGCCGAACCCGGTACCCGGCTCCCCCGACGATGAGCGGATTCGGATGGAATCGGTCAACAATGCCATCGAACATGCCAAAGTTGCCGCCTACTCTTTGATGGGCCGTTCCGAAGAATATGCGGGTATCCCCTGGTTCTGGTCGAATCAGGCGGACATCAAGTTACAGATCGCTGGACTGTCCACCGGGTTTGACCACACCGTGGTCCGCGACGACACCGCACGTGGCAAATTCAGTGTGCTCTACTCCCGCAACGGCCAAATTATTGCCGCCGATTGTGCCAATGCGCCACTGGATTTCATGGCCGTCAAACAAGCCCTGGCCAAAGGCAAAAACATTGATGCCGATGCTGCGGCCGACGTGTCCACCATGCTGAAAACACTCATCGCCTGACCATCGCATCCATCGACACAGAACACTATTGGAGAAAGTGCACGATCATGTCGACACTACAAGAGCTCACCGCAGCGTTCGCCGAGCAGTACACACAACGTCCCATTCCCGTCGAAGGGCCCATCGATACCCGACCCATCGACATCACACCCGACACGGACCAATTCAATGCCCTGTGGCAGTGCGTCGTCCCAGAATCGCGAGCGCGAGGCAACGACTTCCACCTGCCGCTGTCTGTCGCATATGCCCACAGGTTATGCGATGCCTATCCGCAAGCTGACCGGGAATTGGTGCTCGTCGCCACCCTGCTGCATGACACCGGATGGGCTCACGTGGATGAGGATCGCATCATCTCCGAAGGATTTCGCGGCGATTGGCGCCAGGCAGACATCCGGTATGAACACGAAGTCCAGGGCTGTGAGGTCGCCAAAAGAGTGCTGCCCGAGCTGGGCTACTCCGATGATTTCGTGGACAAGGTGTGTGCCATCATCGACGGTCACGACACCCGACAAGAAGCACACAGCCTTGAAGACGCGCTGATGCGCGACGCCGATAGGGCCTGGCGGTTTGATCGGGTCGGGATTGCCCTGGCCTCCGGCTGGTTTGACCAAACGCCCGATTACTACACCGATCGGCTCGAAAACGAAATCATCCCGGAACTGATCACCGAGGCAGCCATCGAGATGGCACGCGCTGATCTTGCACGCTCCCGGGATCTACTGAAAACGGCGGTGCTCCGATGACCACACAGACCACGACACCACTGACTCGCGATGCACTCGAGATCCCGTATCGCCACGTCACCACCCACTTCATTGACGGTGCGTGGCAGCCAAGCCACGGCCAAGACACCATCGAGGTCACCGACCCGGCAACCAATACCGTGTGGGGTTCGGTTCCAGTCGGAAATCAAGACGATGTTGATGCCGCCGTCGAAGCCGCCCATACGGCGTTTACAACCGGCCCATGGGCCGACACTAAACCGACTCAGCGAGCTGATACGCTGCTCCGAATCGCCGACGAAATCGAAGCGCGCACCACCGAACTGTCGCTAACCAACACGTTGGAAAACGGCTCACCCGTTGCTGAAACCTCCGGTGCAGCCGCGAATGCTGCCAGTATTTTCCGCTACTTCGCGACCCAAGCCGAACAGCTCGAAGCCGACGATATTCGCCCCTTTCCATCGGGTACCGGGGAGTCGCTGGTTCGCAAAGATCCGATCGGTGTCTGCGCGCTCATCGCGCCATGGAACTTCCCGATTAATCTCATGGTCACCAAACTCGCGCCCGCGCTGTTGGCCGGCTGTACCGTCGTGATGAAACCCGCCTCGCCAACGCCGTTGTCCTTCCGGATCATCGTCGACGCGATCGCCGCAGCCAGTGTGCCTGCTGGAGTGGTCAATCTGGTGACCGGTCCGGGACGGATGGGTGACCTCATGGTGCGTCATCCAAAAGTTGCCAAGGTCGCCTTCACCGGTTCAACGCCGGTTGGCCGCCACATCGCCGCTGCGTGTGGTGAACTGTTGCGGCCCGTCACGCTAGAACTGGGCGGCAAATCCAGCGCCATCGTCATGGAAGATGCCGACCTGGAGGAGATGTCGGCCAAGCTGATCCGCTCCTGCATGCGCAATACTGGACAAACCTGTTACATCTCCACCCGCATCCTTGCTCCTGCCTCGCGGTATGACGAGATTGTGGACATGGTGACCGAGACGATCGCTGCCGCGCCGCAAGGAGATCCGTTGGATCCAGCAACCGTGTTCGGTCCATCAGCCAACCTCTCGCAATACAATTCCGTGCTTGAACACTTGGACTCTGCGCAGCAAGAAGGGGCACGAGTCACCACCGGTGGTGGAACTGCTCAACTGCCTGGCGAACTCGCAGATGGGTTGTACATCCAGCCGACGGTCCTCGCGGACGTCACACCAGACATGCGGGTGGCTCGTGAGGAAATTTTTGGACCCGTCATCACGATTCTCAAATACTCCGATATCGATGAAGCCGTCAGTCTGGCGAATAACACCGAATTCGGGCTCGGTGGGATCGTCTTCGGTAGTGATCAGGAAAAGGCACTGGAGGTTGCCGACGCCGTCGATACCGGCAGTGTGGGGATCAATTTCTTTGCATCGAACCATGCGGCACCGTTTGGTGGACGCAACGACTCTGGCTTAGGTGTCGAATACGGCCCCGAAGGTCTCGCCGCCTACTTGTCCTATAAGTCCATCCATCGACGCTAAGAACATGATGTGGGTAGGGGTGTCCATAAGACGCAAACAAACTGCTGCAATCCTACGATATCCCTGGGACGAGCAACGCACGCTGAATGAGACCCGTTCTGGGTATGTCAATCTCCAGGCTCTACCGAACGCTTCCGCGGCGAGCAACAAAACGACGGCTACGACGCCCGAAACACTTTTCCAGATGAGCCTCGTCAGTCCCCGCACTACGAAGCCAGCAACTGCATAGACAACGCAAGGCCTGAATTTCGAATGATTCGAATTCAGGCCTTTGCGTTGGAGCTGTGTCAGAAGACATACTGTATAAAGCTATGCAGTTTGTAGCATCGCTGGGACGTAGAAGACCAATAGCCCGACAAACACCACGACAATGATTGCAATTGCTGCGTAAATGTACCGATTCGTCACCTTGAGCTCAGCAGGTGTCGATGGGGTCTCCACACGCGCTTTCAAATCGCTGATATATACCAGACTCTTCTCACTCGGTGTCGTGGTCATAGTTCCAATAATCAGGGCAATAAGGCTAGCCACGAGCCCCAACAAGGCTGGGTTCAGGATCATCGGCAGTTCTAAACCGCCAAAAGTAACCAAGCTTTCGAAGACTAGGACTGTCGCACCACCAGCGAGCATGCCATAGAAGGCTCCGCGTTCGGTGACCCGTTTGCTTTGCGTTGTGACAATTGCAACGAATCCCCAGGCAGCGGCGAAAAAGGACGCTGCCATATAGCCGATTTCAAAGACACCGGGAGTCGCGACGGCCGTCACAATCAATGCCACAGCTCCAACAAGAAGCATCGCGATTCGTGAACCGCCAACACCCTGCTCAGCGGCACTTTTCGGAGCGGAACGACGACGGAACATGGGCGCGACGTCGTTGACTGCACTAAAGCCAACCAGAGACAGGAACGTCGAAGCTGAAGACAGACCCGCAGCCATAATGCCCGAGACCATAACGACACCAATAATCGTTGGCATGATGTTATATGCAGCCCAAATAAACACGTTCTCGGATGGAGCGATATCCGGGTTCGTCAAATTTACGGCGTAGGCTGCAAAGACCATGAAGATATAGAAGACGGGGATCAACACCACTGCTACGATCGCGGAACGAATAGCGACGTGATTTGACCGTGCCATCATGTAACGCGAGGACTGCCAAGGGCTAACGGCCACAACAAACATCCACACGATGCCGAACGTCAATATGTATATGAGCACCTCGAGTGGGCTGCTCCACGCAGCCCCTTCAGAACTGACAGCACCGTGCCACATAAGGCCCTCGCGCGACGCCTCGTTATTAGCGAGGGAGGCGAATACTTCTTTAATACCGCCGGAGGCATTAAATATTGAAATAAAGCCTATCGAACCACCGATCATGAACACAAAGAACATAATCAAGTCCGTTACGATGACACCTTTGGAACCCGAGAGGATGGTAAAAAGGCTAAAGGCAGCCCATGTTATGAGAATCGCCCAGAATCCGCCTATGCCTGTAACTGTCTCGAGCACGAGTGAGATACCTCGTGTCACTGCCACCAAATAAAGCCCGATACCCACCAAAACCATGAGCCCAGCTAGCCCCCGAAGACGCTTCGAATCGAAACGATCTCCAAAAAACTCAGGGATGGTCAGAGCTTTAGATTCTCGCAAGTAGCGTCCAAAGAACAGAACACCGAGGAAGTACCCAACGGCCGCTAATGCAGTAAGCAAGAATATTGCCCAAGGGAAGCCATCAAAAGAAGTCCCGGCTTCCCCCATTAGTGCAACAGTGGACAGGTATGAAGCAATGAGCGTGCCTACGATGAGCAACACGCCAACGTCTTTACCGGCTAGAAAGTAGTCGGTTTTATCCTTCACCTTTCGGCTCATAACAATGCCGACAATCGTGATCAGTAAAAACGACCCAATGACAGAGAGGGTGAAAACGTCCATTAGCGCTCACCGCCTTTGCTCTCTGAGTTAATTTTCCAGCGCCCCCATAAAAGGACACCGATCAAAACGATTCCCAGCAGTATGAGTGGTAAAAAGAGTTCTATAATCATGTTCCTCTTCCGTTCGTAACTAAACAGTCGGAGGCGCAATTATCCACAAGAGGGATGCAGGTGCACCTACGGCTTCTTGAATTTTGTGCGGCTGATTACTGATGAATGAGATCGATTGATGCTGCGTTAGTGAAGAGGTTTCCTCCCCAATGATGACTTCGACGCTGCCGCCGAGCACTATAACCATCTCCTCCGAGTCTCCGTGCGTGATACGCTCCTCGCCAGTACTTCCTCCTGGCTCAAGGAACCCTACAAACACCTGCATATGGTCAAACGACTTGGGAGTTAATAAGGCCTTGCTCGCCAAGACCCCATATTCATGAGTGGTGATATCGGCAAGGTCAATTACGGTATTTCTGCCCTGGTTCGAGTCAGAAAACAAATCCGCAAAGCCAATGCCCAACCCCTGAGCTACTAACTGTAAGGACCTAATAGACCCTGTACTTTTTCCACGCTCAAGTTGGGAAATCGAACTTGCAGTAAGACCGGTCTTTTCTGCCAACTCAGCCAATGTCAGATGCAGTGCGCGTCGACGCTTGCGAAGCCGATGGCCAATATCCGGCTGACTATTGGGGTGCTCCAAGTTCATCCTTCACCCTCTTATTTTATGATTTAACTTACACATGGTTGTTACCGTACTCGCTTTTGTTGCTAAAATGAAGTTAATTTAAATATGAATTCACAATTTTCAACGATTAATAGCCACTCGACGGGCCGACCGATTCACAGCAAAGAAGGGGTTTATGTACGACAAAGCATCCTCGAATAACAACTCTGTTTGGCCAAAAGTCAATGGAAAAGTTTCCTTTTGGCTCGACCAGCTCGGACCTATTACGAAACGCGAGCCCCTGCCTAGCGACATCACCGTTGACGTGGCAATCGTGGGCGCCGGTTTTACTGGACTTTGGACTGCCTATTATTTGCTGCAGGAACGACCAGATTTATCCGTCGCTATCATAGAAAAAGAGTTCGCCGGATTCGGAGCTTCCGGCAGAAACGGTGGCTGGCTCAGTGCTGAAGCACCGGGGAAAATGGATAAATATGCCAAGAGTCGAGGCGTTCAAGCCGCAGTTGATTTGCAACGTGCAATGTTCACTACTGTCGATGAAGTTGTACGCGTTGCAGCAAAACATAATATCGATGACTCGATCCAAAAGGACGGTCTCCTCTATGTTGCAACGAATGATGCTCAACTTGAGCGTCTGAGGCAACGGGTCACTGAATCTACACAATGGGGCTGGGGATCAAACGATATCGGCATACTGAATGCTGACGAGTTGACTCAGCGAGTCAACGTCCAGGACGCAATCGGCGCTCTATATACACCCCATGCTGCGCGAATTCATCCAGGGCAACTGGTCCGCGGCCTCGCCGATGTCGTCGAATCCTTAGGCGCCAAAATTTATGAAGACACAGCAGCCCTGCGTGTCAATTCCGGAGTCGTGCAAACGGATCGAGGCAGAGTCAAAGCTAAAAAAATTGGTGTCACTCTGGAGGGGTATCAGTCCAAGTTAGCTGGCCGTAGTCGCAAAATGTTGCCTATGAACAGCAGCATGATCATCACCGAACCACTATCGGAAGAAAGCTGGGCTGAAATCGGCTGGCACGGCGCCGAAACGCTTGGCGATGGCGCCCATGGGTTTACTTATACTCAGCGCACTGCAGATGGACGTATCGCATTGGGTGGACGAGGTGTGCCCTACAACTACTCAAATTCGTTTGATTGGAACGGTCGCACCGACGAGCGTGCAGTCAAAATCATGATCGAACGTCTTAATACGCTATTCCCGGTTACACGGGGCGTCCCGATCGCGCATACCTGGACAGGCATACTTGGGGTGCCTCGAGATTGGTCAGCTACCGTGACGCTGAACCCTGAAACTGGTATCGGCATGGCCGGTGGTTATGTTGGACATGGCGTTTCCGGCACAAACTTGGCAGGGAGAACGCTTAAAGATTTTATCCTCGAAAAAGATACCGATCTAACCCGCCTTGGCTGGGTAGACCGTTCGCCGCGAAAGTGGGAACCTGAGCCGCTGCGCTGGTTGGGAGCCACCACCTTCTATCGCGTATACGAAGTTGCTGATGCGCAAGAGAACAAGAACAAAACGAAAGCCACCTCTCCGTTGGCCAACATCGCCAACACCATTGCCGGACGAAAATAACCAAAAGCAGATACATCGTTAGGAGCACCTACCATGAAACGCTTAGCAGTCATCGGCGCCGGCATAGCAGGTATTGCAGCCGCCTGCCGTTTACAACGACATGGTCATCGGGTAACGGTCTTCGAGGCACGTGAGCGGGCCGGGGGTCGCGTATGGTCACCAGAAATTGCCACGCCCGCCGGACTGAGTGTCATTGAACGCGGCGCAGAATTCATACTGCCTAACTACTACCGAACCCAGGAGCTAGTCGATGAATTCGGCTTGGAGTTGGTAGACACCGGTATGAGTTACTACATCCGTGAGCCAGGCGACGCACCAAACATCACTGCAGCTGACATCACCGAGGCAGGAACCGAGGCAGGCGAAATCGCTGCTGCCACCGATCCCGACTCCACCGCCGAAGACATTTTGCAGCAACTCGATGCTACTCCAGAACTCATTGATGCCTTGCGGTGCAGAATCGAGATATCTGCAGCTGTGAGATCCAAAAAAGTGGTCGCCGGAGCCCTGAATAAGGTTGCTTCATTTGAACCGCTTCGTAGCTACCGTATCGGTGGAGGTAACCAGTTACTTGCTAATGCACTGGCAGCAAAATTGGATGACGCTATACACTTCAATAAACCCGTCACAGCCGTACAGCCGACAGAGGGCGGTGGCGTACAAGTCAGTACAAGCAACGAAGATTCTCAGTTTGATGCCGCAATCGTTGCTCTACCAATCGGGGTGTTGCGCGCGGGTCAGATGATCGATGTTCCGACTACAGAAGAACGCGAACGCGTATTGGCCAAGGTGGTCCAAGGCCACGCGGCCAAGCTTCACGTCGCTCTAAAAGACACCCCCGCGACATCTGCCGTCATGTCAGTACGGGGACGCTACTGGACTTGGACCGCGCAAGATGCTTCCGGCAAGGTCACGCCGGTATTAAATAGCTTCATGGGAACTGAGGAAGCCATTGAAAACGCAAACATTGAAAACGATTTGAGTAACTGGTTGGAAGATGCCCGTGCCTTGCGACCTGACCTACGACTTAATGATGAGGCAGTAGCGACAGTGTGGTCCACCGACCCGCTGGCCCTAGGCGCTTACAGCGCCCACTCAGGTGAGTTCAGTGCGGAAGAAACAGCAGTTCTAGAACAGCCCATCGGCGATATATATTTTGCAGGCGAGTACGCTGACCCTACCTATACCGGCCTGATCGAGGGCGCAATCCGTTCAGGCGAGCGCGTTGCAGATCTCATCAATAACTCGCCACAAGGGGCATGATTGGTGCCGACACCCGGTGGCACAGGATGGCGTCGTAGGTGTTTGACACGAAGGCACTCTTGATTCTAAGACTTGGTGAACAGACGCAAGGTTCAAGTCACGCCAATCTCGAACCAATGGCCACCGTGAACCACGATGGAGTCACAGTCGTCAGTTGACGAAGGGCAGGGAGCCGTCAAAAATCTCCCGCGACCTGTAAGTCTTGCTGGCGTACGGCTACTGGTCTCGCGTCTTCCACTCTGGCGTCGAATCCGAAGTCGGCGCCGGAGAGTGGTGCTCTAGTGCGTTCCACTCTGGAAACGGTCGGTGTTCACCGGGCTCGCGAGTCGCCTGCCCGGTCTCATCGTCGCGATCCGTGGTATCCCAGGTTTGTCCGGCGGCATCTTCGACATCAGCCCGCTCGACGATGGCTTCTTGGATCGCATCCAATGGCCCCCAAAACACCGGGGACTGACCTCGCAGCACTAACCGCTGGTTTTTGGTGTCTTCTTCCAGGGCAAACCAGTAGCCATCCGGTGTCAAAGCGGTGATACGAATATCCACATGGGCCCCGTTGCCTTGTCCTCGAACTTCCCAGCCCCGCTCTTGCCAAGAGGCCGCGAATTCGTCCAACACCGCGCGCAGATCTTGGTCGGTAGCATGCCAGCGTGCGACCTTGAAGAAGTACGTGTTGTCACCGGTGGCACCCTCAGGGGCCCGGCCCAACGAATTACCTTGGCCCGGAACGATCTCTGATCGGCCGCCGTTATCTATCCACGCACCATCAGAGATCTCGGCCTGCAGCTCACCAAACAGTTCATTGAGCTGTACATACCGATCCCCCGCAGCCTGATATTGCTGTTTCAAATCCATCTGTTCCACCTCATCCAGTGAGGCGCCAGCCGCATCTTCTGCCGCGACCTCGGGGCCAGCACCTGAGTGATCAGACACCCAAGCGCAACCAACCAATGAAAAAGCGAAGAACAACGTCACCCCACGCAGGACTGTTTTTCCGCTCACCGAACGCTACCTCCCGACGACGTCAACATGGACTCCCCTATGAATTTTTTCTACCGCGTCCGTTTAACGAGGCAGCGCATCCTCCAGAACCTGAATCATCACAACCTCAGACAATCGATCGCCAGGGCCAAGACGCTCACGAAGCGGTTACAACCCTAGTTCGCTGAGCCCCGGATGATCATCTGGTCTTGGTGTCCCGAACGGCCAGTGGAACTTGCGGTCACCCTCGTCAATTTCGACATCGTTGATGCTCGCATGCCGATGGGACATTAACCCATTGCTATCGAATTCCCAGTTCTCATTGCCATACGAGCGGTACCACTGCCCGGTGATGGATTGGGACTCATAGCAATATCGAACAGCGATGCGGTTCTCGCAAAACGCCCAGAGTTCTTTGATAAGCCGATGGTTCAATTCGCGGGCCCATTTCTGGCGCAGGAAATCCACGATTGCATCATGCCCTTCAAGAAAAGTATCGCGATTGCGCCACTGACTATCCGGTGTATAGGCCAGCGCTACCTTCTCGGGCTCCTGCTTATTCCAAGCATCCTCCGCAGCACGAATCTTCTGCATTGCGGCTTCTTGAGTAAACGGGGGAACTGGCGGTTTAATGGACATCACGACCTCCAACGATTTACGTGACCAAGCACTCGAACCCACCACATCGACTGCGTGGGCACACAGCCATAGCTACAGGAGAACTCATGCCGCAAACACAGCAACTCACCCCGCACCTCATGTTTCAGAACGGTCGCGCGGAAGAAGCGATGAACTTCTACGTGGAACTTTTCGGTGGTGAAGTCGTCAGCATTGACCGCTACGGTGCTGAGACACCGGGCATGGACGGCAAGGTCATGATCGCTACTTTTATCATCGCCGGTCTCCGCATCAACATTATGGACAGTTCAATTCAGCATGACTTCGACCTCACCCCGTCCATGTCGCTGACCTTCAACTGCACCTCACAGGAGCAACTCGACCACCTCTGGGCGGCGTTTTCTAAAGACGGGCAGGCCTTGATGCCGCTCGATGACTACGGGTTCGGCCCATTCGGTTGGATTGCTGACCGATACGGTGTATCCTGGCAACTCGGCTACAACCCTGCAGCAGCCGTATAGCACACGGCGCGCTTCAACGCGGTCTCCCCGTGGTTACTTGCCGCGGGTGGCGAGCACATCAATCAGCATGCGCACAATGACGAGTCCGAGGAAGATCGCGAACACGATATTGGCGATCGACGGCGGTAGTGCATAGGCGGCCCACACACCCAGCGGCGTGACCAGCGCAGCGGTGCCACCGATCACCAGCGCCGAGGGCGCGTCAACATTCTTGCGCAGCAGGTTCGAGACCGTGCCCGAGAGGCCGGTCGCGATGACCATCAGCAACGAAGTCCCCTTGGCCACCAGGTCGCTTTCACCGAATAAGACCACCAGGATCGGCACGACGATCACGCCACCACCAATACCGAGTAGCCCCGACATCACGCCGGTGAACAGCCCAAGCACGACCAGGCCAATACCAACCATCAGGTCAATGTGCACGACTGTGCCGCGAGAAGGCACCACGAGGAACAACGAAATGATCATCACGATGAGAAACGCGATGAATCCCCACTTCACGGCACGCTGCGGCAAGACTGATAGCAGCCAGGAACCGATCGGTGCGCCCACAATCGAACCGGCCGCCAGCAGCACGGCCATCAGCAAATTCACGTTGGACTCGAGCGCATAACTGACGACCCCGGTGATCGCGGGCAAGATCACCGCCAACAGTGACGTTCCGACGGCGATGCGGGTTCGGAAACCGAGCAGATAGACCAGCGCGGGCAGGATGATGATGCCGCCGCCGATTCCGAAGAGGCCTGAAGACGCCCCAACGGTCAAGCCCAATAGGACCAGCCCAAACCAATTGCGACGGGTGGGCGCTGCTTCTGTCTCCACTTATGCTCCGATCGATCATCGAAAAGATTGCGTATTCCCGAACCGAGGCTAGCACCATCGTGCTCATAAGTTCTTCTTATCGAAGTGATAGGAAGATTTAGATTTACTTCTGATTGCATCTGTCCGAATATGAGTAGATACAGATCACATGATGCAGACCACACTCATTGCGTAAAGGAGTTGCAGTGCAACAACAATCACAGAACCTCGCGCCTCGCGTCGTCACTCTGGGCACCGCGGGCGGACCCCGTTGGTGGTCCTCCAAAACAGGACAGCATCGCCACGGCATTGCAACCGCCGTCGTCGTCGGTGACGCCTACTATCTCGTGGACGCCGGCCTGGGTGTGGGCCGCCAACTCGAACGCGCCGAACTGCCATTCAACGATATGCGCGGCGTCTTCATCACCCACTTGCACTCGGACCACACCATCGATATTCCCAGCTTGCTGATGATGGGGCTCTACGCACGAGACACCGATGGCAAAGCACCGATCCAGATCTTTGGTCCCGGTGATCGCGGCATGCTGCCACCGGTTTCCTCGCGTGCTGAGGTTGAGCCACAACCGGTCTGCCCGGACAACTCAACACCGGGCACTTCCGACATGGTGCATTCACTCGTGCAGGCCTACGCGACGGATCTTAACGACCGCATCCTGGATGCCCTGCGCCCATCGCCACTGGATTGCTTCAACGTCAACGACATCGAAGTACCCGCCGACAGCGGTTATCACCCGAACGACAATCCGACGCCAGCGGGAATGGCGCCGTTCGAGGTCTACCGCGATGAGCTCGTCACGGTCACTGCCATTCTGGTGGAGCACCCACCCATCGCACCGGCCTTTGCGTTCCGCTTCGACACTGTTGCCGGGTCGGTGACCATCTCGGGTGACACCACCGCGACCGACAATCTCGTGACGCTGGCCACCGGCACCGATCTGCTGTTGCACGAAGCCATTGATTTCGAGTGGGTTGAGGCCGCTTATGGTGGCGGGAAAACCGATACCGAGCAGGCTTCGATTGATCACCATCGCAAGTCACACACCAGCCCAGAACAGGCCATCGAGCTGGCCACTCGCGCCGGTGCGAGCCGCCTGGCCCTACACCACTTGGTTCCGGGCAACACCCCGGCGGCACGGTGGGAGCGACTGGCCACCACGTTCGCCGGCGAATTCTTGATCCCCCATGATCTGGATTCCATCTCTTTTGCTCGCCAAGACGCCGAGCACTCAGCAACACTCACGAAGGTAGGTGTCTAGAATGACAAGCACCATGCAAACAGAACAGGTCGCCTCGGAAGATCTTTCCGATTCACTGAATACGACGATGATGCGTCGGATCCTCGCCTCGAGCTTCCTTGGCTCGATGATCGAGTTCTACGACTTCATCCTCTTCGCCACGGCAGCGTCCATCGTGTTCAGCCAGGTCTTCTTCGTCGACCTCGACCCCGGTCTGGCACTGTTTTTGTCCTTCACCATCCTGGCGGTCGGTTATGTTGCTCGCCCACTCGGCGGCATCGTCTTTGGACACTTCGGCGACAAGATCGGGCGCAAGGGTGTACTCGTCACGTCGATGATGCTGATGGGCGGCACGACCGTGGCCATCGGTCTGTTGCCACCAACCGCGAGCATCGGTGTTGCTGCACCGATTCTGCTGACGGTCTTCCGTGTCATTCAGGGTCTCGCCGTGGGTGGCGAATGGGGTGGCGCGATGCTCATCGCCCTGGAACACGCACCAAAGAAGCGTCGCGGCTTTGCGGCCAGTTTCGCCAACATGGGCGGACCCGCCGGTGCCGTGCTGGCAACCGTCGTCATGAGTGTGTTCACGATGCTGCCGGATGAACAGTTCATCAGCTGGGGCTGGCGAATCCCGTTCCTACTCAGCGCTGTGCTGGTGCTCATCGGCCTCGTCATCCGCATGAAGGTCCAGGAAACCCCGGTCTTCCAGAAACTGCAGGACCAGGCAGATGAGCGAAAAGTTCCGTTGTTCGAAGTGATCTCCAAATACCCGAAGAACCTCATCCTCGGCACCATCGCCGGTATGAGCTCGTATACCGTCCAGGGACTGATGACGGTCTGGGGCATCTCCTATGTCATCGATGGCGGCCTCGATTCCACCCACGTGCTCTGGGTCAAAGCCCTCGGCGCCGCTTCCACGGTGGTCGTCGTCTGGTTTGCTTCACAACTCTCGGATCGATTCGGCCGTCGCCCGGTGATGATGGGCGGCATGGTCATCGGTGCCGTGGCCGCATTCCCGGTCATGTCCATGCTCGATATGAACGACCTCTGGCTCTTTGCGCTAGCACTGATCATCACCCAGGGGCTGGTGCAGGGTTCCATCTTTGGGCCGTTCGGTGCTTTCTGTGCAGAGATGTTCCCAACGCACATCCGCTACACCGGTGCCTCACTGGTCTACCAAACCTCATCGACACTGGGTGCAGGCTTCACCCCGATGATCGCCTCGAGCCTGGTCGCTGCCGCCGGTGGCTCGCTGTGGCTCATCGCAGTCGTCTGGATGGCGGTCTTTGCCATTGCCCTGGTTGCGATCATGCTGGTCAAAGAAGGCCGCACCGCTGACCTTGAAGGTGACATGCGCTAAGCACACTCACCGGTCTACATCCCGCCAGCTGCGCGGTTGGTTGCTACTTGAGCATCCAGCCGCGCAGCTTCGGTCTGACACACCGAAATCAATTCAGACAACCGACGGCTCCGGCGTTCTTGCGCATAGGCAATACAAATATCACTGGGCTCGAAATCTTCGAGTTCGATGGTCTCGAGTGGCAAACCGTCATACGACATGTTCACCGGGGGACGCTGTACCAGTACACTCCACCCGAGCCCGCGGGCCACCAGCCCACGAACCGCCTCAAAACTTGTGGACCGCCACTGTATGTTCGGCTCCAACCCATTGGCCCGCAGCTTAGGCAACTGATTCTCTCGGACGGCCGGCACATCCAGCAGCACAAACGGGTCGTCGCCAAACTCTGCAACATGCACGCTCTTGCGACCCGCAAGCCGATGCGACGGATTCACGAGGGCGTAGCCCTGCCCTCGACGAATCACCTGATGCCGCACACCCTCAATGAGGTGACCGGTGTGCGTAAACACCGTATCGAAGCGCCCCTCGAGCATCTGCTGCTGCAACGCTTTACCATCACCCTCGGTGATTTGCACCGTGACCTGGGGGTTGGGCACAATAAAGTTCTCTGCGATGAACGGCACCCAAAACGGGGCGACCGCCGTATAACACCCGATATCTAACGGCCCAATGAGTTCGTCTGAACGATCACTCATGACCTGTTGCACATCGGCAGCCCGGCCGACCAGCTCCCGCGCGTCAGCAAGAAATCTTCGCCCCGATGACGTCAGACGGATCCCGTGCGTGCGAGTTCGCACCATCAACTGCTGACCCACCGAGCGCTCTAGCTCGTTGAGTGACTGCGACATCGCAGCCTGTGAGATATGCACCTGCTCCGCCGCAGCGGTGACCGTACCGGCATCAGCGGCTGCGATGAAGTGCTGCAACTGCCGCAGGGTGAAGCGAAATGGATCCACAGATACTCACCAACAGACTCGGAAAGGTCAACGATAGCTCGAGGGGGTTCAACTATCCCCGCGCCTGGTCAAGTCTATTCGACTTCGTTACAGTTTCTCGACGCCTACCACGTCTTGTACCGCAGAACCATCACCATACTGGCTGGTAGAGATGACACTGAACTCGCCGTTACTTTCAAGGATCACTGCTTTAACGGGCTCATCGTAAAAATGAGTGTAGTTGGTGTCTGAATCCGCCGGTGTCGAGCAGTGCTCTGGTGATGTAATGCATGAGATTACGGAAGCCTAAGGCTGTGCCGCGCAGGTGTTCGATTCT
>JABXHI010000068.1 GCA_013393415.1 Micrococcaceae bacterium
TGGGCCCATTCACGGATTTCTGCCACACCAATATTCTCACTCATACGACAGAATTAACACGACATTTCAGCACTGTCCGATTAAACCGCCGACACCACCAAAAATAAAAGCGACTGTAGTACTAGGGCCGAGCGTATCACAAGCTTTAGCGAAGAAAGTCACAAAATAGCATCATTTAACGGCACGAAAGAGGCCCTGGGAACTGGATCCAGGGCCTCTACGTTCTCATCACTCACACCTCGAAGAGGATGGTTAATACGCTAAGAAACGTTCCTGTTTGCTAGCTTGTGTTCACCTTGGAAACTGGGAACAACCGCCTGAGAAAACCCTAGGCGCGGATTTGAACGCGCCAATTTACTTCCTGTTCAGGAATCTCGACCGGCGCCGTCGTTGCGGTGATTTCGGGGGGAGCAATCGACATTTTTCGGCGTGCAGAGCCGGTGCTCAAATTATGCTCAGAGCATATATGGAAATTTTTGTTCGGTGAACAACCTGTCTACACGACACCAAAGGTCACTCGAGCTCGCCAGGACCCGCAGCGCACGCCCCATCACCGATGTGCGGGATGTGCATCATCGCGTTCGGCCCCGCCCACTGGAACCCGATTCCGCCTTGTACATAGGGATCAGTTGCATCCAGTTGGGCTTCCGCGCGCTCTCGGCTGGTTTCTTCCCTAGTATCCGGGGTGCCATCCCCCGGCGTCATCGCTTCGATGGTGACATACAGTCGCTCCGGGTCCACTTCGTGCAACGCTGCGAAATAGTCTTCGGTGGTGTAACGGTGGTCGCTGGAGCCGTCTGCTTCCAGCGCCGTCGTGTCAACGCCGAGCCCATCCTGGGGTGAAACGAGCATGTGCGTCCCGTTGGCCAAGCCCAACAGCTTTTCATACCCCAGGGCTGTGGTTTCTGGGCTAATAGTCTCGCGGCCCGCTCGGCCTTCCAGATACGGCGAGATCACGACGGTCGCACCCGGTGACACCGTATTAATGAGCGGCGTCTGGCGGTCATAGTAGTCAGCAACTGGATCCCAGTGCGTTGTATCGGTCAGGGGCGTTTCCATGGCCAAGTAGTATCCATCGGCCCCGCGCGTTTCGTAGGCTGCCACGAATTTTTCGGCGAATCCATCGAGCACATCGGCGTAGTTGTTATCCGGTAGCCAGGTCTCATCCGTTGTGCGCATCTGTGGGACCGGCAGCCCAATAAATGCATTGTTGTCGCGCTCATCCGAGACGCGCGTCAATGAATGGAAGGGATCACCGCCGTTGACGCTTTCGGTGACCACCACACTGTTATCACCGGCCGCGATGAGCCCGTACTCGGTGTCATCGACCTGCACCAAAGTTTCAGAGTCGTCGAGATCGATCCCTTCCCAGCTCATCTCAACCGTGTACTCATATGCTTGGCGGTCACCAATCTGCTCGGCGACGTCGGCTGGGTACTGGTCGGTGTCGACGGGTTCAACGCGTCCGCCAAAGGTGATCGCATCGGTGTTCATGCGCTGCAGGAGCTCGCCGGTTTGCTGATCGTCGGTTTGTGGGGACATGAACCCCGCGACGAATTCGCCATCGGCCCGACAAATCGGCTCCGGAGTGGGCGACGCATCAGGAGCAGCACCTGGGTCGTCGTGCAGCTGACTCTGCGCTATCCAAGAGACCAGCAGTGCTCCAGCAATCACAGCGATTAGGATGACCAGGATTCTGCGACGCCGGAGATTTCGGGAACGGTGGCGAGAGTCGGATATGCTCCACGAATCTGACTTGCCCATGTGTTGATCTTATCCGGCCCCGCGCCACTGAAAGTTCCGGACATGAGAAGAGGCCCTGGGAAGGGGGATCCCAGGGCCTCATGCTCTCAATCACTCACACCTCGAAGAGGATGATTAAGAGTCTAAAGAACAGACCTGAGAGCGAGCTTGAATTCAGCTCAAGATCTCACATGAATTTTCGTGACTGCCGCAAGAGCGATGCGACGTCAAAGTGCTCCAGGTAAAACCGAGGCCCCGGGACTGGATCCCGGGGCCTCGTACTCTCATCACTCACACCTTGAAGAGGTGCTTACTAGTCTAAGAAACACTCCTGGTTGTGAGCTTGAGTGTAGCTGTATACTTCGCATGAATTGCCTGGCAAAAGCCTAGATGCTCGTTTCTGGGATGACACCGAACTCGAGTACCAGTCTGCCGCGGACTCCACCGGCTTCCATACGGCGGTGCGCTTCGGGCGCCTGTTCTTTCGGCAGGACGTCTTCCACTTTCAGTGTGAGGATGCCGTCTTCAACCTGCTGGCGCAGCGTATCGAGTTTGTCGTGTTCTTGGTCGTAGTTGACCACCCAAATATCTTTGAGCGTCACGCCGCGTTCGCGCTCACCGTTGGCTCCGCGGATAGTGATGATGGTGGCACCGTCTTTGGCTGCAGGGACGATTTCGTCGACTTGTACCGCCCCGTCGACAATACCGTCGACGCCGTCCGGGAATTGTTCGAGAATTTTGTTGGCGTAGTCTTCGCCGCGTGGCAACACCACATCGGCTCCCCTGCTTCTGACGAGTTCCTCGTCATTTTCAGCAGCATCTGCAATGACAGTCAGGCCGTCATTTTTGGCTAATTGGATGATGTAGCCACCAAGTGTGCCGGCCGCGCCGGTCACCGCAAGGGTTGCGCCTTTCGGCAGGTCAAGTGTGTCCAGTGCTAGACGAGCTGTCAGCCCATTCATTGGCAGGGTTGATGCCTCAATAAGTGAAGCGTTCTCCGGGATACGGACGACCGAGTCGGCGGGAACGACAATCCGGTCTGCGTAGGCGCCGTGGGAGCCGTTGGGCAGGACGATGGCCATGACTTTGTCGCCCAATTTCAGGTAGGTATCGGTGTCTTCTGCAATGGCTTCGACCACGCCGGCGGCATCCATGCCAACAACGTATGGCCCTGGATTTTTACTGTCACGCAGCCCTGCACGGCGCATCGTGTCGGTGGGGCTCACCGCTGCAGCTTGCACGCGGATCAACACTTCGCCTGGCCCGGGTTCTGGGTCTGGTAGCTCGTGGACTTCGAGGACATCGGGGTCACCTGGGGTATTGAATGCAATAGCTTCCATATTCATCACAGCGCACCAACCGGCCCGTGTATTCCTTGCGGCCAAAATTCCCTGTCCATCGGCAACGGAGGACAGTAGACTGAGACCATGTCAGCAAATAGTAGTGAAGTCGAACGGGCACTGCTTGCCCTTGATCGTCATGATCGAGCAGCAGTTATTCAGCGCGGTCTCCATAGCCTAGACACTGATGCTGAAGACAACGTGGGTCAAGAAAATGTAGACGCAGCCTGGCTCATTGAAATTCAGCGTCGTATCGACGATATCAGCAGTGGCGGTACTGAGTTATTGGACGTCGAAGACTCTCACCGAAAAATCCGTGCCGACATCTCAGCTCGACGTAAGTGAACTTGCGTCTGCGTGAGCATCCCCGGGCACGAGACGAGCTTCGGGATGCAGCAAGCTGGTATGAGGAAGAGCCGAGACTAGGTGACGAATTCCTTGATGCCATCGACGCCACCCTGACTCACATTCTTGAATGGCCCTTATCTGCTCCGCGCATCCCTGGTTGGGATCGCTCTCCGCTAGTCCGCAGCATGGGTGTAAAACTGTTTCCTTACCGTGTAATGTACTTCATCACCGATACGGAGATCGTGATACTTGCGTACTCACATCAGAAGCGTTACCCCGGATATTGGCAGAACCGATTTGGTAGCTGATGACTGCGCCACCACTTCTCCGATCTGAGATACGGCGTGGGACACTCTAGCCCAGCCCCTTCTGAACCCATTTCAAGGCGACGATTTACAAAATCGAACGGTTCAACATACGGAGCTTCGCATCCATCCTGGACCCTCTTCGTCGTATGAAGATTCTATAGTGGAAAAACACGATGGATTAAATGAATGAGGCCCCGAGATCACAATCCCGGGGCCTCACTGCTCTCATCACTCACACCTCGAAGAGGGTGAATACCTACTGTAAAAAATCTTCCTGTTGATGAGCTTGAATGCAGCTCGATATGGCTCATGAATTGGCTGGCAAATCTCTAGGTACCGTTGAGTGGCGCACGACGAGCTCCGGCCGGTAGTAATCTCGTACCGCGGCAGCCTCGCGATCAGTCCTATGTTCGACACTTCTGAATTGGTCCGAAACAAGCATAAGGCCCCGGGTCTGGATCCCGGGGCCTCACGCTCTCATCACTCACACCTCGAAGAGGATGATTAACACTCTAAAAAAAACGACCCTGTTGATGAGCTTGAGTCCAGCTCCAAATCCAGCATGAACCGACTAACAATTCTCTGGGTCGTTCGCTAAGAGTCTGCTGACAAGTCGGCATCGAGGCTTCGCAGGATATGCATAAACCGCGTCTTAATATAAAGATTTTCTCTACCTGCACGCTGGACTGCAAGCATTCCCGAGTCTGCCAACGCACTCAGATACTTCACTGCAGTTGGACGAGAGACACCACAGCCGTCCACAACGTCCCTCACACGACAGTACGGCTGTTCGAATAAAACATCAGATAACGCCACGGGATAATGCGGTCCAATATCTGCCAAAAGTTGCTCAGCGAACTGTTCTTGAAGCTGTTGAATGGCCTTGATCTTCAACCGGGTAGAGCGAGCAGTCGCCTCTACGGCATGAAGCATGTAGATTATCCATTTCTCCCATGCGCCACTTTTAGTGACTGCATTAAGTAGTCGATAGTACTCGTTTTTATGTTGGATGATGTATTGCGAAACGTAGAGTATAGGTTCGCGCAACAACTCTTTGGCCACAAGCATCAGACCATTGATAACTCTGCCCGTTCTTCCGTTTCCATCGTCAAACGGATGGATGGCTTCGAACTGATAGTGCGCTACCGCCATCTGAACCAACGGGTCGAGATCTGTTGCAGCATCATGAACTGCTCCCAGTTCTGTAGTTTCTCCTCAATGACTTGACGGCCTGCGGGTCGTGTATAAATTCTCCTACCGGTCACCGGGTTACCAATATAGGTGCCCTGGCTCTGCCAGAGGTCCGTCCCGGTCCCCCGAATTTCGGAGCATATCTCCTTCGCCATGCCTACGGTCATCAAGTCGGCTCGCTGCCGCATGCGCTCCTGTCCATGGAATAGCGCGATCTTATATCGCAGAGCTTCCCGCGTCGCCGCACTCGCATCAGCACGATGAGTATCCGCGCGAAATAGCTCATCGGTCGTGGTGACAATATTTTCGATTTCAGAGCTCGCCTGAGCTTCCAATAGCGCAAGAGAATTTACAAACACGCTCGGATTTGGCAGTGATACGAGCGCCTCGTTGAGGCCACTGAGCTCGGCTCGTGCAGTCACAAGCTTCTTAAGAACCGAAACGGTTTCAAGGTTTTGCGCCGGAGGGATGGGAGATAGGTCGTTATCCGGGGCTTCTGGGGACCATGACATGTAAAAAACTAGCGTGTTTTTTCACATAAACATAGACGTGTAAAAATTACACACAATTTTTTACACGTCCCACCGAGATGTAAAAACTTTTTACAGGCTGCCCTTGGTCATGCCGCCCGATCTGCCCGGACGCATCTTATCTCCACCAAGAATAAGGCCCCGGGTCTGGATCCCGGGGCCCTACGCTCTCATCACTCACACCTCGAAGAGGATGATTAATACTCTAAAGAACGACCCTGTTGATGAGCTTGTATGCAGCTCGATATGGCTCATGAATTGGCTGGCAAATGTCTGGACATGATGAAAATTTCGCTTCCGAACTCATTCATCGAGCAAGTATTCCAGTGTCGTGAGCTCGTCGTAGAGCACAAGTTCCTCTGCATCGAGTTCAAAGTCTCTTCCTCTACGACGAAACTTCTCCACGTTGCCAACCTCAGCGAAAATTGCTTCGCAACGCGCTCCCGCTTCTTCACGAGTCCAGATTTCGACTAGCCCGTCTCGTTTCATAGTCTCAACCTCTCCACGTAGTTGGAGCCAGTATAAACCGACGGAACGACAGTTAGTGCGCGCCTCGTTCCAGCCTCGCCGACAACGGACCCTCCCCGCCACAGCCGCCCTGATAGGTAGCGTATCCACACAAAATCACACTGCACCACAGCCGAGGAGAACTCGTGGCATACGAATATGAAACCGTCTCGACACTCAGCGCCAAGTTTCGTGATGGCACCACCACTGCGGTACGTGAATCCGCGGCAGCTCGTCAAGCAGCTCGAGAATCTGGCCCGGTGTTCATCACCATCGCCGAGGATGACTCGGCAGCAACCACATCAGACGAGCGACTCCAAGCCGGTACGCCTCGCAGCGTTTTGGAAGGCATCCCGGTCGCCATCAAAGATGTTATTGATACCGCCGGCATGTACACAACCATGGGCTCGAATCTGTTCACCGACAATATTCCGGATGAAGACGCCACGATCGTCAAACAACTTCGCGAGGCCGGCGCCAACATCATCGGTAAGACCAACACCCATGAATTTTCCTACGGCATCCGCGGTGACGCCAGCGCCTATGGAGTGGTTCCGAACCCGCATGATGACTCGCGTGTTGCGGGCGGTTCAAGTTCCGGATCTGCTGCTGCGGTCGCCCGGGGCATCGTGCCGGTGGCGGTGGGGACTGATACCGCCGGGTCTATTCGTGTTCCTGCTGCGCTGTGTGGCGCGGTGGGCTTCAAACCAACCTTTGATCTGTTGTCGACAGACGGGATCTTCCCGCTTGCCAAGTCGTTCGATACCACCGGGTTTTTAGGCACCAGCGTTCGCGATATTTCGCTGACCTTGGACGCGCTGGGGTTGGAAGGCTTTTCGCCGACGTCCGATCACGCCGACGACCTGGTGTTGCGCAGGTTGCAGGGCAACCCCGCTTTACCCGCTGAACTTCCTGATGAGGATGAGATACAAACCATTCCGGATGTGATCGATGCACCGGATATTTTTCATCCGAGCTTCGACGGCAGCACCGCAGACTTCCGGACGCTATTCAATACCATCCGAAGCCGGGAAGCTTACGTCCTGCACAAACCGTATCTAGCATCGGAATCAACCCGACGCCAATACCAACCGCTCACCCTGGAACGTCTCGACGGCGACGCCGACTCCACCGATGAGGAAGCAGAGTACGCGCTCGCGCGCATTCAAGAAATTAGCGAACGGTATCTCGAGGAGTTTGCCGACGTCGATATTTTGCTCACACCGACCGTGCCAATCGATGCTCCACCACGCGATGAGGAACCCGGGGAGGGCTCGGAAGTACTGGTCTCGCTATCCGTTGTCTGGAACGTGCTCGGCTGGCCCGCACTGACCATCCCCTATTGGAATCCCGGCGATCCGCTGCCGAAGTCCGTGCAGGTCATCGGTAAACCAGGCCGCGATGCCGACGTGCTGCGTGCCGGTCAGCACCTTGAAGACCTCCTAGCCAAGCAGAACCAGATACTCAGCGCATCTTAATCTGCAACCGTAATACTCCCGGTTAGCATGAAATATATGAGTACGAACCAACGCGCCATCACCGCTACCTATATGCGAGGCGGCACCAGCAAGGGCATGTTTTTCCATGCCCGCGACCTCCCACCGGCCGGGCCGGAGCGCGACGAGCTACTGCTACGCATCATGGGATCCCCCGACCCGCTCCAAATTGATGGGATGGGTGGGACCTACTCGTCCACGAGCAAAGTGGTCGTGGTGGATGAGCCCAATGACGGTGAGCTGACGTACTGGTTTGGCCAAGTCGCCATCAACGCTCCCCATATTGATTGGAACGGTAACTGCGGCAACCTGACCACCGCGGTCGGTCCGTTTGTCCTGGACGAAGGACTTGTCCAAGGCCACGACCCAGTCACTCGTGTCACGTTGCACAATGAGAATACCGGAACGAAGATTGAGGCCGAAGTGCCAACTTCCAATAGCACTTTCCGGGTCGATGGCGAGCACGTCGTCGATGGCGTGCCTGGCACTGGTTCACCCGTGGTTACCCGCTACCTAGATCCCGCTGGGAAAACGACCGGGAGTCTGCTGCCCACAGGTGACGCAACCACCCAGGTCGCGCTCGCCTCCGGGGAACAGCTCTGGGTTTCTGTGGTTGATGCTGCCTCGGTCTTCGCGTTCATTCGTGCCGAAGACCTTGGTGTCGACATGTCCCAGACGGATGTCAGCGTACTCAACGCAGATGCAGAACTGCTGGAACGCATCGAGGAGACTCGCGCTCGGTTGGCAGTGCAGCTGGGTCGGGTGAATGACCCGGCCGATGCGGCCACGGAGTCGGCAACCGTGCCACGCATTATTGTGTTCGGCCCAGGCGACAACGAGGTTATGGTGCACGCCCGCGCCGTGATGATGGGCGTCTTTCACCGAGCTTTACCGATGACCGGGGCGTTATGCCTCGCCGCAGCCGCGCATACTCCCGGCACCCTCGTGGCAGAGGCTCTCACCGAACCCACTGCACGTGAAGTGATCATCGGGCATCCGCGCGGTCAAGCCGTCGTCGATGTCGACGCCACGACAGACGACCACGAAACTCGCATCAAATCTCTAGGCGTGACTCGTACCGCCCGCCGCATCATGGACGGCAATGTGTATGTACCAGAGGCTTGATCGACTCAATTTCACCGGAACTCTTGTCGAGGGCGCCCTGTACACACCGACACAGAGCAGATGGCGTCCGGTCTGGCACCGACATTCATCACCCTGGCAGCCAGTTACGCCGTCATTATTGCGGCAGGCGCCTACGTCATTCGGGTACCGCACCCGGACTGGAAACCCGAGGGCTGGGATCCGTCCAAGGTCGAATCAAAGCCGATGCAAACCACCTTGAACGTCTCGGCAAATCAGGCGTTGAAGACTCCGCAGTTCTGGTTTTGTGGATCATGCTGTTCACCAATGTCACCGCGGGGATCGGCATTCTGGAAAACGCAGCACCCATGATCCAGGACTACTTCCCCGGTATCACCGCGGCCGCCGCAGCTGGTTTCGTCGGTATACTTTCCCTGGCCAATATGGCCGGACGCTTCGTATGGTCCACCACCTCGGACTACATTGGTCGCAAAAACATCTACCTGGTCTACCTTGGCGTGGGCATCCTGCTATATCTGGCGATCGCATTCTTCGGCGGCAACTCGCTGATCTTGTTCATTATCGCGTCGGTGTTCATTCTGTCCTTCTACGGCGGTGGGTTCTCGACCATCCCGGCGTATCTGAAAGACATGTTCGGCGTCTACCAGGTTGGCGCGATCCACGGTCGGCTACTCACCGCATGGGCCGCGGCCGGTGTGGCTGGGCCGCTGATCGTCAACAGTGTGCTCGAGTCCCAAGCGACCGCCGGCAGCGAAGGCCCCGAGCTCTACACCCTGTCGATGTTCATCATGGTCGGCCTGCTCGCGCTAGGCTTGCTGTCAAACATTTTGATGCGCCCGGTGGCCGAAAAGCACACCGTTGAATACACCAAAAAGCAACGAGGAGTATCCGCACCATGAGTTCTTCAGCTGAAACCACACAACCCAACGATGGCGACGACGTCAGCACAACATACCGGTCCATCGCCATCATCCTGGCCCTGGTCGTGATCATGGGGCTGGGTTACGGGCTCGTCGACACCGGCATTAACGCCGCGGCACTGTTCACCGAGTAGTCTCGGCACCCCACCCCTATAAAAACTGTCGAACGTCCTTTCGAGACTAGACTGACCGCATGGAAATTTTGACGGTCATCACGGCCGTACTAGGAATGATCGGTGCCATCGCAGCGGTCATCGGCATCAAACAGATTGTTCAAGATCCGCGCCGCATCGCGGCCTACGCGTATACGGTTGGTGGCATCGGCGCCGCACTGATGAGCGCAGGGCTCATCCTGCATCTCATCCTCGATGAGCCCTTACTGTTGGTCATCATGTTCGTCACGGCAGTGCTCGTGCTGCTGTCCGGCAACCTGCTGGGTTACCCGTTGCTCGTCGGTTTCTTGTTGTGGGCGGGCATCACCAATCTGCGTCGAGAATCTCGCAGCCTCGCCAATATGCTTTCCCTGCTGGCCGGCATCGGACTGCTCCTGTTGCCGACCACGCTGTCCTTCTTTGACACCAGCGAGCCGCGAAACGACCTGGCCTACCAGCTGCAATACGGCATCCATTTGGGGTTGGTATTGCTGGTCACCTACGTGGCGTTCTGCTTCGCGGCATTCACCGTGGCCTCGATTGCCTACCGGCTACGCAAGAACCGCCGCGGTTCAGCAGCCGTCATTGTTTTGGGCGCCGGGCTGCTCAACGGCAACGTCCCACCACTACTGGCAGGACGACTCAAGCGTGGTGTCACCGCACAGCGCAAAGACATCGGCGACCCTATCCTCATTACTTCGGGCGGCAAGGGTGACGACGAGCCACGTTCCGAAGGCGCTGCGATGCGCGAGTATGTCATCGAACAGGGTGTGGACCCCGAGAGGGTGATTGCCGAAGAACAGTCCACGACGACCGAGGAAAATCTGCGGTTCTCACAACGGCTGATGTCTGATCCGAAGGCACCGGTCACGGTGGTCACCAGCAGTTACCACGTATTTCGTGCAGCACTCCTGACCCGAGCGCTTGGGTTGCGAGCCCACGTCGTCGGCGCATCAACCGTCTGGTACTACCTACCGGGCGCGTTCATTCGCGAGTTTATCGCGGTGATGCGCGACCACATCCGGCTGCATATGCTGGCGGTCGTGGGGATCATCGTGTTGACGATTGCCTTTACCAGTTGGATCACACCGCTGGCCGTCCCACCAGAAGGTGCGTTCTAACTACTGTTGACCGGGCTTGACCGCGACAAACAGGGAGTCGGCTTCGGCGCACAGGGTGTCGCCGTGCCACAGTTGCCCGGAGATGAACTTCTTGTGCCCCTCGACCGTATCCACGGTGGCGGTCAGGTCCAGGCGCTCCCCGATCGGCGTGATATTGCGGTACTGAGTGGTCAGATAGGCGGTGCGGGCAGAGAGCATTTCGGTGCCCATCGCCAGCCGACCCATCGCCGTATCGAACAGTACCGAAACGACCCCGCCGTGCATGGCCTGGTTCATCCCCATGGCGAATTCGCCAGCCACGGTGTGTGCCCGAAATTCGTGGTCGTCGACGTGCTCGACGGTCAGCGGAGGCATCAACACCTGCATCTCGCCGCCGCTGAGCTCACCACGAGCGTAGAGGCGTTCGGCTTCGGGCACCGCCGCCTGCTCTAGCGTCTCGCGCACCGATGCCAGCTTGGCTATGAGTTCATCTGAGGCGTCGGCCGTGGGATTCGCTTGCACCAGGGCGTGTTGAAAATTGCTAACCTCCTCCAGCAAGCGAATATATGCCCGCGTTTGTGGAGTATCGGGGGCAGGGGTGCGCCGATGCTTGGTCATTTCCATGGCGTCGATGCGTTGCGCAGTCTGTGCTGAAGTGTCGTGCGGTGTGGTCATTGCCCCAGGATAGCCTGGTGTGCTCAGATCTGCAGGATGGCCTTCGCAATCATGAAGTAGATGATCAGCCCGGTCGCATCCACAAACGTGGAGATGAACGGGTTGGAGAACACTGCGGGATCCACTTTAATGGCGCGCGCGAGCAACGGCATGACCCCGCCGACCGCTGCGGCCACGGCACATACGGCCAACAGCGTCAGCCCGATGACGAGCCCCACTTCAAACTCATAAATCAGCGCCGTGATGACGAACCCGAGTGACCCAAGCAGCAGCCCGAGCATGAAGCCGGTGCGCAGTTCCCTGGTGAGCACTCGGAAGATGTCGCGGGGTTCAATATCGTGCAGCGCCAGCGCGCGGGTGACCGTCGTGGCCGCCTGGTTACCGGTATTACCACCGGTGCCAATCAGGAGCGGGACGAACAGCGCGAGCACGGTGACCTGTTCCAGGGTGGCCTCGAATACCGAAAGCACCTGGACGGTCAGGGTCGCACCGACCGCCAGCACCAACAGCCAGGTGATGCGGCTGCGCACCAGACGGGATACCGGGG
This sequence comes from Micrococcaceae bacterium, assembly GCA_013393415.1. Lineage (GTDB taxonomy): Bacteria > Actinomycetota > Actinomycetes > Actinomycetales > Micrococcaceae > Yaniella > Yaniella flava. The sequence continues at coordinate 11,962 of JABXHI010000068.1, forward strand.
TGGAAAGATAGGGGCGACGCAGCGGTTCGACACCACCCTGACGCGAGACGTCTTCGGAGTCTTCGTGTTCCAGAATCCGTACGGCATCATCGAGGGTAAAAATCCCGACGAGTCGCTCTTCGTGATCGACCACCGACAGCGCAAACGTCCCACGCCGTGCCGTACGCCGTGCCACGGCTTCGGCATCCTCGGTGACCTCGGCGGTGCGCACCGGTCCCATCAGGTCTTCGACCCGCTGCGTCTTATCGGCACCCATGAGCTCTCGGAGCGTCACCGCACCGAGAACGCGTCGCCCCGAATCAATCACCGGCAAATAATAGACGGTCTCGGCGCTACGCAACCGAGATTGCACCCGCGCCAGCGCATCAGCGGCCGTGTTGTCTTCCCGCAGTGTAATGAACTGCGGACTCATCCGACGCCCAATGGATTCCTCCGGGTAGCCCAGCAGCGCCGAAGTTTGGGCCCGTTCATCAACGTCTAACCCCTGCAGTAATTTCGAGGCCACCGTGGCGGGGAGTTCATCCAGCAACCACACCCGGTCATCCGGGGCCAGGCCCAAAAACAGTTCGGCGGTGTCGTGGTCTTGCAACGCATTGACCAGGTCACTTTGTAACACCGGCGATAAGCCCTCGAAGACCCGCAGCGCGAGGTCCTTATCCAGCAGCAGGTAGACAAACGCCCGATGACGGTCACTGAGCCGTTCCAGGATCCGGGTGATTTGTGCCGGTTTCAGCACGTTGAGCTGCTGTGATACGTCGGCGAAATTATCGTCTTCCAGATACTCTTCAATCTCGTCGATGAGGTCTTTGAGGTTTTCCAGCTGATCGTTGGCCATGACAACCACTTTCATTCACGTACGACGATGAGAGCAGTGCTCACCTTATCAGCAGCCAGTGTGAAACATCACTGACTGCCCCACTTGCACTGTGACTATTCGGTCACGTAACGTGACCATTCGGTCATAACGGGTAGGAGGGGTCATGGCAGATCGCAAACAAGACGTATTCGATGCGGCCGCGCAGCTGTTTCAAACCAACGGCATCAACGCCACGACCATCGAAGACATCACCAAGGCCGCCGGCATCGCCAAGGGCGCCTTCTATAAACATTTTGATTCCAAAGACCAACTCATCTTGGAGCTCGTCCAGCATTTCTATGACGACGTGTTGGCCACCGCCGCACGCCAAGTGACAGCGCACCCCGATTCCCCGCTAGACACCCTGCGCAACACGATCGCCGCCGAACTCGAAGTAGCCACAGATTACCAAAACTTCTTGCACGCCGTCGCCCTGGACTTTCCACCCAACAGCTCCGGCCCGGTTCCCGACACCATCGAGACCTTACAACATCAGCTCTATGTGTGGCATAAGCACATCCTGCTGGATGCCTTTGGTACCCGGATTGACCCGTATCTCGAAGATCTCGTCATCGTGTTGGAAGGCACCATCAGCCACTATCTGATGCGCATTTTCTGGCGGGGTGCCGCCCCGCCGGGGAACAGAATCGCTGGCTTCATCACTCAGAGTTTGCACGCCATTGTCACAGGCGACGAAGATCTGACGCCTGCATTTTCGTCCGACTGGCAAGATAAGCCCAATGATGATGCCCCGTTAGAATCCATGGCCGGCGAGCTCACCGTCGTCCGAGCGACCATGCAGCGCCGCACCGAGTGCGCCCCGACTTTCTCCGATGACCTGGCCGCCATCGACCTGGTGCTCGAAGAACTCCAAGACCACCCACCTCGACAGTTTCTCGTCGACGCCCTGCTGGCCCAATTGAGCGTCCGCGAGTACCTGACCGACTCTCTGCAATCCACGCGAACATCCTGGAACAACTGGAAAGGAACCCCTCAATGACCGAACACACCCAGGGGTTGCCGAAACGGCAAAAATACCTCATGGTCGCCGCCCTCCTCACGGGCGCATTCATGGGCATCACCAACGAAACCCTGCTGGCCACCGCCCTGCCGTCGATCCAGGAAGCCTTCGACATCACCACCGGCCAAGTCCAGTGGATGACCACCGCGTTTTTGATGGCCAACGGCATCATGATCCCCATCTCGGCGTTCTTAATCGACCGGTTCACCACCCGCGGTTTGTTTCTGACCGCCATCGGCCTGTTCGGCGTCGGCACCGCCATCGCCGCGGTTGCGCCCGTCTACCCGATCCTGTTGCTGGGGCGCGTGGTGCAGGCTTCGGGCTCCGGCATCATGCTGCCTCTGTTGATGACGGTGCTGCTAGCTGTCATTCCGGTGCAGCGCCGCGGGACGGCCATGGGCCTGATCGGCATCGTCATCGCCTTCGGCCCGGCCATCGGTCCCACACTGTCGGGCTTCTTGCTCGAACACTTCGAATGGCGCAGCCTGTTCTACGTCGTGCTACCCATCGTGGCCGTGACGCTGACCATCGGGGCACTGTTCATCCGCAACGTCACCGACCTACGCCGCCCACGGATCGACGTGTTCTCCATTATCCTCTCGTCATTTGGTTTCGGCGCGTTTCTCTACGGCTTCAGCATCGCCGGTGAACGCGGCTGGACGGATCCACTCGTGCTGTCGATCATCGTCGCCGGTGCCGCGGTCATCGGCCTGTTTGTCTGGCGCCAGATGATTCTGAAAGTCCCGATGCTGGAATTCCGCGTCTTCCAGTTCCCAATGTTCACCCTGGCAATCATCATTACGATGACGGTGCTCGTCTCGCTGATCGGTGCCGAAACCCTGTTGCCGCTGTTCATGCAGACCGTCTTAGGTTTCACACCTCTGGAATCCGGGCTCGTGTTGCTACCGGGTGCGATCGTCATGGGCATCATGTCGCCCATCACCGGTCGACTCTTCGATGCCTTCGGCGCAAAGTGGCTGGCACTGCTCGGCCTGACCATCGTCACCATCACGACGTTCCTCTTGTCACGACTGTCACTGGACACGACGTTCGCCTACCTGTCGATCGTCTTTGCGATTCGCATGGCAGGACTGGCGCTGGCACTGATGCCGGTCATGACCTCGGCCCTGAACCAACTACCGTCCAAGTGGTACTCGCACGGCTCGGCTCTGGCCAACACACTGCAACAAATTGCCGCGGCCATCGGGACGGCCATCCTGGTCACCCTCGTGGCCATGGGAGCGCAGAACTATGCACCGGGTGCCGGTGTCAGCCCCGACGAGGTTGCACTGAACGCACAGCTCACCGGCTACACCTGGGCATTTTTGGGCAGCACGGTCCTGGCTTTCGTGGCGTTCATTCTCGCCTGGTTCTTGAACTCACCGAAGAAGGAAAAGGAGATCGTCCAGCAAATCCACGGGCGCAGTGAATAGTTGGGCAGTATCAAGCCTCGTGTAGAATAATTTTCCCATTAAGAATACTAATGAGAAAATCCTACAAAATTTTCCCATTAGCGCGAGCGATGCACATGAGGAGGAGGCACTGTGGAAGCACGTTGGCCGAGTGTCGACTACGTAGAACTCTTATGGCCACCTCGCAGCACGGCGCCAGACCCCACCTGGTCGAAGCGACGTCGCCGCGCCAATAAAGGGAAATACCGCCAAGCCCAGGTACCAGCGATCGCTAACCTTGCCATCCCGTTAACCCCACAGAGCGCCTCAGCAGTTCAAGAAACAACAGACGACATCACGCGCTTCGATGCACAATACGAGGGTGGCGCACCGTTCGAGGCCGTCTTACTGCGAAGTGAGTCATCAGCGAGCTCGCAGATCGAACAACTGACGGCCAATGCGCGGCGCATCGCACTTGCAAGACTCGGGGATACTTCTCGCCACAATGCCACGTTGATTGCACGCAATACCGGTGCGTTGGAAGCAGCACTGGAGCTCGCCAATCACCTCGATGTTGAAGCCATACTGTCCATGCATCGCGTCTTGCTCGAGGGTACTGACCCAGACGATGCTGGCGCCATCAGGGATCAGCAAGTGTGGATTGGTGGCGACTCACCCGTCACGGCCATGTTTGTGCCACCGGAACATACTGCAGTACCGGCCGCCTTGGACGATTTAGTGAAGTTCATGCAACGCACGGACGTCCCTCCCCTGGCTCAGGCGGCCATTGCCCATGCCCAATTTGAAACGATCCATCCGTTCACCGATGGCAACGGTCGAACTGGTCGCGCGCTGGTTTCCGCGGTGTTGCGCGCCCGCGGTACCGCTCGTAATTTCACCGTCCCCCTCTCGTCGGGGCTGTTAACGAATACCGCTGAATACTTCGATGCGTTAACAGAATATCGACGAGGCAATATCAGCCCGATCATTGACCGGTTTGTAGATGCTACGCAACAGGCAATGGGCAATGCTCAAGTGCTGTTACATGATATTGAGCAAGTTCGTAACGAGATTTATCGCTCGACGGCGCGCAAGACGAAAAACCTCACTACTCTTGCCACACTCTGCACCACGGAACCTGCATTTACCGCAGGCATGGTGGAGCAATTAGGCGTACCCACCTCGAGCGCCTACCGCATAATCGACAAACTCGTTGACCAGGGCATCTTGCGGGTAGAGCAAAAGATCAAGGGCCAAGCGGTCTGGTCGGTCAAGGCATTGACCAAAGCCTTGGATGACTTTGGTGACCGCGCTGGTCGTCGCAGGGACTCACAAGGGCACTGGCTCTAGCCCCGCTCCCAACCGCTGCAGCGCCCACTGAGGATCGTTGACCGTCACTTCTTGCACGCCGAGATTCCGCGCAGTGTGCAGTTCCTCATCGGTCTCGATCGTCCACATCCGAACGAGACGTCCGACGTCAGTCCACGAGTCCAACATCGCCGGGCGGTCGATGAGCCAGCCCGCTGACGGTCCTAACAGCTGCGCAGGGGCCGTCCAAGATGATGTACCGATGCCCAACGACGGTAGGTCATCCGCAACGAAAAGCGGGCACAATTTCGACGCTGGCACGACTTCAGCTACCCGACGCAAAGCGTCCAGGGAGAAACTCATGATCGATACGCTCAGTTGGCTCGGTTGTCCATATGGGCGCAGCGTGCCGGTTGTCGCGTCCCACTGCCAACGCCGCAGCCAGTCCAGCACGGCGGCTTCAATCGCGCCGTCGTTGGGAGAATCAATTTTCATTTCGACGGCAAGCTCGACAGGTCGGCCTGCTCCAAGGAGCATGTGGGTCAGCTGGTCGAGTGTGACCAGCTGTTCATCCGCATTGCCGTATTCATAAGGAAGTGGCGAGGTATTCTTCCAGGAATACACATCCAGCATTCGCAGGTCAGCCAGCCGGTGTTCCCGAACGAGACCGCGGCCAGACGACGTACGATTTAGCGTGGAGTCGTGCCAACAGATTAGCTGACCGTCCACAGTCAACCGGACATCGGTTTCGATCCCGTGAGCACCAACCGCTAAGGCATGGGCAAAGGCTGCGCGTGTGTGTTCCGCATAGACGTCGCTGGCACCGCGATGAGCAAAAACTTTCACGACAGCGAGCTTAACTGGGCGCCATGACTGAAGTTCAACATTCAGGTAAACGGCAGATTTATGAGCGAATCTTCACGCCCCGCATCCCAGACAACGACTGAACACAAAGCCCCAAATGATAAAAATTTTAAGACAACCCTGTCAAATCATGGCCCAGACCATGTAGACTTAACATAATTGTTACATTACTCGTAACTTCAAGGATTTGATGATATATGCTCACGCCTGATCGGATCCATTTACGCGGCGAACCAGCATCGGCCAGAGACGCTTTAGCGCTGTTCGCAGAGGCAGTGGAAAACGCCATTCGCGAAGAGAATTATCCGGCGGCAGCTCGGCTCGTGGAGACGGACATTGCTTCAGCATGGTTCGGCATTCAATCGGCACGTCTAACCGAAATCCTGCACCTATTCGTCACCAAAAACGTCACCCCCTGCCCCCTACTCAAGGTCGCCCACCAGGTCCTCACGACATCGACAGCCGGTCAATTGAGCAGTCGAGAACTCCTCGCATCGATAGATCTGAACGACCCTCAACAGATGTTTGTGCTGACGTTGTTTCGGAGGGCCGACTTTCGATTGAAGGGCCGCACAATAGAGGCTCTCGAACAGGGCGATAGCCTGCAGGAACATCTCGTGCGAATGAACCCTCTTTTGGACAGAACGCGTGGGGCGCACCTACAGGCGGCCGTGCAAATTGGGATCTCAGCCATGCTCGCAGGTGACTTCACCAAAGCACTCACGGCCTTCACCCAAGCCCAAATGCAACCGGCGCCACCACAATACGCGTTCCTCACCCGGGATGCGCTCGTGAAATCAGCACTCATTCACGCCTGCTTCGGCAATGCCACAACAGCCAAAGCCCTGCTCGACCGGTCCGTCAGGATCCGCAGAACCTCCAGCTGGATTGAAGCGCACATCGATACGCACCAGGAGTTCGTCAGAATACTGATCCACTCCGGCAGCGATGACGAAGCACTCGACCAGCTTGAAGCGATCAACCTACACGATATTGGGGAAATGTGGCCTTTCTATATGGTCGCCAGTCACCGCGTTTTGGAAGCAACCGGTCGCCAAGACGAGCTGGAACTGCAACTCAATATTTTTGACTCCCTGCCCCTTGCGCGCGTTGATGGCGACGGGTTCTCCGGCAGTATTATCCCCCTAAATCGCGCGCTAGTGGCCCTGAGCAGAGGTCGTGAGGCTGAAGCGGACACATTCCTGAGCAGAACAGATCCTCATCTGCCATATACGAAACTCGTTCAATCCGCCGCGCATCTCTACTCAGGACAGAATCAACAAGCAATCCAGAAGGCTACGCGCCTACGCCATCAGACCCGAGGCTTTCGCCTCATGGAGGTCCGCAGGCTCTCGATCTTGGCAACCGCGCACTACCGAACGGGCAATGTGGAGCGCAGCATCGAAACCCTCAAACATGCAGCACAGTTGCCTCGTGGTCTCAGCCCAACTGAAATTGAACTGTTTAACGCAGATTGTCGAGAACTTGCCGCACAACATGTGACGCCCTGGCCCTCGAAAACTCCAAGTCATACCACGTTCTTAACGGGTCTACCCGAAGCCGGTCGAACGCTTACTGAACGGGAAATAGTTATCCTGAGACACCTGGCGGAAGGCCATACTCGAGCGCGCATCGCCGAGATACTTTTCATAAGCCTCAGCACAGTCAAGACGCAGCTACGCTCCGCATTCCGTAAGCTCGGCGTGTCTTCAACGTCCGATGCCATCGTTGAGTGCCAGCGGCGCGACCTCATCTAAGTAGCACTTCTTCCTTCTGCTGCTTCTTCACCTTACCCTTGAGGGTCCCCCAAATCATCGCATCAGCGGCCTTCCCGAGCGTGACCAGACCAGCAAGAGCTGTCCAAACTGGACACACACTGACTGTTACCTAAATCACGCGGAGGATTAACTTGAAGCGAGCATTAAGAGCTTCTTCAAGTAAAGCGAAGGAAACAAAATATGTCTGATGAAACCCACGCAGACACAGAAACTTCTTCGTTGAGCATTCAAGGATTGCATCACCCTGTGTCATTACCTCACCCTGACCCCTGGCAGCACTCCAGGAACAGGGAAAAGGTGCACAAACTTATGCAGACTATGGGTATAAAGAGAAGAACCCCCGCGATGTAGAAGCTACGCGAGGGTTCCGTGGTCCCGACCGGCGTCGATCCGGTGACCTTTCGATTTTCAGTCGAACGCTCTACCGACTGAGCTACAGGACCATATCTTGA
>JABXHI010000069.1 GCA_013393415.1 Micrococcaceae bacterium
TAACGGTCTGATCGAACTGCACCGCCGGGTGGCCCGCGGCTTCCGAAACCCCCACAACTACCGACTCAGAATGTTGCTGATCGCAGGCGGCCTAGACCACCAACCCCACCCTTAAACCGGAAGAGCCGTCAAACGGTGGCAGTTCGGGGTACGTGAGTGCGCCTATATACACAATTGCACATTACGGTACCACTCGAAATCTCACGCCATGCGTGTTCAGACGCTGCCTAAGGCGTGTCATATTCGCAAAGAAGTTTGTCGAGTGAATTCAAAACAACAAACACACTAAACACCCAAGTGGGCCGCCCCATAAGGTGAACTTCGTTTGACCGCTATGTTTCCACTGTGACACAGCCCTCAAAAATTTATGAAAGGCTCTGCCGTTCGACCGCAATACTGCGCTAGCGTGGGCGTTGACGGCAGACGGATTCACCACATTCGGGTGCCGTCAGTGGATCACTTGCAAAGCCCACATAATTTCGCAGGATTGGGAATACTTATGGCAGTGGTATGGGACGGCAGAACTGACGAGGAAAAACTCCAAGAACTCCTGAGGCTCGGCGAACAGACGCAGCTCGATTTCAAAGCCGAGCTAGACCTGCGTGATCGCAAGCACGAACTCGATTTCGTCAAAGACGCCGTGGCCATGGCCAACCGTCCACCGGGTGGCTACATTCTGATCGGGATCACCGATGACGGGGATCTGCCAAGTACTCCGTGGCGCGTCAAAAACCCGCAAATGTTTGACGGTGCCACCCTGCGTGACAAGATCGGTAAATACATTGAAGCTGATATAGAAGTCGTCTCCCAGATCCACACGCTTAAAGGCAGCGACGTGGTCGTGGTGGCAATCTTCTCCACCCGTTCCGGCCTTCCCGTGCCGATGATGAGCATGGGACAATACAACAAGCCGAACGGCAAGGGAAGAATGAAGACGAAAACCGTCTTTCGTCCCGGTGAAATCTTTATTCGTGATGGCGCGGGGAACGTACCGGTGCGTTACCGCGACTGGCCCTCCGTCCTGGCACAGCATGACCATCAGTTGAAAGAGGCCGCGACCAGCGATGTGAACTCGCTGATGTCCAAGCTGGCCGATGCCATCGGAGACGGTGGGAAAGTCAATGTGCCGCTGGAGCCATTCCTCGCAGATGACACCGTCTCGAGTGCGATACGTGCCAACATTCGACAAGGCAATCGGGCAGAGCTCAAAATCTTCTTGCAAAACACGCGTGAGGAAATTGTCCTTGCCGAGGAGAAGATCAAACCGCTCGTGAGACTCGTGGGCGTCGGATGTGAAGCGATGCTTGCCGATGATTATGATCTGGCGATCAAAACTATCGAAACAATGTACGATGCTTTCAGCTCGATCGCGAAGTCTCCCAGCGCAGTAGCGGCCACAATTGTGGCCGCTTATTTATTTGGTGCCGCTGCGGTCCGAAGCGGATGCTGGGAGCTCATCCCCGAACTGGTGTTGCGCCCCTTCCAACGAACCCCTGCGCATCCGCGATATAGTTCCTGGATTCGATATGGCCAGATCGAAGCTTCGGCGCACAACCAGTATCCGTTCTCGTCCCACCCCGTCGATAAAGTAGACCACGACGAGGCCGACGACAACGGCACCATGATCTCTGAAGGGCTGTCCTGGGCGCGAAACTATCCACTACTTCGACCCGACGTGTTGCACGATTTCGGCCTGCATAACAACACAACCCGCAAAACCGATACGCTCCTGAATTCCCTATGCCAGTTTGATTTTCTGTATGCCTGGCTCGTCAATGCCTCGGCACGACGCCAAGGTGGCGGCGGAGCATATGCGGCCTCATCAGCGTTCAAACACTGGCGAACGCTGCCGATCATCGAACGCACCATCACCAATGGGGAAATGCGCGCCAAGCTGTTCCCTGCGTCTCGGGAAAAAGAAATCGCCCAAGCACTCCGGAGCACCTACAGTCACGCGGAGAAAGTATCAAACCGCGAAAAATACTTCACTGGCTGGGAACCGCTGCCGACGTGGATTGCAGATTTCATCGACCACTTGGCCGACGGCACGAATACTTCCGGCCAGCAACCACGAAACTCGTCTCGAGCTCCACTACACCAAACAGGGTCCAACGTAGTGGAACTCGAGACACTTCGGGCCAAGAATTAGGGCTGCTGTTTATACTGCGGCGTCCATTCCTTTGCCACGCAAAATTTCACGTTGATTCGGGTTCACCGATTCGCGGAACGGCAGTTGTACCACCTGGGCGGCGACTGGGCTGCCGGGCACATCCGCATACTGCTGAGGCAGGTGCACCCACAGCTCGGTGCCAAGGGCCGTCTGCGCTACCGGCACATAGCCCAGGGCAATGTTCTGCCCGAGCTCGGGCGAGAACCACGGTGACGTGACATACCCGGAAGCTGCCGCATCACTCGACTCCGAGATGAGCCAAAAATCCGGCGCATAATCATCGATTGGAGCACCGCCCATGATCAGGCCCACCAGCTGATGAGTAAATGGGTACACCCCGGTTTCCAGCAGGTCGCGTACTTGTTGGAGTGCTGCTTTGCCTATATAGTCCGCATCTTTTTCACGCGGCACTTGATAGGCCAGATTCACCTGGAACGGTAGCGTTTCCTGATCCATATCTTGACCCCAGGAAAGGATGCCTGCCGCGATGCGCCGGTGGTGTGCCGGAGCGATCACTTCGAGGTGATGCTTATCCCCGGCCTGCAAGATCGCATTCCACAGGTCTTCAGCGTGCTCGGAAGCATCATAGAGGTAAATTTCGTACCCCTTTTCACCGGAGAAGCCCGTCTGGGAAATAATGACGTCGTGGCCCGCCACCTCACCGGACAGCAGCCCATAGGAAGGCAGCTCAGCCACCGCAGGACCAAAGAGGTCAGTCATCAGATCCACCGATTTTGGTCCCTGTATTTGCACAGGTGCGACATCGATTTCATGAATCTCAACGTCGAAACGGTGGCCGATATTGACACCTCGTAACCACAGTTCCAGGTCCGAATCCGAAAGCGAGAACCAGAACTCATCTTCGGCGATTCGCAACAGCACCGGATCGTTGAGTATCCCGCCGGACTCATTGCACAAAATGACGTAGCGTGCTCGCATCACGGGGATTCTCGTGGCATCGCGGGTGATGACGAAATTTACAAAGGCTTCCGCATCGGGGCCTTTGACTTGGATTTGTCGTTCAACCGCAACATTCCACAGGGTCACATGATTGATGAGCGCATCATATTCGACCATGGCACCGCCGTCTTCGGGACGCACATAGCCACGTGGATGATACATCCTGTTGTAGACGGAAGCGCGCCAGCAGCCCGCTTCCATGGACAGGTGCCAATAGGGAGATTTCCGGACTCGTGTATCGATGAGCATTTCAACGGGAGTGGGGCCGGATTGACGAAGATTGATGGGGACGTTCCGGTCTGATTGATCGACCGAAGGGACATTCGCATTCATACATTCCTCCCTGAGGAGTAGGAGGGCAAGCTGCAGACGGTGTGCCAATAGCCACCCTGATTGTTGCGTATTGTGCTACATGTTTCACACTATGCAGCACGTATGATCATTCTACGGTGACACCTATCACACGTAAAGAGGATCTACGACGAATCACGCAGCGAAATTATGGCCCGGTTGGGTCCACTCGCGAAAACCCCAGTCGCACCTCAAAATCACGAACCGCGGTCTTGAGGTAAGCCAGAAAATGCTGGAATTCATGTTCAGGCATACGGAAATCCGGCGCAGTGACCGACACCGCCGCCACAAGCTCGCCGGTGGCATCCCAGACCGGTGCTGCGAGCGCATTGATGCCTGGTTCCCACTCCCCGACGGCACTAGACCAACCGCGTTGGCGGATGAGCTCCAGTTCCTCCACCAACGATGGTATTTCGGTATGTGTCGCCGCCGTAAAATATGCGAGCTGGCTCGAGGTGAACCACGTCCAGACCTGCTGCGGCGCATGGGCCAGCAGGAGTTTTCCGGTTGAGGTGGCGTGTAGCGGCACACGTTGGCCGACATATTGCCCTGCGACGCCGACCATGCGTCGTCCGGCACTCTGGGTAATCGTCACAGCGTAGCCGTCATCGAGGATGGCCACGTTTGTGGTTTCTTGCGTCACATCGGCAAGTGCATCGCAAATGGCCTGGCTATCTCGAGCCAGGTCGAAGCGGGTTGAGACAGGATAGGCCATGCGCAGTAAACCAATTCCGAGGCGATACGCGCCTCGGTCAGTCACCTGTTCGACGACGTCCCGCGCTTCTAAGGTGCCGAGCAGCCGCGATGCGGTCGAGCGGTGCACGCCGAGCTTTCGCGCGATCTCCGAGGTCCCGAGTTCGGGCTCGTCAGTTAAGAATTCCAAGATTTGCATCGCACGGTCAACTGACTGAATCGGCACAACCCCGGTGGCGGTGTGCTCATGTGCCTCGGTGGATTCCTTGTCACTCATGCGATCTTCCCATGTCATTTTTGACGCTGACGATTGGTCACCCATCCTATACAGAAACAGGCTGACTGACACGGCATTGCAGATGCGAAAACCCCGAGACTTCGTGAAGTCTCGGGGTTTTGCTGAGCCCCCTACCAGATTCGAACTGGTGACCCTCTGTTTACAAGACAGATGCTCTGGCCAGCTGAGCTAAGGAGGCGCGGCGATCTAGCCGTGGTCATTGTGACCTTGGCTAGTCTAGCCGAAACCATCAGGAAACAAAAACCTGACGGCTGTCTTCAGTCACACTTAGTTGGAGAGTTGAGACTCGGCCCACGACTGGAAGGATTCTCCGTCACCGGTGTTCTCGTAGTACTCACCGTTGACCCACACCGAGGGGGTCCCAGCAATGCCGGCTGAGGTGGCCTGTGCGGTGGTGTAATTGACGAATGGACGGTACGTATTGTCGTTGATGCAGTCATTCGCCTCTGCACCAACTTCCGAGGCCAAGCTGCTCAATTCGTCATTGGACAACCCGGCCCCCTGGTGGCTGTCGTACGTTGCAAAGGCTTCGGTAATAAAGTCTGTGGCCTGCTCTGGGGATTCTTCAGCAACACAAGTCATCGCATTTGCTGCGCGAGAAGAGTAGTTGTCTGTTCCGGGGTTATCCAAGAAGTTCACCATACGGTACTCGAGGGTGTGGCCATCTGCCATCAGCTCATTGAGCGCTTCGGAGTTCTCTGCTTCAAACTGTGCACAGTACACACAGTTCGCATCGGCATAGATGATGATATCCGAAGCGTCTGCTCCTGGAACTTCAGTCGGCGCCTGGCCCGCGGTCTCTGGATTAGGCTCTTCTACCGTGGTGGCATCAACTTCACTTGGGCCGTCCACTTCAGTAGGTACACCGTCTTCGAAGACAATACCGCCCTGTTCTGTTCCCGATGCCGGTGCTGGTCCGGCGTCAGGGATGGAACGCGACGAGTTCATCAGGGTTACAACTATGACGATGGCTACCACCGCTGCAATGACACCAACGATCGTCCACGTAATGACGCGTGAACGACGCTTTTCTGCTGCCAACTGGTTGGCGTGAGCCTGCCGTGCGGCATCACGTGAGCTGCGGGCTGATTTGTTTTTGGCCATTATCCTTTACCTATGCGTAGAGAATTTGTTGAATTTTGAACGACTCAGAGTATACGTTTCAAAACTGTGTATTTACTGAATCTGTAACTACTCGATACCAAGCTCCGGGTACTCACCCTGGATCATGGGTTCACCGGTGTCCGGGTCGAAATGGATTCTCATATACAGTTCGTCGCCATGGGTGGTGGTCACTTCTGCCTCGAGTAGATTACCGCGCCACTGTTCAGGATCTACTTCTTGGATCTGAGGGTATTTGGCGGTGGTGTTGGACTCAAGGACAGCATTCTGTTGCGTCTGGCCAACCATCCCGTAGATGATCCCGCCAAAACCCAGCACGATGACAGCCACCGCGGCAATTGTCTCGATGCGTACATCACGCGGGGCGTTTGGTCGCTCGCCTCGAGAATCTGTGCCCTCAAAGCGCGCGGTATCACCCTCCCGCCATGCTTTCAGACGACGCGCACGCCACGCAGCATGTGCCAGGATCGCTGCTCCGGCGACTGCGAACACAACCCCTATTGCTGCTGCCAGTTGCGGGGTTTGAAAATCCAAGGGTTCAAACATATCTCCATTGTCGCTGATTTAGCGCGTCACAATAACTCATTCACCGTGTTTTGACTCAGCGCGTAGTCACATCTTGGGCCCGACGCCGGCAAATCGTTCCAGACAGTGCACGAGTATGGTGAACTTGAAGATATGAAAATTGCTACCTTTCGCCTGCCCCACGAACGAGATGACCAACCCGGCGCGACTTTTGCCGCGGCAATCACTGAGACCACCACGGATAGCTCGGGTACCGAATATGCGGTGAAGGCTGTGCCGCTTGAGGATATTACCGACGTCGGCGCTTATCTCACGCTGCATCCTCAGGAGCGAACCGTTGCGGTGACTACTGCGATGAACGCTGCCAAAAACGATCCCGCCCAGGTGCTCGATGTCTCGGAGTTAACCTATGACACGCTCATCCCGTACCCGTCAAAAATTTTCTGTATCGGGTTGAACTACCGAAACCACATCCTTGAGACTGGCTTGGAATTGCCCGAATATCCCACCGTCTTCGCAAAATATGGCCAGACGTTGACCGGCCCGTTCTCTGACATCGCTGTGCCCCAAGTGGATCATCGGCTTGATTATGAAGGTGAACTAGCCGTGGTCATGGGGGCGCCAGGAAAGAATATTCCCAAGGCAGAAGCAAAAAACTACGTCGCAGGCTATACCATCGGCAACGACATCTCTCTTCGTGGGTTTCAGGGTCGCACTGATGAATGGATGCAAGGCAAGATCTTCGAGGCCACCACTCCAGTTGGTCCATGGCTCGTAACAGCCGACGAATTTTCCCAGGATGCGCAATTGACCACACTCGTCAACGGCGAGGTACGCCAAGATGATTCAGTCGATGATCTCGTGTTTGGAGTGGCTGAGCTGATCGAATATCTCTCGCAGATGATCACACTGTTACCCGGCGACATCATCCTGACTGGCACACCGGGTGGTGTAGCGCTGGCGATGCGTGACGCTGACGGGCGACGACCATGGTTGAAAGCAGGTGACATCGTGGAGACCCGTATCGAAGGATTGGGAGCTCAGCGCAATGTCATTGTCTAAGCCGATTGGCATTCTCGGTGCCGGGCGGGCGGGTACTGCTCTGGCACGAGCCGCAGCACGTGGCGGAGTGGAAGTTCGCATAGCGTCGACTCGAACCCCGGCACAGATGCGCTACCACCTGCTGCAGTACGCACCGTCAGCGACAGCGGTCCGTGCCCAGGATATAGCGCAGGGGGTTGAGATCGTGCTCTTAGCCGTGCCCCAGGAAGATCTCGACGATGTCGAACCGGAGTGGATCGGTGATCGGATCCTCGTTGACGCGACGAATCGTTGGGAGGAAGAACCCTTGCCAGAGTGGTTTGAGATGGGTCTGGCTGAGGGATTGAGTTCTTCGGAAGTCGTAGCCCGGCGATTCCCTACCGCCAGAGTCGTCAAAGCGCTGAACCACATTTCGCATTGGGGGATGGATGCCCCGCGCTCCAGTGAACCACGGGCAGCAGCCATCGCATCAAACGATGCGGCGGCCGCCGCCGAGGTCGGTCAGCTCGTGACGGCTCTCGGCTTCGAACCCGTTATTGCTTCCAATCTGAGCGCTGGAATACGTACCGAACCGGGGACAGCATATTTCAATGTGGCCGCAACCCCAGAACAGATGAGTCGACATCTACTATAAGTTCGCTCTCACATGACGCATTTACAGTGGGCCCGGAGATGCTGTTCGGGCCCACCGTCATACGTGAGTGTCACCAAGCCGCTGGGGACTCCCAGAGGTTCAAGCTGGTACCGATATTGTTCTCCACGGCGTAGTTGTATACATCGTGTGCCCACGCAACGTCCTCTACGGGCATCCCGCCCACGGAGTAGACAATGATTTCATCATCTGACGTGCGTCCTGGTGTACGACCGGCCGCGATGTCTCCGATCTGTTGTAGGTCCTCATGTGGGAAGTGACCATCATGCTGCAGCTTGAGCATGCGAGACCCGATGATACCGATCTGGTCATAAGCAACTTGTGTCGTGTACTCATGGTGCCACTCGTCATAGAGCCCCATATAGTCGACGACCTTGCGTGTGTTGATCAGAAATCCATCATCGAAGCGTGTGGCGCCGGGGGCTATGATCAGGGTCCCTGGCGATAGCCATTCACCCTTCACCTGCGGAAACTCTGTACTGCCCTTCGGCGAGGCGTTTGCACCGGTGATCAACACCTCGACGTTTTCAACAGCCTCTCGCTCAGACTCAACGACCGTTACCGACTCCAGTTCTGGGTGGGCAGCCCGTATCGCCTCTGCGGCACGCTGTGTGGAGTCCTGCGAGCGTCCCTTGAGCTTGACATGTTTGACGCCTTGGCGCTGGGTCATAAGCCTTCTAAGGTCTTCTGCGCCATCACCCCGGGGCCGATGATGCCGACGGTATCCACGTGCTCTACAGCCAGATGCTTCGTACCCACATTCGGCACAGACGCGGTTCGATAGGCGGAAAGCAGGTTCGCTGACATGATGGCCTTGGGTGCGGCTGTATCGGTGTCGTTCAATACGAACAGGTGAATCGAGCGTGGCACATTGTGTTCGCGGTTCACGATGTTTGAGCCGTACCATTTCACACCGGTAGCGCGAAAGCGCCCGCCCAGATACGCTGGCATCGCCATGAATCTACGATCGATATCGTCTTTTGGCATACCCTCATGCTGTGGTTCACTTGGGAAGGAGATCATAGCACCGTGCGAGTCGCCTCGTTCACCGACCATCATGTAGTCCCCGTCAGCCAGCAGTACGAGTGATTCCTCCATCACGTCAATACAGCGACCGATATCCGTGACACCGGCGTCAATCATTTCCGGCTCGTTGAGGTACAAGAAATCTATCCGTTGATTCAAGTGAGGTCCCTTCTAGCTACTTCAACCAGAATGTTGAGTCCAGACTGAGTCCTGCAGATCAACGACGAAGTTTCAGGCCCGCCGAGCGCGTCCTGCAGGCACCTTCCTTACATGAGGAAAATACCTGTTGCGATTAACATAGGTCGTGATGACTAGATTGTAGCCTGCGACTTCGGCGGCACGAACGCAGCGCGCTACCAAGCTGCGCCACACCCCGGCTACAAAGGTCTCGCCGATCGAGGGGAAACCTACGCGTGCATCTATGATCTTCGGCTACGCCGCATGCGGTACCGTCGCTGAAGGTCCTCAAAGTACTGCGGCGTTCCAGGATCAGGCGTGCCAGGATCGACTTCTGAAGGTGTGTCCTCGTTGAGCGCCGCCCACTCGCGTGGATCAATATCGTCCCTGAGCTGGCTGTCAGATTGCAGCATTGGTTCACGAATCATGGTGATATGCTCCATGCCAGCCTCATAGAAGATTTCGCCAACTTTGGAGAGTCCGAAGGTCTGGTACCACTCTTCCAAATGCGTTTGTGCGTGCATTGTCAGCAACTGGTCGGGATAGTACGCCATCACAGCGCGGATCAGCGCACTGGCCAACCCATGTCCGCGAAACGCTCTGTCAGTCGCGACCCTACCAATGGATAGCGTGTGGTGGTCTTCTCGCAACACGCGAAGGGTTGATACGGGCACGCCCTCGATCTGGATCCACCAAATCTGCGTGGTGGGTTCAAGATCGCGGCCATCGAGTTCTTCAACCGTCGTGATCCCTTGTTCCATAACGTAGACGCGATAACGCAGACGTGCAATGTTGTAAGCCGTCTCGTGGCGCATCCGGGTCCAGTGTGCGTTTTGGATTTCTACCATGCACATATTCTAGGGCACTACCGAAGCACTAGTGGAAATGTGTGCCAAACCACTCGAATACTTCCCGCCCCGAACGAGCAAGATAATGCGCACAACGGATGTGTGTGGTGGTGTGGTGTTAAACATGTATGACCCCAACCAGCACACCCATCATGGTGTGTGGTTGGGGCCATACCCTTCTAAATGTTGTCCGGCGGTGACCTACTCTCCCACAACCTCCCGGTTGCAGTACCATCGGCGCTGTGAGTCTTA
>JABXHI010000007.1 GCA_013393415.1 Micrococcaceae bacterium
GGCAGGCATAGGGATCTCCTGGCAAACGATGAATTCTGAACAAATCCATGTTTAACAGGCCCTATGCCTGCACTATGTTTAAAGACTATTAATGACGAGCCGACAACGCCCTATTGGCGGATTTTCTAAGTTCCACCAACATATGCTTAGAAAGTTGCACGCATGTCGGCCCAACCGTGCAATGGTCTTCTTGCCTGTGCTCATCTGTTGTATGAGAAAGAAGGACGCAAAAGCCCCGGAACTGCAGAAATTCGCAATTCCGGGGCTTCCCTCAGTCCCGACGGGTGTTGAGTTACTTCAGCAACTTAGAAATCCCAATCGCTGTCTTCGGTTTCTTCTTTTGCACCGATGACGTATGAGGATCCCGAGCCGGAGAAGAAGTCGTGGTTCTCATCGGAGTTCGGGCTCAAGGCCGACAGGATAGCTGGGTTCACATCAGTGAGCGAATCCGGGAACATGGCTTCATAGCCCATGTTCATCAGCGCCTTATTCGCGTTATAGTGCAGGAACTTTTTGACATCTTCAGACAGTCCGAGTGGATCGTAGATGTCGTGGGTGTAGGCCACTTCGTTATCGTAGAGATCTTGGAGCATGTCGTAGGCGAACTCTTTGAGTTCTGCCGCACGTTCCGGGGTCTCGTTTTCCATGTTCCGCTGGTATTTGTAACCGATGTAATAGCCGTGAATTGCTTCGTCACGAATAATCAAGCGGATCAGGTCAGCGGTGTTGGTCAAGCGTGCCTGCGAAGACAGGTACATTGGCCAATAGAAACCGGAGTAAAACAGGAATGATTCCAGCATGACCGAAGCGATCTTGCGCTTCTGTGGGTCATCGCCCTCGTAGTGTTTGATGATCTCGTGCGCTTTGTACTGCAGTGTGGGCTCTTCGCGGGTCCAACGGAAGATACTATCGATCGCTTCGGTCGAAGCAAGTGTCGAGAAGATCGACGAGTAGGACTTGGCGTGGACGGCTTCCATGAACACGATGTTGGAGTACACTGCCTCTTCGTGCTGGGTCAACGAGTCCGGGATCAATGAGAGTGCACCCATGGTGCCCTGAATGGTGTCCAGTAGGGTGAGTCCGGCAAAGACCTTCATCGAGACTTCGCGTTCGTCATCGGTCAGGTTGCCCCAGGACTGGATGTCGTTCGACAGCGGCACCTTCTCTGGTAACCAGAAATTCGAGGTGAGACGATTCCAGACTTCAAGGTCCTTGTCATCTTCGATGTGGTTCCAGTTAATGGCGCTATAGGTGGGGATGCGCTGCGCTACTTCTTCAGGAGTCATGCAACTTCTTTCTACGGTTAAAACTTCGGCGCTGGTGGTCACATGAGAAAGTGTGCCGTCTGATTGGTATTCATACGGCACACCTCATGTTATTGCATTACAGCATGCAGGAGACGCAGCCTTCGATTTCGGTTCCTTCAAGTGCTAGCTGACGAACACGGACGTAGTAGAGGGTCTTGATGCCCTGGGTCCACGCGTAAATCTGGGCCTTGTTGACGTCACGAGTCGTGGCGGTGTCTTTGAAAAACAGCGTCAGGGACAGCCCCTGATCTACGTGCTGCGTAGCCGCGGCATAGGTGTCGACGATCTTCTTGTACCCAATTTCGTAGGCGTCTTCGAAGTATTCGAGGTTTTCGTTGTTCAAGTAGGGCGCTGGGTAGTAGACACGACCCAGGCGGCCTTCTTTACGAATCTCGACTTTGGAAGCAACCGGGTGGATCGACGAGGTCGAGTTGTTGATGTAGGAGATCGAACCGGTTGGCGGCACTGCCTGCAGGTTTTGGTTGTAGATACCGTGCTCCATGACAGAGGCTTTGAGTTCTTTCCAATCCTGCTGCGTTGGAATGTGGACATCAGCGTCGATGAAGAGCTTGGCTACCTTATCGGTGGCTGGCTTCCATGTTTGATCGGTGTACTTGTCGAAGAATTCACCGGATGCATATTTGGAGTCTTCAAATCCACCAAAGACTTGGTTACGTTCGATGGCGATCTTATTCGATGCCTTCAGCGCATGATAGACCACGGTGTAGAAGTACATGTTGGTAAAGTCGAGACCTTCTTCAGAACCGTAGTGGACCTGTTCACGTGCCAGGTAGCCGTGCAGGTTCATCTGGCCCAGGCCGATTGCGTGTGACTGGGAGTTGCCTTTTGCAATCGATGGAACAGAGGAAATATCTGATAGGTCAGAGACGGCGGTCAAAGCGCGTACTGCTGTTTCAATGGAGCCACCGAAGTCCGCGGAGTCCATAGTCTTAGCAATGTTCATCGAGCCCAGGTTGCACGAGATGTCTTTACCGGTGTGGTTATATGACAGGTCTGCATTGAACGTGGACGGTTCTGAAACCTGCAGGATCTCCGAGCAGAGGTTCGACATCGAAATGCGGCCTTTGATCGGGTTGGCTGCATTGACGTGATCTTCGAAGACCATGTACGGGTAACCGGATTCGAACTGGAGTTCGGCAACGGTCTGGAAGAAGTCACGCGGCTGCATCTTGGTCTTTTTGATCCGTGGATCATCGACCATCTCGTAGTACTTCTCAGTAACCGAGATTTCGCTGAACGGTACGCCGTAGACAGCCTCAACATCATAGGGGCTGAACAGGTACATTGGCTCGTTTTTCTTGGCCAGTTCAAAGGTGATATCTGGAACGACGACACCGAGCGACAGCGTCTTAATACGGATCTTTTCGTCGGCGTTTTCGCGTTTGGTGTCCAAGAATGTAGAGATGTCTGGGTGGTGTGCGTTCAGGTAGACTGCACCGGCACCTTGACGTGCACCAAGCTGGTTGGCATACGAGAAGGAGTCTTCTAGCAGCTTCATAACAGGTACAACGCCGGAAGACTGGTTTTCAATCTTCTTAATTGGCGCGCCCTGTTCACGCAAGTTGGTGAGGTTCAGTGCGACACCACCACCGCGCTTGGAGAGCTGCAGTGAAGAGTTGATACCACGTGCAATGGATTCCATGTTGTCTTCCACACGTAGCAGGAAGCAGGAGACCAATTCCCCACGCTGGCTTTTGCCCGCATTAAGGAACGTTGGTGTAGCTGGCTGGAAGCGACCCAGGATGATTTCATCAACGAGCCGTGTTGCCATGTCCTGGTCACCACGGGCCAGGTAGAGAGCGTTCATGACCACACGGTCTTCGTAGCGTTCTAGGTAGCGTTCACCGTCGAAAGTTTTGAGCGCATAGGAAGTGTAGAACTTGAAGGCGCCTAAGAATGATGGGAAACGGAATTTGTGCGCATAGGCCTGATCGTAGAGATCGAAAACGAACTGGTCTGGGTATTGTTCGAACGTTGCTGGTTCGTAGTAGTCGTTATCAATGAGGTAGTCGATCTGTTCTTTCTTGCTGTGAAAGAACACAGTGTTCTTGTTGACGTGTTGCAAGAAGTATTGCCGTGCGGCAGCATGGTCAGCTTCGAACTGGATCTCGCCATCAGGACCGTAGAGATTCAAAATGGCATTCAGTTCGTGGTATCCGAGGTTTTGCCATGCCTCAGGAAGCTTCTTAGCTGACTGAATCAGTTCTTCTTCAGTGAGTGTTGTTGCCAAAATGCATCCAATCCTTCACGAACTTTGGTCACATCGGTTGGTGTGCCCATCAGTTCGAATCTATACATAACCGGTACGTTGGTCTTTGCCGAGATAATGTCACCGGCAAGACAGTAGGCGTCATAAAAATTTGTATTGCCAGAAGCGACGACGCCTTGAATCAGCTCTCTGTTGTTTTGTACGTTCAGGAATTTAATAACCTGCTTAGGAACAACCCCTGGGCCCTTGCCCGCGCCATATGTCGGCAGCATTAAAACGAATGGCTCCAACGCATACAGTGTGGGCTCACGGGTGACTAATGGCAGTCGAGCCATGTATCCGTCTTCAAAACCCAACTTCTCTGCAAAACGGTGAGTATAACCAGATACCGAGGAAAAATAGATCAATTTCGCACTGGTCTGGAGCATATCCTGCGACTCCGGCGATTTTACATATGATCTATCCCGAACCTGGGTAGTCATTTTACCCCTGCCCTCTCAATACCTCTGTCGAAAATGCGTCCTATGCAACGGTCGACGCTGCAGAACCGGCTTCCTCCAAGTCCGAAATTTTATCCGGACGGAAACCTGACCAGTGGTCAGAGTCAGTCATGACAACCGGCGCCTGCATGTAACCAAGCGCGCGAACGCGCTCAAGAGCATCCATGTCCTGTGACATATCAATCACGTTGTACTCGATGCCTTTTTTATCCAGGGCACGCACGGTCGCGTTGCACTGAACACATGCTGGTTTGCTGTAAACGGTCACGGTCATGATCTATCTCCCTTTTGATCGGTACAGTAGTGCCGGTCTTTGCCGCACACTTCATAAACCAAGTTCATACGGCGTTGTTTTAAGTAAAATCTTGGTGAACACCTCATCGGCCTCAACCACAAAGTCAATACTACATCTAGGGATAGCCGACGCCAAGCATAACTAGATGTAGTGCTTACAATCATGTGATTCACCCACAGGGTTCTCCACAAGATATCCCCTAGCAGTCCACAGGAGACAAAATTGATGCTTCGGCGTGCTGGTGCGGGTTTAATACAACAACTCGAAAGTTCTCCACATTCCCGTCGCATCAAGAAAAGCGGGCAATCCACAGAAAAATATTTTTCAACCCGGCGTGTTGCGCTCGGAAAACACCACTGATTGTGGCGTAAGTCAACAACTCCCACTACACGTTGTGGTGACCACCCCGTCCTCCACCTCATGATGCGCACACATGGCCTGCTCAGAGGAGCGTTTTGGACCGAGGGCATGATCAGCCTAACGGTGCTTCGTAGCCTGCATGCGGAACCAGGACTGCGCCTGATGCTCTCCGTGGCGTTGTTGAGAGGGCTAGGCTGCCAAGAACTAGGATCCATCAAGAGTCCGTGGAACAATGGTGTCTTGTGGAAGCTGAGTATTTGACCCAAGAAGCATCGTTTCGTCCCCATATTGGTTTTGACTCGCAAAAGTACATTCAGTTGCAGTCCCAATTTATTTCTCAGCGTCGCCAAGAGATTGGCAACAAGCTCTATTTGGAGATGGGCGGCAAACTCTTCGACGATCTTCACGCTTCTCGGGTCCTGCCCGGGTTCACCCCGAATAATAAGATCTCCATGCTGCAACAGCTCAAAGACGAGCTCGAGATCATGATGGTACTGAACGCCAAAGACTTGGAACACGAAAAGATCCGTGCCGACCTCGGCATCACATATCAAGATGAGGCGCTACGTCTCATTGATATTTTCCGTGACGAAGGATTCATGGTCGAACATCTCGTCATCACACAACTCTCCGCAGACTATTCCAACGCTCTAGCTTTCAGTGAGCGGATGCGGCGAGCTGGGTTGAAAGTGACGCACCACTATCCCACTAACGGGTATCCGACCGATACCGAAAAAATCATCTCTGCAGAGGGTTTTGGTCAAAACCAGTATGCCGAGACGACTCGCTCCCTTGTCGTGGTGACCGGTCCGGGGCCTGGTTCTGGCAAACTGTCGACGGCGTTATCGCAGATCTACCATGACTTTCAGCACGACATCCGGTCCGGCTACGCAAAATTTGAGACTTTCCCTATCTGGAATCTGCCGCTCCAGCATCCGGTCAATCAGGCCTATGAGGCCGCCACGGCAGATCTCGATGATAACAACATCATTGATCCGTATCATTTGGCGGCCTATCAGCGCCAAGCGGTCAGTTATAACCGCGATGTGGAAGCCTTCCCGTTACTCAAAGCAATGCTGGAAAAACTGTATGGGGAGTCCCCCTATAAGTCACCCACCGATATGGGTGTCAATATGGTGGGCCACTGCATTAGCGACGATGCGGTATGTGCCGAAGCAGCCAAACAAGAAATCATCCGCCGTTGGTATAAGGCCCGTGTCGAAGAACGTCGCATGGACACCACGGATCACACCGTGTCCTCACGTCTCGAAGTGATCATGACGCGTGTGGGGATCTCCAAGGATGACCGCGCAGTGGTGGCTCCTGCAGCCGAGGTTGCTGAACGCACGAACCAACCCGCCAGTGCAGTGCAATTGCCCGATGGCACCATCATTACCGGCAAGACGTCTCAACTGCTTGGATGTTCAGCCGCCATGCTCCTCAACGCGCTGAAACACATGGCTGGTCTCGACGACGACGTCCATCTGTTACGTCCACAAGCAATCGAGCCGATTCAGACGCTGAAAATCGATCACCTGGGTTCGATCAACCCGAGGCTGCACACAGATGAAGTGCTCATTGCTCTGTCTGTGTCTGCCGCTGAATCGGAAGATGCGCGCAAGGCCATCGCGAAGCTACAGCATCTTCGTGGTTGCGATGTGCACACCACGACCATTCTGGGCTCCGTCGACGAATCGATATTCCGCCAGCTGGGCATGCTCATCACAGCGGAACCGGAATACTGGCGGAAATCGCTGTATCACCGCTACTAAACACGCACTGCCTGGTGCCTACCACCTCATCGTTCATACCAGTAGCTGAAAAGCACGCTTCGCGGCGTAAAACCAGGGTGATAGCTTCAGACTGCTCAGCGCGAGCAGTACGATGACCGGGTAAAAGCTGTTCTACATTCAATCGGTCAGGCCGGTAGGAGGCATCGACCATGCAACAAGCCATGGCGCGCTTATGGCGAATCATCGAGCCCATTCGTCCACGGTTGTATCTAGGACTCGTCGTCACGATTGCGGCGTCAGTCGTGGGTTTGATGATCCCCCAGGTATTAGAAGTCCTGGTCAATAATCTCAATGCATCGCCGACCGCGGCAACAGTGTGGATCGCCGGCGGTGTAGTTATAGCGCTCGGACTGATCGAAGCCGTATTACTATTTCTTCGCCGGGTCTTCGCTATCGGGCCCTCCACGAACACCGAACGCCAAATGCGAGTACGGTTCTACCAGCGCATTATCGACATGCCGGTGGCTTTCCACAATGACTGGGGTTCAGGACAACTTCTGTCACGTGCCCAACAAGACGTCACCCAGATCCGACGGTGGATCGCTTTTGGCATGATCATGATGGTCTCCTCCGCGGCAACCGTCGTGGTTGGTATCATCATGATGTCCAGCTCCTCCTGGACATTGGCGTTGGTGTTTATGACCGTCATCATTCCGATTGTGGTGTTGACCTACCGGTTCCAACAGGACTTCTCCGTACTGACGCGGCGCTCGCAGGATCTCAACGGCGAAATCTCCACTCGGGTCGAACAATCGGTACAGGGCATCCGTGTGCTGAAGGCCTTTGGTCGCAGCGAACACGCGCTGGAAAATTTCGAACTTGAAGCCGGCGCCCTGAGAGATAACGAAATTCGCAAAGCCAGGACGACCGCGCGCTTTGATATGTTCATGTTTGCTCTGCCCGAAATCATGTTGGGCATTTGTCTGTTGCTCGGGTTATTCCAGGTCAATGCGGGCAGTATGAACGTCGGTGAGTTAGCCAGTTATTTCGCCACCGCTACCCTGGTGGTCGGCCCTACTCGCATGTTGGGCATGCTTTTTGGTCAGGCAGTAAATACCACCACTGCCCTCGAGCGGTACTTCGAAGTCATGGATTCCGAAAACACCATCGTTTCGCCCGAACAGCCCGTACCTGCCGAAATCGAACGTGCCACGGGCGAACTCATCATGGAGGATGTACGGTTCCGCTTTCACGATGCCCCCGGCGACCAGCCGGACTTATTTCAAGGTGTGAACTTGCACATCCGTCCCGGGGAGACAATGGCACTGGTTGGTGTCACGGGCAATGGGAAATCCACGCTGCTGCAGCTCATCCCCCGTCTGTTTGATATCACCGGCGGCCGGATCACCATCGACGGTGTATCGGTGCACGATATGGACCTGGACGATCTTCGGAAGCTGACCGCATTCGCATTCGAGGACACCACGCTGTTTTCGTCCTCGGTGCGCGACAATGTGCTGCTTGGAGTCGACACAGCACTCCCGAGGAGCGAGCAAGACAACATCGCGTGGGAAGCGCTTGAGACGGCTGATGCCGGTTTTGTCGCGGATCTTCCAGACGGAATCAACACGCGTATCGGTGAAGAGGGTTTCTCCCTCTCGGGCGGGCAGCGTCAACGGCTCGCCTTGGCTCGGGCGATCGCTGCGAGGCCGTCACTGTTATTACTGGATGACCCGCTCTCGGCTTTAGACACGAAGACTGAAGAACGCGTCACCGCACAGCTACACGAAGTGCTCAACAACACCACGACGTTCATTATCGCCCATCGGTCCTCCACGGTTGCGCTTGCCGACCGGGTTGCACTGTTGGATCAGGGAAAAATCGCTGCGGTAGGAACCCACCACGAACTACTGCGCACCTCGCAGCGGTACCGGTATATTATGGCCAGCAAGCCCGCGCGAAGTGCTGAGGTGCAGGCATGAGCGCACCGGGGAGAACACGTGGTAGCTCCACTCGCTACCAACAAATGACCAAGGCCGAACGGCGGGCCTCACTGCGGTTACTCGGCACCTTGTTGAAGCCGTACACCTGGCAGTTAGTGGGACTGTCGACCATAGTGGTCTTGGCCCAGCTCGCATCGGTAGCAGGCCCTGCCATTATTGCCTGGGGTATTGATAACGGTATACCTGCCCTATTGGAGGGGCGTGCGACGCCGGCAATTGCAGCTTCGGTGGCACATATTGTGGCAGCGCTGGTGGCTGGCGGGCTGATGTATGTGTTTACCCGATGGAACATGACTATCGGTCAGAACATGCTATTTGGCCTTCGCAAACGCCTGTTTTTACACAGTCAACGCCTCGACATGAAATTCCATGAAACCTACGCTTCGGGGCGTACGGTCGCTCGGCAAACTTCCGATATGGACGCCCTGGCACAACTGCTGAACTCGGGACTCGACATTATGGTCGGCTCGGTGCTGCAGATGGTCTTCACTCTGACCCTCATTGTGACGATGGATGTGCCCTCCGGTGTTGTCATGGCGGGACTCTTGGTGCCTGCGACCATGCTCACGGTGTGGTTTCAGAAACGCTCGTCGGTGATCTATCGGCAGATTCAGACCAATTCTGCCCGGCTGATCTCACACTTTGTCGAAACCGTATCCGGTATTCGCGCGGTAAAATCCTATCGTCGACAGCAAGCCAACGGTGAACAGTATGAGCAGCTGGCCGAAGACCACCGTCAATCCGCGCTGCGTTCTATCCACCTGTTCGGTATTTATCAGCCCACCCTGCGCTGGCTTTCCTCCATCACAGTGGCCGCAGTACTCATGGTCGGTGGCTTCCGTGTTCTGGGTGAGGAGCTGCAAGTTGGTGTGTTGATCGCACTGGTGTTGTATGCTCGTCGGTTTTTCCAACCGATTGATGAAATTGCGAACTTCTACAACACGTTCCAATCTGCCGTTGCTGCACTCGAGAAAATCTCGGGGCTGATGGCAGAGAAATCATCGGTGACCGACCCCGAAGACCCGGTCGAGTTAGAAAATGTGCAAGGCGAGATCGTATTCGATCGTGCTGCATTCCGCTACGACGAAGACCTGCCGCTGGCATTGCGGCCAACCTCAATGCACGTGGCTGCGGGACAAACCGTTGCTATCGTCGGTTCCACCGGCGCAGGGAAGTCGACGATCGCCAAACTCATGGCACGTTTCTATGACGTAACCGATGGTTCCATCACCCTAGATGGAGTGGATCTGCAAGACATGAGCTTAGATACGCTGACCAACAATATTGTGATGGTCACGCAGGAGTCCTATCTGTTTTCCGGCTCGGTGGCCAACAACATTGCGATTGGCAACCCAGCAGCGACCCGCGAACAAATCGAGGCTGCTGCGGCCATCATTGGCGCGGATACGTTCATCAATGAATTGCCCGACGGATTTGATACGGATGTGCGGGCCCGCGGAGGACGGATGTCCGCAGGTCAACGCCAGCTCGTCTCCTTTGCTCGCGCCTTTCTTGCGGATCCTAACGTGTTGATTTTGGACGAAGCAACCTCGTCCTTAGATGCTCCGACGGAAGCCATGGTTCAAGAGGGCCTTGAAGAACTGTTGGGCAACCGAACGGCTTTTATTATTGCCCACCGGTTATCGACGGTGATGATTGCCGATAGAGTATTTGTAGTCGACGACGGCCAGATCGTAGAAGATGGCACGCCGGATGAACTCATCGCCGCCGGTGGCCAGTTTTCACAACTGCATCAGGCATGGCAAGATTCACTCAGCGACACCCAATAGTGCACACACCAACGCAGGAGCTCAACCATATGCCAGGCAAAGTCAAAGCGGCCGTGCTCGGGGCCGTCGTCGGTGTGGTCATTGTGGTGCTCATCGAGCTGATGGCGGTTGTGCTCAACGACGAGGTCTTTTTTGGCACTGATCGCTCATGGATCACCCTTGCCGTGGCCGTCGTGGCGCTGATGTGGGTACAAATGCGTGCCTATGACCAGAAAAAGGGTATCTGGGCGGATAAAGATGCACCATCGGAACAAGCTGGCCGCAACACCTAAAAATTGCTTAAGTGTTGGACCGAGCCTCATCTTCGAGGAATTCGTCGAGGAATCCAGGTGCAGCTTGGGTCGCAAATTCCAAGCTGTCTTGCCTCGCGAGATCCGGAGCATCGTATCCTCCGTATCCAGCAGCAGTCATAGCGGAGACTGTTTGCAACCCGAGACGACGTTGGAACAAGGATTCGCGAATGACGATCGTCGACGTCGCTTCTGTCTTTAAGGCCACGGTCGAACGATTCAACAGTCCGGAACGGACCACCAGGTACTTGCCGGTAATCGTATGGCCCAATGCGCGGTAAGCGACGAAAGCACCTGCTAGCGCGAACAACCAGAATCCTAGGATGGCCCACAGCATCTCAAGTGCTATGACCTCTTGGATGATCAGCACGACAAGAATTGCCCCGACGATCAGCGTGATAACGGTGGCCCACCACAGTCGTCGTCGTAGAGCTGCCGATGGATGTTTGGTCAGCGGTGCATCAAAGGGGCTCGCCTCAGGCGCCATGATGTCAGCAGTCACCTCCCGTGCCAAGGCGAGTGGCACTCTGGGCAGGATGGCTGCGGGTTGTGTCATCGACCAAAGGCTCAGCCCGGTGGTGATGACCAAAGTGTCTGTGACGCCCATCCATCGCCAGAAGAGCGGTTGAGAAATATGGAAACCGCGGATTCGTGTTTCATCCCTATTGACCTCACGTGTGGTGAAGAGCCCCTGAGATGTCCGAAGTTCAGTACTTTCGGGGCCTCGAACGCGTGACAGTTCGAACTTCAAAAATCGGTGAAGAAGTCCACGGTCATGCCCAGCATGCCGACCAGGCCCACGGCAATCACTACGATGACCGTGGTACCAATCCAACCGATGCTCGCCCAATCGAAGGAAGCCATGAGCAAACCGGCGACATCAATATTCAGCGTGGACAGTATCCACCACCCACCACCCACGAGGCCCAAGGCCACGAGATAGGCCCAGATATTGAAGATGTTGTATACAACCCAGCCTGGGCGGAAACGGGCAAAGACCTGCAGCGGTACTTCTCGGTCTGTGGCTGCCGGTGCTTCGGGCGTTTCCTCGTCTTCGAGTAGTACATCACTGTTGGGACTGTGCCCTTGCTCTGTGGAGAGTAGGCGTTGGCGCAGCGCTCCAGCATCGGCAGCAATTAAGGCATCGAGTTCCAGAGCTGCTTCATCGGCGGTTGGTTGCTGGCCGGCACCAATCGTCACCACCCGCAGTCCGGCAATGCGGTGCCGGAGTTTGGCTTCGGTGTCGATACTGCGAATCCGATCACGCTGTATCGAGCGATGGCGGCGGAATAGCACACCGGTTTTGAGCTCAACGTAGGTAGGCGTAACGCGATACCGCGTCACCAACCAGCGAATCGCATCGCCAACCGCACCAATCAGCCCCACTGCGGCCAACCCGACCAGCGGCCAGAGTTGCCCGGCTCCCAGCGAGACACCCATCACCCAAATGGCGATCACCAGGGGCAACTGTGTGATGACGATTTGTGCCAGGTCAACCCAAATAATTCGACCGCTGAGACGTTGCCAGTCTGCTACGGAGCTATGCTGTGTGCTCATGTGGCATCACCGGGGATTGCCTCGGTCAACTTCGTCAGCTCATCAGCGACGCGATCTGCGGTCGCTTTATCTAAACCGCCAATATCGATGGCACCATATGATGACGCAGTGGTCACTCGCAGTGTCGACAGGCCCAGAAGTTGCTCTACCGGTCCTTGCAACGCGTCAACGGTCTGAATGCGGGATAACGGGCTGGCGCGCCATTCTTTTACGAGCCACCCACTCCGGGCATACACCGCAGTGCCGGTGGTTTCCCATCGGTGCACACGATAACGCCACAGCGGTTCGACCATGACGCCGAGCACCAAAACTATGGCCGCTGCCACCACGATGAGGATTATCCACCAGCTGTCACTGCCCCAGAGCACATAGGCCACGATGGCACCGACCATCAGCGGCACGGTTATGAGTGCAGATTGAATGGCCCACCAGCCGATCGCCCGACGCTCAACTCGGTGCTTTGGTGGACGGAGAGCAACGTGTAGACGTTCACTCACGATATCGTTCATGATGACTCCGCTCGAATCGCGTGGACGATGAAATCTAGTAACACGGGCGTTTGTTCGGCTAAATCACACGTGGGGTCAGTCGCCCATGACATCAACAAACCGTCCACCGTGCGCAAAATAATCTGGGCAACACTCCGGGCGTCGAAGGCCCGGAGCTCACCATCTTGTTGACCCCCCAACAGAATGTCCGTCAGCCCTTGGATTTCTTCTGCAAACTCATCTCCAAAAGCGTGCGACCCGTCTGTGCCGCGATGGTTGGCGACAATATCACTCATCGCCAGAAACCCCGTGCGGTGTGCAGCGAAGAATTCCAGCTCAGCGCCGATCCACGCGAGCAGCTGTCCAAGCGCTGTATCCTGGGTCAGAATTCGACCTTCCATAAACTCCCAGCCCTGCTCGAAGAACTGTGTCACCACCAATCGCAGGATCTCGTCCTTGGTGGCGAAGTGGTAGGTAATCACGCCCTTGCTGATCTGTGCGCGGTCGGCAATCCGAGCCAAGGATGTCTGAGCATAGCCGAGCTCAGCGACGGTTGCCGCGGCTGCGTCCACGATTTGTCCCCGTCGAGCTTCTTCAATAAACGACAGTTTTTTCTGCGCGACTGGTTCACGATCATTCTGCATGGTTTAAAAATAGACCAGTTGGACGAATTTTTGCAAACATCCGGTGACACTCGGGGGCCCGGGCTCTTCTACCAGGAGCGTATCGTGCCCAACGCGCGTTGCGGCAGATCGTTGAGCGTGCCAAATCGGTGTGCTGTCATCGTCACTGCCTGTTCGCGAATAAAGGGCAACATTTCTAATCGCCCGGCAGATGTGACCGGTCGGGTATACACTGCAGTCTCCGGACTGTGCGCGGTGGCGCGCATGGTCATGCCCGTTTCGGCAGAGCCAATAAGCCGGATACGCTCGGGACCCACCGCAGGGTCAACGTCAACCAGTGAGGCGACGCGCTGCAACCATGTCTCGGTGTCTTCAAAAAAGACCTCCACATTGGTATCGGCAAAGACCGCTGTCAGCTCAGGTGGAGCCCCTTCGGGTACTGAAACCGTGTTGCGCGGCAGACTTCCGGTGCCTTCGCCGGTTGCTATGGCGGCCTGGACACGGATGCCAGCAAAAGCCACACGTAACAGGTGAGCAATCGCCGGTGACGTGGTGTCGGCCAGACGCAGTGTCACGGCCACGGGACGGTAGCGCAACGCATTGACTTCGACCTGCAGATCCGAAATGTCGTGCTGGCCCTTATACACGTGCACCACTTGGGCATCGTGGGCAACTGCGGTGGCTAGCCACCGAGCATCTGTCTCCTCGAGACATTGCCCCGCGGATGCAAGGAGCCGCCTTGCCATCTCATCGTGGGTTTGGGGCAGCGTTAGCGGCTCATCGTGCCAGTCTGTGAGGCCGATGAGATAGTTAGGCCCACCCGCTTTGGACCCCGGGCCGATGGCGGAACGTTTCCAACCACCGAACGGCTGACGACGCACAATCGCACCGGTAATCCCACGGTTGATATAGAGATTGCCGGCGGTGACGTGTTCAGACCAGGTCGCAATTTCTGCTGGATCCAACGAGTGAATGCCCGAAGTCAAACCGTACGGTACGGCATTGACATAGTCGATAGCTTCTTTCAGGGTATCTGCGGCCATCACACCAAGGATTGGGCCAAAATACTCGGTCATATGATATTCAGATCCTGGTTGCACCCCAGACCGAACACCGGGCGAATAGAGACGACCCGAATTGTCCAACTGTTGTGGGGTGAGATTCCAACGTTGCCCTACTTCGAGTCTCGTGAGACCGCGCGCCAACTTTTCATCCGGTTCGTCGATCACCGGGCCCATTTGTGCCTGCGGGTTTGTCGGATAATCCACGACCAATGAATTGACCGCGTCGATCAGTTGACGATGGAAGCGTCGACTCACCGCGGTGTGTCCGACCATGATGACCAGCGACGCGGCCGAACATTTTTGACCGGCGTGGCCAAACGCCGAATCCACCACATCCGCGACGGCGAGGTCCAAATCGGCCGATGGGGTGACGATGATGGCATTTTTTCCGGAGGTCTCCCCCAGCAGTGGCATGTCTGCACGCAGTGTTTTAAACAATTGCGCGGTCTCATAGCCGCCGGTCAAGATCACGCGTTGTACGCGAGGATCCGAGACCAGTTTGGTACCGATTGTGGATTCCTCAGCGATGACGAACCTGACGATGTCATGCGGGAGACCAAACTCATCAAGCGCTTCCCAGATTGCTTGGACGATGACAGCACCGGTGCGTTGCGCTTGCGGTGCGGGCTTGAAGATGACCGGTGAGCCCGCAGCTAAAGCGGAGGTGACCGAACCGGTTGGGATGGCCGTGGGAAAATTCCATGGAGGGGTTGCTACCGTCAGCTCCACAGGACGTGCCGTTGCCCCCGGGATATTGTCCAACTCGAGGCACTGTTGACCGTAATACCGAGCAAAATCGATGCCTTCGGAGACTTCTGGGTCAGCTTGATCGATGGTCTTGCCCGTTTCGGACCCCATCACTTCGATTAGCTGAGAACGGGCGGCTGCCAGACGGTCGCCGATACGAATCAGCACTTGGGACCTGGTGGTCACAGAAAGATCCTGCCAGACTTTTCCCGCATCGATGGCAGCGCTGATCGCAGTTTCCAGCTGTGCCACTGTCTCAACGTGATGGTCTGCCACCACGGCATCACCCAGCGAGGATTTGGCCATGCGCTCGATGATATTGAGCCCCCACGCGCGGTTGGCTGGCAGATGTGGATCTGTGTCTGGCGCATTGGCAAAAGCCGGTGACGAAGCTTCGGTGAAGTCTTCGGTCTTTCGGTTCTGAGTGCGCCGCCGCTGCGGTACAAGATCGCTTTCGTATTCTAGTTGTGCCAGCGAGGAGAGGAAGCGTTCTGCCTCACGGTCGAAGAACGACTCGTCTTCGAGTTGAAAGACCGCTGACATGAAGTTCTCATCAGAGGCACCTTCTTCCAGGCGTCGCACCAAATACGAGATCGCCACATCAAATTCATCCGGGTGTACCACCGGCGTGTAGAGCAAGAGTCGACCAACGTCGGCACGAACGGCTTCGGCTTGGGACGTGGCCATCCCCAGCAGCATTTCAAAATCGACTGGCCCGTGGGTGGCGATGCCACGATGCTGCATTACAAGATAGGCCAAGGCGATATCGAAAAGGTTCTGTCCGGCAACACCGATGCGTACATTGGTCAGGTGCTCTGGTGTCAGCGCATAGTTGAGGATGCGTTTGTAATTGGTGTCGGTGTCTTGTTTGTTGGGCCACACGGTTTGTTCCCAGTGCCGCATGGCTGCCTGAACCCGTTCCATGGGCAGGTTAGCGCCTTTGACCACGCGCACTTTGATGGGGGCTCCACCCGCAGCGACCCGCTGCGCTCCAAATTCCTGCAGGTCAACCATGGCCTGATAGGCGTCCGGCAGATATGCCTGCAAGACGATACCGGACGCATACTGAGCAAATTCTGGCTCGGACATGAGCATGCGATACACGTCCAGCGTGAGCTCGAGGTCCTTATACTCTTCCATGTCGAGGTTGATAAAGGTCACCGGATCCGCTTGCATTGCTGCCCGATAGAGCGGACGGAGTTGTTCGACGATGTCATCAACCGCCGCGTCGTGTGCCCAAGCGTTGTGTGGTGCCACGGTGGCCGAAACTTTCACTGAGACGTAGTCCACGTCCTGGCGTTCGATGAGCGCCAGAGTAGCCGCAATCCGATTATCGGCTTCGTGTTGGCCGAGGATGGCTTCACCAAGCAGGTTGATGTTGAGCTGGATACCGTTGCTGCGAAGCCTGTGGATTGCTTTGCCCAGGCGCTGATCGCGCGCATCAATCACCAAGTGGCTGACCATTGATCGCAGTGCAGCCCGTGCGGCCGGCACCACAACACCCGGCGCGAGTTTCCCCAACTTGCCGCCGGCGCGCACTGCGGTTTGAAGATACCAGGGCAGAAACTCCGGGACATCATCAGCGATATCTGCCAGGGCTTCGGCTGCAGCCCCAGCATCTTCCGGCCGTACAACACGATCCACAAACCTAACCGTGAAATCTAATCCGGCAGGATCTTTCAACACGCCAGCCAACTGTTGGGCGGAAGCATCCGGTTCGATACGTGCGGCCGCCGCCAACCATGTTCGAACTTGCTCGATGGCAGCATCTCCAAGTTGCCATGGAGCAATATCAGCCGGACGATGATCTGCAGTAGCCATAATGCTTCCGATCCCAAGTTGCATCTCTTGTGACACATATCATACGGCTTCGGCCGGAGAAGACAGAAGATGACGGCCAACACATTTTGCACAAATCAAGCCTACGACCAGCGAATATACAGGCAACAACCAGCATCATGATTACTCGACGCCTATCAGCGGTGATTGAGATTTGGAAATTGCGCTGTCAGTGACGAATAATTGTTTGCTATGAATGAAGAACATGCCTATCAACTGGCCGCCATCGTCGCCTATTTACTTCTGATGGTTGGCATTGGATTGTACGCGTACCGCCGGACAAAAACAGGTCGAGATTTTCTGCTAGCAGGACGTGACCTGTCGCCGCGGGTAGCTGCTCTTTCTGCAGGAGCCTCCGATATGTCGGGTTGGCTCATGATGGGTCTGCCCGGTGCGCTGTACGCCACCGGTTTAGAGATTGCGCGGATAGGGGCTTATCGGCGCTTACCGGAAATCGTAAGGCTTGACGGTGCGGGTGTCCCACCGGTAGCGGAGTCTGGCTTCGTGGAGGAGTCGGCGTAGGACAATGATGGC
>JABXHI010000070.1 GCA_013393415.1 Micrococcaceae bacterium
GTTGCTGGGCCGTATCGGATCGATCATTGGTCGTCGTTGTCAAGGTCATACTGGGTGCTCCTTTAGTCAGTGCCCCAGCCATCTAACCATCAGTCCGGGTGTCTCACCTCAGTCTGGCAGATAGGGTTTGCCCACCATTTCAACATGGCGTCACAGACTAGTTGTGGGCGTTGAGCTGTTCTTGGATCTTCTCTAGCAGCTCATTCCAAGCATCCACAAACTTCTGCAGTCCTTCTGTCTCGAGTGTGGCGACCACTTGGTTATAGTCAACGCCGGCTCTGGCAAGATCGTCCAGATGATCATCATCCATAGCGTAGTTATCCGGAATGCGGCTGTCAGTAATTTCACCGTGGTCCGCGACGGCATTCAATGTCTCTTCTGGCAAGGTGTTAACCGTATAGTCGGCCACCAGTCCGTTGACGTAGCGAACATCTGAATAGTCCGGATTCTTTGTGCCGGTCGAAGCCCACAGTGGGCGTTGCAGACGAGCGCCTGCGGATTCCAACAGCCGCCACCGTTCCGTGTCCTGGAACTGTTCAAAGATGCGGTACGCCAGCCGGGCATTGGCGATGCCAGCGCGACCGCGCAACTGCAATACCTGCTGGGACGGTAACTCCAACCGCTCCAGCTGTGCATCAATTTCAGTGTCTACGCGGGAGACAAAAAAGCTCGCGACGGAGTGGATCTTCGATAGGTCATGACCGTTACTCCGGGCGCCCTCAAGGCCAGTAAGCCAGGCGTTGACGACTTCACGGTAGCGGGAGAGCGAGAAGATGAGTGTGACGTTGACACTAACACCCTCCGCCAGGACTCGAGAGATGGCTGGTAGGCCTTCTCTGGTTCCCGGGATCTTGACCATCACATTCTCACGACCGACCTTCTGGGCTAGCTCGAGAGCCTGAGTCACGGTCGAGTCTGTGTCCCAGGCTAGACGGGGGTCGACCTCGATCGACACCCGACCGTCGTAGCCATTGGTCGCCGCATACACGGGTGCAAGTACGTCGCAGGCGGCCCGCACATCGTCGGTCGTCATTTCGACCACTGCCGTTTGAGCGTCAGCGCCGGCAGTAGCTAAATTTGCCAGCTGTGCAGTGTATGCGTCACCACTGGTGAGCGCTTTGCCGAAAATCGCTGGGTTGGTGGTGACGCCAGTAATCGTTTTGGTATCGATCAGATGCTGCAAGTCACCAGAGTTAATACGATCGCGAGACAGGTCGTCTAGCCACAGCGACACACCTGCGGTCTCGAGTGCTTGGGTGTATTGATTTTGGGTCACGGTCAATCCTTAGGCGTTGTAAAGGCTTTGGACTTTGGTCACGAGTGCTTCGGCCGTAATGCCAAATTTCGTGAACAGCGTCTGGTAGTCGGCGGACGCACCGAAGTGTTCCAACGACACGGAATGACCTTGACCGCTCGTGTATTTCTGCCACCCCTGTTCCACACCGGCTTCGATAGACACGGTGAGCACATCCTTGGGCAACACGTCGCTGCGGTAGGCCTCATCTTGGGCATCAAACCATTCCAATGACGGTGCTGACACGACGCGCGTGGCGATCCCTTGACCCTGAAGAGTTTGCCGGGCTGCGACCGCTAGCTGGACTTCGGAGCCCGTACCGATCAACACGACGTCGGGTGTCGTTTCTCCCGAGTCATTCGTCGCCTCGGCCAGGACGTAGGCGCCGCGAGCCACACCTTCAGCTGAACGAAATGCCTCTTGATCACGGTCAAAGATCGGCAGACCCTGACGAGACAGAATCATGCCGGTTGGGCGCTGACGTTGCGACAGGATCGTCTGCCACGCCACCGAGACTTCGTTGGCATCGGCCGGACGCACCACATCGAGATTCGGAATGGCACGCAAAGCAGCCAGATGTTCCACTGGTTGGTGCGTTGGACCGTCTTCGCCCAGACCGATCGAGTCGTGGGTCCATACAAAGATAGACGGCACACCCATGAGCGCCGCCAGCCGGACTGCAGGACGCATGTAGTCCGAGAAGATCAGGAACGTGCCGGCATAACCACGCGTTAGCCCGCCCAACGTGATGCCATTGACGATCGATCCTGAAGCATGTTCGCGAATACCAAAGTGCAGGGTACGGCCATATGGGTGCCCCGACCACGACTGTGTTTGACGATCCACCGGCAAGAACGATGGTTCACCGGCCATGGTGGTGTTGTTGGAACCTGCAAGGTCGGCCGAACCGCCCCAAAGTTCGGGCATGACATCCGCCAGGGCGCTGAGGACTTTTCCGGATGCAGCACGCGTGGCCATATTGCCATCGTCGGATTTAAAACGCGGAAACGCATCCGCAAAGTTTTCGGGTAGCCCACCTTCGACCAATCGATCATAGAGCTTGGCGCGTTCGGGATTGTTGCTGCACCAGGTTTGGTAGGCCGCATCCCACGTTTTGCGATATTCTGCGGAACGTTCACCAACCCTGCGTGCATGGGCCAGCAGTTCGTCATCCATTACGAAATGCTGTTCGGTGTCAAAGCCCAGCACTTCTTTAAGTCCCGAGAGTTCTTCGGTGCCAAGCTTTGCACCGTGGATACCACCGGTGTTCTGCTTTTTCGGTGAGGGCCAACCGATGATAGTGCGCAGCGAAATGAGCGATGGCTTATCTGTTTCCTGTTTGGCATTGGCAATGGCCTCGTACAGGGCTTTGGTGTCTTCGACGTAGTCGCCAGTTTGCAGCCAGTCAATACGCTGCACGTGCCAACCATAGGCTTCATAGCGCTTATCGACATTCTCAGTGAAGGCAATATCGGTGTCGTCTTCGATGGAAATCTTGTTGTCGTCCCAGATCACAATCAGGTTACCCAGCTCTTGGGTGCCAGCAAGCGAGGACGCCTCGGCGGTCACGCCTTCTTGAAGGTCTCCGTCTGATGCGATCACGAACACATGGTGATCGAAGGGGGACGTGCCCGGCGCGGCTTCCGGGTCCATGAGACCGCGAATGCGCCGCTGGTCGTATGCAAAACCTACGGCCGACGCGAGCCCTTGTCCCAATGGGCCGGTGGTGATCTCGACGTGATCGGTGTCCCCATATTCCGGGTGCCCCGGGGTTTTGGACCCCCAGGTACGTAGGGCCTTCAGGTCTTCCATTTCAATGCCTGCACCGGCAGCAAACAACTGCAAGTACAACGTCAACGATGTATGACCGGGGGAGAGCACGAACCGATCACGACCCTGCCAGTGCTGGTCTTTCGGGTCGAAGTGCATGACATTTTGGAACAGCTGCCAAGCCGCTGGCGACAGTGAGAAGGCCGTACCGGGGTGACCGGAACCCACTTTTTCGACTGCATCGGCAGCAAGGACCCGCAGGGTATCCACCGCGCGTTGATCTTGATCAGAGTAGACATACTCTCGGGCTGGAAGGTGGCGATTGAGGGCAGAAGTCGAATCTGATGGATGTGTAGCGGAGGGGACCACGAATTGCCTTCCTGACAGGTTGCGGTGTTCTGAAGTATTCACTGAGGTTGTTGCAAAAGCTCAGTCTAAGCTTACCGGGCAAAACCTTCTACGCGGCAAGATTTGCACGCAGGGCGATATACACCAGCTACACTAGATGAGGGTGCCGACATGTCTCGGTAGCCAAAGGTTTACTTACTTGTTACATAGAGCACGAGAGTATTGATGTCAACATCGTTAGAGTCCGCCGCACAGGGCACATCGCCCAATACCGCTTCGGAACCGACTCGACAGAAAATCGGGTTCCGTCGCAAGGCGAAAGCCTATGTTTCGCTGACGAAGCCCCGTGTCATGGAATTGCTGTTGGTGACCACGCTACCAACCATGATTCTGGCTGAGCGCGGGTGGCCTGACCTTTTGACAGTGTTTGCCACCATGATCGGTGGGGCTCTTGCCGCAGGTGCGTCGAGCTCGTTTAACTGCTACATCGATCGCGACATCGATCAGTATATGGAGCGGACGAAAAACCGCCCGCTCGTTACCGGTGAAGTCACCCCTCGTGAGGCCCTGATATTTTCTTGGGTTCTCGCTGTCGCCGCGATCAGTATTTTGGCACTTGGCACCAACTGGCTGGCAACGGCTTTCGGTATCGCCGCCATCTTCTTCTATGTGGTCATCTACTCGCTTATCCTCAAACGACGCACCCAGCAGAACATTATCTGGGGCGGACTGGCCGGCGCATTCCCTGTATTAATCGCATGGTCTGCTGTCCGTGGCACCGTGGAGTGGCCGGCAGTGGTGCTGTTCATCGTCATTTTCCTTTGGACGCCACCGCATTACTGGCCACTGTCATTGAAATACAAAGAGGACTACCAAGAAGTCGACGTGCCCATGCTGGGTGCGATTGCCACGTCGCGCCGTGTATCGTCCCAAGTTGTGCTCTACACCTGGGCTACCGTGATCTTCTCATTGCTGCTCATCCCGATGGGTTGGGCGGGCATCGTCTACACGGCAACCGCTGCAGTCTCGGGTGGTTGGTTCATCTATGAGGCACACATTTTATACCGCGATTCGCAACGTCCGGACTTTTCTGACAAAAAAGCGATGCGAGTATTCCATCTCTCCATTACCTACCTCACCCTGATCTTTGTCGCGCTAGCCGTGGATCCTTTTGTCGGTTCCCCGCTCATGGGTGATATGGTGACCGCACCATAACTATGCAACGACCACAACTACGCACCACAGTCCTGACCGCAGTCGCCGCAACCGCTCTTGCCTTCACAGGCTGCGTGGCTGACCCCGAAACTGCCGATGATTTACCGGATCGCGGTTCGGCACCGACCCACGTTGCTGAAGTGAACTTCCCTGATACGGAAGCAGCTCGTACATCGCAATGGGTGGTCGACGAAATCAACGCGACCCGATCCATGAATAAACAAGATTGGTATCCGAAAGTTGCTCCCGAGATGAGTGACGAGATTCCCGTTGATTCACTCGTGGGCACCCTCAATTCGGAGCTTCGGCCCT
Source organism: Micrococcaceae bacterium (assembly GCA_013393415.1). Taxonomy (GTDB): domain Bacteria; phylum Actinomycetota; class Actinomycetes; order Actinomycetales; family Micrococcaceae; genus Yaniella; species Yaniella flava. The sequence goes on from JABXHI010000070.1 coordinate 4,940, forward strand.
CACTTCCTTATGTCCCTTCCAACTATGAGGAACCCGAGGAAAATTACGGCATCACTCGGCTCACCCCGGATCTGACAGCGGGACCGATTGATCTGCACATTCAAATCGATGATACCGGCCGTATTACTGATTTGTGGTACGAGGAGCTTGAATCTGCCGACTCAGGCGAGACCACCACTGATGACGAGGACGCTGAGACCAATGACGGATTAGGTTCCTAGGCTCCGCAAGCTTCACAACATATCAACAAAAGTGCTCCGCCCGCTCGAACCATGTTCGAGCGGGCGGATCGCTTTCATCTCACAACGAGAGACTTGGGTCAGTTACCAACTCTGCGGGTTAAGCGTTCGTGAGTTGCTCCGGTGCTGCATCGCCGGTTGGAAGCTCGGTTTCGGTTGGTCGAGTGGCATATTTGGAGTTGAACACATCTAAGACGATGGTCATCATCCACGCAACCAGCCCGGTTCCGAGCATATGCAGCAGGACGACTGCGATGGGCAAGCCGTTAAAGTGCTGATAGAAGCCGACCAGTGCTTGGAACACCAAGACCGCGGTGAATCCCCATACCGCGCGACGTTGACGCTGTGAGGTGTTGATGCGGTACATTACGACGAGCAATATCAGTGCCATCAACGTCATGAGATACACAGGAGCCGTGTGAAAACGGGTCACAATTAACGGGTCAAAGTCGTGGCGCGGTGCACTCGGGTCTCCACCGTGAGGTCCAGAACCGGTGACGATTGTCCCGAAGATCAACGTGAACCAGCCGGCAATGTACACGACCACGGCCGAAATGCTCGTAAGCTTCGTCGATGCACCGTCCTGAAGTTTCACCGCGGGCGTTCTGGTGATCCGAGCTCGACGTTCAGCACCAATCCGGTGGGCTAACAGAGCAGCAATCGACACCATGCCAGCTGACAGCAGGAAGTGCAGCATCACGATCCATGGGTTCAGATCCGTCCAGACGGTGATGCCACCAATGACGGCTTGTCCCGGGATGCCGAACAGCAGCACAATGGACATGATAACCAGATTGCGATGTGTCTTTCGCACCCGCCACAGGGCAAGTATGGTGAGTACCGCAATTGCCGCGAGTACGAAGGTCAACAGGCGGTTCCCAAACTCGATGGCACCGTTGATTCCCATTTCTGGAGTGGTGACATACGATTCTGGTGTACACCGTGGCCATTCAGAACAGCCCAACCCAGATGCGGTCAGTCGCACGGCCGCGCCGGTCACAATGATGCCGGCCTGAGATATCACCGAGGCTATGCCGAGCACCATCGTCCATAAGGTGAAGGTACGCGGCATTAGAACATCCGACCACCGACGAGTTGTCTGGTCGCCTGAAGTTGTCATGAGAAGATTCCTCTTATTCGTTCCAGATGCCGTCCGGCATCTCTTGAAATGGCGATGCTGTTATCGCCACTTAAACCAGCGTATAGTGCCCAAGCTGAAGATCACTGCCCAAAGCACCAAGATGACAACGGCTCCGCCGTCGAAAGTTCCTGATATTAGCGCGGTTCTCAGCCCGTTTCCGAGTGCTGAGGAGGGTAAGTAGTCGAGAAGGAAGCTGCCCGTGAAATTTGCTACGGGGAATACCACACCACCCACGGCGCCGAGCATGACCCACAGTAAGTTCGTCAGCGCCAAGGTTGCTTCGGGTCGAACGGTCCCGGCGATGAGTAACCCGAGTCCGGTGAACGTCAACGCACCCAGCACGATGAACACGATTGCAATACCCAAACCAGATACCGCGGGAGACCAGCCCATCAACAGTGCCGCGCCCCCGATGACCACTATTTGGGTGACTTGTACCATCAGCACAGCAAGCACCTTGCCCAGCAGAAGCCCGAATGGGCCCAGGGGAGTGGTAGCCAGATATTGCAGGACACCGTAACGCCGGTCAAAACCTGTTGCGATACCTTGTCCAGTGAGTCCTGAAGACAACACCGCGAGAGCCAAAACACCCGGGGTCGCGAAATCAATGGTTGCTGGCCCGCCCGCCTCATCAAAAATTCCGGTGAAGTGCAATCCGCCTAACACCAGCAAGGGAAGAATGATCGAGACCAAAAGCTGTTCACCATTCGTCATGGTGATGCGTGTTTCGTAGCGGCCCTGCGCCATCACTTTAGAGAACAGCGACGAAGAGTGGGGTTTTTCGACCGGGGTCAGGTTAAGCTTCGTCATGTGCAGTCAACTCCCAAAACACGTCTTCCAAAGACTTACCGGACATGCCGAAATCGCAGGGCATCAGATCGTGTTGCACCCACCAAGACGTTAATGCATGCAAATCCGCCGGGGTTTCAATTCCGCTGACACGCCACGTATTGGGACGCGAAGCCCCCATCTCGTCAACGAGCGTCAAATGCTGCGGGAAATCGGCCCGCTGGCGATCGGTCAGTGGCGCAGAGAGTTTGAAGACAAACGGTGGCCGAAAGTCAGTTGCGGTAAGTTGCTCCACTGTCCCAGAGTTTTCGACGCGACCATCTCGTATCAAGACCACCTGATCGGCCAACCGCTGGGCGTCCTCTAGTAGGTGAGTGGTCAAGATGATGCATACTCCGGCGGCCTTGAGTTCCTCGATGAGGTCAAACACGATGGAACGCGATATCGGATCCAATCCAGCTGAGGGCTCATCAAGAAATACAACCCTCGGTCGGCCCACCAGTGCAGCTGCCAGCCCCAGACGTTGACGTTGCCCGCCAGATAATCGTCGTATTTGCCGGTCTTTAAAGTCGTGTATTTGTAAACGCTCCATGAGGTCCTCAACATCGGCTGGTTGTTCGTAGAGCCGCTGAAGGTGGAGTAACAAACGCTGACCGGTCACCGCCATCGGCAAACCGCCCCCTTGAAGCATGACGCCGACCTGACTGCGAAGGTCGGCACCTGCTCGGTAGGGGTCAACCCCTAACAGCTGAACCGTACCCGACGTGGCTTTATCAATGCCCTGTGCGATAGACAGCGTCGTCGTTTTCCCGGCCCCATTGGGACCTAACAACGCGGTGACTTCACCGGGCTCCGCATCAAAACTGATGCCTTTCAGGATATGAAACCGACCATGACGCGCCGCGACATCGCGATGAACATTCAATAATGACAGCATGAACTACAACTCAAAAGGCTCGGGCAAAATTGGGCATAGACACGGGCTATAGTCTAGCCACAGATCTAAAGTCTGAAGTTCATGTTCGCGAGTACGCAATGTTGGCCTTCAGCAAAACTGGGGGTTCAGTGAGTAGGAACATAGGCCTTTGGCTGGCCAAATCGACGAACTCGTCTATAATTAGGACATACCATGGTTACTAATTTCGCTGATGCACCATCCGACAAGTCAACCTCTGCTTCGGGGTCCCCGCAAACGACACGGCAGAGAGTCATGCACGTCGTTGTGTCTCAAGGTCCGGTCAGTGCCGCAACCATCGGCAAAAAACTTAATCTAACAGCCGCAGCTGTGCGACGTCACCTTGACGCTTTAGAAGATGAAAACTTAGTCGAAGTCAAAGTTGTATCCGGATCACAACGTGGCGCGGGCAGGCCGTCGCGCAGGTACGTTGTCACACAACAGGGTCAAGTCGAGCTCGGGGATGACTATCTCGATGTTGCTTCCGAAGCCATGTCTACACTGCTTGAGTTCGGGGGAGATGAAGCACTGCGGGGTTTCGCTCGCAAGTACTTTGGTACGATTGAAACTCGCTTCAAAGAGCAAGTTCGTGAAGAGGCAACCCTGAATGAACGCATCCAGACGTTAACCAAAGTTTTAGCAGATCTTGGATTCGCCGCGACGACACGTCGTGCCGGCCGTGCTGCAAAAGTCACCACTCTGCGGGCTGCACAAATATGCCAGGGTCACTGCCCAATTCAAGAACTTGCCGCAGAATTTCCCCAATTTTGTGAGGAAGAAACTGACCTGTTTGCGCGTTTACTAGAAGTCGATGTACGAAGACTGTCAACGATGCCTACCGGTGGCCACGTCTGCAACACGCACGTACCATTAGGACGGGCAGCACACGCCTCGCTGATCGCCGCAGGCGGCACAAAGGCATAAGCCGACGAGGTTAGATAAATCAAAAATCATAGAGGGCCTCGACGAGGCCTTCGCGATGATCACAAACCACGACCCGTTTTAAAGAGGTTGATAATGACGGATCAAATCAGTCAAGAAACCGCCGATCCCGGTGTGATCCAAGATGTTCTGGATGCAAACCCAGAACTCGAGGGCATGGGAGCATACGAATTCGGCTGGCATGACAAGAACGACGCCGGTGAGAACGCGCAACGCGGTATCAACGAAGATGTTGTACGTAACATCTCGTCCCTCAAGGATGAACCGGAGTGGATGCTCAAGATGCGTCTGAAGGGCCTGCGCTACTTCGGTCGCAAACCAATGCCAACCTGGGGTGCTGATCTATCCGGTATCGACTTCGACCGGATCAAATACTTCGTTCGTTCAACCGAACGTCAAGCCACCAGCTGGGAAGATCTACCAGAAGATATTCTGGAAACCTACGAGCGTTTGGGTATCCCTGAAGCCGAGCGTGAGCGCCTGGTTGCTGGTGTTGCGGCCCAGTACGAGTCTGAGGTTGTCTACCACCAGATCAATGACGAACTCGAACGTCAGGGTGTCGTGTTTGTCGATACCGACACCGGGCTGAAAGAACACGAAGAGATGTTCCGTGAATACTTCGGTTCGGTTATTCCTGTCGGCGACAACAAATTCTCAGCTCTCAACACCGCCGTCTGGTCCGGTGGCTCCTACGTCTATGTGCCAAAAGGCGTCCATGTAGAGATCCCGCTGCAGGCATACTTCCGGATTAACACCGAGAACATGGGACAGTTCGAGCGCACCCTGATCATCGCTGACGTAGGCTCTTACGTGCGCTACGTAGAAGGCTGTACAGCACCGATCTACCATACCGTCTCCCTGCACTCCGCTGTAGTCGAGATCATCGTCAAAACAGACGCTCGAGTTCGCTACACCACCATCCAGAACTGGTCCACCAACGTCTTCAACCTGGTCACCAAGCGTGCTGTTGTC
>JABXHI010000071.1 GCA_013393415.1 Micrococcaceae bacterium
CTGCGGCCTTCGGATTATGAGCCCGACTAGCTACCGAACTGCTCCACCCCGCGGCGTGTAGTTACACTCTACACACCGCGGAAATGGAATGCAAACCGAAGGATTCCCTATATCCCTTAGTCAGAGCCGTTTTCGGCGTCTGTGTTATCAGTGTCACCATTATCCGACGCTGGGGCCTCACCATCGTCGAGTTCGATGGCTTCTTCCAAGGCTGCTTGCAGATCAGCTTGTGCCTCACCGTAAGCTGCCCAGTCACCGTCAGCCATGGCTTCCTCAGAGCGGCTCATAGCATCACGTGCGTCTTGGAGAGCCTGATCCAGCTGGTCAGATGGAGCATCGGCCATTGGTGGCTCTGCCTGCTGCTCGTCGCCTTCGGCTGGATCTTCGGTCTGCGGATCGTCGCTTTCGGTTGGGGCTTCACCCTCATCTTGCATTTCAACTGGTGTTTCAGCGCCGGCATCACCTTCAAAGACCTGATCAAGGGCCTCAGCAAAGGTGTCAGCGAATCCGACTTCATTACCGAATGCGACCAGTACCTTCTGCAGGACTGGGTATGAGGTTTCACCGGTCGAACGAACATAGACCGGCTGGACATACATGACGCCCTCGGCCACGGGCAAGGTGATCATGTTGCCGTTGATCACATCCGAAGCGCCCTGACGCAGCAGGTTCAGTTCTTGCGAAACAGTGTCATCAGAGTTGAAGTTGTTCTGCGCTTGTCCAGGACCAGGTGTTGTGGTCTGGCGTGGCAGTTCCAGCATCTGAAGGTGACCGTATGTGTCGGCCTTCACGCCGTCTTCGCCCGTTCCAGCATTACCGTTGGCTCCCAAGAATCCGTAGAGCACGTTACGCGTGGTCTCACCTTCACGTGTTTGCGGAATAAACGGAGTGGTTAGCTGGAATGCTGGATCCTGCCCCGGCATCTGCATCGTCATGTAAAACGGTGGGATAGGCGTATTCGATTCCGCTGCCGCAGTTGGATCATCCGGAACGGACCACTCGTCGTTGGCCTGGTAGAAGTCCCCTGGGTCACTGACATGGTAACGGGTCAACTTTTCACGTTGTACATTGAACATGTCTTCTGGGTACCGGACGTGTTCCATGAGCTCAGCTGACATTTCAGAGTACGGCTGGATGGTATCACCGTAGACGCCCGACCAAGCCTGTAGCAGCGGGTCCTCTGGGTCCCAAGCGTAAAGGTTGACGGAACCGTCATAGGCATCAACCGTGGCTTTGACCGAGTTGCGAATGTAGTTGATCTGCCCAGTCAGCGTCAGGCTTTGATCAACGTCAGTCGTACCTGCGGTCGCAGATTCCAATTGGCTCTGATCCGAGTACGGGAACGCATCCGAAGTGGTATAGCCTTCCACGATCCACTCGACTCGACCATCCACGATGGCCGGGTACGTATTGGGATCAACTTCTAGGTATGGTGCCACTTTTTGCACGCGCTCAACCGGCGTACGGTCAAACATGATCTGCGAATTTGAGTCCACGTTCTGCGATAATAAGATTTCTGTCGAACCAAACTTGATGGCATAGGCCAGCTGGTTGAAGAAGTTTCCGATGCTCGGGCCGCCATCGCCGGTGAAGGTGTAGGCGGTGTCTTCCTCCTCGGAACCTTGTTCCGCTGGACGGTCCCGTTCACGATCCGGTTGACCTTCTTCTTTACCTACGATGGAGTACTCAGGCGAGTTCAGACCGAAGTAAATGCGGGGTTCGTATTCTTCTTCGGTGGCGAGTTCACCCGAGGTTGGGATACCCGACAGCAAAAACGATGGACGTCCACCGGCACCAACCTCGGCGGCGTCTGCGGCAACAACGCCATAACCGTGCGTGTAAATGGTGTGCTGGTTGACCCATGAGTCATCACCGGGAGGCGAGACCTCACGTGCTGCAAGCACGGTGTCGTGTACTTCCCCGTCGATGTTATAGCGGTCAATGTGCAAGATGTCCGGGAACGAGTAGTACGGGCGGAACTGCTGCAGCTGACCGAAAGTCTCGCTGAGCAGATTCGGATCCATCAACCGGACATTTGCCGTGGTCTCGGCATCGCCGGCAAGCGCACCTTCTTGTGCTTCAGTTTCACCCGCGTAATCGGTGTAGTCCACATCCGCGATATCGTAGCCGTCGCGGGTGTACGCAATGTTGCGCTCAATATATGGCGCTTCCATGGTCTCTTCAGAAGGCGATACGCGGTATTCCTGGATCAAAAACGGGTAGATCGCACCGGCAATCAGTGCGGCAACCAGAAAGCCCGCCACACCGATGATCGACAAGCGCCAGCGTCCAGTGACCATGGTCGCAATGAACAGTCCGATGACGATGATGGCGGCAATGGCCAGGATCGTCGAAGTCGGGATGACGGCGTTGACGTCGGTGTACATGGCCCCGGCCCAGTTGCCGGACTGATCTTGCAATGTTTCGTACCGGTTGAGCCAGTATCGTCCCGCCTGAAGCAGCATATACACGCCAGCAAACACCAGAATGTGGAAACGCGCTGCCCGTTCGACGGTGATGCCCGAGCCTTCTTCAATCCGAATACCACCATAGAGGTAGTGCACGACGAGGCCGGCGATACCTGCTACGAGCACGACCGAGACCAAGAAGGACGCGATGGTGTTCAAGAATGGCAGGGTGGCCATGTAGAAGGTCAAGTCCAAACCAAACTCTGGATCTTGTTGACCGTAGGGCACTTGGTTAAAGAACAGCAGAACCTGTTCCCAACCATTCATCGCAGCGGTACCGGCAAAGAACCCGATCAGAATTGGCGCACCAATAAAGACCAGGCGGCGGATTGGTTCAAGTTGTTTTTGGTATTGTTCGACGTTGCGGCGCAACTGACCCGCGAGGTTCTTGGGTCGATACTTATAGGCCAGATGCAGCGCCAACCAGGTGATTGCGGCCATGACGACACCGGCGACAACAAATAATATTGCCCTGGTGATGTGTTCGGTCCAGAACACTTGTTCATACCCCAATTGGTTGAACCACAACACCTCGGTGTAGACCATAGCGAACAACACAAAGAGGGCAACCAGCACACCGAGAATAATCAGTGTGAGCAGTAGTGCCCCCGGACGGCGCATACCCGTGCCGCCCGTGTTGCCTCTATCATCGTCCCCTGAGCCTCCGCTGCCTGACGAAAAACCAAACCCGCGGGAAGACCCGCCGGAGTCGTCAGAGCCACCGGAGGAGTCATCCGGGCGACCAAAAACGCCGCCGAATCCTTGTCCGAAACTCACAGTAGTTCCCTATCTGCGGGCTGTGCCCGACTCATTTTTATGTACAATCAGTGAAATTCTAGCGAACTGACAGCTCATGAACAGGTGGGAAAATTATTTTCACCTGCGGGCGCAGCCAAAATATCTAATGCCGAGTCCAGTGTATCGACACTATAAACAGTCATGTCATCTGGCACATGCGTGATTTCCTGGCAGTTCATTTCAGGGGCCAAGAAGATGTCAGCGCCTTCTTGCGCGGCGGCCGAAACTTTTTGCTGGATGCCCCCAATTGGTCCGACGGTTCCATCGGGATCAATCGTTCCGGTACCTGCAATGTGGCGGCCATCCGTAATCGATTCCTCCGTCATACGGTCAATCATCGCGAGTGTGAAAATGAGACCTGCTGATGGGCCACCCACGTCCTGAAGATAAATCTCGACGTCAATGGGAAACTCAAATTCAGAATCTAACAACACTCCGAGCTGATAGCTTCCGTCCTCAGCCTGCGCCACAGGAATCGTGTAGGTCTCCTCGGAGCCGTCCCGGCGAATCGTCATATCCACCGGTTCGCCGCCTGCCTCTTGGATGGTGTTGACCAATTGGCCATGCCCGGTAATTTCGGTGCCGTTGACGCTGAGGATTTCGTCATCGGGTTCCAGGGTCCCAGCAGCAGTCGATCCGTCTGTGAAATCCAGCGCGAATAACCGTTGCATGTAGTCGATATCGAGATGTTCCAGTGCGGCTGCCACTGCCCAGGACTGAGAATCAACCATGGCTTCTGCGTTTTGGCTGCGCACTTCATCGCCGGTGGTTTCGGGCGGATAGAGCAATTCCGCCGGTGTAATCGCCGGGTATGGCTGGATCGCGTGATACAGCACTTCGAGGGGTAATGATGATGAAGTGGGTGGACCAGAGACAGAAATCGTCGTGAGGTCCAACCGTCCTTCGGTGGGGTAGGTCTGGGCACCATCAATCTCCACCATGTCGTGAGTGACCCCCTCGATGTCGACTTGCTCCAAGGTGTCAAACGTCGGGCCCGGCGACTGGATGGTATACGGGCTGGGGAGAAAAAGCGTGATGAACAGCAGAATGAGCAGGGATACGCCTGCTCGTTTGGCCCGTGGCCGAAGTTTTGTCTGTATGTTCATATATCGCTTTCGTTTGCTGCGTTCTGATTGAGTTTTCACACCCTAATTAGGGTAAGTTGAGTCAAGAATTCTGGCATCCTCTTTCATCTCAAAGGACCGCAGTGGACTGGCTCGTTAAACTCAGCATGAAGAATCGTGCTTTCATCGCCTTGGTCACCATCGTCATCATGGTACTGGGGCTTATTTCCCTTAACATGCTACGGCGTGAGTTGATCCCTCCCGTTGAGTTACCGACAGTTGCAGTCACAGCTACGAACCCCGGGGCCTCGTCCGAACAGATGGCCGACCAGGTAGCCGAGCCGATCGAACGGCAACTCACCGCGGTCGACAATGTCACCTCCACGTCGTCGAATTCGGGTTCCAATTTCTCGATGATTATGTTGGAGATGGAATACGGTTCGGATGTTTTTCGTGCCGCTTCACAGACCGATACACTGCTGAATTCGCTTGACGAACAACTCCCCGAGGGCACGACCACCACGACCCTCTCGGGCGGTGCAGCAGACATTCCCGCGATCGTCGTGACGATGAGTTCCGAATTGTCACCGGGCGAGCTCAACCAACGCTTTGACCAGTCAGCCCGCTCCGACATCGAAAACATCTCAGGGATTTCTCAAGTACAGCTGTTTGGTGCACAAGATGAGATCGTCCGGTTGAACCCCGATGACGATGCCCTCTCCGAAAACGGGTTAGACCGTTCCGCCATCGTCGATGCCTTAGAGGACGCGGGAGTGGTATCTCCAGGTGGCAGTGTGACCGATGATGGCGAGGCCCTCGACATTTCTATCGGCCAAGCATTTGATGAAGTCGATGATCTCGGCTCGACACTGGTCCCCGTCGAAGATGGTACCCCGATCCCACTGTCGGATGTGGCCGAGGTTGAACGAACAGAAGCCGACGCCGAAACGGTCTCGCGTACCAATGGCAATGACGCCATCACCGTGATGATCATGCCGTCCAATGATGCGAATTTCATTGAACTGTCTGAACAGGCGCTTGCCGAAATGAACGACGCAGCACAACAAATGGGAGGCGGTACTGAATTCACAGTCGTCTTTGACCAGGCTGAATTTATTGAAGACGCCATCGCGGGCTTAGCAAATGAAGGCTTATGGGGCCTTCTACTCGCAGTGCTGGTGATTTTCGTGTTCCTCCTGTCGATTCGCCCCACCATTATCACCGGTATTACCATCCCGTTGGCGGTGTTATTCGCCTTCGTCGGGATGTTAGCGACCGGTACCACGGTCAATATGATGTCGCTGGCCGGTTTGATGATCACCATCGGACGCATGGTGGATGACTCCATCGTGGTCATCGAGAACATCATGCGACACCTCAGGCAGGCTCCGCCGGGTGAGAAGAAGGTCAAGACGATTACCCGCGCCACGGGTGAGGTATCATCGGCCGTTATTTCGTCAACCATCGTGACCGTGATGGTGTTTGTTCCGATCCTTCTAGTCGAAGGAATGGCCGGGGAGCTCTTCCGTCCGTTTGCGCTGACCGTCGTGCTAGCCATGGTCGGATCGACGCTCGTGGCTTTAACCGTGGTACCGGTGCTGGCGTACTGGTTCATGCGAAATCAGCGCATCCGTGGTGATCGGTCTGCCACCATGCCCGACACCGATATTCGGGTCACGACCAACTGGATGGCCAAGCTCTATCGCCCGATTATCGCGTGGACTATCAAGTCTCGTGGCACGCGATGGACCACCGCGGTCCTCGCACTGGCTGTTTTTGCTGGTTCGTTGGCGCTCGTGCCGGCGTTAAAAGTCAACCTGCTGGGTGACACCGGCATGAACATGCACATGGTGACGTACACGGCGCCCCAGGGATCGTCATTACAACGCACTTCGGAGCTATCGCGCGGCATTGAAGAGGAATTAGCCGAAGTCGAGCAGGTCGATACAGTGCAAGCCGATATTGGTGGCTCATCGTAAAAATGAGTGTAGTTGGTGTCTGAATCCGCCGGTGTCGAGCAGTGCTCTGGTGATGTAATGCATGAGATTACGGAAGCCTAAGGCTGTGCCGCGCAGGTGTTCGATTCTGC
>JABXHI010000072.1 GCA_013393415.1 Micrococcaceae bacterium
CACTCCATGCTCAACTACCAGACCCCGGCTGAAGTCGAAACCGACTACCACTGGACCGAAACCGACACTTCGGCGGCAGCCTAGAAATGAAAATACGCAGACCCTCCACAAAACCCGGGACTTGACATCCCTTCAAATGTCACCCTTCAAAATGGGCTCTGGTGTTAACGCTAATGGGTCAAGTCGACGTGCTGCCAAAAGTGGATCAATGCGTAGATCTTGGTAGGCTTAGCAATTGTGAATGCGACCATCCCAGCCGAGCAACCCTTCGTCCCCGTTATCACCGGTGGTGATCTGGGCTCCTACAGTCTCGCGCGAGAATTCCATGAAGCCTACGGCGTGATTTCAGCAGTGGTCCCCACCGCGCACAACCTCGTGGTTGGTGGCTCCAGCATTACCCAACTGTTTCCGGCAGGGCCGATGTTCGACGCCGCCACCGTGCTAAAGCATCTCGCATCAGTCGCCCAACAGCTCCGGGGCCCCCGAAACCGTCCGCTAGTACTGATCACAGGCTTCGACTATCTAGTACGGATCAGTGTCGAATACCGACAAGAACTCCTGGATATGGGCTACGTCTTTGTCGACAACACAGTCCAACAACTCGACAACGCAGCACTGAAGGAAAACTTCTATGAGCTCTGCGACCAACTCGGTGTGCCCTATCCACGCACGGCAGTATTCGATGCAGGCTCCACCGCCCAAACCCCCGAAGCGTTTGCTCAACAACTGACCGAAGACGGCATGCAGTATCCAGTCATTCTCAAAGCAGGCGACGGGGGAGCATGGGGCGAAGCGAAGTACGAGGGCCGACGGAAAGTCCACTACTTCCACGGTCCTGACGAACTCATCGATGTGATACATAAGGCTATGGGCGCCGGCTACGCCAAGACGCTGATTATCCAAGAGTTCGTACCCGGCAACGACTCACAACTTCGCATCCTGCACCACTTCCGCGACCGCAACGGCAACATCACACTGACAGGACTGTCAGAAGTTATCGTGGAAGACCACGCTGCCAATATGGAAGGCAGCTCAAGAGCAGTCATCGTCAGACCCGATGAAGCAGTCGAGCACTACGGTCGCCTGCTGATGGACGCCCTGAATTGGCATGGATTCGGAATGTTCGACATCAAAATCCACGCCGAAACCGGGGAACCATACTTTCTGGAGATGAACCCCCGCCTGGGACGGCATCACTACTACCTCACTGCAGCCGGTGCGAACCCAGCTACGTACCTCGTAGACGAACTTATAGAAGATACACCCCGCACGCAGCACACAGTCGTGGACGGCCCAGCAGCCTCACTGACGATTCCACTTGCCGTGGCACAGCGCTATGCGACCACAGACCAAAAGTCCCAACTCGAAGCAGCAAAAGCTGCCGGGACACTGACGCGGCCACTGATGTATGCCAAAGATAAGCGCCCGTTACGCATGGCTTATCAGCTCTACCAACTCACCAAAGCATCGGCTCACGTAGCGCACACTCCAGGTCAGATGAACTAAATCGCTGAATTGTGTTTGCGTAACCTATGCTGATACACTGAGAACGATTGTTTCAAAGTGGCAGTAGGACTCTGTCCGGGTTGCGGGGATCTTGCGCAACAAATGCCACCTTTTTGCACGTCCAAAGGCAAATGCTTCAGGGCGTCGGAAAAAGACCAAGCTTTCTTTCGAATCGATGTGATTTTATGCTGCATCGAGACGTTCGAAAGAAGATGAGATTATACGGAGATTATTTTGCCAACAATTCAGCAGCTGGTCCGTAAGGGCCGCACACCAAAGGCAAAGCGTGTTGGCGCGCCTGCGCTTGACTCGCGCCCAATGCGCCGTGGTGTGTGCACGCGTGTGTACACCACCACCCCAAAAAAGCCCAACTCAGCGCTGCGTAAGGTCGCACGTGTCCGTCTGGCCGGTGGTATCGAAGTTACCGCTTACATTCCAGGTGAAGGTCACAACCTGCAGGAGCACTCCATTGTGCTCGTACGCGGTGGTGGCGTGAAGGACCTTCCAGGTGTCCGCTACAAGGTTGTTCGCGGTGCTCTGGACACCCAGGGTGTCAAAGACCGTCGTCAAGCCCGTAGCCGTTATGGTGCCAAGAAGGAGAAGAAGTAACTCATGCCACGTAAAGGACCTGCGCCTAAGCGCCCACTGGTAGTTGACCCGGTTTACGGTTCATCCTTGGTCACCCAGTTGATTAACAAAGTTTTGGTCGATGGTAAGAAATCGACAGCCGAACGTATTGTTTACGGTGCCCTCAACGGCACCCGCGACAAAGGCGGCGACGACCCAGTAGCAACACTCAAAAAAGCACTGGATAACGTCCGTCCGGCTCTCGAAGTTCGCTCACGCCGTGTTGGTGGCGCGACCTACCAGGTACCTGTTGAGGTAAAACCTGGTCGTGCAACCGCTCTGGCTCTGCGCTGGCTGGTGACTTTCTCGAAGGCCCGCCGCGAAAAATCTATGACTGAGCGACTGACTAATGAAATTCTGGATGCTTCCAACGGACTGGGTGCAGCTGTGAAACGTCGCGAAGACGTCCACAAGATGGCTGAAGCTAACAAGGCGTTTGCCCACTACCGCTGGTAAACCAAACACCAACTCAGTACTCATTTCGAGCCGTTGCCTCCACCAAGAGTCTGTGGCTCAAGGAAATAGGCAACAATCAAGGGAGACCCTGTGGCACAACAAGAAGTGCTTACCGACCTCAATAAAGTTCGTAATATCGGCATCATGGCGCACATCGACGCCGGTAAAACTACTACAACCGAGCGGATCCTGTTCTACACCGGTGTGAACCACAAGCTGGGCGAAACCCACGATGGCGCGTCAACCACCGACGGGATGGCACAGGAAAAAGAGCGCGGTATCACCATTACCTCAGCGGCTGTCACCAGCTTCTGGGAAGGTAACCAGATCAACGTCATTGATACGCCAGGCCACGTTGACTTCACTGTTGAAGTTGAGCGTTCCCTGCGTGTACTCGACGGTGCAGTTGCGGTTTTTGACGCGAAAGAAGGCGTTGAACCACAGTCTGAAACCGTCTGGCGTCAAGCGGACAAATACGGTGTACCTCGTATTTGCTTCGTGAATAAGATGGATAAACTCGGTGCGGACTTTTACCACACCATTGACACCATCAAGGGTCGTCTGGGTGCCAAGCCACTGGTTATGCAGTTGCCAATCGGTGCAGAGAGCGACTTCATTGGTGTCGTCGACCTGCTCAGCATGAAGGCGTTCATCTGGCCTGCCGATGCCAAGGGTGACACCAAACTTGGTGCGACCTACGAAATCGAAGAGATTCCAGCGGAGCTTCAGGAACGTGCGCAAGAGTACCGTAACGAACTGATCGAATCAGCCGCCGAGTCATCTGAAGAACTCATGATGAAGTACCTGGACGAAGGCGACCTGAGCAATGACGAGATCAAAGCCGGTATTCGTGCTTTGACCGTTGCAGACGAAGCCTACCCGGTCTTTTGTGGTTCGGCTTTCAAGAACCGTGGTGTGCAGCCAATCATCGACGCCGTCGTTGATTACCTGCCATCACCACTCGACGTCGACTCGGTCTCAGGGCATGCGCTGAATGATCCTGACAAAGCAATGACTCGTGAGCCACGTCTTGATGAGCCATTCTCGGCACTCGCATTCAAGATCGCAGCGCACCCATTCTTTGGTACGCTCACCTACATTCGGGTTTACTCCGGCAAGATTAAGTCCGGTGACCAGGTCATGAATGCCACGAAGCAGCGCCAAGAACGCGTCTCGAAGATTTTCCAGATGCATTCCAACAAGGAAAACCCTGTTGATGAAGCTCAGGCAGGTCACATCTACGCTGTTGTTGGATTGAAAGACGTCACCACCGGTGACAGCATTTCTGCAAAAGATGCGCCGATCATCCTGGAATCCATGGAATTCCCCGAACCAGTGATCTCGGTAGCGATCGAACCGAACTCCAAGGGTGACCAGGAGAAGCTGTCGACCGCGATTCAGCGTCTGTCGGCAGAGGATCCAACCTTCACCGTCAGCCAGAACGAAGAGACCGGCCAAACCGAAATCGGTGGCATGGGCGAACTCCACCTCGACGTGCTGGTCGACCGTATGAAGCGCGAATTCAAGGTTGAAGCGAGCGTGGGTAAACCCCAGGTCTCCTACCGCGAAACCATTCGTCGCAAGGTTGAGTCTGTAGACTACACGCACAAGAAACAGACCGGTGGCTCCGGCCAGTTCGCGAAGGTCATCGTGACCTTCGAGCCACTGGATACCGAAGACGGCGAAATTTACGAATTCAAAAACGCTGTCACCGGTGGACGTATTCCTCGCGAATACATCCCATCTGTTGACCAAGGTATTCAGGCTTCCATGCAATTTGGTGTCCTGGCTGGCTACCCAATGGTAGGGGTCAAGGCCACCCTGGAAGATGGTGCGTACCACGATGTTGACTCGTCCGAAATGGCGTTCAAACTCGCAGGGTCACAGGTATTCAAGGAAGGCATCAAACGCGCTAAGCCGGTTCTACTGGAACCGATCATGGCCGTTGAAGTCCGTACCCCAGAAGAGTACATGGGCGATGTCATTGGTGACATCAACTCCCGCCGAGGCACCATCGAAACGATGGAAGACGCAACCGGTGTGAAGGTCATCAAGGCACAGGTCCCACTGTCTGAAATGTTCGGTTACATTGGTGACCTGCGTTCCCGCACACAGGGTCGTGCAGTTTACTCGATGGCCTTCAACTCATACGGTGAGGTACCAGCCGCCGTTTCTGAAGAAATCATTCAGAAACACTCTGGCGAATAATTTAGAATAGTTTGCTGGCTAGATTTATGATGGTGGGGCTAGCTCCTTAGCCTCACCATCTACCAAGCTCCA
>JABXHI010000073.1 GCA_013393415.1 Micrococcaceae bacterium
GAGCCACACGCCTGACCCGGACCACGTCCTGCGAGCCTCATTATGGCGACGTCAACACCAATACCGGGCCCAGCAATATCACTACACAGCACGCGGCCACACTTTACAAACACGACTGTAGTACTAGCCACGCATAAGTAGTCGATAGAGATCATGTTCTTGAGGGCAAACTTTTGGTGACAGCGATACTCAACGAGTCGGCTTTCGTGGTTGATTGCAAGGTCGATCCTTATGAAATCGGCCTGAGTCCTGCAAAGGGGCGCTGATGATCAAAATAAAACGAAACGGAGAGAATGATCATGGAAAAAGGCATTCGCAATTTTATGGCGCTAAGCGCCTCATTATCACTCGTAGCTCTCACCGGCTGTAGCGGCATCATGGGCGGCGAAGGCGAAGAGGGCAACAACGAAGAGGCCGCCGGCAACGTTGAAGACGTTCCCGCACTGTCCGAGATCGATGACCAGATGTGGACTTCGATGGAAGAAGCCGGCAACGTCACGCTGACCGCCGACTTGAGCGCGGTCGCAGGTGAAGAGCCACAAGCAGTGGAAATGTTTGAACAAATGGGCGGCGGCGACCTTTCGGACATTCGCATCTACGGTGCACTCGACGGAACGGCTTCTGCCATGAGTCTTAGCGAAGACGATCTGATGCGCAGCTTTGGCGAAGAGGGAACCTTCCTCTCGACCGATGCGATCTTCAATATCATCTCGGGCCAAAGCATGGGTCTCAGTTCTGAAGAACAACAAATGTTTGATGACCTCAAAGAAGAGTTCGCTGGCTCATGGATCGATTACAGCAACGAGATGCAAGCAGGTGACGGATCAGAAAACTTTAATGTCGGAGTACTCTTCGACGAGCTTCGCGATAGCTGGGAAAATGGCGATGATGCCGAAGGCACTGCGGTTGAACGCGGCCAAATATCGGATGAAGGCACCCACGAAGTACGTGAAGAAAACGACGTATGGATCTACACCGGTCAAGAAGAAGGCCAGGAACTTGTGCTCCAGGCAAATCACGACGCACCGATGATCGCATCTGTCTCTGATGAAGGCGCAACAATGCACTTCTCCGACTGGGGCGAAACTGAACTTCCAGAACAGCCAGATGAATCGCAACTAATGACCGAACAAGACATCCAGGAGCGCATGAGCGGATCTGCCGGTAGCGGTTCGACCTCGGGTGACAGCGGATCAAGCGATCTCGACATGGAGCCAACCACACCTGAAACGAATTCGAACTCCGGCTCGAACTCAGACCGTGTCGAAGTACCAGGTGTTGGCACCGTTGACTGCAGCGGACCGGTCCCAGGTGATCCTGGATTTACCGATCCAAATGGCAACTACACCGATGCTGAAATCCAAGCATTCCAGGATGCTTGCGCAGATTCTGGTTCAAGCTCAGATTCCGCATCCAACTCGGGTTCTGACTCCTCATACTCAGGTTCAGACGTCGTCAACATTCCTGACGTTGGCACCTTCAACTGTGAAGGTCCAAAACCAGGTGACCCAGGCTTCACTGATCCAAACGGTAACTACACCGATGCAGAAATCCAGCAAATCCAGGATGCCTGCAACAGCTAAATAGTGACCTAGAAGGCCCCGATCGACGAAAAAACTTATATTTCGTACCTGTCGGGGCCTTTTGCTCTCATAGGGCCATCGATATGAAATGCCACCACATCCTGCAAAGGGATGTTGGCGAAGAAAAATGAAACGAAACCAAAAGGACGACCATGAAACGAAATAGTCGTAATGTTATGGCGCTTAGCGCCTCATTATCACTCGTAGCACTGACCGGTTGTAGCGGTCTGATGGGCGGCGAAAACGTTGAAAGTGCTCCGGCACTGTCCGAGATCGATGACCTCATGTGGGAATCGATGGAGGAAGCTGGAAATGTCACTATCACCGCCGACATGAGCGCCCTCTCCGAAGACGAACCACAGCTCGCTCAAATATTCGAACTGATGGGCGGCGGCGACCTGTCCGAGACTCGCATCTACGGTGCGCTCGATGCAAGTGCATCTGCCATGAGTCTGAGTGATGACGATCTGTACCGCAGCTTCGGCGACAACGATGAAAACAGTACCTATATGTCCGCCGACGCGCTCTTCAACATGCTTGAAGATCAAAGTCTGGGGATCAGTGCTGAAGAGCAATAAGCCATCGACGATACCAAAGGCGAATTCGATGGCTCCTGGCTTGACTACACCAGTCAAATCCAGTCCGGCAACGGCACCAGAGTATTCAATGTTGGAGTGCTCTTTGATGAGCTTCGCGATAGCTGGGCCAACGGTGACGACGCGGAAGGCACTCCGGTAGACCGCGAGCAATTTGCCGATGAGGGGACTCACGAGGTGCGTGATGAAGCTGATGTATGGGTCTATGCCGGTCAGGAGGAAGGCGAGGAACTCGTCTTAGAGGCAAACCACGAGTCGCCGAGGTTCGCAGCTGTCACTGCAAAAGATGCATCGATGGAATTCACGAATTGGGGTGAGACTGAACTTCCAGAACAACCAGATGAATCGCAGCTTGTCACCGAACAATATCTCCAACAGCAGATGAGCGGGTCTACCGGTAGTGGTGCTATCTCCGGTGATAGTGGATCCAGCGATTTCGACACGGAGCCAACTACACCTGAGTCGACCCCCGACTCAGCCCCGACTTCCGGCCCAAATTCCAGCTCGAATTTCGAGTCGGAGGGGTCGTACTACGGTTCAGCTATCGTCCACATTCCTGACGTGGGTACGTTCAGTTGCGAAGGTCCGCTCCCAGGTGACCCAGACTTCAGCGGTGCGAAGGGGAATTACACCGATGCAGACATCCAACAAATTCAGGATGCCTGCAACAGCTAACTGCTCAGTCGTCGTCAGCGCTTTGTTCATAGCTGTTGAACATCTTGCGGCGCTCGTGCCAACGCCTGCTGTAGGTCGCCTCGCGGATATCTTCATCGGAGTCAAAGTTCGCGCCGAGTGCTCCGGCGAGTGTCCCGAGGCAGGCCGCCAGCCAGGACAGGCGCAGATAGTGCCACAGCGCGGCGGATTGCTCGAGCTGAGATGACAGGTATCCGGCATCAATGATCACCCCGGCCAGCGCAAACAAGTCAACCAGTCAACAACCCGATGACCAGGGCCCCGATCAGCACCAGGCGCACCGGGTGGAGCTCATTGGCTAAGCTCCAAATGCTGTTGTAGAAGATACCGAAGGCCCCGGTCGCCGCGCCGGCGGTTAGAAAGCCCGACATCGCCCGTGGCAGTCGCACCGAGCGGTGGCCACGAACCATCCCGCCAAGCATCCTCAGTAGATTGAACGGACATCGTAGCGCGAGCACTGGTTCATCGGCGGACACGCGGGTGACCATATTTTTGCGCTTGATATCCCTGCCAACGGCTGCGGTATCAATGCCGTCGGTAATACCCGATAGCGTCGATAACAAGGTCACGACCAATTCGAGGACCTGGGCACGCAACCGGATGGCACCAAGCGCAGGCAGCACGATGAGCGCACCGCGCGACTGGGCCACGGTGCGACACAATACCGGTTGCCCGTCACGAATAATCGGCAGATCGGTCAGATAGAACACGTAGTCCCATGCATACTCATCCAGAATTGTCGGCGCGTGGTCCGCGAGATTAATCATCCCCTCGGAGTCCAAGGGCAGTTGCTCGCCGATGGTCTCGACCCGCCACTGTTCATCGGTTTGGTGGGAGGGCCGACCCGCCAGGTGTTCGGCAACGTGGCGCGCGATGTCCTCGGCAAGGCCTGGATCGACCATGAGCCCCACGGTTTTTGCGGAAGCGTTCATAGAACCGCACGCTTTCCATCTGCGTGGGCCTGCAGATCAGGCAAGCACGTCGACTTCATGAGGGTTGCTGCGGCATTCTGCACCCTGTTCATCCCGTGGTAGATGCTGGTGGCGCCCCTCTGCCGTCTCGTAGTGCTAGTCCCGGGACTCCTGGCTCAGCCAGGAGGTGTTGTACTCGTCCAGGGCCGAGAAGTCGATATTGATCTCATCGCCATCCAAGGTCACGGGGAACTCCATGGGATCTAACCAGCTGTCGCCAAATGGAGAATAGGTGCGGTCGCGCTCCATCCAATCTTGATCTTCATCGTCGCGCACCTCGTAGGTGGCGTTGATTCTGCCCTCGACAACGCGGGCGGTCACCGGACCGGAATACTCGGTGATCTCCGTGTCAGATGCGTAGGGATCCGATTCGGAGGGCACGAGCTCAATTTCAGGAGCGGTGTCCCACGTGCGCTCGAGATCGGTCATAGCGTTCCAGCCGGTATCTTCCCAGCTGGCCGCCTCACAATCGTCAACCCGGATGCTGCCATCAGCCAGACACGACTCGAGCCGTTGCTCCACCTGTGCGATCGTATCCTGTTCAAATTCCTCGGTATAGCGCTGGCTGAATTCGATCGGCGTGGAGGAAATTTCACCCGGAGTCACGGTCAACACCAGATCATCACCGCTGGAGAGGTATTTGCTCCCTTCCGGGGCGGTAAACGTGTAGGTGCCAGGCAGCAGGACCTGACCGGTTTCTTCAGCGAGACGTTGCACCGACTCTGGGCTGTCGTCGAGCGCATACGAGTCAGCCGAGGAATCCTCAAGTTCCTGGCCGGTCGGTTCAATATCGATTTCTGTGTCATTGACGGTGAGGTTCGACGGCCCCGACATGTACACGGCACGCCCGGCGAGATCGCCAGAGTTCATCGTCCAGTCACGAAAGACGCCCGCCTGTGTGCCTGATGCACTCAGACCAAATTCGATTGGATACGCCTTACCATCTTGGTACACGGTGGCTTGAACGGTGGCGCTGGTGCCATCGCGCGTCACATCTCCGACTTCGAAGCGGTCGGGACGGTTTTCGGCGGCCTGGTAGACATCATCGGTGGCCAGGACACGTTGTTGGTCGGTGACGTTGGGCCCCATCTCCTCTAGAGCGTCTTCTGCGCGACCATCGACCACGGCTTCGAGGTAGGACTCAGCGGTGTGCTGCGGTCCAAAAACGGTTCTGGCCAGCACCGAGTGGGCAATCCAGGCGATAGCGGCCAGTACGAGTACACCCAATCCCGTCGACAGGAGGATTTTGGTGGTGCGTGACATGGGTTCACGAGGCTGACGGGGCTCGGATGCGGCCTGCTGCCAGACACCCTCGGGTGCGGCACTGGGTGCCGGAGCGGCGCCGGGAGGTGGCGGCACGCTATGCATCGGGGTGGTCTGGTCGACCGGTTCGAACTGTTCGGTGTGGTCCGTTGGCGAAGGGTATGGCTGCTGAGACGGTGGCCCAGCGGCTGCGACAGCCGCAGGCGTCACACCCCAAACAAGCGTTCGGGAGAGTCCCGCTGGGGTGCGACGTGCGAGTTGCGGCATCACAAAGACCGCTAACAGCTGCACGACGGCACCGATGATTGCCCAGATGAGGAAGCCCCAGGAGGCACTGCTGAAGGTGATCTGGAAGCCTTCCCCTTCAGCAAACATCGAAAAGTAGATGCCGTTGCCAAAGGTCAGCAGCATCCCGGCTAGCAGGTATGTGACGGGCAAGGTAACCCAGGCCCAGGTGGTATGCGCCTGAAAGTTGGTGCGGACATTCCAACGGAATGCACTGATCCCGAGTGCGAGCACCATGATCACGAGCCCGGGGATCCATATTCCGGGGTGTGCATCAAAGATGTGGAATGTCTCTGCTTCGCCCACCCCGGCTATGCCTGCGGATCCGGAACCGATCATCGGGATGAAGTGCAGCGCTGAAAACAAGAAGAAGCCAAGGCTTGGCAGAATGCCCAAGACCATCACAAGGCCCTCGTTCGTACCCTGCGTTGCACCGTAGATGATGCCGAGGACGATACCAACGATGCTCAGAGCAATGACGTGTTCGAATACCTGAGCGATGCTGGTCATGGCGCGCTGCAAGATGGTGCCCCGCTGTGGGAGGAACAACAAGTATGTGATGAACCCTACGAGTAGCGCGGCGACGATGAAACCGGGAAACGATGCCGCATGCGCCCACGCGGAGACCCCGAACATGGCCGTTGCCTCGTCGAACCGCAAGCGGATCGCGGCCGCCAGAACAGTCACGACGGTAGCGAAGGTGACGCCGGCGAGAGCGGCTAGCAACAACCGGGTGCCGATGTGTCGTGCGCGCAGGTTGCCGCCGAGGTAGCGTTGGGTGGAAACAACCGCGGCAATGCCGCCGGCTGGCACGAACCACGGGACAAAGAACAGCGACCCACCGGCGCCATGCATGCCGAGTTCAGCGAAGTCGACACCGAGCGATAACGGTGAAAGGAAGCCCATGGCCAACAGCTGGAAGGTCATCACAATCCAGGTGGGGCCACCACCGAGTACCGCATCAAGGTCTGCTGGGAAACCGTTGCCGACAGCCGCGCCGACCCCGGCCGTAAACAGCCCCGCGATCACGCCTGCCATGATCAACGCACCGCCGAAGAACACCGCAACAATCAGGAAGGTCCGCGCCCAGGCATTTGGCGGGATCTCTTTGAGGAAAGAGGCCACTGCAGGTGGTGGCGAGTCAGGCCCGGGGGCTGGTGGTTGCTGGGGTGGTGGAGGTACCTGTGACAAAATGAATTTCCTCGTCAAAAGCGCTGAGTGTGAGAAGAGTGCTGCGAATATCTCTACCGCTTCTGTCGTTTGAAGTCCACTTATTACCATCTGACGAGCACAGTGAAGTGTTGCATCTCGGCACGCTGAACGATTGGATCGGATCATGGACCTTCCACTTGAAGCATCACCATCCGAACCCCAATGGAGTCCTCGACCACCGGGGAACCGCATTCTGATCACCGGCGCTGCGGGGACCGTCGCCAGCCTCGTGACGCAGCAACTCGCAGAGTCGTACCAGCTCGTGGGCATTGATAAGAGCCCGATCATAGACCGAGCATTTCACGAGACCTATCAGTCCGACCTGGACGATACAGAGCTCGTCGATCGACTGGTCGAAGAGGCCGACTTCGTGCTGCACCTTGCCACGGGTGTTCCCGACGGCAAACACGGCCTCTATGCAATAGAGATCGATGCGACCAACCGTATTCTGGCATCAGCACGAGCGCACGGGACTCGACGAGTCATCCTGGCATCCAGTAATCATGCGGCCGGATGGCCAGAGCGAGAGCTGATCGCGGGCACAGGCGACGTGCACGTGAAACCTTCAGATCCACCCCGCCCCGACGGACTGTACGGTGCGACGAAAGCGTATATGGAAGCAATAGGTCGCTTTGCCAGTGATGCATCTGGGCTACCGGTCAGTGTGTTGCGTATTGGCACCATGCGAAACAACATGACGCTCCCGGAGCTCATTGATTCTGATGAACTGCCCCAGTTGGGATTCGGCGAATTCCGAGAACAGCGACTCAAACGCACCTGGCTCACCGGAGACGATCTGATAGACATCATCTTTGACGAATTCGCAGCTAGGGAGCCGTACAGACTCCGCTATGCCACCTCGTCGCCCGATCAAGACGAGTGGGACCACACTGTTTATACGGGATGAAGAACTTTCGTAAGAATGAACGGAGATGATTCACATGCCTGATATAGAAAAAGAACTGACGCTCAGTCAAGTTGCGTCGAGACTCAACATGAGTCGCGCGCATTTGTACAGACTCCTTGACCGTGGTGAAATATCGTCTCACCAAGTAGGGCGTGAGCTCCGCATTGGATTGGTCGATCTAGTCCGATTTCAAAAAACACGTGACCGGGATTGTGAAGAGCTTGCCCAGCGATTCTCCCGGCAAGCATCTACTCGTGCCGAAGCTACCGGCGAGATAGCTGCGCTTCTTTAAACACTGACGTTGAGCGGAAATTAAAGTCCCTGTCATCGGCTGTCCCAGATCAAGAGGGGAGTCAACGGCAGGGACTGATACTCACAATCTATTGTGCAATACGAGACGCGTCAATCATGGTCCGGTCCAATTCCGCAACGTTGACGCGGGCTGCACCAAACAGACTAGTGTGGTGACCACACAAAGACCCCGGGGTGCACTGAAACTGGTGCTGAGAGTGCGGAGATGCCGCAGACCCGATTCAACCTGATCCAGATCATACTGGCGTAGGGAGAGGTCCGAAGCTTTCAATATATTGAGAGCCCGGTGGTCGGAAGGGAGACCACCGTGAGTGGTCAAACATTATCACCAGCACAAATCGGGATCGGGATGCGCATTAGCGTCCACCCGCACAGTGATGACTTCGCAAACATCATCCTCAACGCGCTGGAAGAAACCAACAACCAGCTCAACCTGGATGGCCTCGAGATTGCCACCGGTGAAGTCTCCACCTATGTCGGTGTGCAATCCGGTGACGCCGCACAACAGCTCGCGCAATACGCCACCACGCTCATTGCCGCAGCATCCCGAGCCTCAGAGCGGAAACATCTCACCAGCCATCTGCTGTTTTCTCGTGGCTGCCCCGGTGAAGCCTCCTGTGAACTCATCCCCGGCGAGATTTCCGCAGAGCAGCCCGTCGAACTCGACAAAACGGGTATTGAAGCAGTAGCGGCATGGTCGCTGTACCCGCTGGCCGATGACGGCAGCCCACACATGGGCCCAATCTATGCAGCCATCGATGAAGCCAAAGCCTCAGGCATCACCGTCACCAGCGAACACTATGCCACCATCCTGCGCGGAGATCTGGCCGATGTGCTGAGGGTGATCGTGAATGCCTGGGCAAAAGTCGGCGAAGAAGTCCCGCACGTCGTCTCTCACGTATCGGTCTCACTGGACTCACCCACATCACAGAACGCCGGTGGTGCAGCGTGACCGGCACAGCACAACCATTCCAAACGAAATATCGCAACCCCTATGACAGCCCCTGGCGCTGGCAACTCAAAGATCTCGTCCTGGTGGTCGTGCTCGGTGTGGTCTTCGGGTTCGTCTACTGGGCGCTGGTCCAAGCATGGAACGGGCTGGCGATTGTCATGGGCCCGGCCGGCGATATTGCCCAACACTTCCTGCAGGGCGGCTGGTTACTGGTCGCCCCACTGGCTGTGGCCATCACACGCAAGGCAGGCTCGGGCATCCTTGCGGAGATACTGGCTGCGACCATCGAGTTCGTCTTCCTCGGCTCCCCCGTTGGTCCGACACTGCTACTCTCCGGGCTACTACAGGGACTCGGTTCAGAACTGCCCTTTGCCATCGGCAGGTATAAACGCTTCGGCATCAGCCGTTACGCGATCAGTGGCTTCCTGGGGGCATTCTTTATCTTCTGGTTCTCGGCCATTCGCTTTGGCTGGTTTGGTCAAGACATCCTGCTGCTGCGCCTGGTCATCCACTGCGGTTCGGGCATCATCCTGGGCGGAATCCTCGCCTACTTCCTCGTACGAGCCATCAAAACCACCGGTGTGGTCGACAACTATGCCATCGGAAGACAACGATGACGATGACTACTCCGCTGGTCGAGCTGCGCGGGTTCACAGCCGTGGACCCGCGCACCGACCGGGTGCTCCTCGACGACATCAACCTCACGGTCATGCCGGGCGAACAAATCCTGCTGCTCGGTGCATCTGGCGCGGGGAAATCCACCCTGCTCGATGCCATCCGCGGGGTCGTACCCCACTCGGTGCCGTTAGAAACCGCCGGTGCATGCTTGGTCGCAGGGGAACCGGTCCTCGCCAACACGGTCGCCGGGCTGAGTCGAACCGTCGGCAACGTGCCCCAAGATCCACACGCCAGCATCACCCTGCCACTGGTCGAAGACGAAATCGCCCTGACACTTGAAAACCATGGGGTCGACCCCGATGAGATCGGCCAACGCGTCACCAACCTGCTGGACTCGGTCGATGCAGACCACCTCCTACAGCAACGCACCGACACACTGTCGGGCGGATGGGTGCAACGCATCGCCACGGTCGCCGCGCTCGCAGCCCGACCACGAATCGTATTGGCCGATGAGCCGACCTCCATGCTCGATGGGGCAGGCGTTGCCTCGGTGATGCAAGTCCTCACCGAACTCACCGGTACCGAGGGTGCACTGATCCTGGTGGAACACCGCCTCGACGAGCTCGCCGACGGACCCGGTCTCCCAGAACGGGCCGTGGTCATCAATGAAGGTCACATCCAAGCAGATGGTCCAACACATCAGGTGCTGGCCGAACACGCCGACCAACTAGAAACCAATGGTGTGTGGACACCAGGCGTGCAGTTGCCACAGTTCGTACCGGCCGAAGAACCAGAGACAGAGGCATTGCTGAGTGCTCGCGGACTCACGGTGCGGCCCGCTCCGGGTACCGATCCAGTCGTCAACCACGTCGACCTCGACATCTATCCAGGTGAGCGCATCGCCGTGATGGGTGCCAACGGGACAGGGAAAACCACACTGCTTATGGCGCTGGCCGGACTCCTTGAGTCCGACGGTACAATCGAGGGCTGCCGACCGGTCATGGTGTTTCAAAACCCCGAACATCAATTCCTCACCCACTCGGTTGACGACGAACTACGCTTCGGACTCGAACCCAACGCCAACACCGAAGCATCGATCACACAGCTCAGCCAAGCGTTCGGGCTCGACCACCTGGCAGAACTCAACCCCTTCAGACTCTCCGGCGGAGAAAAACGCAGACTATCCGTCGCCGCAGGGCTGCTCGCCGCCAGACACGGCAGCGACGCCACGGTGCTACTGGCCGATGAGCCAACATTCGGTCTGGACCGGGCTGCGACCACAACCATGCTCGAGCAACTGGCCGACTACGCCGATGCCGGGGGAGCGGTCGCCATCATTACCCACGACCAACGCATTGCCGATGCCTGGGCCACGCGGGTTCTCACCGTGTCACAAGGAGCGTTGGTATGAGCACCGTGACGATCGAGCATCCATCAACGCTGGTCGAACCCGGCGTGCTCACCCGGTGGAATCCGTCGGTGAAACTCATCAGTCTGTTCGTACTGTCGGTCTCGCTACTGTTCGTATGGGATCCTGTGCGCCCGGCACTGCTGTGGGTTGCACTCGTGGTCGTGGCGCTGACGATCGGCAACGTCCCACCCAAATGGTTGGCAATGGCGCATATACCATTCATCGGCTTTGGGCTCGGGCTGTTTCTGGTCAACGTGCTGGCCCGTGCCGACGACGGAGTACTGATCGGTGCCGCGCTCGCGGGCAGAACACTGGTCATTGGGGTGGCCTCGATCCTGTTTCTCACCTCGACCCCACCCGTTGAGCTGATGCGCTCACTCAATCAGAACCTGAAACTACCAGCGTCGATTACCTTCGCCATCTTGGCCGGGTACCAACTGCTGCTGAGTCTGCCACGGGAATGGCACACCATCCGTGCGGCACAGCTCATGCGGACCGGTGGTGCCACACTGAACCGGCATGGGAAACCGAAGCTCAAGGTCAAAGAGGCCGGGCGGCTGGTCTTCACACTGTTGATCGGGGCACTTCGACGGTCGGAGCGGATCGCCACCTCACTGGAATCCAGAGGGTTCGGACTCAAACCGCGCAGTACCTACCGGCCGATCCGCGTGCACGCTTCCGACGTTGTGCTCGGGATGCTCGTGTGCGCATTCTCGATCGCATACTGCTGGCCGTGGTAGAGGCAGCAAATCGACGGTTTGCACGAATCCGATGACCTGTTTTGCATGAATTTTATTACCCGTTCTGCATGAATCCGTTTCATGGGCAAGACTGCTTTCCTATTATTAGGAATTAACGAGACATTGAAATGCCAAGTTGAGCGTTGACTAAGCTACACCGGCACGAGGCGAGTGATGCATGCAATTATCACTAATGCTCTGGCTCTCGGTCTATTGTTCTACCGAGACTGTTTCGATAAAAGCAGCTAGTGCTTTGGGATCGCGATGCTGGTCATAAGCACGCAGCAGATCGATGTAATGGCGTTTATCTAGTTGCCAGTCATAAAGTTTGGGCTTCTCAGTCTCTTGTGTTGCAAGGAAAATGAGGTCTGCGTGCAGACGAGTTGAGCGGCCGTTGCCATCGACAAACGGATGAATTCGGACCTCTTCTGCGTGTGTAACAATGCCAAATTGTTGCGCGGTCCAATCGCCCGTGTGTTCCCATCTGTAACGAATTGTGTCGAGAGAGCCACGTAGTTCCATAGCAATTTGCTCGGGGGCTACACCGATATTTAGTTCACGTCGGCGAAATTTCCCTGCCCAGTCCCAAACCTGTCCGTATAGAAGGAAGTGCAGCTCGCGCAGGAAAAAGTCTGTTACCAATTCCTCGAGTTGAATGTTGCCCTCCAGTACCGCACTGACCATTGTTTCAGTGATATCGTCTTGGATTTCCTGCTCTAGGTCGTACACGGCTGCTTTGGTAAGCGAGGGCTCGAGAAGATCGCGCGCGGCAGGGAGAAGTGCCGCCAACTCATCATTAGGTAGCGGAGTCTCACCGTAGCCGGGTGTGAGGTTCATGACTTATTTTGGCGTCGCTCACTGAGAAATTTTTCGACCCGTTGTGACCGTACAAAATTTGATGGTACGACCCGATTCTCCAACTTTGCGGACGCTTTGGTTGAACGTGAGGCTGCGCGTTTTATGGCTTGTTTATTTACTACTCGACGTTCCATAACAGAACCTCCAATCGTCAGTGTCGAGTTCCATTCTAACGGCTGTACGGTCGGCAGATTTCTGCCGCCGCTGTGCTGCCACAGGGCCCGTTTCCAAGGAATTGTTTGGGACTCGGGTTACTCTTGAGGTTCGAAGGGTTTCTCATTCTTCGCAAACGCGCGGGCCCGAGCATACTCGTGCACATGCTCCAAGGTGTTCAGTTGATCATATGCCGTATCGATGAGATCCTCGAAGACCTGCTCGGAGACACCGAGTTCGTGTGCATGGTCGCGCATCATCTTCCAACCGTGCAGTTTGGCAATGACGGCCGAAAGCATCAGTTCGGTCTCGAGCACCATTGCAGATGGGGAGCGCTCACCCGGTGGGCGACTATACGGTTTCAGCCTTGATGCCTTCTCGGTGGCCCAAGCTAAAGGCGCGGCGATGGTTGGGCGCGAGAATCCCTGCCGCCTGATGAGTTCTTCGAGGTAGGCGTGCTCGGCTCGAATACCGGTGGCTACCTGTGATAACTCGGGGTAGACGGGAGTCTCGATGAACGCCTCAGCCATCGCCTCAATGCGTTTGAGACCGGCGGTGGCTCCGGTCAAATGGTCGGCCATGTATTGGCGTAGCAGGTCGGTGTCGATCTGATTGCTTGGCCGGTGGCCCTCGGCGGGCAACTCCGCTTGATCTGAGGCTGCGGCCTTGCGAGTGCGCATGGGAGGTGAACCTTCGCCGACACCTGTACTCATGCCCTCAATTAGTTCTTTCAGCGCCTGAAAACCGCTGATCGTAGGTTCCCAGTCGAGCTCGCGCTTTGCCCGGCTGTTGTCCATGAGTGGCACACCGACGCCCATGTCGAACCAACCTTCATCCGTTGGTATGGCGCCAAGACGATGGGCAGCTTTGAGTAGTGGCCTCAGGGGAGCGGACGGCAAGGGCAGGTTCCGACGTCGACCAACAGCGCGACTGATCGCGGCAGCATCCAAGACATCGTCGGCACAAATGTTGAATGGCCCTTGAGCGCCACGCAGGACCACTTCGGCATAGGCACGAGCCAAGTCCTTGGCATGAACTGCCTGGGCTCGTACGTTATTGGGCAGTGGCACAAACGGCGGCCGTACGTGCTTCAGGAGCTGTACGGGAGCGAATTTGCCGGCGAAGTAGCGTTGGATCTCCGAGCCAGCATCACTTTGGAACACCAACCCCGGGCGTAAGCGTGCCAGAGCAATCTCGGGGTGCTCGGCTTCAAACTCATCCATAACGCGCTCTTGGGCAGCTTTATCCACGCTGTAGTGTGAGCCCTCGATACCGCCGGTAGGCCAAGATTCGTCGCGCAACTCGTTATCTGAGACCGGCGAGTAGGCTCCGACGGAAGATGCGACGGCAATGCGCCCAACCCCGGCATCGGCGGCAGCTTCAAGCACATAACGGGTGCCGTCAACATTGACCCGCCGCAACAGCTCACGCTTAGTATTCGGCTGGATCAGCCAGGCCAGGTGGATGACGGCGTCAGCACCTTCGAAGGTTTCGGCCAGGGTTGAGCGGGACTCCTCGAACTGGATATCGACGGTAGTCCACTCGGCATGCCGATACGGTTCAGCCTCCTGATCTGGGAGACGCCGGGACACCCCGAGGATTGAATCCACTTCGGGCCGGTCGATGAGTTCTTTGAGTACTGCTGTTCCAGTGTTTCCGGTAGCGCCTACCACGACAATACGCATAGGGCACCCTCCTGACCAATGATGGTGGCAGTTGTCCTTCGTTCAAGTACAACACAGCAGAATTTGGCCTACAAGAGTGGGTGCCCATCATCAGGCGGTCAGATGCCCCAACGAAATCACAGACAGGCCATCATCGCGGGACTCTATGATGGCCTCGAATTCTAAATAGCACGAAGTGACGCTAAATGTTCGGTTTGCATGAAATATATTCGACTGATTGCACGAATTATAAGTGACACTTTGCATGAATTTTAACTAACGTTCTGCACGAATAGTATCGGGTGCACAGGTTGTATCGACGGCGAAAGGTGCTTCCACTCACAGATTGCGCCCACAGCTAGCACAAAGTCTCGCATTCCCAACTCGCACCATTAGAGTAAACAGGATAACGTCGGGCCACTTGGCCGACTATGCACCGTGTGAAAAATGTGAGGACATCTTGGGCAAGACACGACAGATCGTTGGACCGGTATTGATCTGGCTGCTGGTTGCAGCAGTGATCGGTGCACTCACAGATGTTCCACCGTGGAGCGCTGACCTGTTTGAGACCATGGCCGTTGAGCCATGGGTAGGTATCGGGCAGTTCTTGTCATCGGTCGTGATGATCGCCCTGATC
Source organism: Micrococcaceae bacterium (assembly GCA_013393415.1). GTDB lineage: Bacteria > Actinomycetota > Actinomycetes > Actinomycetales > Micrococcaceae > Yaniella > Yaniella flava. The sequence continues at coordinate 14,856 of JABXHI010000073.1, forward strand.
TTGGTGTACCTGAGCATGCTGCTGAAAACCTGGATCGCCAAGGACCACAAACCATTCATCCGACTCATATTCGGTGCAGTAGCCACGACGGTGGCCTACGGCGTGAACCTGTTGCTGAAGAGTGATTTTGGCATGATCCGCCCGTGCCATGATTTTGCTACCGGTGGCGCCTGTCCGGCAATTGATAACTTCTCGTATCCTTCAAACCACACGGTCATCGCCTTCGGTCTGGCCATGGGATTAGCGTTTGCTATCCCATGGCTGACCTACTTGGCGTTCCCGCTGGCCATCCTGGCGGGTGTCTCCCGTGTGATGGCCGGGCACCACTACCCACACGACATTGTGGTCGGAGCCGTGCTCGGCACGCTCGGGGTGCTCGGTGCGCTGTTGATGTTCGTGAAAGTTCAAGACAGCCTGGCTGAAAAACTCACGGAGTCCCGGCAGAAAACCCCGGAAAAAGCTTAGGCTTCCTCGGCTGGGAAATCGGTGTTCAGACCAACGGATTCCCAATCCATGAGATCGTCGAGCTGCTGGTTCAAGTCCACTTCGGCAACCTTGACCGCTTCCTTGCCCAAGATCAGACGCATTGGGGGGTTCTCTGCTTCGGCCAGCGTCAGAATGGCCTGTGCTGCACGAACCGGATCGCCTGGCTGGTTACCATCCATCGTGTCGGTTTCCTTGCGACGACGACCAGCAGTATCAGCGTATGCCGCAATAGGCTCCGCCGACTGGTGCAGCGACCGGCCAGCAAAGTCGGTGCGGAACGGTCCCGGCTGCACAATCGCCACCCGGATGCCGTGTGGCTCAACTTCCTGGCGCAGTGACTCGGATGTCGATTCCAGGGCCGCCTTGGTCGCCGTGTAGAAGCCAGAACCCGCTGAAGAACGCTGGGCACCAATCGAGGAAATGTTGATGATCATGCCGTTGCCACGCTGACGCATGGACGGCAGCACAGCGTTGATCATGGCCACCGCACCGTAGTAGTTGGTCTCAAACATTTGTTTGATTTCGTCCATCTCGCCTTCTTCAACGGCGGCACGGTACCCATAGCCAGCGTTGTTGACGAGCACATCGACGCCACCGAAGCGTTCTTCGGCAGCATCAACCGCTGAGGCGATCTGATCGCCATACTGCACATCCAGCGGCAACGAGAGTGCGGTGTCTGGGTAGGCATCGGCAAGCTCGGCGAGTGTGTCAGAATTGCGTGCGGTAATGACTGCATTGTGGCCAGCCTCTAGTACACGCTGTGCGAGTGCACGTCCTAGTCCGGTGGAGCATCCGGTAATGAGCCAAGTTGCCATGGTAGAACCTTCCATTAGGCGTTCGTTCGAGTGTTGTCTGCGCGTGGTGCAAGACGGGCCAGCTGGGTGACGTGGCTTGGATTCAGCTCGTCAATACTGCTTGTCCCGAGGAGTCCCATAGTGCGCAGTATTTCAGACTCCATGATCTCAATCATCTTGTCCACCCCGGCACGCCCGCCAGCCATCAAACCGTATAGCCATGCACGGCCAACCAGCACAAAATCAGCGCCCAACGCGTGCGCTGCAACAACATCTGCGCCGTTCATCACACCGGTGTCGACCATGATCGTGGTCTGGTCACCCAGTTCGCGTGCGACCTCGGGCAGCAGGTGGAAGGGGACTGGTGCCCGGTCGAGTTGTCGTCCGCCGTGGTTTGATAACACGATGCCATCGGCACCAGCGTCGACCATGCGTTGCGCATCGGCCAGAGTCTGGACACCTTTGACGACGATATTGCCGGGCCACATGTCACGAATGATCTGCAGATCTTCCGGGGAAATCGTTGGGTCGAAGGTTTGGCCAATCAAATCGGCGACAGTGCCACTGGTATTGGATAGTGACGCGAATTCTAGCTGGGGTGTGGTCAAGAAATTGAACCACCAGGCGGGCCGGGGGATAGCATCGAGAATCGTCTTCGCGGTCAACTGCGGTGGGATAGAAAATCCATTGCGGGTATCGCGCATCCGGTTGCCAGCAATCGGCGTATCCACTGTGAAATACAAGGTATCGAAACCCGCTGCAGCTGCTCGTTCGACCAGGCTGTAGGATTTCTCGCGATCTGCCATCACATAGAGCTGGAACCAATTCCGTCCGTTAGGGTTGACGGATTTCACCTCTTCAATGGACACCGTGCCCAGTGTGGAGAGACTAAACGGAATACCAGCGACGCCCGCGGCCCCAGCACCCGCAATTTCACCTTCGGTCTGCATCATCCGGGCGAAACCGGTGGGAGCGAAACCAAATGGTAGCGCGCTGGGGCCGCCCAGGATCTCCACCGAGGTATCGATCTCGGCGGCGGGCCGCAGGGTCTCGGGGTGGAATTCAATGTCTTCAAATGCTTGGCGAGCCCGCGCAAGGGAGATCTCAAATTCTGCGGCACCGTCGGTATAGTCAAACGGTCCCTTGGGTGTGCGACGTTTCGCGATCTTGCGAAGGTCGTAGACAGTCAGAGCCTTGTCCAGCCGTCGCTTTGTTGGATCGAGTTCGGGCTTCTTGAACTGCAACAGCTCACGAAGTTCACTCGGTTTCGGTAATTGCCGATTGATAGACATGCCAATTGACCCCTTTGCTCTTGAACGTGTAGTTCAGCTTAAGGCCGCAGACCGGTTTTCGGAAACTGGTGAGATCCATCACCCAAGAGCATTGCGATTCCAGTTAGCCTGGGGGACAACTGGTACTTGCCAGATATTTCGACGAAAGGATTCCTTATGGCTGATAGACAACTTATGAATCCAGAGCTGCCACTGGTGCTGGGAGGCAACACCTTTGGGTGGACCTCAAATGAGGAAGAGACGTTTGCGGTACTCGACGCATTCCTAGAGGCTGGCGGCTCACACGTAGATACCGCTGATCAGTACTCGTTCTGGGCGCCCGGTAATGAGGGCGGCGAATCTGAAACAGTGCTCGGCAAATATCTGGCAGCACGCCGAAACCGAGATGACATCTTCTTGGCCACTAAAGTCGGCGGTTGGGATCAACGGCCCGGACTGTCCGAAGAAAACGTTAAAGCAGCCGTCGACGACTCCCTAACCCGGCTGCAAACGGATTATATTGATCTCTACTACGCGCACTACGATGACGAATCACAGTCCGCCCAACAGCTGGCTCAGACATTCCACGATCTGGTTGAAGACCGCAAAATCCGCCACATTGCGATGTCGAACTTCACCCCGCAGCGTCAGGCCGCCTGGATTGCGGCAGCCAAAGAAGCAGGTCTTACTGTTCCCAGTGCCATCCAACCCAACTACTCGCTGGCACACCGTAGCGATTACGAAGGACCACAAGGCTTTGGTGCATTAGCAGAGCAGCATCAGCTCGCAGTCTTCCCGTATGCTTCACTCGCATCAGGGCTGCTGACGGGCAAGTACCGCAAACTTGCAGACTTTGAAGGCGTGCCCCGTGAAGGCATGCTCGAGAAGTTTGCTGACCAGACCGGTCTCGATCTCGTGGACGGCCTGGTTCAAGTAGCCGACGAAGTAGGAGCCGAGCCGGCAGCGGTGGCCCTGAAATGGTTGCTAGTCAAAGGGGTGACTGCGCCGATCGCCTCAGCACGGACACCAGAACAGCTCAAACCGCTCATTGCCGCTCCGAACGTCGAGCTGTCCGAGGACCACATCGCCCACCTCGATAAGGCATCAGAAGCCTACCTCTAAAGAAGACAACAAAAAGTATGGGCCTGGAGCATTCTTCAGGCCCATATTTATTGGTATCTACGCAGCGTTATTGGTCATCTTCTCCGTCGAGGAATTCATCCAGCTCGGTCTCGTCGAGTACACGCTGTTCTTCCAGCGCCCAGTCATCCTCTTGGAGCGGTTCGGTCTCTTGACCGGTCAGAGTACTTGGACTGGTGGATTCGCTCAGGACGGCTTCTGCATTGCGTAGCGGATCGTCTTCGTAGAGCATCTCTGGTTCATCTGACGAGCCTTCTGGAGGGGGCTGGCTATCGCGGCCGTCTTCTGGAAGTTCGAGATCGGGTTCATCAATGTCGCCGAAGAATTCTGGATCGTTCTCAGTCATGTTCCTATTCCTTTCGGGCGTTGCGAACTAAAGGCTAGGACTCGCCACTGTACGCCTTACCAAACACGGATGGAACAGCTCTGTCTCGGGACAGTCAACAAGACCGGTTCAGTCGAGATGCTGCTCAAAGAGTTCGTGGCTTCAGAGCGAATCGTCTGGAACGATGGTGACGCCTAGATGATTTGCTAACTTCTCTAAGGTAAAACGTCCGGTCCCTTCCAATAAAGAACCGGATGAGCTGCGGAGCTCAGCAAGAGACCAGGAGCCGCGAGTGTGGTCCACTCGGTCGCAGAACACGACAGCCGCTTCTGAGGGGCCAAGATTTGTCAGCTCCGCCTGACGAGAATGCCAGATGATACCGTCACATCCCAGTGAATGAAGTGAGCGGGCAACCTTGCGGGTACACGGATAATGCTCCGGGGGACTGCTGGAGACATTCGATCGGCGTAGGTTGAGAGTGGCGAGCTGTGGATCTCGAAGGTCAACCAGCTCGAGGTCTCGGGGTGGCTTAACCCGAGCGTGCAGCTTTCCACCCGAGCGTGCAGCTTTCCAAACAAATCTCGCTCACGAACTATGCGCGGTGTTTTGGCGTGGACGTCGTGCAAACTGGTCTCAAGCAGCGCGCCGATCATAGACTCGGCTAAGTACATAGTGGGAACGCGGTGACCGCTTGTCTCGGCGTCGAATGGGGCGAACCGTGTATCACCGAAGCCGGGATTAGGTTGGCTGTGCCCATCCTGGGCGTCGTAGACGCGAAACCACATCCGGGTCGAGTCAACGGTGACACGCGGGATGGAGCCGTTCTGGACCTTGCGAGCAACGGTGCGAGTAGCCACGGGACAATTCTCTGGGTCGAGACATTCCAGATCCTGCGGCGGCAATGCTACAGTCACGAGGCCTCGGCATCTGGACGCCAATTTGAGGCTGCCGACCGCTCGGCTGCGCGCAGTGCACGTTTGGGGTTGGTTGCGGCAACCTCAGCAGGCACATCACCGCTGAGCAGCCCCGTCGGATTACACAGCCAGGCCCACAGTGCCCAACCGTCTATGCCGGAGGCGCGGAGGGGACGGATTAGTTCCGCCACGGCTGTATTGAGTTGTCCGCTATCAAGCAGCTGTACTGAGGGAATCAACGTCGTGCCTCTATGCTTGACCGTAAATAGGCTACCCTTCTCGCGTAGCCGCGACACCCACGTACGGACTGAGCTTTCTAAAGTGTCCCGTCGGTCCGCTAGAGACTCATAGGTCTGAAAACCTTGAGTGGTTAAAAGTTCTTCCCGAAGAGCGAGGTTGCGTTGAGCTTGACGTTGCGTTGCGTCGGAAACAAGGGGAAGATCTGCTTCAAGCATGAGTGCGTGAAGAGAATCTCGCGCGGTGAGCCTTTTCTCTTGAGCCGTTCGGTAGAGCTTCAGTGCCTCTTGCATCTCGTCATGGCTTAGGCCGACCACCTCAAGATGATCAGCCTTTTCGCGAATTTCATATCGTTCTGGTACGTCTGCAGTCATGATGCACCTCCAGTTCAATTGTAGCGTTGAAGCAACTTTAAGCGAAGGATGCGTGTGCTACATTCTTTGGGGCGACGACACGGCGCTTGATCAGTTCATGAAAGACGCGGATTACGCACTGCTGTGATCCGTTCTTTTACAGAGTAACTTCCATGCGTGATGCGGTTGAATAGTGCTTCTGCGGTTGAGTGCCCAACTTTTTTGAGAAGTTCGGATCGTTCGGTCAGCAAGGTTTCTTTATCCACTACTTCGACATCAATTTTACGGCGGGGATGTGCTAATGCAGCCACGCTTTCACTTCAATCCAAATAAAATAGGAGGCCTGCTTTGGCTGACTGCGCTACCCTTCTAGATATCGTTCTGCCACGCTCAGGCGAGACGCAGTTTCTCTGTTACAAACGAGTGCTCTTCTCCAGCTTCGTCTTTCCAATACACCAGCGTCGGAGCAGAACCGGTAGGGGCTGCACTGCTTTCCAAAGCTTCCAGTGTTGTTTGGGATGCATCAATGAGCGAATGAAAATCCTTCATAATGTCCCGCTCGCTTCCATGGTCGAAGCGTAGGCATCTTTGAGTTGCTGGAGTTCTTTCTCTTTAGAGGCACCCTTGCCACCAATAAGCGTTGGGAAATTTCGCTCGGCCCAGTTCATATCCTGCAGTTTTGTCTCCAGGGCGGAGATCTCTCCCTTAAGGATTTTGGAGCGATGGAAGAGTCGCTCCCAAAATTCGGAGCTGTGTTCGATCTTGGATTTGAGCTGTTCGAGGCTGAGCTCGACTGACCTCGGGTTCTCTTGGATATCGACACATAGGCGAAGGTAAGCGATGCGCAGGTCGGTAAACGACGCAAGCATGGCACTATGAGCGTCGTAGTTGGCTTGCTGGACTTCTTGAGGTTCGCCAAGAGTTGTGATGTCTTGGGCATCCACGAGATGACGGAATCTGATCGTAAGCGCGCTCACGTCACGTTCGGCCAACGCGAGCCGTGTCATCATGTCCGTTGAGAAAGAACCCTCTAACTCATGCTGTCGATAGACCTGGTCGATAATAGTGGACGCGGCAAGGAGTTCACCTACATGCGTTGCTTCAATTCGTGCGAGTACTTTGTCTAACGTGCTCTTGATCGAATCAAGTTTTTGATCGACTTGTTTGAATTGCTGCATCATCACGGCGGAATTCAAAGCCTGCATCGCTAGTACCGGTGCAACAATTGGCAACGAGCTTGCGATTGGAATGAATGGTGCTTGGGCTGATATGCCGTTGACTCCCATAACCGCGCTGCCCACACCGCCGTCCATTTGCATAAGGGTAGTTGGATCGGCGGTTGCCATATATAGCGAAGAAGAAAACGTCGCTGAAAGGGCTGTCGCGCCGCCAGCGGTTCCAGCGAGAGCTAATGATTGAGCGCCCTGAGGAGATACCGCTTTTGCATCCGCTACGTAACTACCGTTCGTGAGGTAACCCTTTTTGAAATCAGAGACTATGGTGTCGCGGAGCCCGCCCTGAAATTCGAACACTGCGAGTTCTGAGCCCTCGAGACCAAGGCGGTGGACTTCGACTTCCTCTGGTTCGTTTCCATTCGACGTACTCGTCATCTTGATCCCTTCGGAGTTTAGGTGCTGGGTAGGGCGTTAGCGAGGATCTGGCTGATAATCCGCGAGCTCGTCGTTCTTGAAGCGTTCCTGGACTTCCTCTAGCTCGTCCCAATCGACGTAAACAACGGACTGTCCGCCGCCTTCAGTACCGATACCACCGGTAGGCATGGTGAAGCTGGTAATGTCACTGGCGCGGACAGACGACATTGAAGTGCCCATGCCGAGCATCGTGCCAACACCAAAGTCGCCATCTAGTGCCACATAAGGGGTGGTTGCCTCGACAAGGTCGTTGAGCTTGCCCGGGCTGGTGAGCGTATCGCGTGAGAGCACTTCACTGGCCACAGACTTCATGAACAGCTGCTGATTCTCCACACGGGTGTAGTCACCATCTTGGAAATCACGGCTGCGCACAAAGGTCAAAGCCTCATCGCCGTTGAGCGTGATTGGGCCCTCCTGGAACTGGTGATCACCATAGGAGAATGCTCGAGGGTTGTTTACCTCGACGCCTCCGAGAGCATCGGTGATGTTCTGGAAACCGTTGAAGTCCACGACCGCAACGTGGTCAATGCGCTGGTCAATGAGATTTTCGACGGTCTCAACCGTGAGCGGGACACCGCCGTGTGCCATGGCGGCATTCACCTTCGAATGGCCGTAGCCGGGGATCTCTACCCACGAGTCGCGCATGATCGACATGATCTGGACACCACTGCGATCAGACGGAATGTGCGCCACCATGATGGTATCGGCCCGGTTGCCGAGGTCATCGAGCACCGGAGTCGAAGTATCGGCCCTGGAATCCGACCCGAGCAGAAGAATATTCATTGCAGGGTCGTCTTGTCCCTCGGCAGGGACGTTCGCCTCAGGTCTGCTCGACTCAGCAGGGAATGCGTTATCGATGGTTTCGAAATCGCCAAGCTTGGATAGTGCTGCCCACACAATGCCGGCGGCGATAAGCACGAAAACCAGAAAGGATCCCAGTACCCAGAAAAGAACTTTTTTGTTCTTCTTGGATCGGGGTCGCTCGCCCTGTTCTAGGACTTGCATGGTATTTTCAGTCATGTCAAGGAGTATATACGGTAGGTTCAATCGGTGGTTGCAACACTGCCATTTTGTATTGATTCTAGCTGCTCGGCGAAGACTTCTGCCGGGGTTCTAAAGCCTAGGACTTTACGTGGTCGGTTATTGAGCGCCAAGGCGACGGATTCTAGATCGTGGGCCTCCCAGCGGGAAAGATCGGTACCTTTGGGAAAATATTGACGTAACAAGCCATTGGTGTTTTCATTGGTTGGGCGCTGCCACGGTGAATGCGGGTTGGCAAAGAAGACTTTGGTCCCGGTAGCATGCGTGAAATCGGCATGGGCAGCTAGTTCTGTTCCGCGGTCCCAGGTCAGTGTCTGGCGTAGTTGCAACGGCAAACGCGTCATTGACGCTTGTAGTGCGAGATTCATAGCTTCCGCACCGTAACCGCTAAGTGCTGGGCCGTTTTTGACTCGTGGAGTGTCGCGCCAACCTTTGAGCCGAGGCAAATGCACCAGCAAGATACTACGACTGGATCGTTCGACCACGGTGCCGATTGCTGAGCGCCCTGTGCCGATGATCAGATCGCCTTCCCAATGTCCAGGGACAGCCCGATCAGCGGCCTCTGCTGGTCGTTGAGAGATCACGACCTCTTCGGTCACATGGCCATGCGGTGAACTCTTCGAACGGGCTCGGGGTTTGCGCAATGCTCGACCGGTGCGCAGCGCTGCGACCAATTCACGTTTCAGTGCTCCGCGGCCTTCGATATACAGGGACTGATAGATCGCTTCGTGGCTAATACGCATACTCTCATCATCGGGGAAATCCAGGGGTAACCGGTTGGAAATTTGCTCCGGGCTCCACGCAATTGACCACTTCCGATCACCTCGATGCGGTTTATTGAGGCCTTTCCACACCGGTGTCCTCGGCCCCGAAACTACCATGCCATCCTCGTGCTGCAACTGTCCTGCCAGGCGGTCCTGGACGTAGTCACGAAGCCGTGGATTCTTTACCATCTTGGCCACTTTGGGGCGCTTGGCAGCTTGCTGTGCTTTCCACTGCGCAACACCTGCTCGATAGACAGGTTTGCCACCCCGGGTGGCGGCGTTACGCCGTAACTCGCGTGAAATCGTCCCGGGGTCACGGCCCAACCGACGAGCAATTTCACGTACCCCAACATCTTGAGATGTTAGGATCGCGATCTCCTCACGCTCATCGAACGACAAATACCGGCCGACCGGCTCATCCAAACTAATCGGTGTCATCCCACCAGCATGCCGGAACCAGCGGATGCCCACTGGGCTTGACACACCCACTTGGGCTGCTGCTTCAACAGTCGTAATCCCGGTGGCTATCAATCGCCAAAACTGCCGCTGCACCGCACTCGACGGTTCTGGCCGCCCAGGGGAACGCATTGGCGCACGCAACGCCCGATCTGCCGCCCACTGGCGCCGCGCACCTGCTGGCTTGTCCGATCTCGCCATGTTTTTCTGTCCCACCACACACCTCCACGTTCAAGGTGTTGCGACGACCAGTTGAATCCGCCCTCTCAGGCTGCCATCGTTCTGACCCTTCCGGTGGCAGTAATCATTGTGTTGACTATCTGGAAACGGAAAGGCCCGCTTCAGTGGATATTAGTTGTTCTCGGTTAATGCGTAGCTGCGATGGCAGGGGTCGTCGTTATTATGTTGGGGACCCGTGATACTTGGCCATCCTGGTTGTCTGCGAGCGGGAGTTTGAGCAGTGCTCGACATACCTTATGGTCCGACGCTCTTCGGCTGTGGGCGACAGAACCGTGGTTCGGGTCTGGAGCTGGATCCTTTACGCCTTCATCCGAGCTTGCTTCGAGTACGCCAGACCTTGCTGCAGTTCACTCACTGATACTTCAAGTAGGCGCCGAGCTGGGAGCCGTTGGAGTTGTACTGCTGGCGGCCTTATTCCTCGGCGGTCTCTTGTTCGCGGCACGCGGGAGTCCAGCAGTAGCGCTGATTGCCATAACGGCCTGGACGGCGCTGGCTGTTCATTCCAGTATTGATCACCTAGAAGACTTCCCTATAGTCGGTTTCATGGGTGGAGTCATCCTTGGGTGGAGTGGATTCAATACGCATTCATCAGAGGATAAGGAACGCAACGACGATTTCTTCGGTCAAAAGTAGGTTCCCTTCGGTGACTCTCATGCGCCATGATCTAAGACGGTGCGAGGACGCGCAGGGCCTGGCTCGTGGCTATGCTGTTGTATGGCTTCGCCACGCCATTGCCTGGGCTGAAGCAAAAGCGATGACAGCAGCGCAAGCGATCAACATTGAAATGAGAGCGGATGACAGCTAGCTCCACGAGGATGCGTCCACAGACTCAACGTACTCGAGGAAGTCTGAGAATTGTCGGCGGTCTGCTCGTTGCCCTGTTGGCTGTCTGGGTGCTCTTCGCATCGATACATATTGTGTCTCCATCGCAAGGAGAGCTGCAAACCCGTAGCGACGCGGTTGCGAGTTTGGCTCCGCAAGCTCATCGCTTACCGCTGGCAGAACAACTCGTCGCCGAAGACGTCGCAGATACGCTGGTGATCTCATACTTTCCCGATGACGTGAGCCGTGGCGGTTCTGGTGCTGCTGACGATCCCGTTCCGGTGTCGAACTACAGTGAGTCCTCCGGTGGGGGAGAAGGTATCAAGTGTTTTACGCCTGAGGAAGCCGCCACGATTGGCGAAGCCTATTCGATCAGCGACATGGTTGCGGCGGAATCGTGGGATTCCCTGACCGTGGTCACCGATGAATACCATGCGTTCCGGACTCGGTTCATTTTCGATCAGTGCCTGGGTGACGAGGTTGATGTGAACGTCGTGTTTTCCGATCGAGACCTCAATGTCGGTCAATGGGGTTATCACCTCGTGTACGAGAACGCGGCATTCTTGAAGGCCGCATTGCAGACAGCGGTCCGGTGCTGACTGTTGCTACTGGCCACCTCGGCCCCGATGGTCATGCCTTGATCCTGGTGGTTGACGGAGACGTGTACTTGGAAGAACAACAATCCATCTGGGCACAGTTCTATAAGGCAACGATCATTGGGTTGTCGAAAACGTTGCCATTTATTAACGCTCAACCCGGCCTATGGGCGCAGATCCTTCGGGAGGGGAGCGGTGTGGCTACCTTCAGCTGAGGACACTTCTTCCGCCACTGGCTCACGACGCAGAAAGAACGCGCCGAGCGTACCGGCGAGTGTAGCGAACACCACCACAGAGAAAATAGCAAGCACGACATGGAGAATGCGGGCGAAGACAGTGTCTGCGCTGAAGCCGGACCCGGTTACCGTCGCCAGCGCGGCCTCGTAGAGTGCATCAAGATAACTCGGGTAATCAGCGAACAGATAGAGCAGCTGACTCGCCGCCAGAATGACAATCGCGGTAACAGCGACAAGCCAGGCAACCCGATTCGAGAGCAACTTCTCTGCGGATCGTGAACCGCGAACTCCCGCCGAGAGCACCCTGCCAAATCGCGCGACGCGCAAGATCCGCAAGGCCCGTAACGCGCGGAAGAATCGTAGAAATGGCACCAGCAGAAAAATAACCTGCCACCAATTTTTGCGCCAAAAGTTCCCTTGGAACCGAGCAACATACGCACGCAACAAGAACTCGGCGACGAACACACCCCAAAAGACCCAACCCACGACCGAAAGCACAACTTGGCCGGTCGGGTCTGTGACAAGGAGCTGTGCGAGTACGACCAGGAGGAAAATGATGCCTAAGACACCCATCGGGCGGTCAAGACGTTGTGCGAGGGATTCCGCAGCGATGAGCCGCTGTTGGTTGTCAGCCACCAGTCATTCCTCTCCGTCAACGTTCTGAGCTGCAAAGCCCGCTGAATGGTTACCATTCGAGCATTGCATGGAATGCGCCGAGGCTCCAAGGGCAGGTGCTCCACCAAGCAACGGTATTTGTCGAGACGCCTCCTCACCACATTGTAAGCTCGCGAGCGACGTCGGATGGGTCCCATGATCCGGAGAGTAATGGGCGAGGAAGAGCCCGGTAGGTAGTTTCCATCATTTGGGCAGCATTGAGCGTGGTCAGCACAGCGATCTGATCGCACGAGGTGTCTTTAGTCTGCTCGGCATCGTCAGGCCGATATCGCTGCTGACGGTTAGGTAAATCTGCGAATATCTCCAATTCGAGAAATTGTGCTGAGTGTGGTTGACATTACATTTAACGATACGATACGTTCAGTACATAATCGCTGACCTATGACAGGAAAAGGACACGGATATGAACAAGCTGCTAGCGCACGTTGCGCACATAGAGATCTACGCGACCGATATGGATGCATCGGTCAAATACTATGAGGAAGAGGTAGGCCTGCGCGTCACTCGTCGTGAGAACGACAAAGTTTACCTGCGCTGCTGGAGCGACTACTACGAGTTCAGCGTCATCCTCAAACCAGGTGAACAGCCTGGAATGTCCCTCATGGCGTGGAGAACAAGTTCCCAGGAAGCCCTTGAAGAGGCAGCTCGGCGAATCGACGCGACCGAATATAAGGGTGAATGGCACGAGCCAGAAGCAGGAATCGGTCGTTCTTACGTCTTCACCGGACCGCATGGGCATGTCATGCGCCTCTTCTGGGAAGTTGAGCGTTACAAAGCCGACGGAGAGTTCAAGTCTAATTCCATCGAACGACCACAACGCCGCACTTTCCACGGCCTTGCCCCGCGCCAGCTCGACCACATCACCATCGCGTCGCGCGATCCGCGGGAGCTAGGTGAGTGGTACCGTGATCATCTCGGCTTCCGCATTATGGCTTTCGTCGGCATCGATGACGGCAACGTTACCTTCATGTGTCAGATCACCACGAACGAGAAGTCTCACGACCTGGGAATCATTCTGGACGCTTCCGACGTTCCCGGCCGTATCCATCATTATGCCTATTGGCTCGACACTCCCGACGAATTGCGGCGCGCCGCGGATGTTTTGATGGAGAACGGCACTGGCGTCGAGTTTGGTCCTGGAATGCATGGCATGGGGGAACAAGACTTCCTGTACTTCCGAGATCCAAGCGGTCTTCGCACGGAAGTAAACACGGGTGGCTATCGCAACTATGTTCCCGATTGGGAACCACCGTTCTTCACGCCTGAGGATGGGCCGAATGACTACTACCGCAATCAGGAACTACCGCAGTCGATGCTCGAGGCGTTTCCGCCGGCCCCGCAACCGACTGCGACCGAAGAAGGTCTCGTGCCGGGCACTGAGGACGAGCTGATACGCATGGGCGCTACACACCGACCTAACCAGTAACATTCCCGCGGCATGGTGGGAAGTGCGCTTGATCAGGCGACACGGACTGCGACTCCTGGTGTCTCCGTCGCGCGGTCTCGTCGAGAGGCTTGGGCTTCTCGACGAGGCCGGATCATAGTTGATTTAGTCCGTACGTGTGCCGGCATCAAGGTACAAGGCCTCCTGGCATCAGACGATTCGTTCTGCTAATTCGGTGAACAGCCCAAGCCTTTACAGCAGGGTTCGACGGGGCGGCAAATAGGAATAGGAATTATGGCTGAGACGCTTAGACAAACATATTTCGTGTCCCCGGTTCCGGTGGTTGTAGCGAAGCATCTTGAGGTTTTCGAGAAAATCGGGCTCAATGTGGACTCAAAGGTCACGAGATCTAGCAATGAGCAGCGGGACGATCTCCTCAACGGAGAGTGCGATGTTGCCATAACTGCCATCGATAACATACTGGTGTGGAATCAGCGCGTTGATGATTTTCGGTTGGTAGGACAAATTGAGTGCACGACTCCTCTTGGGCTTTATGCACGACCGGGGTTAACCGATTTATCAGAGCTATCGGGACTCCGTTTCGCAGTTGATGCAGCATCCAATGGGTTCGCCATTGCAGCGAAGTATTTACTTGCTGAGGAAAAAGTCTCAGACGTCGAATTCGTCGAAATCGGTGGTGTGAGCGAACGTTTGGCTGCACTTTTGGGCGATCGGGTGGACGCAACGTTGCTTGGTCCACCTCTTGATGAAATGGCCGAGCAAGAAGGTTTTACTCAGTTGGCAACGGTGAATGATTTGGCTAGAGACTATCCCGGCCAAGGCATCGTGGTATGCGAGTCTCGACTCGACGAGATTCAGCCGCGATTGCACTTGTATTTGAAACTACTGCATGAGGGAGTTACGTGGACCGCTAGTGCACGCCGGCAAGAAGGTCTCGAGTTGCTGGCACAAGCAGGTTTCGGTCCACGGGCGCGAGAATCGGGATGGGACACTAAGCCGACTACTCTTGTCCCTTCGGCTGCTGGCCTTGAGTTGCTTGTCCATATGCGTGATGAGCTGGGTATGCTGCCGTCCACGTTTCAGAATATTCATTCACTGTGGAGGTCTGACGTACTTGAGGCAGCCTTGGGGAGTTCGTAACGCCAAGACTGTGCGAAGCACCTCGGTCTACATTGTTGATCCTCAACTTTTTCGTGGCGGTAAAAACCACGAAACCTTTACACAACACTCGCTATCGGGCACCTGAGAGCCGTGCTCAAATGCTGCGGTAAACGCAGCCCATGATGGAAGGAATGCTATGGGAGTTCAGTTTTCAATAGGCACATTTAGTGCAGGGGAGAAATGTTTCCCAGGCATCGTGATTGCAGATCGAGTCTACAATATTTCTAGCGTTATCCCAGGGGTCACCAGTACTGCAGTTCTGCTTTCTGACTGGAAAAATAACTTTGAACGCTTGAATGAATTTGCTCAAGATGAGCAAAAACGCGCAGCTTTCGACTCCACTCCGGTCGTAGATCTTCAGATCCTGCCGCCGGTGACTCCAACAGGTCAGCTGATAGCGGCAGGAGCCAACTATCGCCAACACGTTATTGAAATAACGGTGGCGCATCAGCTGGGTGACCCTGACGCTTCTGCCGAAGCTCTGCGTGAGCAAGCGGCACAGGAAGTAGACGATCGAGCACAAAACGGAGAGCCCTACGTATGGGTCGGATCTGCTTCGGGAATATCTGGTGCATATGACGACGTGCTCCTTCCGGAGGTCGGCAGCGATCATGATTGGGAGCTCGAGCTCGGAGTAGTCATTGGACAGAACGCTTACCGCGTTTCTGAACAAGACGCCATGGATTATGTGGCCGGATACACGATTTGCAACGACATCACCACTCGCAGCCTTGTGCCTCGAAAAGATATTCCAATGATGGGAACCGATTGGATGCGCTCGAAGAACCATTCGACATTCTTCCCCACGGGCCCATACATCGTGCCAGCCGCATTCGTCGAAGATCCTCACGACCTCGAGATCTGTTTGTCACTGAACGGAACTTCAATGCAGCAAGGGGACACCAGTGACATGATTTTTAATATTCCGAAACTGATCTCGTATATATCGTCGTTTATGTCATTGCATCCCGGTGACATGGTGATCACTGGATCGCCACAAGGTAACGGTTCGCACTG
Source organism: Micrococcaceae bacterium (assembly GCA_013393415.1). Taxonomy (GTDB): domain Bacteria; phylum Actinomycetota; class Actinomycetes; order Actinomycetales; family Micrococcaceae; genus Yaniella; species Yaniella flava. The sequence goes on from JABXHI010000073.1 coordinate 30,438, forward strand.
GGGGAGATTCCTTCAAGCTGGTGACGTCATTGAAGGCAATATCACTGGCCTAGGAACGCAACGTAATCTCGTTCGCGACCCATACGAAGGTAAGAGGGTGTAGTTGACTTCTTGGAGGGGCCACTTCAAGAGCATTGCACTAAGGTGTGACATGAATTACATTAAATGCGAAACGTTTCGAACTTAAGGGAGTTGAAATGGTTGAGGTTCATGACGCAGATGTCATCGTGGTCGGTGGAGGCCCGGTCGGAGTAACTGCGCTGGCGTTGTTGGGTCAAGCCGGCTTGACTGCTATTGGCATTGAGAAAGACCTTGAAGCGTGGCCCACCGCTCGTGCTGTGCATTTCGACGGGGAGATTTTTCGCGTACTACAAACCTTGGGCGTAGCAGAAGAGCTGACGGCGGCTACCCTGCCAATGTCCTCAACTCATTTTCAAAATGAAACTGGGGAAGTTTTAATTTCGGTGCCTACGGGACAATTCGGCTCACAAGCATGGCCTAATAACATCACATTCCACCAGCCCGAGGTCGAGCGTCTGATACGACAGCGGATCTCTGAACTGCCTAATATTGAACTGCGTAGTGGTGTGGCTGCGCATGAAGTCAGAAATATTTCAGGAGGGGTTGAAGTCAATGTTGTCGACTCGAACGGCCAAGCAGCAGTACTTCGCGCAAAATGGCTCATTGCCGCTGACGGTGCTCGATCGCCGATACGCCGAGCTTTGGAAATAGAAGGTGAAAAATTCGGCCAGGATGCCGAATGGGTCGTCGTAGACGGCCATTTAGTTGACAGCCCCGGCTACGAAGACGACATGGTTTTCCTTTGTCACCACACTCGACCAGCCTTATGGATCCGCTTACCAGGGACCCGTGTTCGGATGGAATTCATGGTTATGGAGGGAGATGACCTTGACGAGATTGTCACCCCGGCGGCCATTGAACGCATCAGTCGAGGAATACTTCCAGCGGCGCAATTCCATCCAGAGCGTCAGGCAGTCTATACCTTTAGAGGACGAATTGCTCAACGATGGAGAGAAGGCAGAATATTCCTCGCCGGAGACTCTGCTCATCAAGCTCCGCCGTGTTTTGGGCAAGGGCTTTGTGCAGGAATCAGAGATGTTGCGAACCTGACATGGAAGTTAGGACTCGTTAAACGAGGGGTCGCGGATGAAAGCCTTCTGGATACCTATGAGACAGAGCGCAAGCCGCACGCCCAATTCTGGGTGGAACAAGCGACCAACGCTGCGATGTTTCTTCAGACAACGGACGCAGAAGCGGCACGTAAGCGAGACGAATATCTGTGGGCCAATCCAATGGATGCAGCCCCGGTTTCTCCGCCCATTGGCCCAGGATTGCATGACGAAAACGAAGGCGACATTGCGGGCTACTTGAGCATACAGCCCATACTGGCGGACGGTACGCGCCTGGATGAGCTGGTTGGGCTACGTTTTTTGATTGCTGCCGACACAGAACTATACGAGCAGTTGAATTCGAACCTACGCAACCAGATTGAATCCAGTGACCACATTGTCGTCATTCACGAAGCAGAGAAAATCAATCAGCTTCTGGAATTTAGTAGTTCTTCGGCGGTCGTCATCCGTCCGGATCGTTATCTACTCGGTGTGGGGGATTCAGCACTTGATCTCGAACGTCTGGTGCAGCTTCTGCCTGGAATCTCAGTTCAGACACAACAGAGCGTTTGACTCCTAGCCCCTAGCAATAGAGCTCTCATTGAGGGCTCTGCGGCGAAGTGTTAAAAACTGACACGAGCTCCGAACATAAGCGTCAACTACGTTATTCGCTATGGCCACGCCTTCAGCTAAATGCAGGACCTCAATCTTGCTATGGAAGCTCGAAGGTTAACCGAACTACAGTGAAGGTTGGGGTTTAGAGGTCTTCTTCGCCTTAAATCAAGACGAAATGCTAAGTTTCTGATCGTCGTTCAGAGGGACGCCTACCCAATTTGTCCGGCTGTGCAGACGACTGACAGTTGTGCGATCTTGACTCTATGTCCGGCGAGCATGAGTTGAAAGGGTCAAGGTCACGCAATGCGCTAGGCTGCGTTGAAGCCCGAGATCTAGCGGATCTTCACATTACTGCGTGGTGCCAACGAGAGCTCTCATACCCAACACTGCAAGCATTGCGTCTTGCGGGGGTTCAGTCTCTGATCAGACGCGAGAAGTTGGGTTGGCCGCGATCCAACCACGGGCCTATAAATCCAGCACGATTGTTGAAGGTTGAGGGGTTGGCCCAGATTTTTGCGGGTCATCATCTCCGACCTGCCCCATATGCACACGGCGAGGCATTGGTTTCGGAACCACGTAGTTCCGCCTGGGTGATGGCCGGTTATCTCGAGCCACAATCACTGATGTGACCGCCGAGCTTCATATCTTTCTCTAGTGCGAAGAGGAGATGCACGCTATTTGTCTGTACGGTGCATTAGGAGCCTACGGAAGTTGACGCGAGATTTTTAGCGCACTATCAGCTTTGATGGAGCGCCCAAGTGTAGTTCCTTGAGAGATTGTGAACACTCGTGGTAGGAAGAAGACCTCCGGTACAGATGGAGTTTGCCACAACACTCATCAAACCGGGGTCTTCTTGTCCCATCCTTATGCACCCTAGACTCCTGAAGGACGTCGACGGTTTGCTGTGCTCATAGTTGAAGAAGGCTGGACAACCCGTCGAGCTGGCCAACGATTCCAGGTCTCACCCGCCACCGCATCGAAATGGGCCACCCGGTATCGGGCCGGTGACCTACTGACGGATCGATTCTCGCGGCCGCATCGGTCATTCAACCGGTTATCACTCCGGCGGGAGCAGCGAGCTCTTATGTTGCGATGTACTCGTCGGTGGGGTCCGCATCGGATCAGCTACCATCTGGGATCCCGGGGCGCACACCGGCCTCCATCCGCTATGAGAAGACCACACCTGGTGAGTTGGTACATGTGGATATCAAAAAACTGGGCCTGGTTCCCGAAGGTGGTGGCCACTGAAAACTCGGGATGGCCGGGTGCAAAAACAACGGGTACGGTCACAAGGACCGCGGTTACGCTTACCTGCATCACGCGGTAGACGACTACTCCCGGCTGGCCTGCTCTGAGATCCTGTCCGATCAACGTCAAGAAACCGCCACCGGGTTCTGGCAACGAGTTCAAGCATTCTTCGCCGATGCCGGACTCATTGTGGCTGCTGTGATGACCGATAACGGGTCCTGCTACCGGTCAGACCTGCCTCACAACCTCACGAGGAATTACACCTAAGCGCCTACTTTTGCAGCTCGGCCCCGCGTTTACTCGATCCCCGCGCGCAGGCTTGGATCCTGATTACCCTGAAGTGAAGGATTCTCGACAGGGGTTTTTAGGTTTGCAAGCGAAATAGTAAACGTCAGATTCGCCGCTATTACGGATGACGATTTATTAGGGCCTGCAGTTTGCCCAGGGGTCTCAACTCATTGGGGCATTCTGTCGTAAGTCGGTATATCTATTGCGATTCATGACGGCGATCAGCTCCGAGATGTCATGATAACAAGAGCGTCGCGGTGTTAAAGTTCTTGTCGGTAGGGATTGAATACAAGTCTGTTATTCGCCCTCTCACGATGCTAGGACCACGAGAAGGCGAATAACTTATTCGTCAAGTATTAGTTGGTGAATAACTCATCGAGGTGTTCTTCAGGGAAGAATGCTTCCGGTTCACCATCAAAGAGGGTTTGATCAGTGATCTCCCAAGAATCATCGCCAAGTTCCCCAATATTCTCAGAGTCGAGGATCTGAGCTGCTGTGACCATCTGGTTGACCTTAGGGCCGTCGCCATTGAGCATCCGGATGCCCACATTTGCGTAGACATCGCCCATTCTGGTGGCAGGGCTCACTGAACCGGTGTAGGGGTATTCAGGATTTTGGATGGCCCAGCTGATGAAACCCTGGGTGGCACCAATATCAGCGATCGGGACAGGGTCGCGTCCTGAGTCTAAGAAGGCCTGCAGAACTCCAACGCCCATCGTTCCAGATTGAACCACACCGGTGACAGGCGTCGGGTTGCTCGATAGGAAGTTCAACGTCTCGGCCTGTGCTGTCCCCGGTTCGAACGTACCAGTGACTTCACCGGCAACAGTGATGTCAGGGCACTGTTCCAAGGCTGCGTCATAGCCCATAGTGGCAAAGGTGTCAGTGGAATTCCCTGGGACACCTAGCACCCGCAGGACGGCGCCTTCTCCACCCATTGAACTAAAGACCGACGCACCAGTTTCAGCTGCCTGGAGCACTGGATTTAGCGAGACACTCACAGCGTGTTCAGAATCTACCGGCACCTGAAAAATGACTACGGGGATACCTGCATCAGCTGCACTGGCAAGAGCATCGAGAAGTGGAATCGGGCGCGAGGGGCAAGAAGAAGATAATATCTGGATCTTGGGAGATAGCCTCTTCAAACTGTTGCAGCTGCTGTGGGACATCCGCATGCGAAGCTGGCGCGTACTCGGCAATCAGTTCGACATCATTTTCTGCAAGGGTGTTCCGCATCGATTCATAGAGTGCCACCTGAAACGGGTTGGTAGGGGGATCAGTGACCATCGCGGCCGTATATGGTCCGTCATGGTCTGGTTTCCAATCCTGCCACTGCGATTTCTTGACCTCATACGGGTAGCCCTGATAGGCGGCTTGAACTTCTTCGCTCATTTCTCCCAGCAGGGTGTTGGGGTCGTTTGGTGTCATCTCGGGGATCGAACCGCACGATCCGGCCTGAACAGCAGAGTCGTCTGCGGCGCCAGCTGCATCATTTTCTTCGGCGCCATTCCCAGTGCAGCCGCTAAGCAGCAAGGCCGCCGTCGCAACGCCGCTCAAAAGCATTGGTAATCGGGTGCGTGATGAATTGTGTTTAGTCACGTTTTCTCCTTGGTGTACATAACGTGTTTTTTAACATCGAGGGTATGTGCGAAAAGTATCGACACGGTTCGATACGTACAGTATGGTATGAATGTGATGCAAAGCACAACACCACGCTGAGAGGTTCCATGGAAAAACGAGGACGGCCGTTGTTGCAGATGGCAAAGATTGGAAAAACGTTTGGCGCCACGACGGCGTTAGTAGACGCCAATATCGAACTATTCCCCGGCGAAGTACACACGCTCCTGGGGGAGAACGGCTCTGGAAAAAGCACGCTAGTAAAAATTCTAGGAGGGGTCCACCAGCCAGATAGTGGCAAGATAGTGCTTAATGGCGCAAATCTCACGCAGCGCAGCCCTCGCGGAGCTAGTCACTATGGCATCGAAACGGTCTTCCAAGAAGTACTCACTGCAAGCCACCAATCCGTCTTGCAGAATATCTGGCTGGGCTCAGACGGGATATTTCGTCGACGATTTAAGACGGCGACCCAACGACAGCGGGCAACCGAGGTATTGGAGCGGCTTCTGGGAAAGGCCCAATTGGATGTCCCTGCAGCTGAGCTTTCTTTGTCAGAACGACAGGCCGTGAGCATCGCTCGCTCGTTAGTCCGTAGACCTCGAGTCCTGATTCTGGATGAATCAACCGCTGCACTTGATGTGCAAACCAGAGACCGGCTATTTGACGAGATCCGGCGGCTAACCGCGGAGGGTTCGGCAGTTCTTTTTATCTCTCACCGCATGGACGAAGTAGCCGAAATCTCAGATCGAGTTACCGTACTGCGCTCCGGTCAAACTATCTCCACGGTTACAAAGGGAACAATGACCATAAGCGGATTGATACAAGATATGACCGGTTCAAAAGATGGCCTAGAGGAGAGTCTCAAGCCCCATCGAGAACGCGGCAAGGTAGTTCTGCAAGCTAGGGATATCCAATTGGCAGAACAGGCTACGAAAATAAACGTGGACATTCGAGCCGGTGAAATCGTCGGACTCTGCGGACTCGAAGGACATGGGCAGGACATCTTCATTCGTCGTCTCAGCGGTTTCGCAGGCGGACCGGGAAGTGTATCGCGACTCGAAGCAGACCAACATGAGTCAGCTACTCCTGTTGGACGGCGCAATGCAGCTGGTTTGGGGATTGCTTATCTGCCCAGAGAACGTCGTGGCGAATCGTTGTTTGAACAGATGTCCATCCAGGAGAACTTTGGGCTGCCGACGATGCGTAAAGACAAGATTGGGCCATTCCTGAGCAGGAAACGCATGGCTGCGCGCTTTCGGGAGTATATCCAGAGTCTCAGTATTAAGTTCGGGCGTCCCGACGATTCCATCACCACGCTCTCCGGCGGGAACCAACAAAAAGTGCTGCTCGCGCGGTGGTTGGCGACGGAACCTTCGGTTCTGTTGCTCAATGACCCCACTCGTGGGGTCGATATCTCAACCAAGCTTGAGATATACCGCACGCTTCAGGACCTTGCATCGCAAGGAACCGCCGTTGTGGTGCTGTCAAGCGAAGTCGACGAAATCGTCCAACTGGCGGACAGAGCGCTGGTCTTTCGGGACAAGACCGTTTTTGCAGAGCTTGCCGGAAGCGACCTTCACCAGCAGTCGATTGTGACAGCATACTTTGGTCAAGAAATGGAAGTGCAGTATGAGTAAGATATTTGCTTTTCTACAACAGCGTCCTTATGCATTCGCACTGCTGCTATGCATCGTGTTGCTGGCTCTGAATATTATTGTCTCGCCGAGCTTCGCGAATCCAACTCGATGGCCGGCCATCTTGGGCACCTTCGCACCGTTTGCACTGGTGGGTTTCGCCTCAACACCGTCAGTCCTTTCCGGTGGGATGGACATTTCAGTGGGGCCTCTGACCACCTTCATTAGCGTTATCTTCATCGCTGTGTTGATGCCCGCGGGGCTTGGTACTTGGTACTTCTCAATACCGATTCTGTTGATTCTGGCGACCAGTGTCGGGATGATCAACGGAATCCTTGTTGCAGTGGTCAGATTGCACCCGGTCGTCGCGACAGTAGGAATGCTCTTCATACTTATTGGTTTATCACAAACCATCGCACCAAACCCGGTTCAAGCGGCCGATCGGTGGAGCGCGGGATTGGCACGAACCCTTGGCTTCATTCCTGGTGCACTGTTGACCATTGGCGCTGCATCGCTCATTTGGTTTTTGCTTAGGCGTACCGCATTCGTCAGTAACCTGTTGGCAACCGGGGATAGCGATCAGTCAGCTTTCGGCTCCGGCGTCAACGTGACTGTGGTTCGGATTTTGGCTTACGGTCTCGGCGGACTCTTTGCTGGTATTGGTGGCATCGCACTGGCAGCGCTGCTGCAATCTTCGGAGTCAGCGTTGGCTACAACCTACGCGCTCTTGGGGCTCGCAGCGGTCGTACTGGGTGGCACCAGTCTTCTTGGAGGCCGAGGAAGTATGTTAGGAACTCTCTTTGGAGCCTTTGCCATCTATCTCATCCAGCAGTTGCTAACTGCAGGTGGCGTGCAGTCAAATCTTATCCAGTTTGCTTACGGCATCGTTCTTGTCGTTGGCGTACTCGTCAGTGCGACCCTGTTGTCAGCGCGGCAGAGAGGAAAAGTCCAGTGACCACCACCAGTACTGTTGTCAACGCGCCTCTTGATGCGCCAGTAGTTCCGTCCAGATGGACAAAGTTTCGCTTCTTCGTTTTGAGACTTCCGATTTTGCAGTTGTTGGTTCTGTTGGCGCTGATTCTGTGGCTTGTCATCAGCATTCCGGCATTCGTTAATCGGCTGTCTATCGTATCTGTGCTCATTCTTGCGGCGCTGCTGGCGCTTGCCGCACTGGGTCAAACTTTCGTGGTACTCATTGGGGGTCTGGATCTAGCGATACCCGGATATATTATCGTGGGTGCTTTTATCTCCTCGAATCTCGCAGGGGGAGCTGGCTGGCCGATACCTCTGGCGCTGCTGATGACAGTCGTTATATGTGGTCTCGTGGGCGCCTTCGTTGGATTTGTTAGTCATCGATACGATGTTCAACCCCTCGTGCTGACGCTGGGGATAAATGCCGCACTGGTCGGCGGCACCCTGTTTGTGGCTAAAGCGAATTTCACATCCGCTCCGCCGGATGCCCTTCGAGCGTTGACCGCCATTAACGGGACGACCTTCGGGCTTCCCATCCCGCCGATCCTATTGATTGTGCTCGCTGCGGTCGTGCTGGTGTGGTTGTTTTTGACCCGGACTGCCAGTGGCCGTCGCGTGTATGCCACTGGAACGAATGCCCGAGCCGCCGAGTTGACGCGGGTCCACACCGGCAAAGTCTGGACTTTGACGTTTGCCACGTCGGGGATAACCGCAGGGATCGCAGGGATGTTTATTGCAAGCTTTAGTGCCGGATGGTCTGCCAATATCGGCGAACCGTACTTCTTTACTGGTCTGGCCGCGGTGCTGCTGGGCGGTACGACTTTCGGTTCGATCTATGGCAGCTATACCCGGACAGTGTTAGGTGCACTGATCCTGACTTTGTTGTCCACGATTGTGCTGAGTGTCGGAATGAGCGAGTCCGAAAGTCGCTTCATTTACGGTTTCGTCGTCATTGCAGCAGCATTTCTTTATGGCCGCGAAAGGCACGTCCGCAACCGCTTCTAATACCGAACAGCTGACGGCTTACATGTATAACGACCGTTGCACCCACCTGTTGAGGGGTGCAACGGTCGTCAAGCGTTTTCGGCATGATCAGTTTGATCAGCTCTAGGTTGGTATTGATGTGCCGCTGTTACGAAGACCATACAAATCCCGTCGTATACGTCTCGGGGTGACGGATCGGACCCACCCGTATCGGGCGGAAAAGGTTGGATAACAAAATGCCGGTTCCTGCAGCTGATATAAGCTGCAGGAACCGGCATTTGCATGTCAGATTTAGGCTCCGACGGACACTCTAGGTGCGCGAGCAGGAACGCGCCCGTGTACGAATTCCTCATCAGGAGAGTCGGTTACATAAAGGCCAGAAGCTTCTAGACTTGCGCGAAGTTGCTTCATGAAGCGGTCTGGTAGTTTCGTGGCTGGCGGACGAAGGGCGCCGCCGTTATAGCCAGATAGCCACTCTTGGTATTTCCATTGGGTCCGACTGATCATGTTCGTTCCGGGAGTGGATGTCGCTGATACTGCATCGTTTGCAGCCCGTGCTGGGGTGGCCTGCCAGTAGAGCTTCATGGCTTCCTCCCATTGCCCGTTGCGTGCCATGTCGAAAACTCGTGGGTAGTAGTCACCCATCCAGTTCGTGTTAGCAGTGGCAGAATACTGGATATCCATCTGTGACATCAGTGGAATGGTGCTGGCTTCGATAGGGGAAGAGATAACGACTTCATCCCGGAAGTGGTGATACATCTCCATCAGTCCTGGGATGCCGGGGTAGCCTTGTTCTGCTTTGATCGCCACGATGTTTGGTAGCTCATCGATAACGCGACGCACGAAATCGACGGGCATGCCTGCCGGGTGGATGCGTTCGAATCCCCAAGCTGGGAGTGGGAACAGCATCGTGGCCAGTTGCGTTTCTTCAGTGAATCGTTTGGTGTAGTCGAACACCTCGTCTAAGGACGTGGGCCAGAATGAGGCTGGATACGCCAACAGGGCGCGATCCACACCGGATTTGGTAGCTAATTTGGCTGCCTCGATGTTTTGCTCCAGGGTGCCGTAAATAGCGTGGAAAAACAGTCCGAAGTCAGGGCCAGCGGCTTCGCGGGCGATCGCTGCCATCCGCGCATTTTCTTCGGGGGTGATATTTACTTCGGCTACCAGGAGAGTGCCGGTGTATCCCATTTCTTTGAGACGTAGGACATCGTGTCGGATTGCATCCTCGTTCAACTGCGAGAAATCCGCAGTAAACGATGGGTGGGTGACGGCAGCTGCCCCCACAAATTTTTCACGCGCCCATGCGCGTGCTTCTGTTACTGAGTAGTTCAACATATTTGCTCCTTAGTTATTTAGCGCTTGTAACGATGGTTACGGGCAGTTCGGTGCCCACGCCTAGGGCGCGGGCACGGTTGTATAGCATCTCAGCGACAACGATGTCCTGGAGGCCAGAGCCCGTGGATTTATAGATCCGAATTCCATTCGAGGTGTCCATGGAAGACTCAGAACGTAGTGCGGTGTTCAGGCTGAGTACTTTGCCGTTGAGACTGATCCCTTGGGCCTGTGCGGCCAACATATCGCCACTGTCGTGCACTACTTCGTCATAGGTGTCCACCACAATCGTGGAGGCTTGATCGATCAGTTCGACGGGGACTTCGCGCTGACCACGCGTAGTCGAACCAATTGAAATAACCGTGGCATCGGGGGCCACAGTTTCGGCTCGAATGATGGGTGTTTCGTCACGCGAACGAGCCGCGCACAAAATCAAATCGGCCCCATCTACGGCCTCATCAGCGCTTGAAACTGGGATGGCTTGCGAGCCATCTTTGGTGCTGAAATCCGTCGCGAAAGCTTCCCGATTAGCCGGAGTCGGGCTGAACACTCGGATGGATGAAAACTCTGCTACATTGCCCAGGGCCTGCAGGTGAGAGCGTGCTTCGAAACCAGAGCCGATGACCCCAACGGATACCGGTTTGTTCGGCAAGATGGTAGAAGCTCCCACAGCAGTGGTCGAAGCGGTTCGCAGCCCTGTGACACGATTACCGTCGATCAATGCGACAAGCTCGGCGGTATCTTTATCGAAAAGATTGATCATGTAGCTGACCTGCAGACCGTCGGCGAAACTTCCCACGATGGATTTTGCGCCAAACAGCTGGCCCGAAGCAGGAATTGACGGCATGATGCGCATCCATTCACGCTGTGAGTCTGCAAAAATGCGTCCCGGTGTTCGTTGCTCATCTTCGGCGACTGAGTACGCCGCCCGAATCGCCGCAATCGCGTCTTCAAAATTAGCCAGCGTTGCAACATCTTGGTCTGTCAGGAATAACGGTCGCCGGATGTCGGGGTTATTCTCAATGCTCATTTCACTCCTTGCTTCGGGTCTTTCTGAAACCTCTTGAGCGAGTTTTCAAACAATGCTGTACGAAACGCATCGTATCTCATATAGTGTAGGTGATCCAAGTCTCAGAAGGAAGGGGCGACCATGTCGCTTGTAACTATTAACCCGGCAAACGAATCCACAGAAATCGTCATTGACCGCCATACTCCCGATGAGGTGGAGCATCGAATCGCCCAGGCGGCTCGCGCTGCCGTCGAGTTGCGAAACACAACATTTTCCCAACGAGCAGCCTGGATGTACGCGGCGGCCGACATTTTAGAAGAGAAGGCTGAAGGGCTTGGCGAGCTGGTCACGATTGAGATGGGCAAGCCGATCCATCAGTCGATAGCAGAAGTTCATAAGGCCGCCAATGCCATGCGCTTTTATGCTGATCATGCCGAGGAGTTTTTGGCAGGGGAGCAGCTGGAGGATCCATCAAAAGTGAACGCCTCGAGCGCTTGGACCTTTTATCAGCCGCTGGGTGTCGTGCTTGCGGTGATGCCGTGGAACTACCCAATCTGGCAGGTTGTGCGCTTTGCTGCACCGGCGCTCATGGCGGGAAATGCCGGACTGCTGAAGCATGCTTCGAATGTTCCGCAAGCAGCGCTATTTTTGGACACCTTATTTGAGGGCGCAGGGTTTCCGGCAGGCTCCTTCCGTGCGTTATTGATTGGCGGCGGTGATGTGGCGTCCGTAATCGCTGATCCGCGAGTAAAAGCCGTCACGCTGACCGGGTCAGAGCCTGCAGGACGCTCGGTCGCATCAGTGGCTGGTGACCACATTAAGAAGACTGTTTTGGAGTTGGGGGGCTCGGATCCGTTCATTGTCATGCCGTCCGCTGATGTCCAGGCGGCGGCCTCCACTGCCGTATTGGCGCGCACCAATAATAATGGTCAGTCATGTATCGCCGGCAAACGATTCATTGTCCACGCTGACATTTACGACGAATTTACCGCGGCGTTCGTCGAACAAATGTCCAGCCTCAAGGTCGGCAATCCGCTTGATCCGGAAACGCAGATTGGTCCATTGGCTACTCGCGAGGGTCGCGATGAGCTCGCAGAACTGGTCGAAGATGCGGTGCAAAAAGGGGTCGAAGTCCTTACCGGTGGTTACATCCCCGAAAGTCCCGGGTATTTTTATGCACCGACCGTGCTTGCTGGGTTGACGGAGGACATGCGGCTGGTTCAGGAAGAAGCATTTGGGCCAGTAGCCACCGTGTATAAGGTGCACTCTGCTGAAGAGGCGCTTGAGGTGGCCAATCAGACGAATTTTGGGCTCTCCAGTGCCGTGTGGTCGGCAAGCGTCGAGGAGCAGGAGTGGTTTCTGCGCAAAATTGAAGCCGGGGCTGTCTTCATTAATGGCATGACCGTGTCCTATCAAGAGCTGCCCTTTGGCGGGATCAAGAACTCCGGCTATGGACGCGAACTGGCAGCCGAGGGCATTCGCGAATTCTGCAATCTGAAGAGCGTCTGGCGTGCTTAGTTGGATTAGGCGCCAATAATCTGCGACATAGATTGCATAACGGTGTGATATGAATTACGATCGATACGAAACGAACCGAACCGGAAGGTCAGGGAATGTCTCAAGAATTTGACGCAGACGTCATAGTCGTCGGAGGTGGCCCAGTCGGGGTGGGGGCTCTAGCGCTCCTGGGACGACTTGGCCTCACTGCGATCGGCTTTGAGAAAGAAACAGAATTGTGGCCGACAGCACGGGCCGTGCACTTTGACGGTGAAGTCATGCGAGTGCTGCAGTCCTTGGGGATTGCCGATGAACTAGCTAAAGTCACCAAACCCATGACGGCCATGCACATGCAAAACGAAGCGCGCGAAAAACTCGTGTCTGTGCCGACAGGTCAGTTGGGATCTCAAGGTTGGCACGATGACGTGACGTTTCACCAGCCTGACGTGGAACGGCTGCTGCGCGGAGTGGTCGATGAATCCGCTGGCGTGGAGTTGCGTTGCGGTGTGGAAGTGATGCACTTTGAGAACCTTGATGAAGGGGTACGAGTCACAGTTCGCGAAACCGATGGCTCGCAAGGCGTCTACACGGCACGTTGGCTCGTCGGTGCTGACGGCGCCAAGTCATTTGTTCGTCGATCACTCGATATTGGTGCCGATAAGTTTGGTGAAGATGCCCGTTGGGTCGTCGTTGATGGGCACCTGCACGACAGTCCCGGTTATGAAGACGACATGATCTTCTTGCTCCATCACACGCGTCCGGCCATGTGGATTCGACTCCCCGGTACTCGGGTTCGTATGGAGTTCTTGGTGATGGATGAAGATGATCCAGAAGAAATTATCACGCCTGAGGCCATCGAACGCATTAGTCATGGTGTGCTACCGGCTTCTCAATTCGAACCGGAGCGCCAAGCAATCTATATGTTCCGTGGTCGGATCGCTAAATCTTGGCGTGAAGGTAATGTTTTTCTCGCTGGCGACGCCGCACATTTGGCCCCGCCGTGCTTCGGGCAAGGGTTGTGTGCCGGCCTGCGGGATATCGCGAACCTCGCGTGGAAACTGGACTTGGTGAAACGCGGCCAAGCCAAGGACTCCATCTTGGATACCTACGAGTCAGAACGAAAGCCCCACGCCCAGTTCTGGGTTGAACAAGCGGTCACTGCCGCCGGTTTCTTACAGACGACGAATTCGGAAGAAGCGGCTCACCGCGATGCCAACATACGTGCCAACCCAATGGCTGCTGCACCGGTTTCACCGCCATTGGGTGCAGGACTTCATCGAGGGGCACTTGATGAGCAGGCTGGCCGACTGAGCGTCCAATCGATTTTGACGGATGACGTACGACTGGATGACATGCTCGGCGTGCGGTTTGTAATCGCTGCACAACGCGAGGTTTATGAACAACTGGACCAGGCACTTCGTGGTCGAATCGAAGACAGCCGCGACATCGTCGTGTTGCTTGATACGGCAAAAAATGCTCAATTACTTCAAGCGTCGAACGCATCGGCGGTCGTTGTACGCCCAGACCGCTATATCTTCGGCACCGCTTCCGACAGTGTTGAACTACAAGATCTTATCGAGTTACTGCCCCTGGCCAACATTCGACACGAATCTGCCTGCGTCTACACCTGACGTCCACGACGAAGAGACCTCAGATCAGGGGGTACTGAGATGGATGACCCCAACACCCAATAATCACCCAGAAAAAATGCACCCTAAGGAGTCGCTTTATGAAACTTGGAAGAATTGCCGTTTCCACCCTCGACGGAGAACAGCTGCGCATCGTAGCTGTCGAACCCGAAAATGACCGAGTCATCGATCTTGCCCGAGCATATGCACTGGTGCTGCAGCGTCGCGGTGCCACCGCAGAACGAGCCCGTGAGCTTGCCCTGAGCATCTTTCCTGCGAGCCTGTCCAATGCGATCGCCATTGGAGACGCGTTCTTGGATATCGCACATGACGCGTTAGCAGCCGCCGATGACGCTTCGACTGCGATTGCTGACGTCCAGTGGCGCGCCGCTATCGATCCACCGGTGATTCGAGACGGCCTGACCTTTGGAACGCACATTGAAAACTATTTTAAAAACGTTGCGAAAACCAAGCCGGTCCGCGCCGTATACGAGCGCCCGGGCTATTTTAAGGGCACGACGTCTACCGTGGTTGGTCATGACCAAGTCATTCCGTATCCAAATATCTCTGAGAAACTCGACTACGAGCTCGAGATTGGATACATCATGGGCAAACCTGGTCGCAACCTGACGCCAGATGAGGCCATGGACCATATCTTTGGGATCACGATCTTCAACGACTGGAGCCTTCGGGATGCACAAGCGTTGGAAGGCCCAATTGGGATGGGGGCACAACACAGTAAGGACTTTGCCTACGGCATCGGCCCATGGATCACCACGATGGATGAGATCGACTCGATCGAGGGGCTCAAAGGCCAGGTTCGTGTCAATGGAGAAGTCCGTTCGGACACCTGCGTTGAAAACTTTGTGTACACGCCAGAAGAACTGGTCGCATACATCTCGATCTTCAACGGTCTACAACCGGGAGATCTCGTCGGCTCCGGAACCATGGGCTACGGCGGCGGAGTCGAAATTGGCCGCTTCGTTGAGCCCGGAGACGTCGTCGAGCTAGAACTCGAAGGTATCGGAACCCTGCGCAACCAGATTGCAGCAACCAAAGAAGTCCCACCGTGGTGGCCGGAACCACGCCCGTACCCATTTGAGGACGAGGAGAATTAATCATGGCACGAGCAGCTGTCCGACGCGTCGTCACCGGACATGATGATGAAGGTAAAGCCATCATCCTGTATGACGGAGACGCGCCAAATAGTTTTGAATCACCAAATATCCCCGGATTCGGCGCGACCGTACCCTGGTGGACCCCGGAGAAGGGCATCGACCACGTCTCCGACGAGGACCTGGCAACCGCCGAGACGGACATTCCTTCGTTTCCTGCCGAGGGAGAAACTATCCTGCGAATTGCAGACTTCCCGCCAGATGCGGTGTACCCGGACGACGCAGACTCGTTGATTTTCACCGAACTGGACGGGCAGGAAGAGGCCCAAGCCGGCAACGAGCATAATAATAGTGACCATTTCTGGTTCCACCGCACTGACTCATTAGATTATGCGGTGGTACTCGAAGGCGAGATCACGTTGTTAGTCGATGATGGTGAAGCCACCCTCACCGCCGGCGATGTTGTCGTCCAACGCGCAACCAGCCACGCCTGGGCAAACCGGACCGACAAGACCGCACGGATGTTATTCGTGCTGATCGGAACTCCGCCGCAGTCCGCGCAAGAAATTGGCGCCCAGCGCAAAGCCTACGGAAAGGCAGCAGTGTCATGATTATCGACCAGCAAGCCGACTTTGGAGCGATGATCTGGCGGGCCGATCCAGAAGCCATTCGGACGGCACAGCTGACTGAATTTCGGCAGTACGTGCAAAAACAGGGCGTCGACATTGCTGATGCCTATCAAGAGCTCTGGCAATGGTCGGTCGATGAACCAACGGCCTTTTGGCAGTGCTTCGCTGAGTTCGCCGGCGTTCACATGGAGCCAGCGTCCGGGCCGATCCGCACAACCGACCCGATGCCACACACCAAGTGGTTCCCCGGTCGACACTTGAATTTTGCCCGCCAACTACTTGAGGGCCACGAAGGTACCGCCCTGTTGGCCGTTGCAGAAGACGGACAACAGACCGAGGTCTCGTGGCAACAGCTGCGCCATGATGTGGCCGCACTGGCCCAGCACCTCAGGGCCTTGGGTGTGGAACAAGGCGACCGAGTCACTGCTGTGTTACCAAATATCGCCGAAGCGGTGACCGCATTTTTAGCAACCGCGTCACTCGGTGCGGTCTGGTCCATTTGTTCACCCGAGTTCGGCCCCGGTGCGATCGCTTCGCGCTTTACGCAGTTAGAGCCGAAAGTGCTCATCGCCTCACCGGGTCACATTCTGAGTGGCAAGGACCGCGATAACACCGCGACGCTGCAATCGGTGCTGGCAGAAGTATCATCGATCGAGCACGTGGTATGGGTGGCCGGAGATACGGCCGTCACCGAACCTGCTATTCAGGTGCCAACCGCGCGCTGGGAGGAGATTATCCTCCAGGACGCACCACTGGAATTTACTGACGTGGAGTTCAATACACCTCTGTGGGTGCTGTTTTCTTCAGGCACCACAGGCAAGCCGAAGGGGATCGTCCATAGCCACGGCGGAGCGTTACTTGAGGAACTGAAAATGCTCATGTTCCACACCGAGTTGCGCCCTGGCGATCGGTACCTGAATGTCGCTTCGACAAGTTGGGTGTTGTGGAACGCTCTGGTCAGTGCACTGGGAGTTGGAGCGACCGCCGTCTTGGTCGATGGCAACCCAACCTACCCATCGCACAGTCGAGTGTGGGAGGTCGCCGCCGCGACGAAGACCACGGCCCTTGGTGTCAGTGCAGGCCTGATCCACGCGTGTGAGAAAACTGGTGTAGAAGCATCCAAGGATTACGATCTATCAAACCTCAAATGCCTCCAGGTGACCGGTTCGCCACTGTCATTGGATGGCTACCGCTGGGTGTACTCCAATGTTGGGGACGTCTGGTTGTCGTCGATGAGTGGTGGAACCGACATCGGCTCCATCTTCGTGGGGGGTGTGATCACTGAACCGGTCTATGCCGGACACATTCAAGTCCCTGCCCTTGGCGTGCGAGTTGAGTCCTGGGATAACACTGGCAAGCCGACCACCGGAAAAGGTGAGCTGGTCGTGACTGACCCGATGCCGTCCATGCCATTGTTTTTCTGGGGCGATGCAGACGGCAGCCGATACCGGGACAGCTATTTCACCATGTTTCCAGGAGTCTGGCGCCACGGTGACTTTATTGAGTTCAATGAGTCAGGGATTCTGATCCACGGGCGATCCGACTCGACGTTGAATCGTCACGGATTACGACTCGGTTCTGCTGAGATCTATGCCGTCGTCGAGGCGATTCCAGAAGTGGCCGAAGCCATGGTGATCGGGGCTGAAATCGGAGCAGAGGATTACTACATGCCGCTGTTTATTCAACCGGCCGCAGGTTTCGACGCAGAACGGACTCGTGCCGATATTGTGGCGGCAATTCGCACACACCTATCACCCCGGTACTTGCCCGATGACATCATCGAAATGCGGGCCATTCCGCATACCAAGACCGGCAAGAAACTCGAGGTACCGGTGAAGCGGTTATTGCAGGGCGAAGCGGCCAACGACGTCGTAGATCTTGGTGCGATCGATGATGCCGAGCTCTTTGCGCAATACGCTGCATTCGCCCGAGACTACCTCGAACAACGTACGCGCGCGGCAGTCTAGCGACACATCCCCGTCATCACGACGAGAAGAAACCTTGCGCGGCAGACTCAACAAACACGTTCCAAATCGTAGCTGAGTGGTGTCGCCATCCTCCAGAGACTGATTGAGGAGCTTCAAATGTCTCAAACAACCAATACCGTCACCCAAGTGCTTGGTAGCTCTTGGAAGATCGACGGTCTGACTATCAAAAATCGATTTGTTCTCAGCCCGATGGCGGTGCTGCGACCGACCAAAGACGGTCATCCGAGTGAGCAGTCCATCGCTTTTCTGACTCGTCGGGCTCAAGGCGGGGCAGGACTGCTGATTATTGGCGGTGGATCGGCGACCGTGCGGGGTAACGATGAGGCGCCGTTTAGCCCCTCGATGCGCTTTGACCACGACCGCTACATCCCTGAACTCAGGCGGATGGTTGATGCCGTTCATGCGCACGGGACACCGATTTTTGCCCAGATCTTCCCAAGTTTTGGCGCCATGGGTGTGCCAGCAGAAGGTCGACCAACTCGAGCCGCGAGTCCGAAACCAGTCCGCATGGCTGCACCACGGTTGCCGAACGGGCTGTTCATCCCGGGCGGCCGCACGATGCCAACTCCTCAGGAAATCACCAAAGCAGAAATTCTTGAAGTCCAAGAAGAAACCGTGGCCTCGGTGCTCCGGGCGAAAGAAGCTGGATTCGACGGAATCGAGATCGGCGCACACATGCGCTACCTGTATTCTTCGTTCCTGTCCCCGCGGACGAACTGGCGAGACGATGAATACGGCGGCTCGGCAGAAAACCGGGCGCGTATCCTCACCGATACAGTACGGGCTATTCGTGCCGAAGTCGGGCCGGATTATCCTGTTGGCCTGCGCATGAGCGTCAATGACCACCTACCGGATGGCCAGGGCCCTCAAGGATTTGCCGAAGTTGCGGCGCACGTGGCGAACGAAGGTCTGGGGTATATTGCACTGACCGACGGGAACTACGAGTCCATGGACCAGAACCTGCCGCAAACCTCCGGGCCCATGCTGTCACACAGCGAGCCGCAGATCTTCCGAGCTGCTCTCCCCGATACCCCATTGCTGCTGAGCAACACGTACGAGCCGGAACAAGCCGCTCGGGCAATTGAAGATGGCCACGCCGATGCCATCATGCTTGGTCGCCAGTTGCTGGCGGACCCGGACTTCCCAAATAAAGTGCTCCAGAACCGCACGGAGGCGATCACTTGGTGTGACCATAACAACTCGTGTATCCGCCGGTTGATGACCAATATCCCGGTTCGGTGTTCATTGAACCCCGAAATGGGGAGGGAAGCCGAATTGGCCGGAACACCTGAACCGATTTCCATCAGAATAAAGCGACCCGTGGATAAAGCATTCGTCGCAGCAGCTGGTTCGCCGTTGCTGATGGGCATCGCCGACCGTCTGGCGAAAGCCAAGGCGTCATCAGATAAGAAATAACGACGCTAGGACACATTTCGAATGAAACTCAACCCTGACGATGCTGTCATTGTCGCTGTCAAACGCACACCTATCGGTCGCGCACTCAAAGGCTCTCTCGCACAAGAACGGCCAGAAGATCTATCCCTCACAGCGGTTTCTGCCGCGCTGGCATCTCTCCCAACTTTACAGCCCTCAGAACTGGACGACTTCTATCTTGGCTGTGCGGTCCCCGAAGGATTCCAAGGGGACAATATTGCACGGCGAGTGGCGGTGTTGGCCGGATACGATAAGTTGCCCGCTACCACGGTGAATCGGTTTTGTGCTTCCTCTCTACAGGCAGCGGCAATGGCCTCGCAGGCTATCAAAGCAGGAGATGCTCAAGCGATTCTCGTTGGGGGAGTTGAGTCAGTTTCGACTCAACGTCCCGTCGAGGTCGAACCCCATCCGGTGTTTCTTGACGCCGCCGACCGAGCCGATGGAGCCTTTGAGACCGGAGCGGATTGGATTGATCCTCGGGCAACCGGTGAGATCCCGAATGTCTATATCAGCATGGGTAAGACAGCCGAGTTTGTCGCTCGAACCACCGGCGCTACCCGGCAAGACCAAGATGATTGGGCGCTCGAGTCGCAGATGCGGGCCACCACCGCCCTGGAGACAAACTATTTTGATGCCGAGATCGCTTCACATATGACCTGTGACGGGACCGTTGTAGAGACGGACGACGGGCCACGCTCCACTACAACAGCAGCGGGGCTGGCGGGGCTAAACCCAGCGTTTCATCCCGAAGGGACGGTAACCGCTGGCAACGCGAGTCCACTCAATGATGGCGCCTCAGCCATGGTCATCATGCGTGCTGCGCGGGCTCAAGAGCTCGGTATCACGCCGCTTGCCCGGATTCTAGGAGCAGCGGCGAGTGCACTATCACCTGAGATCATGGGGCTCGGCCCGGTGGAAGCGACCAATACACTCCTGACACGACTGGGTTTGACCGTCAACGACATCGACATTGTCGAACTCAACGAAGCCTTTGCTGCGCAGGTCGTACCAGTCGTCGATCAACTCGGCGTCGACCCCTCCAAAGTGAACCCGTACGGCGGTGCCATTGCATTAGGCCACCCTTTTGGAGCAACCGGCGTTCGCTTGCTGGGCACGCTTCTCAACGGTTTGACGGTTCAAGACCGCAGCTTGGGTCTTGCCACCCTGTGCGTTGGCGGCGGTCAAGGTATGGCCATGGTTATCGAGAGGATTTGAACATGAGTGCAGTACAACAAATGCTTCGGGCAGACCAGAGTTTGTCCTTGCTGGGTATCAACGTGGTAAACGAAGCATCCGGATCTGGGGTGGCTACGATGTTGGTCACTCCAGAGATGACCAATGGGCACGAAATTTGCCACGGTGGTCTGGTATTTTCCCTAGCGGACACCGTCTTTGCGATTGCCGCCAACGCTGTCAACGCTGGAACGGTCACCTCAGAAAGCTCCATCAGCTACCTGTCTCCCGCCCGGGCAGGAGACCTATTAGTCGCAGACGCCAACGTGACGTATGAAACCGACCGGCGGGTCATCGTGGACGTCACGGTGCGCACCGGAGAAATCACGGTCGCTCTGTACCGAGGTTCAGGACGCACCATCAAGCCCCGAAGCGCCTAGCGCTCGGTTCCGGCTGCACAGATGCAAGAAGTGAAAGACGACTGGAGCTTAAGCTTTAGAGCGGTGGATGAAAGAGGACAACATGACTGAAATAAAAACGCGTTCCTTAGATGAAACTATCGGACGACGATTAGAAGGCAAGCGCATACTCATTACAGGCACGGGCGGCGGCCAGGGAGCTGCAGCCCAGCAACTCTTTTGTCAGCATGGTGCCCACGTCATCGGCTGTGATGCCACTCCAGGAGCGGCCGGTGCAACCGCGGCTGAATTGAGTGAACAAGGTTTTCATGCTGAAGGACACGAGGTAGACCTTGCTGACCCGCAGGCCGCCAAGACCTGGGTGGAGACTTCCATTGAAACTCTCGGTGGAATCGATGTGCTCTACAACAATGCCTCGGCTCCGGCCATCGCGCCGTTTCACGAAATGACTCTCGAACAGTGGCGTTTCACCATGGTCAATGAATTAGAGATCATATTTACCGTGACATCGGCTACATGGCCCTACCTCATGAAAACCGGAGGGAGCGTTATTAATGCTTCCTCTGGCAATGCCAGTATGGGCGTGGCGCCCATGGGATTCGCTGCTCACGCGGCAGCTAAAGCAGGGGTCCTCGGGTTAACCCGACAGCTAGCTGCCGAAGGAGCAGAATACGGCATTAGGGCCAACGCTGTGACTCCGGGATTTGTTGAAAGTCCAGGTACGCGCGGTATGCCACAAGAGATCAAAGATTACTTTAGTCAGCGCATCAACTTGTTACCGGGTGCAATCCAACCCGTAGATATTGCATATTGCGCTCTGTTCCTAGCATCTGATGAAAGCCGAATGGTCTCCGGCAGCGAATACATTGTCGACTCTGGCACTAATGGGGCCCGACCGGCATAGTCGCTACTATGCCACCTTTGCGGCCAACGGCCCCAACCTGCAGCACAATGGCTCGTAATCACTGAACTCGGTGACTACGAGCCTTTGTGGTTCGTGCCGGCTTTAAAAAGTGCAGCGCGTGTGAGCTTAGCCGGACAACAGG
Source organism: Micrococcaceae bacterium (assembly GCA_013393415.1). GTDB lineage: Bacteria > Actinomycetota > Actinomycetes > Actinomycetales > Micrococcaceae > Yaniella > Yaniella flava. Next base: position 52,199 of record JABXHI010000073.1, read on the forward strand.
TTTGTATCGTGAGTGAAAGTGCGTTCCAGATGCTCTTTCCGAACCATACTGGGAGCCTTGCCGAAGTACTGACGAAAACTTCGGCTGAAACTTGAAGGGTCTGTAAAGCCCCAGCTGCTCGCAACGGCTGCAATAGGTGTGGTCGCAAGCGCCGGATCCTGTAGAGCCTTCATGAGCTTTTCAAGGCGTTGGGTCCGGATCCATTCAGCAACACCGGTTCCGGACGCTGCAAAAAGGCGATGAACGTAGCGGACAGAAATATAGTGGGCTTGTGCCAGGCGTTCAGGCCCTAGATCGGCCTCATGTAAATGCTCCAACGCATAGGCGCGCAACTGTGACAGCATGGTCTTGCCTTGCGAGTGACGTGCCAGGGCAGTGCCATCTTCATCGCTATGGACTGTCTGGAGGATCGTCAGGAGCATCTCGAAGGCGCCTTCGCTCTCATGGCTCGACAAGTCACCTCGGTCAGCCGCATTCGCCAGCCGGGCAACAAATGGAGCAGCGAGCTGGACGAACGGGGACTTTTTGGCGCTGAGGCGTTGGGCGGTTTGCTGCGAGATATGATCTGCGCTCGGGCCCAGAAGTTGCTTGGGAAAGCTCAGCACAAATAACGATAAGCTCCCCGGGGATTCGACAACCGACGGTCGCGAAGTGTCCTGAATTCCCATATCGCCTGCTGTGAGAACGCATCTTCGGTCGTCTTGGCCGAGCCGGAACTGACCCTGTCGAGCTAGATACAACAAAAAGTGTTCGGGATCAGACTGCGAGATTTCGGTGGGCTCCCGTGCAATCCGGTGCGGACTACCGTTGATAGCGCGAATGGTAACCGGCCCAACCTGCGACCCCTTCATCCAGCCCTCGAACGGTTTTGGACCCAATGGGCTGAAGCGTGTTTTGAAGAAGTGCTCTGCAATCCCACCGGTCCAGTAATCCACGCGGCGTAACGGATTGATTGCCGAAGTATTTAGCAGAGTCGACATTAAACATGCTACCTTCCATCCGGTACGGTTCGTGCCGATTCTAATATGTTGTGATGATATTCACAAGTAGTGTAGGTAGAGGGATGCCCTACCTCAAGTTAGAGGTAGGGCGTCTGCTGAAGAGTTTATGACTGTCTCCCATAACTCGGGAGCCCCTTGGCGCTGAGTGCTACGAGACTAGGCGTTATTGCCGTTGCGTAGGCGGGCTGGCCAGATGCCCGACTTGCCTGGAGCGAGGATGCCGTTGGGGTCGAGGACGTCTTTGATGGTTTCATTGAATCGTCGTTGTGAGTGATTGTTGAATCCAAACTGGTCTGCGGCGAGGTCCATGAACGAGAGGTGTGCACGGTATTCGCCATATCCCTTCTTGCCGGCGATGGCCACCATCTTCTTGGCGACCTCGTACGCTCGACGGGTTTGATCTTCATCCTTAGTGTCGAAGGCAAGCACATTAATGAAGGTGGTCGACCGTGCGTTGATAGGAAGCAGTCCGGCCATGTGGTCTAGGCCGGCTTCCTGGACCATTTCTTTCATGAAAGACAGCGCGGCCAGGGTATCGGTTGTGGTCATTGGGATAACCGGTGAGAAGTCAACGTGTCCGCCTTCTTCTCCGCCGTACCAGGAGGCCATCTTGTATAGGTCGAGGTTCGGGATCCCGATTTGGATCTGTTCGTGTGGGTTTTGTAGATTCTTCCACTCGGATTTTTCGTATTTTTCACCGGTGACTTCAACGCCGGAAATTGATTCGAAACGCTTTTTGAGTTTCGCGTAACGGTGATCCACAACTGCTTCATCGCCGTACAGGGCAAAGCGCATCATCCAGCGGCCAAGGTTCAGTTCTTTGGCGATTTTGTCGATGATATGTTCTGGCATCGGGCCGTCGCCATCCCACCAATCTTTTCGGGATGACATCATGGAGGCCATAATCAGTGTGTTGGAGAACTGTGGGCGCATATCGATTGTGCCATCAAGCATGAGTTCACGAAGTGCATCCACGATAGGACCGATGTCATCGTCGTTCCATGAACGCAGCCACAGAGGCATGTAGACCTCGGGCTTTGGCATGAGCCAGTAGCCCATTTTTGTGACAATGCCGTAGTTCGATTGCATGAATAGCTCGGTCGAGGTCGGGCCTAAGCCGCGCTTGTATAGCGGCCAGGTCTTATTGCCTTCCATTGCGCCCATGCCTGTGCGGATAAGGTCGCCGTCTGGTAGGACAACTTCCATCCCACAGTGTGACGCCTGGTCAATTGAGTAAGGCATATAGGTCAGGCCGTGGTCCAGGGTGTTTGAAACGACGCCACCCCAGCCAACGTCAACGATAGAAGCTACCAAGTCGTGGCCGCCTGTTTCTATCGCTTCATACAGGTCGATCCAGCTGACGCCGGGTTCCACCATGGCGTAACCCAGTTCTTCGTTGATCTCCAGTACTTGGTTCATGCTTTCAAACGACACAATAATCGATCCGTTGACCTGTGGAGCCGGTCCGCCGTAACTATTGTTTTTTCCGCGGCCAATCGGCCACAGCGGGATGCGGTGCTCATTTGCTAGGCGGACGATTTCTTGGACCTCTTCGGTGCTGGTTGGCTTCACGACAGCAGCAGCAAGGTTGGTGGTCCAAGTAGAGATTTGGTACGGGTCGCGGTATGCTCTGAGGGTCTCGGCGTCAGAGGCGACTTTCTCTGCGCCCAACGCTGCAACAAAGGCATCCAGGGCCTTTTCTAGGCCTTCTTCTGTGACGCCGGGTGGGACAGCTTTGGTTAGGTTTTCAACGTTTTGAGTCATCGTAATCTTCCTTTCGAAATTCGTACATCTGGTGACATTCATCACGCCAAGTTCTTCGGGCTCTTAGGGGGAAATTGAGTTGATGGTGCACTGGCTGCGCAGTGGTGTGTAGTATCCGCATAGGGCCCAGCTGGCTGGATTGACTAGGTCTGAGAATTCACAAGTGGCTTCTCTTCAGCACGCGGTTGTTTTGTCTTTCGCTGTTGCGAGCGTTTGAGTACGCCAAGTGAGCCGCCAAGAATGCCCAAAGGAACGAGGAGGACAAGGAAGAAGCCGCCAAGGCCTATTCCTGCGCCAGCTACGACTCCTCCAGCTGCGCCAAGCCCTGCCGATCCGAGTCGTGCATAAAGCTCCATGACGCCCAGGCCGGTGCCCTTGAGGTCAGCTGGATAAGCCTCGACCGTGAGCATATTGCGTGTCGGGCCCACGGCCGCAGGGATGAAGAAACCTGCCGCTGTCAACGTGATGAGCAAGGTGCCGAAGCTGGCGTCCGAAGTGACGCTTACCAGGATTGCGGTAAGGGCTGCAAGAGTTATAGCTGCCGCGACTGTACGATACATCGGTAGTTTGACCAGCACCGAACCCAGGAGGAGCATGCTCAGTACGCTGGCAAAGCCGTAGAGTGCGAAGATGGTGCTGCTCTGGGCGGTATCCATGCCGGGGGAGGGCTGCTGCAAGAGTAGCGGTAAGTACTGCACAATGACCATCTGGGTTCCCAAAGAAAAGAATGCAAAAAGCCATAAGGCGATCGTGGTTCGCCGGAAGGTAGCCGTGAGAAGCTGTTTCATTCCGCGGGTGGAGTGACTGGAGATTTCCGCACCCACCAGGTCGATGTTTTCGACGTTAATTTGTGGGTTGATTCGCCGCAGCGCGTGGCGCGCACGGCCGTGATGTCCTTTGTGGGCCAAGAGTGTTGGGGATTCGGGGATGATGAGCCAAATCAGCCCAATGAAAATGAGCGGAAGGATGCCGCCCAGGTACATGAGGGTTTGCCACCCCAGGGTAGGGAGTACAAACCCTGCCAGGACCGCACCGAGTGAGGTGCCGATTCCAAGTCCAGCATATGAGGCGGCAACCATGGCGGCCCGCTGTTTTCCAGGAATGAGGTCTGATAGCAGTGCAACGCCGGTCGGTAGGACTGCACCAACGCCTAGGCACGCGAGGAAACGCCAGGTCATGAACATATTGAAGTCTAGTGAGGTGCCACCGAGCCCAGTTCCGATCGCAAAGAGTAGACCGGCAGCAATCAGTACCACCTTCCGGCCTAAGGCGTCTGATAGGCGTCCAGAAATCAGGGCGCCGATGCCCATAAAGATAAAGCCGCCAGTGACAACGATGGAAATTCCCCCGCCGACCGAGAGGCCCCACTCAGCGATAAGGGAGGGAAAGATGTGGCTGACGATTGTAGCGTCCATGCCATCAGTAACAAATAGGAAGAAGAGGAGGCCGAAAAATAGCCAGTGGCGCCAGTTGAGGCCACCGACATTTATGGCATCCGACAACGTGTGTCCAGTGAGAGCTTTGGTAGACATTTTTAAACCTTGCATGAAACTAGGAGTTGGCTGACCGTCCTGCGATACAGGCCGTGTCGTATCGAATATACATGAAGAGTCAGTGTTATGCATCACATTTATTGAAGTTTTTTCTGGAGCGTTTTGTGATGGCGATCCAAAGGTGACCGTATCGCATCGAATAGATGTAGTATCGGCTGCATGGCAGTACGTAGTGAAGCAAGTCATAAGGCGATTCTTGATGCAACGATGGAACTCCTAGACCCAGATAGCGGCGAGGGAATATCGGTGCAGAAGCTATCGATTGAACGAATAGCTCGAGTGGCCGGTGTCAGTAAGACCACGATCTATCGGTGGTGGCCCAGTAAAGTTGCGGTCGTTATTGATAGTTTCGTAGCCAGCCATATTGCGCGTACTCCCATACGCGAGGATTTGCCAGGACTCGAGGCGCTACGCGAGCATATGGGGGCGCTTGTCGAGACGTACGCGAGCCATGAGGGGCGTCTTGTCTCGCAACTGATCGCCGAGTGCCAGCACGATGAGAGTGCGATGAACGAGTTCAAGGAACGGTTTTGGCATAATCGGCGTGACGCGGCTGTCTCGATAATCCGGCGTGCCCAAGAAGAAGGGGGTATCTGGTCGGAACTGGACCCTGTTGGTGTTGCCGATTTAATATACGCTCCGATTTATTTCCGCTTACTGTTCCAATCCGGGCGCTTGGAGCGAGCGTGGAGCGACCGGGTCCTTGATCTAGCGTTGGCTGGTTTGACCCCGCGTGAGAACGCCTGAGTGCCGGTTCTCTGAGTTGCTGTCCGGGCTTTGTATGAGAGGTTGCTTTGCAGGTTTTGGGCATTTTGGAGGCGATCACGGTGAGGGCTTGGACAGTGCGGCCTATCAGAGCTTTAATCAGCGGCTAGGGCCATTGCACCAAGGTAGGCCGGTGATAAATCGCCTTGCTTTGTCGTGGGCGATGAGGTTGATGTGAACGTAATGTTTTCCGACCGGGACCTCAGCGTCGGTCAGTGGGGAAGACGCGTACGCGGAAGAACAACAATCCATCTGGGCGCAGTCCTATACGGCCACGATGATTGGGCCGTCGAAAACGCTGACGTGCGCAGGATTGACCACGTTGCCCACACCGGTGACCTACCCGGAAGCGGCTTTGTTGCAGAAGGGGCTTATTGGCGCAGATTCTTAGGGAGCGGAGCGGTGCGGCTGCGTTCGGCTGAGGACGCCTCTTCCGCCACTGGCTCACGACGCAGAAAGAAAGCGCCGATCGTGCCGGCGAGTGTAGCGAACACCACTACAGAGAAAATAGCAAGCACGACATGGAGAATGCGGGCGAAGACTGTGTCTGCGCTGAAGCCGGACCCGGTTACCGTCGCCAGCGCGGCCTCGTAGAGGGCATCAAGATAACTCGAGTAATCAGCGAATATGTACAGTAGCTGACTTGCCGCCAGAATGATGATCGCGGTGACCGCTAGTAGCCAGGCAACCCGATTCGAGAGCAACTTCTCTGCGGATCGTGAACCGCGAACTCCCGCCGAGAGCACCCTGCCAAATCGTGCGACGCGCAAGATCCGAAAGGCCCGTAACGCGCGGAAGAATCGGAAAAATGGCACCAGCAGAAAAATAACCTGCCACCAGTTTTTGCGCCAAAAGTTGCCTTGGAACCGAGCAATATACGCTCGCAAGAAGAACTCGGCGACGAACACACCCCAAAGGCCCCAACTGACGACCGTGAGCACCACTTGGCCGGTTGGGTCTGTGACAAGGAGCTGTGCGAGTACGACCAGGAGGAAAATGATGCCTAGGACGCCCATCGGGCGGTCAAGGCGTTGTGCGAGATATTCTGCATCGATGAGCCGCTGTTGATCGTCAGCCATCAGTCACTCCCTCCGTCAACGTTCTGAGCTAAGAAACCTGCTCAAAGGTTACCGTTCGAGCATTGCACGGAATGCGCCGAGACCCCAAGGGCAGGTGCTCCACCAAGCAACGGTATTTGTCGAGACGCCTCCTCACGGCGGTGGCGGATCTGGTGCTAGTGACGACCCCGTTCCTCTGTCGCACTACTGGCAATCCGGTGGGCGATAAGGCGTCCCGTGCATTTCACCTGAGGAAGCCATCACGAGTGGTGAAGCCTATTCCGATTAGTGACGTAGTAGCTGCGGATTCGTGGGTTCACTGCCAACGGTCACTGATGAATATTATGCGTTCCGAACTCGCGGAGCGAGACCTGCGTGAGTCAGCCTCATGGCCGGTGTTATCTTGGGGTGGAGTGCGTTTCGTGGCCGATCCTCCCTGCGTGACATGGAACGCCAAAATCTTAATCCGACAGAGTCTACTAAGTGAGCTTCAAAGATTGTCGGTCGAATGGCCGTTGCCGTGGTGAGCCTAGCCGCAGTAGTACCGCTGTCCTGTGGCTCAGCATCCCGTTGAGACGAAGCCACGCAGATGTCCTCGTGATTTCCTAATTTGAAGGTGATTCTGCATGCCGAGACCTTGATTTTTTTCGGCTGTTGGGCTCCGATCGCGAATTACCATGACGGCGGCGGGGGAGAGGGACATGGAGTTTGCACCGATAGAAAACGGGGTCATCATAAAAGGGCGTGTGGTTGATCTCTGAATCCGCGGTGCCAGAGCAGTACTTGGGTGAGGCAGTGCAGGATGTTTCGGAAACCCAGAGCGGTGCCGCGGAGGTATTCGATTCTGCCAAATGCTGCTCGTAGAGCCTCCTGGACGATCAAGGTTGTGAAGTAGGGCACTACGAAATGAATGGCCTAGAGATTTCTATATTGGTCTTGGAGGCGGAGCTTACACAGGACCTTGTAACGGTCCCTTCCATTGCAATCTGACGCCATTTCCGCTGTGGAGCGAAGCTTTGGAATCGCCCAGAATGTACAACGACAACGAGGCTAAGATTGTCGGGTAGTCGTGTGGCGTGGGACCCTCGGCCTACCCTTATATGATCGTTTGAAACTGCGATGCTTTAGGATCGGCGAGTTTCAGTTTGGACATCAATTTGCCCATAATTTATCGGCAGGGAAATTACCAGTGGTCCTCGCCTGAGTTAGGAGAAAAGTAATTGAGACCCCGGATCAATTTTGTCGTCGAGAACGTTGGTGATGGGCCAAGTTCTACCTCTAATACGTTCACCTTAGTCCGTGATAACTGGGATGATTTCCGGTTTAAAACCATGTACGTCCTGCATTATACGAACCGGAAGCGAGAGAGCATAGAAATCGGGGCGCTTAAAATTGGTGAATTTGATCTCGGAAATCGAGGTGGGAGTCCGACGCTTCCAGCTTCGTTTAAGGCACTCGGTGCTGGTCAGTTTTCTCTTGGACAAGAACGAGAATATTATGAGAGGTTGCGGGATTTAGACGGAGAACTCGGACAGATGGTGCTGGAGGCCTTGAACGATATCGCACTGGACGAGAATCTTTTTGAGAGGGCGTTCGAAGAACGGGTGACGACAGCGTCTCTGTTTAGGAACATCACGTCAGGTACGGTCCAAGGACAGTTTCGACGCATCGCATTGGGCGGGGCAGCTTTAACGAGTTACGATTTCAGCTATTTGTATCCCGAGCGAGACGGTGTCGGACAGGCCGAATTAGAGTTTCGGGTCGAGCCCGGTTCCATGCCTCCCTCAAATATTCATGTACTGATAGGGAGCAATGGAGCCGGGAAAACGACTCTACTCCGAAACATGCGAGCCTCGTTGCTTGGCTCCGACTCCGGAGACGGAAGCTTTTATGATCCCGACCCAGAAGCGGAGGGGATTCCATTTGTTAACCTCGTAACCGTAACGTTTTCCGCATTCGATCCCTTTAACCCTGCCGAGGATGGTCAGAGTGACGGCGCAACTCTAATGAATCATTATATTGGACTGAAATCCGGGTATACAGAGGAGACAACTAAAACTAACCAGGATCTCGCAAACGATTTTCTAGAAAGCATTAAATACTGTTGGCAAGGAGCACGACGAACCCGATGGCAACAGGCCGTCGATGTTTTGTGTTCCGACCCCTTACTAGCGGATTCACATATCATTGAAGCATTGGATACAGCGTCAACGTTGGTCAGTGATGAAGAGATTCTCGAGGCGTTTTCTGTGCTTAGCTCGGGCCACAAGATCGTCTTATTGACTGCAACTAAGTTGGTTCAAACGGTCGAAGAGAAAACGCTCATTCTGTTAGACGAGCCAGAGGCACACCTCCACCCACCGTTACTGTCGGCATTTATCCGGGCTGTTTCTGAATTATTAGAGGATAGAAATGGTGTAGCTATCTTGGCTACACACTCGCCAGTGATTCTGCAAGAGGTGCCTAAAGATTGTGTTTACCGGATCAGCCGCGTGGGGAACTTGATCAAAGCAGAGCGACTCGGTGTCGAAACTTTTGGGGAGGACGTTGGCACATTAACTTCCGCGGTGTTTGGACTTGAGGTCACTAAAACCGGATTCCATCGGTTGCTCCTGAAAGCGCTTTCTGAAAGTGATGGTTCGTATAGAGGTGCCCTGCGATTATTCGATCGACAACTAGGCGGAGAAGCACGGGCAATATTGCGGAGCCGTTCCTCGAGCGATGGCGGGCAATAATGTATTCTCTTCCACGCCCCACGATTACGGCAAACGAAATATATAGCGTTTCATTCTCAAAAATTAGATCCGTGGAGTTAAGGGGGCGTCATGAGCTTGAAACCGTGGAAATTCGTCGTGCATCGAAGCAACTCGCAGAGGCTGCTGAGAGCGGAAATTTGGAAACTCTTGACCCAGAAGACTTCCAGCCTGTAAAAGTCTCCGTTAAGGAAATGGTGAATTTGTTCGAGCGAGGATTACAGGCGAAAGCTGCGCCGGGTAGGTGGTTTTATGATGAACTCGTATCGGCGGCGCCCTACGAACAATGCCCTTATTGTGGTGAGCGCAGAATAGAATCAGTCGACCATTATCTGCCCAAAAAAAGACTACAGCGCTTTATCAGTAGATCCAGGAAATTTGGTGCCTGCTTGCAGCGACTGCAATCGCTTCAAAGGCAGTTATCGCCCTTCACAAGGTGAGTCGGCGCTGCTTCACCCGTATTTTGACAGCGTGGATGGTTGTCGATGGCTTTATGCAGAGCTTGAAGAAACTCGGCCCCCGAGAGTTCGTTTTAGAATCAAAACTGAGCATGTTCAAGATGAGGGCACAGCGGCGCGTTTACTGGCACACTTCCGTGTATTCAAGCTGGGGGATTTGTACGCTTCTCACGCAGGCCAAGCCATTCGCCGTCTTGAGCAGCGCTTACCAAAAGTTTTTAGAGAGAAGGGTGCGTCGGGAGTGCGCGAACAACTCTTGGATGAGGCAGAAATTCACTCGGACGGAAAGACGAATTCGTGGGGCCGCGCGCTTCACGAATGCTTAGCGGAGAGTGATTGGTATTGCTCAGAATATTTCGGCCAATCAGATGTCCCCAGTCGCATGACAGAACGACCATCTGCGTAAACCCGGATCGCGTGCGGCCGCCCTTGGCTGGGCCTTAAAGAATAAGAGTCGGCTTGAACGGAATCACTTTCGAGCACGTATGAAAGGTTCTGCCGACCACTATTATTAGAAGTTCGATAAGTACCGACGCAGTGCCAAAAACTTCTGCCGCGGCACCTACAAGAGCAAAACTAGCCCACATCTTAGAAGTACGACTAGGTCATCCCACTTGCGCCTGTTGCGGATCAATCAAGCGGCACGAATTTGTTAGCGAGCGGGTCAAATGTTAATGCAGCGTTGAGCGATTTCGGTTTGGCACCCAGCTGCAAACCAATCCAGAACCGCACCATCAAAAGATTATCGCGCAGCGTGTTCAACTGCAGAAGAGAGTCACTCTCATTCCGGTCAGGATGCTTTGCGCCCATGAAAGCTGCGGTTGCTCGTTCCGCCCATTCATCGATACCTTCAATAGGGGTACTCTCCATATCGTCGGCAATAACCTTCAGGCCAGACTTAAAGCTCATTTGCTTTCGACTGTTAAGATTCTTGCCTTCGTGTTTCTGGGTATCAATGAGATAACCGAGTGCTTCCAGCGCAATACCACTCTGTACCAGGCTTGGTTGTCCCCAAGGGTGTTCAGAGCGAAGAATGTTCATTAGTGGTGCGATTACGCGACTATAAGTCTTGCGCAGTTGAAGCCAACGAGCTATGCCGCGGGGTCCTATTTCATTATAAGGGAACAGAAAATTTGGAGTTCGCGCCCATGGCTCGTGAGGCGGAAACCTGTGAGTTTCAACCGGTAACCAACGTTCGCCCATTGCGTCCCCACTGATCGAAGTCTCGGGATCATCTGTCCTTTGTGCACTAAGGCGACTAATGCCGAACGGCTTCCAAGCGGTAATCGACACCAAATCGAGGATTGCTTGGTGCACTTCTAAATGTTCACCCCAGGACCGAGCCCGCTTGACGGTTGTAAAAAGCTCGACCCCCTCATAGGCCAAGAAACTGTCGTTGGGGCGTTCGATTCTCCACGTCGACTTCATTTCAAGATTCAGAGTACGAGCTAATTGTATTGGTGTCGCATTGTCGAGTTTCATTTCAAAGGATTGCAGTCTATTGGAGTCGCTTATCTCACGTTCAACGGACATACTACTCAGGCGGGTCCAAGCTGCGAGAGCAGGGAGGTCACTGCGAAGTCCTTGGATTTTTTCATATTTGAGGTGTGTAGCACCTAGCACAGCAAAATTAGCTACAATGCGCCCCTCACCAATTTTGTGGTTGCAGTGGAAATCAGCGGCCCGGCAACCGACGAGGACGACGGTCCCCCGGGGATCACCCATGAGTAGGACTCGTGGAGGCCTATACTCATATAGTGTTCGGTCCGGATCATCGCCAAAGTGGATTGTATCGTCTGCCCACCATCTGCCATAGGGGTCTTCCGCACCCCAAACATGCTGCAAAGGAACCGTCAGTTCGATGACTTTGCCCGTGTTCTGCAGCATAACGGCAATGCTCTCCGTCCCAGGATTGCCATCAATGAACCATCCGAGCCGCGGTTTTCCTGGTACGAGTTTATTCTCAGTGTTCGACATTGTGCTCGCTAATCATTGAATCTCATACTTTCGAGATGCAGCTCTATACGACATATCAAATAGATAACTGGTGCTCTAACTTTGTTGCTGTGAACTTTCAGGGTGTGTGAAAGTCTGCCATTCTCTCACCCAAGCTTACCGGCGCAATGGGCCTCACTGGTGTGCTGGGGCAATAGCGTGGCCGAGAACAGGTTCTCGCGTTTCAAGATCGATTTCTACCATCACCAACGGTTCGACAGCGACTGCGAAGCGGAAGCCGTCATCAGGTGCTCTATCGAGTCCTTGTACAGCCGATGCCGACTCAACGAGCGTGCCGGTGGGCTTCCACTCATCAACGTCGGAGATGACGATGACACCGGTTGCCAAGAGCCCTTGCCCGTTCAATCAGAAAACAAGCAACGTAGCTTGTCTCAAAAGTTGACGGCTGCAATGGCTTCGCATTCCTCACGTTCAGCAGGTGTGCAGACATTTTTCACAGCGGTTGCACATTGGCGATGACTTTCATGGGTGCCGCGACAGAGTAACGATTCCGCGGGGCCGGTCGCTTGACCCGAGGCATTGTGTGCTGCCAGGGGAGGAGCGTTGCAAGCGGTTTAAGCTCAAAGCGATCGGCATGGCGGTGGCAAATGTTTCGTTCCGTCCAGGATCGATTTCGCCGACGATACGCATTCGCATTGTCCAGTACACGTGCTTGAGGGGGCTGTCGCCAATGGGGCGGTATCTGATCCGTCACCGGGGCCTTTTGGGTCTGGCCCCGAGTACCTCAACTATTGGCAGTCGTCGTCATCATGTTCCAAAGGACTCTGCCGAACCGAGCCGCGGCGGGGAAATCGTCACCGTCGGCGGAGGCATGCGGGATCAAGATGCGGTCACGGCTTGGCTAAACGGCACTTCGCCGGACCGTGGGGCTCGTCGTCATCGTCATGGCCCCGATGTTTCACCGACAATGAGCGCGGTGCAACCTGAGGCGGGGTGTGCCGTGGTTGATGTACTCTAGATCGACCTTGATACGGTCGAGCGCTATTCAGCAGTGGGGCGTAGAAACGTACTTCGCGAATAGGCACGTTCTCGACGACCTGTTGGATTCACACGTGACCCATCTGCAATTACATCCAGGCACCGGGTATTCAGAATTCATTGCCGGGTTGCAGCTCGGCGAAGACGGTCGGACGGAGTTCAGAGAAGGTATCTTGCTCGAGCTCGCGCGAACCATGCGTGAGGAAGAGCCAGGGGAACTTGCTCAATTGCCCCACGTGCTGATTCTGGATGAGGTCAACCGGACGGATCTCTCGGTGATGTTGGGAGAAGCCTTCAGCGCGATCGAAGCTGATAAGCGTGGCATCTCGATGACGCTTCCGGCGACCGACAAGGACGGTGACAACCTTGCATTGGTCGTTCCCGATGAACTCTACATAATTGGCACGATGAACGAAATCGATCACTCCGTGGAGTCCCTAGATTTTGCATTGCGTCGTCGGTTCTTGTGGTTCGACTCTTCGTTCGACGCTGACGGTCTGCGAAGCATATGGCAGTACGAGTGGGAACGGGTACGCCGCGGGTCACGTGTGACGAAGCAGAGGAGCAACTCGAACACCTCATTGGCAATATCGAATCGCTCAATGCCGGAATTGCTGCCACGCCTGATCTGGGCGACGCATACGAAATCGGCCACGCATTCTTCAAGGAGTTGGCGTTCTTAGTCGACGAGACGTTCCAGGGTCGGCGCCCAGTCAAGGGGACAATCCTGTGGACTCCGAGTGGCAAGCCCAGGGCAGCGTTGACGAGTTTGTGGAACTTCTCGATCCGGCCACTACTAGAACAGTACTTAGCCGGTTCTGATGAACAGCAGTCGTTACTGGAAACGTTCCGTGACACGTTGATGGAACCACCTGGAGCCGGTCATGCACGCTAGCGATGACAATGTGCACCTGTCCATCACCGATCTGACACCAGAAGCCGCGTGGTCGACGGACCTGACGACTTCGGACCACGAGTGGCTCCGGTCGATTGCGAGTCTAGAACCGGAACAGTTTTTGTTGTCCGAACATCTTGCCCAGCAGTCGGCTTCTGCTGTAGATGCTCCGGAACCGATTCTCGATCGGGACCTGCATGGGTGGCGGGCCGGTCGATATATCGGAGAAATCCACCACCAGGGACGAACACTTCGCATCAGGCCACGCCTTGGGATTGACACGATCGCCCAATGGCTCAGCACCATTCACAACGTGCAAATCCTCCCGGACACTGCTGGGCGCTCGCAGGGCAGCCGGTCACTGATAATCCAACTGGCCGCCGCGATGTGGCGCGCGATCGTTGCAAAAGCGGGAACTCACAGCCTGGCACGAGAAAAGGTGACTCGCCGAAGTCGAGGACTGCAGATCAAAGGCAAACTCGACATGGCATCCACGAGCCGACTGCGGGCCACCGGGCGTCCAGAGCTGGTCTCTACGATGACGCATCGCACGCTGGTTACCGCAACAAACGCTGCGGTCGTTGCGGCCGATAGGGTGCTTTATGCTCAGATGGGCAACCCCAGGTGGCGTGGGCAACGTATCAGTGAGCAACTGACCACGCTGCGTCAGGCGGTAGGCAACAACCCGCGGTTGCCGTCAAAGGCTCAACTCAAGCGTGCACGGTACACGCCGATTACAGTCAAATGGCGAGATGCAGCTGAACTGTCGCATCGTATTGCCTCGAACCAACTGCTGAACCAGAACACTCGCGACGCTTCGACCTACGGTGTGCTCATTGATGTCGCTGAACTGTGGGAGCGGTTCGTGCTGCACTGTGCGGCTCAAGCAACTGCAGAGAATGTGATCCACGGAACGAAGGCGACCGCAGGACAGCATCTCCTACGTTCGGAGCTCGACCCAGGCGCTGGGCTGGGACGGCTCTATCCGGATATCATGATCGGCCCTATTGCGGACCATAGTGCTTGTAGTGCTTTGATCGATGCCAAATACAAACCGCTAACCGATCCGCGAGGCGTGGACCGAGAAGACCTGTATCAAGTGCATGCCTACAGTCAGAGCTTCAGGCCCCAGATGTCGTTGCTTGCGTATCCCTTGGTTCATGAGCGGTCCGCACGAGCGGAGAAGCTGAGCCCGTGGACTTCCACCGCTGGATCTCGGTTGGACTTTCTGCGATTGCCAACCAACGAACAGGACTGCATTGCGGCATTGAGCAGCTGGCTGCAGTCGAGCGAAGCTCAAAGTGTGGACCGGGCAGCGAGATGGTGAGTCCAGTTAGGCCAAGGACGCCGAGGGCCTGCGGTTGTGGCAGGTTGGTTTCGCTGACTTTGCGCCGACACTGTTTGCATCGACCACGGTGCGCTCGCGCTACCAAAACATCCCCGGTGATGATCTCACTGGGGAGATCATCTGGGTGCTCCGTCGCCAGGATTGTTCCAATTGCTATAGCTCGTATGGCCGGGGCCTAAGGGGTTTCCACAATTTGAATCTGACCAATTAAACAGAGCAAATCGCGGGGTAGGCTATTGGCTACCTACCGCTGCTGGCTTTGTGTAGGTCTGTAGCAGATGAACGATCATTCGGAGTTCTCATACGAAAGGCGCGTGGCTAATGGCAGGTCCCACGAAGAGCCAGTTGAAGAAGGCCGGATCCAGAATTCGACGCTTTTATCGCGGTGAAGCATCACTCCGCGATCTTGATGATGCAATACGGGATATCGAATCTTACCGGGCTCAATTTGCGAAACCTTTGCGTGCAATGAACATGGCATTGCGTCGATATGTCAGGCAGGCTGAGGTTTCGGCGCAAGTGACGCAAAGACTGAAGAAAGTTCCAACCATTATCGACAAGATTTCGGCTCGTGAGACTGCTTTGAACCTCACCACAATGCACACCGGATTATTAAACATCGAGACTACGTGACTGACCCAAGGGCCTCGGGCTATCGAGCACATCACCTCATTTTCGAAACATCGAATACCCTGCCTGTTGAAGTGCAACTACGTACGAGATCGATGCATATTTGGGCCGAAACTGTCGAGGGTTTCTCGCACGACCTCCATATGAATTTGAAACAGGATGGTGAGGGTGTCATGTTCGAATTTCTGAAGGTCGTCGCGGAGATTTATTGGTGTCGCGAGAGTGGTGCCCCTGTAACGGATGAGCTCAGAACGCTGTACAATGAACTCTTAGTTGAAGCAAAAGACTTTATGAAAAAGCAGATGCTTTAACGGATGAGGGAGACGTCGCCTCATCCAGGAAAGGAAAGTCATGGCTGGCATCAAAAACTTTCTGTTGGTGTTTGACCACAGCAAAGATGAACTTCTCGAAGAACTGGACTTTGGCGAGGATATAGAGATCGCAACGGAGGCGTACTCGCGTTTTGAACGTAAGTACGCTGACGACCGTGCGATAGACGTTGTCCTCGTTGGTTCAGACTCAATCGAGACTGTGAAGTTCACCCACGCCAACTATTTCCCCGGCAGCTCGCAACGTTTAATGCATGACGCTCTAAATCTCTACGCTTCCTAGAACTAACTCCGCCCGTCAGCGGATAAGGGCGTATCGCCATGTGCACAATTGGCATGTCCCCAATGTATGACCACTACGAACTCCTGACTGCAGACCGATTCATGCGCAAGGCAACCCCCAGTGGTCGTCTCCAGCAGTCTCTAGATACCCGACCGAACTGAGTCACGGTGTGGGAAAGTCATCGTCGGGTGGGGTATGGCTAGATGCGGCTATGACGTGGCCGATCCTTATGTTCCCGTTCATTGATCAGTGACCCTCACGTGTTCTTCGTAGGCGCGTCGGGCAAGCTCGCGTGAGTGCCACCTGCGGAACATGCCTGACTGGTTGGCCCGCATGAGATTGAGGCAGAATTCTCTGACGCCTTGCAAGATTTCCACGTGATCGAGCGCCCGTGCCACATACCCCGTCGGAATAGTGACGTTATCGACCGGCCCAATGCTGTAGCTGGGTTGGCGTGACATGGTGGGGATCATCGGGCCCGTAGTCTGCCAACGTTCCCGGACTTCGCCGTCTGTGATCATCGTCCCGGGTGACATGTTGAGCACACTGCAGTGTATCTGTACGCGTTCCCCATGAGGATTAATGAGTTCAAAGGGTTCGCGGGGCACGTATAAGACTTCGAGGCTGCCGACGTTGAGCGTCGCGAGTCGCCCTCCAACAGTGTTCGGGTAATCCGAGACCGTCCAATAGATGCTTTCGAGCTCGACCGCTTCGGGGATAGCTCGAGCGATCACCGCCCCCAGATCAGCGCACACTGCATTGGCGACGGTAGGCCAGGTCTCGTCCTCGGTGGTTGCATTCATCCATGGCTGCTGGCCCTCAGCGCTGCGGTGTAGCTTCGTTTTGCCTTCGACCCGGCGATCCGCTGCGCGACGGATATCTGCGATGTCATAGTCGGAATCACCATTTGCCCAGTGCAGCTGGTCAATGATGGGGATGGCTTCGTCTAATTCGCTGGGTCCTTCAAATCCAAAGTTGAAGACCTTGTTGCGTAATGAGTAGCCTTCTTCTTTTTGCCAGGCGATGATCTGGAACTCGAGTTCATCAAGGTCAGCAGGGTCAGCGTCCATGACCATCAAGCGGGTGATGTCTTTCCATGCTTCGATGGTGGCTCAATGAAGGAGGGTGTATGAAAACTTCTTGTACTCACGTTGGACTCGGTGACAAAGCTGTAATAGGTGACTCGAATATTGCTCTTGTCGTTGACAATGCCAGCCAGGACTCACTACAGTTGTCACCGACAAGCCCAGGTACGTTTTTCGGTGTTGATGTCAGTGGAAATGAGGGGAGCCCAGAACGTGGAAATTTTGCATGTGAATATTGTTTTCAAAGCGGGTGAAAGGTTTACCGAAGATCTTGCGTTCGATGTTAGCGAGCGTCTTGAAGCGTTTGCCGCTGTTATGAGCGTGGCACAAGATTTAATGGGTGGGTCCATCGCCCTCACAGTGGAAGCGAGTGGGCTCACCAATGCTTTTGAAACTGCTCGGAGCGCGGTAGTGACAACACTTCAGGCCGAGGGCGTAGATGCCACTATTACCTCCGTGATGGTTCAGGCTGAAAGTGAATTCCAGGAGGAGTTGCGTGCGCCCGTGTACCCGGAAGTGGTGGGGTTTGCCGAGATTGCAAAGATTGTTGGTGTATCGCGTCAACGCATACGCCAACTTACAGAAAAGCCAAGTTTTCCTCGCCCCGTTATTAGAACGGGGCAGGGGCCGCTCTATACTGTCCATGCAGTAAATCGATGGGCAGAAACACGAAGCGCTGCAAATCATTCGGCTGCCCATAGCGCGACGGCGTAGCTTTGTAATAACTCCTGTGGACCTTTTCACCTTGAACCGGCACGCGCGCTGCGGCGGACACTTGTCACTCACGCACGAGAGATCTACTAGCCGGAGCCATATTGCTCGGAGTAGTTCATCACCGGGTACTTTGGGTGAGTTTTCGTGACGGCTCGGAGTGGCTTCTTTTGTTAGTCTGGCTTGCCAGGGCGCTGAGGCTGTTGTTGCGTGATGCAGTGGATCCCGCCGCCAAAGGCAAAAATATCCCGTGCTTCAACGAGCTCAATCGTCCGACCGGGGTAGGCCTCAGCCAGAATATCTGCGGCTCGTGCATCAGCATCCGGATCATCGAAAGCACACAGCACCACAACGTCGTTGGCGACGTAGTGGTTAATGTAGGAGTAATCGACCCAGCCTTCATCATCTTGGAGGATCGACGGGGCCGGCACATCAATGATTTTCAGAGGCTGTCCCTGGGCGTCGACGGCTTGCTCTAATGTGTGGCGTAGCTGTTTGCTGACCTCATGGTCAGGGTGGTCGGGGTTGTCTTGACGGTGCAGTAGTACCGAGCCGGGCTCGGTGAATGAGGCCACGATGTCCACGTGCCCGCGCGTTCCAAAGCCATCGTAATCGCGAGTCAAGCCGCGAGGGAGCCACACGGCATGGTTAGTGCCCAGCTGGGCGTGGATTTCGTTTTCTACGGACGCTTTGGTTGCGTTCGGATTGCGGTCTGGGTCGAGCTGGACAGTGTCGGTCAGTAACACGGTGCCTTTGCCATCGACGTGGAATGCGCCGCCCTCGTTGACCAGCGGTGAATCTGACGTCGGCGTGCCGGCTTGTTCGCTGACAAAATGTCCAAGCTGGGCATCGTGTTCCCACGCAGCCCAGCTTTGAGCACCCCACCCGTTGAATATCCAATTGACCGCGACAAGTTGGTCATCTGTGCCATGCACAAACGTAGGGCCCGAGTCGCGCATCCAGGCGTCGTCTAACGGTGCCTCGAGAATCTCGATATCCGAACCCAGCATTTCTGCGGCAGTGGCAGCGTCGTTGGAAGATGCGACGACGGTGACCGGTTCATAGCGAGCGATCGTGTTGGCCACGGCGGTCCATGCAATGCGCGCTCGTCGAAGTGTTGCAGACCCTTCTGCTCCAAAAGTGTCATTGGGCGGCGGAAATGACATCCAGGTGCGTTCGTGGGGCGCCCATTCGGGTGGCATGGACACGTAGTTCACGGCTGATTGCTCCATGATCGGGTTCTCCTGCGTAGGTAACGAGTATGCTCAAGGGCTACTCGAGAGCGCTCGTAAGAAATCTTTGTGAGTTGCAGCATACCCCAAAAATGAACGCCAGTCATTTATGGCCATGCTCATCGCACGCTGGTGTGTGGCCCGAGGGGGTGGGGTGGAGCCTTTAGCCTTTTGGGGTGCTCAGTACTGCTGGGTGTAAAACCTTCGAGCCGTGTTCGACTTTGTCGGCTAGCACATCCAAGAGGAGCTTGGCGGCGCTCTGTCCGTACTCGCGCGCTCGCAGGTCTATGCCGACTAAATTCGAAGATCCCGGATCTGACGCCATGGTAGCCATTTGAGTCGTATGGTCGCCGCGCCGGGCGGCGAGGGCCATGGCGCGGGTGGCTGCTCCCTGGACGGTCCAGAGGAGAGCGTCGTTATCGCCTGCAGCATCGAGTATCGCAGCGATTTCTGACTCGCCGGGTTCAATTGAAGTTCGTAGAACGTGGGGTTCAATCCCGCGGGCATAGCACCAATCGGTGTAGCCTGCCGTGACTCGTGACATCCATAGTGGCTCTGCCCGTCCTGTGAGCGCGACATGGCCAGGGGCGCTCGCTCCGCGACGTTGTAGTTCGGTAAGTACCGTTTGTACCAGGCTTCGATGATCGGCCTCGATCCAGGCGTTTACAAGCTCAGCGCCTGGCCCGAAGTAGGCGCCCACGGCGACAATCGGCGTGTCTCGTTGGGCTATCAGAGCCGTAGGAAAGGTTTCTTCGGTTGGGTCGATGATCAGCAAGCCGTCGATCGCCAAGCTGTGGCTTGGGCGGCCTGGCCGTTTTGTGTGCAGTAGCAGGTCAATGCTGTATTCGGCCGCAGCTTCTGCAGCACCGAAGGCGAACTCCATGTAGAACGCGAGATTCAAGACGTCTTCTGGAATTTGCAGGCCAATAGCATGATGACGACCGCTGCGAAGTTGCTGGGCGGCGCGATTAGAGGTGTAACCCATCGATGCGGCCATGGCTTTGACGCGTTCTCGGGTCGCTGCAGAGACTCGACCGCTTCCGTGTAAGGCTGATGAGACGGTGGTTTTCGAGATGCCGAGGGCCTTTGCGATATCGATAATGGTCACTTCAGGCTTTGGCATGTGAGTAGTTTAGCAGTGTGTTTTGTCGTGGATCTTTTGAGCGGTGGTGTTGACAAGATCACAGAGTTGTGAGTAATGTGCATCACATTGCAGGAACGTTCCTGCAAATGACAACACTTGCTAGGAGTCTTCATGTCCTCAATTGCGACCTCACCGCCAGGGAACGCGCTTGCGACACTCACGAAAAAAGTCGTTTTGGGCTTTGTTGGGACCTGGGTAATTGCACTGATGGCAGCCAATATGGTGCCGGTGCTCATCGCCGCCATGGTTCAAGACCTTGGCGTCGATATCGCCACGGCCGGTGCGCTGGCAACGGGCATGACCGCTGCATCTGCGCTCACGATGTTTGTGACGAATCGATTCGTCGCCCTGGCCGATCGTCCTCGACTTGGGCGGATCGGGCTCATCCTGATGATTATCGGATACGGTGCCGCAGCCATCATTTTGACGGTGCCTGCGGTGATGGTCGGGCTGATGCTCGGTGGTGTGGGTGCCGGTGTCATGATTGCCACCGGAACTGCTGCGGCATCATCAACCGATAATCCAGATCGCTCGGTCGCCGTAGTTATGATCATCAACCGCTTGGGCGCGACCGCGCTTCTTGCGATCGCGCCACTGTTCCATAACGATTTGCGAGCGGTGCTCTTTGCGATTGCTTCGCTAGGTGTCATCGGACTCCTATTGGCCGGCGGGCTACCGAACATGCCGAACCGCCACGAGGTTGCCTCGCAGCGACGCCAGGCGACGTCGCGTGGCGGCTCAGCAGCATCGGTATTCACAGTCAGCGCCTTTGTAGTCGCCATCTCGATGTGTCTGTGGTCGTTGACCGAAGACATGGTGTACTCCATGACCAGCGTCCTATCGGAACAGGCCGGTGTGACCCCCGAATTCAGTAGCACCCTGCTGGCAGGAAAAGTCTTCGGTGGTTTGATCGGTGCCCTGCTGGCGCCCGTCTTACTGCGCTGGCTCGGGCGCAGCTGGTCGTTTGTGCTGTTCATCGCACTGAGCACCATCACGAAATTCATCATGATCACGACCGGATCTGATATCGCGTACTCGGTTTCTATTCTCCTGTGGGGCGTCATGTATGGTGCCATCCTGGTGTTGGTCACCGGTCTTGCCGCCGTCATGGATGTCACCGGCCGCACGGGAGTGCTCGTCTCCGGCTTCTATCTGGCAGGAGTCGCATTTGGGCCACTTATCGGCGGCCAGCTCGTCGGAATACTCAGCCCGATGCAGTATGCCTTGTTAGTGACAATTCCAAGCGTCGTATTCGGGCTCGCGCTGTTTCTTATCAGCCAACGCCGCAACAACGTGACCGATAGCGCTCTGGATGCCGCAGGGCAGGACGAACCTGTGCAGCCAGGGGCTGCTGCGGGAACACCTGAACCAAAGAAAACCGAAGGAGTCTCCTAAATGTCCTCTGCAACAGATCGCACCGCGCCCGAGCTCATCCTGATCGCCGAGCGCGTCCACACATTCAGCTCGACTACAGTTGAAGATCCCGCCAGTGTAAACGCCATTGCCATCCGCGATGGTCGAATTCTCGAGGTGGGCAACGATACACACCTGCGCGAACTTGCCGATGAGCACACCGTCATTGACGACATGCCCGGAGCAACGGTGACCCCGGGACTGACCGATGGGCATACCCACATCGTCTTCGGACTCGAACTGACCCGCGGCGTCCAGTTGGCAGATCTCAGTTTGCACGAGGTGCGAGACCAGCTTGCAGCCGCCGCACGGCAGGTTGAATCTGGCACATGGTTGTTCGGTTGGGGCGTGGATCCTAATATCTTTACCGAAACCGGTTTCGATGGTCGGATATTTGACGACGTGACCAATGATCGTCCTATTTTCTTACGCATGCGAGACGCCCACTCGGCGATTGTTAATACCGCAGCGATCACTGCAGTGGGCCTCACGGGGAACGAGACGTTTCCCGACGAGTCCGCGGTTGTGGTTGACGAAACGGGTGCTCCGACCGGGTACTTGCTGGAGCTTGCTGCCATGGACCTGGTATATAGCCAAGCGCCCACCGAATCGATGCAAGAGCGGGTGGAACGCCTCGGTGAAGTGCTCAACGGGATGGCCCAGGCAGGACTGACCGGCACGCACGTGATGGATTTTCACCCCGGTAGCCAGGAAGTCCTCGAACGCTATGAGGCGCAGGCAGAACTTCCCTTGCGGCTGCGTTTCTCGCCCATGGTGCCACCCGGTAGTTCTCAAGAGCAGTTGGACGAAATCGCTGCGCAACAGGGACTCCACGGCCGCCGTTGGCGCGTTGAAGGCGTCAAATTCATGATTGACGGAACCATCGATAATGGCTCTGCATGGTTGACTGAACCAGATTGCTACGGTGAAAGCCTGCATTCCATTTGGACAGACCCGCAAGCTTATCGCGATGCGTTACGGTTCTTTGCCGAAAAAGGAATCTCCACTGCTACACATGCCATTGGAGACCAGGGTGTTTCGTTTGTGCTGGATGCCATCGAAGCGCTGGGCGATATCGCGTCGCGTGCGTCGCATCGGATTGAACACATTGAGACGATCCCGGATCAAACGGTGGCGCGTTTTGCACAACTTGGCGTTGCCGCAAGTATGCAACCGATTCACGGTACGCGTCACACACGAGCTGATCGCAGCGACAACTGGTCGCAACGATTGGGGGAGGTGCGCGCCGCTAGAGGCTGGCGCAGTGCTGACCTGCGTCGCTCCGGTGCGGTGCTGGCATTGGGTAGTGATTGGCCAGTCACGCCCTATGATCCGCGGGTCATGATGGCTGAATCGATCATCCGTCGTCCCGTCGCACAGCCCGGCCTTGACCCGGTGCAACCGGAACAGGGACTCACTGCACTCGAAGCATTCGAGGGGTATACAAACCATGCCGCGAAGGCGATTGGTGCAACCGATGAGGGCCAGATCGTCGCCGGAGCTCAGGCCAATTTCACGGTATTTACTGCCGATCCACTTCACTTGAGTGCCGAGGAGCTTGCTGAAGTGCGTGTCCTTGCTACATTTGTGCAAGGTCAACGCAGCGCGGCTGCTGTAGCCGTCACGAACTAACGTCGGCTGAACTCATCCCCGCTTACGGGCCTACGTTATTGCTGAAGCAAATCGACATAAAAAATGGTGGCTGTTCCGTTTTCAGGAGCAGCCACCATTTTTCGTGATGTGTGGGGGCGTGTTATTTCTTGACCGTCATGAGACGTTTGTTCACGAATTCATCCATACCAACGGGACCGAGTTCACGGCCGTAGCCAGAACGTTTCACGCCGCCGAAGGGTGCTTCTGCGGATTCTTCAGGTGAGGTGTTGGCACCTACCATGCCGGCGTTCAGCTGTTCAGCGAAGGCCTGTGCGCGGGCCTGATCGGTGGCAAAAACCGCCGAGCCCAGACCATATTGGGTGTCGTTGGCCAACTGGAGGGCTTCTTCGTCGGAGGTTACGCGAAAGATATTGATGACCGGCCCGAAGAACTCCTCGTAATAGACATCTGAACCCTGTGGGATATCGGTGATCACCGTGGGTTGGACGTAGAAGCCGGGCAGCTCTTCGCGGTTGCCGCCGGTGTGGACCGTGGCTCCGGCGTCTTTGGCGGTCTCGAGTTGCTGTATAAGTGTGTCGGCCGCTTTTTGTGATGACAGCGGCGAGTACGTGTTGTCGTTGTCGCTGGCTGGATCTCCGGGTTTCAGACCAGCCGCCAAGGCGGTCATTTCGGTGACGAAATCGTCGTAGATGTCGTCCATGATGATCATGCGTTTATTGGAGTTACACGCTTGGCCCGTGTTTTCCATACGCACGGCGAAGGCTTGTTGTGCAGCAGCTTTGACATCATCGGTGGACAACACGACATACGGGTCGGAGCCGCCGAGCTCGAGGACAGCTTTTTTGAGGTGCTTACCGGCTTGTTCAGCGATGGCTGCACCGGCGCGCTCAGACCCGGTCAGTGAGACACCTTGGATCATCGGATCGGCGATGAAGGCTGAGATCTGCTCGTGGGTGGCGAATACGTTTTGGTAGACGCCTGTCGGGATGCCGGCCTCGTCCATCATGCGCTGCACAGCCAGTGCGGACTCGGGACAGGATTCGGCGTGTTTGAGAATGATGGTGTTGCCCAGCACCAGGTTTGGGGCGGCAAAGCGGGCGATCTGGTAGTACGGGAAGTTCCACGGCATGATGCCCAGCAGTGGACCCACGGGTCGGCGTTGGATATACGAGATGGTCTCGTCGTCTTCGCTGACCTGTTGGTCTTGGGCGAGCCGTTGGCCGTTGGTCGCGTAGTAGCGGAAAATCTCGGCGGAGAATTCGGTTTCTTCGCGCGCTTCAGCAAGGGGCTTGCCCATTTCCTTGGTCATGATCGCAGCGAGTTCGTCCACATTGGCCTCAAAGAGGTCAGCTAGCGCGGCAACTTTCGCAGCCCGAT
This sequence comes from Micrococcaceae bacterium, assembly GCA_013393415.1. Taxonomy (GTDB): domain Bacteria; phylum Actinomycetota; class Actinomycetes; order Actinomycetales; family Micrococcaceae; genus Yaniella; species Yaniella flava. Next base: position 76,606 of record JABXHI010000073.1, read on the forward strand.
CGGCGATGCTCAGCTGACGCCAAGAGGCAAAAACCTCATTGGAACGCTGAGCGATCGCGGCGACATCGTCATTGGCAATCATGGAGTACTCTTTGAGTACCTGCCCGGTCGCCGGGTTAATGGTTTGGTATGCGGGGGATGTAGTCACGGTCTCCTCCTGATGTTGAGATGTAGCGGGCGCGGTCTGGGCCGCACCCGGATTTCGATAACTGGTGTCGGACGGTTGGGCGTCGTACCGTGCTAGGCGCTGACGGTGGCGTATTGCAGAATGTTGTTGGCTGCGAGTTCGCCCTGGCGGACCGCGCCATCAACGTGTTGGTAGCCTTCGGCAGCGATATCCGAGCATGCGTAGTAGATGGGACCGGTGGGCTGGTTTTGCAGGTGGCCCCAGCGGCTGAGCCCTCCCAGATCATAGCTGGCGGCGTAGGCACCGCGGGTCCATTCTTCAGCACCCATATCCGACAAATAGAACGCAATTGGGTGCATGGCTTCCTCACCGAGGTAGGCCGCCAGCTCAGACAGAATGCGGTGTTTGCGTTCTTCCTCGGGCAGTGCCCACATGGCTTCGGCGTGCACATCGGAGATGAAGCTCACGAGTACGCCGTGTGGATCTTCGCCCTCGGTGCCGTTGGCGGCATTGGGGCCGTAGTTCGTGTTGTCATAGACTTCCTGCACCATGTGGCCACCGCCGAACCCGGTGCCCGACAGGCCCTTGGCACGCCAGAAAGGGGTCTCGTAGACGGCGTGGACCTTGATGACCAGCCCCATCGACAGGTGCTGGTGGGCTACCATCTGTTCGCGCGGCATGGGTGGGACGTACTGGATACGGTGGTACAAGTTTGGTGGGACGGCCAAGACAGCGTTTGCGGCTTTGACGATGACTTCATCGGCGTAGGCGATGACCTCGCCGGGAGCCCCGTTGTTGGCCACACCATCGCGCACGTCGGCGCCAACATTATTCAACGGATCGGCCGTGGCGGGGTCACGTTCGGTGGTCCAGTTCAATTGGCGCACCGGAGAGCCCAGAAATACGTCGTCGCCCAGATATTCGGCCATTTTCAAGGACACCGACTGCATTCCGCCGACCACGCGTTCATCGAGAATAAAGTCTTCATCCACCAGGTTGGAAAATGACCCGGCGGAGGCAGCCATAAGAATTGCCTGCAGTGCCGAGAACGTGTGGGCGGGTTTGGTCAACATACCCGAGGCGACAAAGATCGAGACGTTATCGATGGCTTCTTGGTCGTCGGAGTGCTGTTTGAGCCAATCGGTGAACGAAATACTATCCAGGGTTGTGGCGTCGGGCATTTCCCAGGGGTGCTCGACATCCATTTCCATAACCTTGGTGTTGAGCAGACCGATGAGCTTTTCCATCTCGGCGTTGGTGGTGTCAGATACCGGCATGAGATCGCCCGAGTAGGTGTGGCGGGTACCGTCTGGAGAAAGGTAAACGCTATCGCCGTCGCGGTAGCGCTTGAAAGTTTTCAGACCTAACTCGTCGACCAGGCTGATCAGGCGGGTTTGGTCAGGAGAGATCCATTGCCCACCGATTTCGATGAAGTGCTCGGTGCCGTTGACATCACGCACCGCGCCGTTCCAGGTGCGTCCGCCAACGCGCTGGCGGGCTTCGATGACGGCCACACTTTTGCCGGCCTTTTTCAACGTATAGGCGGCCATCAGGCCAGCGGGGCCAGCGCCAATGACGACGACATCGCGTTCAAGAGTAGTGCGCGCTGGGGAGGTTTCAAATGCAGTAGACATGAGGTTCTTTCCTATAATGAATGATGTTCATTTAGTGATATGTTACATATATTTTGCGCCGCTGTATAGGCGCGGCCACTGCTCGCGTGAGGAAGCGCGGTCGTCGTGACCTAGCGTGCTTGTACGATGGTGGCAATGTGTTGACAATGTATTGAGGGAATCTTGGGTAACGAACCACGTCGAGCAGGGCGGCCAACTAGGCCCGTGTTGAACCGCCAAATGATCGCGGAGCAGGCGCTGGCCTTTGTGGCCGAAAGTGGGCTCGAGCGGCTCACGATGAGCCAGCTGGCCAAAGAGCTTGGAGTTGCTGCATCGGCACTGTATAACCACCTGGATAATAAGGCTGATCTGGTGTTGCTGATTCAAGAGGCCCTCATGTCGCAGGTATCGGTGCGCGGCATGGTGGGGGTTATTGCGTTGCGGGCCACCCTGGAGGAAGCGTTGGAAGACTGGGCTCGCTCCTATCGAGCGGTCTTTGCGAAGTACCCATCGCTGATCCCGCTTATAGCGGTGACTCCCGTGTCGGATGCGCCGCAGTCATCGCGCATGTATAACGTCGTGGCCCAGGCGTTGATGGTCGCCGGAGTGCCCGAGCCGCAGGTCATAAACGTGATCGTGGCCTTCGAGTCATTTCTGTTCGGCTCCGCCTTGGACCTCAATGCCCCCAGCACGGTGCTGGACGCGGGCGACGAGTCCGAAGGCAGTGCCTGGCTCGCACGCGCCGTGAGCGCGTCTAAGCGTGCTCACGACGAGTCCGCTGAGGCGCCGGATGCTAATAACGTGTACGCGGATCATCCGTTTCGTTTTGGGTTATCCGCGCTCATCGCTTTCACCCTGGCGCTGACCGGTCAGCCTGCCGCGGCAGATTAGTTGTACGTTGTCCGCGAGGGCGCGGTGCGCCACTGCGTGACCGATTCAAAGGCGTGAGCAGCCGTGAGGAGTTTCGTGTCATCGTAGGCGCGACCGGCAAACGTCAGTCCCACAGGCATACCAGCGTCATCCATCGTGCCCATCGGCACGGTGACCGTCGGGATGCCCAAGTGCCGCGGTACCAGGTTGCCGTTGGCAACCCACACGCCGTTGCGCCAGGCAGCCTCGGCGGAGACTTCCGAGACGTCTGCATCGGCCGGGCCAACATCCGCCATCGCCGGAAAAATCACCGCATCCAGCTGTAGCTCATCCATCCACTGTTCGAGATCCACCTGCCGGGTTTGTTCTAGTCCGTGTACACCGGCGGCTAGGACGGTTGGATCGGTGAGTGCCACAACGTCACCCAGCGGACCGAAGCCGTGCTCGGTGATCAACCCGGGGTAGGTTGCCACATCGTCATCAAAACCGTCATAGCGATCCTCCAGGGCACCCGGTGGATGCGGGAAGATCATCGCGCCGTCCACCTGGCGCAAGGAGTTCAACTGTGGATCGCCATTGGCCTGCAGAAAATCTTCCCACGACCAGGCAGCTAGACCGGTGACTTCGGCGTTCAGGAAGGCTTGCGGAACAAGACCACGATTCGCGATGGTCGCAGCCCCTTCACGATCCCCTTCGTAATTGGTGACCGCCGGAAAATCGACGACGATGATTTCAGCGCCTGCGGCTTCCAGCGCTGCACGGGCTTGCTGCCAGCGTGCCATCACCGAGTCGCGGGTGGTGATGCGCTGTCCCATTGGGCCGCCGATGCCTTGTTCGTCGCGGTGATCTGGGCCGGTGCCGGCCTGGTCGTCGGCATTAATGTACATCGCGGGCACGCCAAAACGCTGCCCCGCTAGGGGATGTTCCTGTTCACTTCGTTGCGTCAGATGAGTATAGGAATCAGGCCGGACCTGTGAAGCTTTAGGGATGTCGACCCAGGGTTGGATCCGCCAGAAATCGCCGCGGGCTTCGGGGTCATCGGCGACCATGACGTCGAGCACCTCGAGTAGGTCTGCCATCGTGCGAGTGTGTGGGACGACCACATCCATGGTCGGCACCAGGGGCCAATTGCCGCGCATCGAAATGACACCCCGGGATGGAGTGTAGGCGCATAGGGCGTTGCAGGACGCTGGCGCCCGACCTGAAGACCAGGTCTCTTCGCCCAGCCCAAAAGCGGCAAAACTTGCAGCAGTTGCTGTCCCCGAACCATTCGACGATCCCGAGGCAAAAGCGCTGGTCAGGTATTCGTTGTTATACGGGCTTTCGGCGCGACCGTAGACGCCGCGCTGCATGCCCCCATTGGCCATCGGTGGCATGTTCGTCAGACCCAATAAGATTGCGCCGGCGGCTCGCAGCTGCTCAATGCTGAATGCGTCGTGCTGGGCAATGAGATCCTGGAAGGCTGGCGATCCCGCAGCAACCGTCAGCCCGGCGACCATAAACGAATTCTTGGCGGTATACGGGATACCATCCAGCGGCCCCAGGACCTTTCCTGCCGCCCGACGTCGATCCGAGGCCTGAGCTTCCTCGATGGCGTGCGGGTTTTCGACTATTACGGAATTGAGCGGCACCTCGCCATCTGCGGCGAGCCCGTCGGTGCGATCGGGCGCGGGCCGATCAAATGCGGCGATACGCTGCTTATAGGTTTCGAGTAGTTTGACCGCCGTCGTCTCGCCGGTCTCTAACGCTTGTCGAAGCTGAGCAATCGTTTTTTCTTTCACATCAAACATTGGGTCTCGCTTTCTGCTGCTTGGACTGCCGCTACACCAATAATGAACGATGTTCACATAGTGTTGCACGTCGCGTCCCCAAACGCCACAACCTCGGCGGGTCTAATTTTATTGCGTGAGTTGCATAAATGAATATCATTCATTAGTCTGTCACGTGCTATGGGTCACAGGTGATGCAAGCCACGACCTGCCAGCATGACCCAAAACATTGGAGGAGACCACATGACCTCAGTCGCAGGACCGAAACGACTCATACCGGCGCGACCGCCGGTAAAACTGCGCCGCGTCCTCGGGGTCGCGTCGTTGACCTTATTCGGCTTGGCATACATGGTGCCGCTGACGATCTTCTCCTCATTAGGGCCGGTCGCTCAAGTCACTGATAACGGCGTGGCCGGCGCGTATATCATCACGCTGATCGTCATGCTGTTCACCGCGCTGAGCTACGGCAAGATGGCGCAGCGTTATCCGGTCGCAGGGAGCGCCTACAGCTATAGTCAAAAGGCCTTCGGCGGTGGCACCGGCTTCGTGACCGGCTGGACGCTCATGCTCGACTACCTGTTATTGCCGATGCTGAACTATCTACTCATCGGCCTCTACATGGCTACCTATATCCCCGCCGTGCCATTTTGGGTGTGGGTTATAGGCGGGGTAGGCCTTGTGACCATCCTGAATGTTATCGGCATCAAGTCGGTGACTACCTATAACGGCCTGGTCGTAGCACTCCAGGTCATTTTTGCCGTGGTCTTTATAGCGCTGACCATCACTACGGTCTCGGGCCAAGAGCTACCAAGCCTCAGTGTGGCGTTCACTGGCGAAGATGGCACCGGCGCACTGTTTACCGGTGCCGCCATCCTGTGCCTGTCCTTCTTGGGCTTCGACGCCGTCTCAACACTCAGCGAGGAAGCAAAACAGCCCAAACGTGACATTCCACGGGCTATCATGCTGGTTACCTTCATCGGTGGCGCAACGTTCATCATGCTGTCGTTCGTGTCTTATCTCCTTATTCCAGACTGGCGCAGCTTCGAAAATATTGACACGGCGTCTGCAGAAGTCATCGCCGCAGCAGGTGGCGTCTGGTTGTCGAACTTCTTCGCCGCGATGCTGATCGCCGGTGCCACCGGCTCAGCGCTGGCCTCACAAGCCTCGGTTTCGCGCATCTTGTACACCATGGGGCGTAACGGTGTGCTGCCACGTCGGGTGTTCGGTGTGCTGAATAAACGCTTCCAAACCCCGGTGCGGGCGACCCTGTTCGTATCTGCCGTCGGACTCCTCGCTATCGTATTGCCCCTGGACTTTGTCATTACCATCGTCTCCTTTGGCGCCCTGGCAGCCTTCACCATGGTGAACCTAGCCGTAATCAAGAAATTCTATTTCGACGACAAGCTGCGCTCAGGCCGCGAAACCTTCAAATACCTGATCCTGCCGGGCACCGGCTTTCTATTGACCATTTGGTTGTGGACGTCGCTGCCGGGCAACGCCCTGGTTATTGGTGGGCTATGGATGCTCCTGGGCCTGATCTATCTCGTCGCACTCACCAAAGGATTCCGCGTAAAGCCGCCCCGTCTCGACGACGAAAGCGACGAACTCTCTACCCCCGAAACCGAAACAGTCGGATCCCGTGAAAGCGAGCACACTGCACCATGACCACTTTCGATACTCTGATCCTCGGTGATATCCGCACCATGAACCCCGAGATGTCAACCGCTGAGGCGGTTGCCGTGATCAATGGGGAGATTGCCTGGCTGGGCACACGGGCCGAGGCCGAGCAGCTGACTGCCCAAGAGACTCAAGACTTTGGCACCCAGATGATCCTGCCCGGATTTGTTGATGCTCATATCCACCCGATCCTTGGTGCTGAAATGGCCCGCGGTTTCGATTTGAGCGAGGTCACCACTACCCAACAACTTGATGACGCCCTGACACAAGCGGCAGCTAGCACCGGCGAAGGCGAATGGGTTTTCGCATGGGGGCTTGACCCCACGGTGATTGCAGATCGCAACATTTGTGCCGCAGATATTGACCGGTCGGTGGTCGACCAGCCGGTGTTTATTCGCATGTTCGATGCCCACTCGGGCGTTGTGAACTCCCGCGCCCTTCAGCTGTCCGGTGTCGATGGTACCGAGCAGTTCAAGTCGCAATCCGAAGTTGAAATCGACGCGCAGGGCAAGCCGACCGGGTTCCTCAAAGAATGGGAGGCCATGAACCTGGTGAACCAGGTGATGCCCGCGATCCCATTTGAAACCCGTCTGGAGCTGTTCCTCGAAGTGCTCGAATCGATGGCAGATGAGGGAATTACCGGCGGACAAATTCTGGACCGCACCGACGGAATGCTTGACTTAGTCCGGGCAGCCGAAGAACGCGGTGAACTGCCCATCCGCCTGACGTTTTCCCCGTGGATCATGCCCGGCGATCAGGATGAGATCATCACCGAAATTATTGACATGCAAGGCACCACCGGGCGGCGCTGGGGCGTCGACGGCGTCAAACTCATGATCGACGGCACCATCGACAATGGCACTTCATGGTTGTCTTACCCCGACATCAACGGCCAATCTACCCGCCCACTGTGGCTGGACCCTGCGTCTTACCGCGAAGTGCTACTACGCTTAGACGCCCAAGGAATCCGCACCACAACCCACGCAATCGGCGACGCCGGTGTCGAATATGTACTCGATGTGATTGCCGAGACTACCCAGCCGCACGCTGCCGACGATAAACCGGGCCACCGCATCGAACACATCGAAACCCTGCCCGATCGGCTCGTGCCACGCTTCACCGAAGTTGGTGCAGCGGTGAGCATGCAGCCGCGCCATTGCACGCTGTTTTGTGCTCCAGACGGTTCTGACAACTGGTCGCAGCGTCTGGGAGATGATCGCCGAAAAGACGCCTGGCGCACCAACAGTATTCGTCAAACCGGCGCCGTGGTTGCCATTGGTTCCGACTGGCCCGTCGCGCCGTCTGATCCACTGGCGGTCATTGCCGAAGGGGAGCTGCGTCGCCAGGTCGGCAAACCGGAAACGGAACCTGTCGTGCCCGACGAGGCCCTGTCCCGTGAAGCGCTGATTGCGGGATACACAAGTGACCGCGCTCGCTCGTGGGGTGAGACGGACCGCGGCATGATTGCCAACGGGATGCTCGCAGATTTCACGATCTTTGATCAGGATGTTTTTGCTGTCGACGCCGATGACCTGCCCACCGTCAACGTTGTGGCAACCATAATTGGCGGCAAGCTCCGTCGGCCAGCGAATACTGCATCTGCAGCACGCTAAGTCCTGCCCCGAAGCGCAACATTTCAACGCTTCGGGGCACTATCTCTATACCTGTACGAGGCAGAGCCCTACTACCCGCATCCGACTGATGAACCGAGGCCACTGGCCATCGGCCAAAATCGGTCAACAGATTCGGTTTTCTCCAGATCGCCAGGAGGAACCATGGTGTCGCGCCATGAGACAAGCGATGCAGAATGTCAAGTCCCGGGTTTTGTGGAGGGTCTGCGTATTTTCATTTCTAGGCTGCCGCCGAAGTGTCGGTTTCGGTCCAGTGGTAGTCGGTTTCGACTTCAGCCGGGGTCTGGTAGTCGAGCATGGAGTGCAGGCGTTGTGTATTGAACCAGTGCACCCAGTCAGCGGTAGCGGCCTCGAGGTGGTCGCGATCTCGCCAGGGGCCATCGAGAAAGACCAGCTCAGCCTTATACAAGGAGTTCAGT
>JABXHI010000074.1 GCA_013393415.1 Micrococcaceae bacterium
CAACGGCAGAATCGAACACCTGCGCGGCACAGCCTTAGGCTTCCGTAATCTCATGCATTACATCACCAGAGCACTGCTCGACACCGGCGGATTCAGACACCAACTACACTCATTTTTACGATGAGCCAGTTAACTCTGGTCAATGGCCGGCAGATCGCATTCCATCACAGTCAGGGAAGCGGGCGATGATCCGGTTTTCACCTGAACAACAAGACGAGATCCAAGAAATGATCCGTTCCGGCAGGCCGACTCGCAGGGACACTAGCTGGATCCAGGAAGCACTCCGAAGGATGCCCTGACTTAACCAAAGCCCCTTTTGGGATTGCTGAGGTCGGTGACGGGAGTTAGTCGCCGTCGAAGAATTCTCAGCGGTTAGTGGTCTGCTGCCTTCGCCAACCACCACACCCTTTTGTGGCGGTTTTGTGGCGGTTGCCGAACAACAACCTGCAACACCTGATCCTATCCTGAGCCATGTCTAGCCCATGCGTGGATCGCCTGCCAAGAGCTCTAGTAACAAGAAAACCGCCTCACTTCCTTGCTATCGCAACGATGTGAGGCGGTTTCTAATCTGTGGGTCCTACCGGGATCGAACCGATGACCTACTCGGTGTAAACGAGTTGCTCTACCAGCTGAGCTAAAGACCCTCTGCGCTGCGTTGTCCGCCGCGCAACAAGATTCAATAGTAGCCCATTATTTTTCGTTATGCAAAACGGAGAGATGATCGTCCATATTGCGACTGCCGCTCTTCGGGGTGATGGTTTCGAGAACCTCGCCTGAACGATCCACTAACAGGCTGACCCGCTTGGGTCGCCCCGTGGTGAGGTCCAGCACGTCGTAGTGGCTTGCGGCGGCCCCATGGGGCCAAAAGTCACTGAGAAATGGGACGGTCAGCCCCAGTTGATCACAGACCATGCGAAGTATCGGCGCTGAGTCGGGTGCGATAAGTCGCACCGCGACTCCAGCAGCCGCCAATGCATCTGCCAGCGTCGGAATGCGTTCCAACTCTGACATGCACACAGGCGTATAAGCGCCTGGGATGAAGATCAGCCATGTCCTCTCAACGGCAGGCTGATCCGGCCCCTCGACCGGAGGGAACGGCCAGTGCTGACCGTACTGATCTCGCAGGGCCGGTGTCGTCACTACACGCGTCGCTCTATGCGAGTGGCGAGCCAGTCTTCGGAAACCCCAGCGGTAATGGTCGCACGAAGACCCGCAACGTGTGCGGATTCAGACACGTCCATGGGCGAAACATGGCCAGGTTGTGAAGACCGCGGGATCAGCAACCAGATTGGAGCATTGTCGTCCAGATTCGTGGTGGCATCAACGAGAGCATCCGTGAGCTCAGTGATGTCTCCATCGTCCTCGCGCCACCACAGCAGCACAGCATCAACTGGCTCTTGGTCTTCTTCGGTCAGGAATTCCTCACCGAGGGCATCCTCGAGCCCGTTTCGAAACTCAAAGTCGATGTCTTCATCCCATCCGAGTTCTTGGATGACATCTCCAACTGCTAGTTCGAGTTCGCCAATAAAATGATTGTTATCTGGGTTCTTACCAGATGACGAGTTGCTCACAACACTCCTTATTCAATACGTTGGATTCTATTTTTCAAAATTCTTGAGACATTAGCAACATGTAGACATCATACTGTGTCGTTAGCATGCAGTGACATATCCTTCAACTGAACTACGAACTACCGAATTTCGGCGCCCACTTGCCGTTGAGGGGTAGAATCCTGATGAGATCCCTTTGACATGACGCATTTGAGCGCACAACGTCGAATGCGTACCGATGACGACCTGACAAGATGTCGTTAGTGAAAGAAAGAGGTCACTGTGAGCACAGCCGAAGAGAGCTATGACATCCGAAGTGGTTTGACCGACCACGCACCCGATAAAGATCCTGAAGAAACATCTGAATGGATTGAGTCTTTTGACAGTCTGGTAGATATCGCCGGAACAGAGCGCGCTGAGTACATCATGCGCCAACTGTTGCAGCGTGCGAGCACACAATCTGTTGCCGTACCGATGGTGACGACTACCGACTACGTCAACACCATTCCGGCCGATCAGGAACCGGACTACCCAGGTGACGAGGAATTAGAGCGTCGCTATCGCAACTACTTGCGTTGGAACGCAGCTGCCATCGTGCAGCGCGCACAGCGTGACGGTGTTGGCGTTGGTGGCCACATTTCGTCCTACGCCGGCCAAGCAACCCTGTATGAAGTTGGCCTGAACCACTTCTTCCGTGGTCAAGATCACGAGGGCGGCGGAGACCAGATTTTCTTCCAGGGTCACTCCTCTCCCGGGAACTACGCTCGCGCATACCTCGAAGGTCGCTTGAGTGAAGATGAGCTCGACGGCTTCCGTCAAGAAAAGTCCCAGGCACCAAACGGTCTGCCATCGTATCCACACCCAAAAATGTTGGACGATTTCTGGCAGTTCCCGACCGTGTCGATGGGTATTGGTCCGATCAACGCGATCCACCAAGCCCAGTTCAACCGCTATATTCATGACCGCGGCATTAAAGACACCTCGCAGCAGCACGTCTGGGCATTCCTTGGTGACGGCGAGATGGATGAGCCAGAATCCCGCGGTGCACTGCATATTGCTGCGCAGAACAAGTTGGACAACCTAACCTTTGTCATCAACTGTAACCTCCAGCGTCTCGACGGTCCGGTTCGCGGGAACGGCAAGATCGTCCAGGAGCTCGAAGCCACCTTCCGCGGCGCCGGCTGGAACGTCATCAAAGTCCTATGGGGTCGTGAGTGGGATCCATTACTGGAAGCCGATGACACCGGTGAACTCGTGCGCGTCATGAACGAAACCCCTGACGGCGACTACCAGACTTATAAGGCCGAAGACGGCGGATTCGTCCGCGAACACTTCTTCGGACGGTCTTCGACCACCAAGGAACTGGTAGCCGACATGTCTGATGAAGACATCTGGAAGCTCAAGCGCGGTGGCCACGACTACAAGAAGGTCTACGCCGCCTACAAGGCTGCGACCGAATCCAATGGCAAACCGACCGTCATTTTGGCCCACACCATTAAGGGCTACGGTCTGGGGACCACGTTCGAGGGCCGCAACGCGACGCACCAGATGAAAGAAATGACGATCGACGAGATCAAACTCTTCCGCGATCGTCACCGCATCCCCGTCTCGGACGAAGAGATCGAAAAAGATCAGCACGCCATGCCGTACTACCACCCCGGTGCGGATGCTCCCGAGATCAAGTACCTCCAGGAACGCCGTCAGAAACTTGGCGGATATGTCCCAGAGCGTCGCAAGAAATACCATCCATTGCAGATGCCACCGGAGTCCACCTATAAACACTCCCGCAAAGGCTCGGGCAAGCAACAAATTGCCACCACCATGGCATTTGTTCGTCTGCTGCGTGACTTGATGCGCGATAAGAATATCGGCAAGCGCATTGTGCCGATTATTCCGGATGAGGCCCGTACCTTCGGTATGGACTCGTTCTTCCCAACGGCCAAGATCTATAACCCACGCGGCCAGAACTACATGTCGGTGGACCGTGAAGCACTGCTGTCCTACAAGGAATCCACCGAAGGACAACTTTGGCACGTGGGCATTAACGAAGCCGGTGCAACCTCGGCCATGACCGCTGCGGGTACCTCGTACTCGACTCACGGCGAAATCATGATCCCGATCTACATTTTCTACTCGATGTTCGGATTCCAGCGCACCGGGGATAGCTTCTGGGCTGCCGCCGACCAGCTGACCCGTGGCTTCGTGATCGGTGCAACCGCCGGTCGGACCACCCTTGCCGGTGAAGGAACCCAGCACATGGACGGTCACTCACCGATCCTGGCTGGCACCAACCCCGGCGTGAAGCACTACGACCCGGCGTTCTCCTACGAGATCGCCCACATCATGCGCAACGGTTTGCACGAGATGTATGGCGATCACGATATGGGCGATCACGTACGCAACGTGATGTACTACATCACCGTGTACAACGAGCCGATCACCCACCAGCCAGAACCAGAAGACATGGACATTGATGGCTTGCTGAAGGGTATCTACCGCTACTCAACCTCCGATATTGGCGGGCCAAAGGCCAACCTGTTCGGCTCGGGCGTATCACTGCCGTGGGTCATCGAAGCCGCAGAAGTGCTCGCCGATGACTGGGGCGTATCAGCTGATGTTTGGTCGGTGACCAGCTGGAACGAACTGCGCCGCGATGCCGTAGCCGCAGAACGTGAACGCATCACCAACCCAGACGCCGAACCACGGGTCCCCTACATCACCCAGGTGATGTCTGAGACCGAGGGTCCGGTTGTGGCCACGACCGACTTTGCGACACTGCTGCCGGACCAGATCCGCCAGTACGTGCCCAATGAGTTCGCAACCCTGGGTGCCGATGACTTCGGATTCTCCGAAACTCGCGCCGCCGCACGCCGCTACTTCAAGATTGACACCCACTCTGTGGTCGTCCGCGCCCTGCAGATGCTGGAAGAATCTGGCGACGTAGAAGAAGGCACCGCCTCCTCGGCGTTTGCCAAGTACGGCCTTGATGATGTCAACCGCGGTACCACCGGTACAGCAGGTGGCGACTCCTAAGCCGTCACCATACAATTGAACATCCACTTGCGGGGTGCTGGAAATTCTCCAGCACCCCGCAGTGTTTAACCCCCGGGGCACACGGACACCGGAGCGGTGCAGTGCTCAACCTCATAGCCTGGGCTACGATAGAGCCGTGTTAAACCATCCTGAATCCTCCGCAGCCCCATCCACACTGGCCGAAGCAGCCGACCTGATCCGCACACCCGAATTGAAGCCAACCAACGACGGGCACTTTGGCGCATATGGCGGCGCCGTCCTACCTGATGCACTGGCTCGGCCCATGGAAGACGTGGCAAAAGCCTATGAGGAAGCTCGGCAAGACCCCGCGTTCTACGCAGAATACACGCGCTTACTGCGCGACGTGGTCGGCCGCCCAACACCACTGATGCTGGCAGAACGCCTGACCGAAGCCGCCGGTGGCGCAAAGATCTTCTTGAAACGCGAAGACCTCAACCACACCGGTGCCCACAAGATCAACCACACCCTGGGTGAAGTGCTGTTAGCTAAGCGCATGGGCAAACAAACCGTCATCGCAGAAACTGGTGCCGGACAACACGGTGTTGCCCTGGCCGCTGCAGCAGCGCTGGTCGGATTGGAGTGCGAAATCCACATGGGTGCCGTTGATGTGGCAAAACAACACCCCAACGTCGTGCGCATGCAACTCCTTGGTGCCAAGGTGGTCTCGGTTGAACGCGGCGGCGCAACGCTCAAAGAAGCAGTCGATTCAGCCTTCGAAGTCTATGCACAATACCCCGAACAGTATCTCTATGCCATCGGCTCTGTTGTTGGGCCCCACCCATTCCCCACCCTGGTCCGTGACTTCCAAACTATCGTCGGCGCTGAAACTCGAGCGCAGTTTCTGCAATGCAATGACGGTACCCTGCCCACCGCAGTCATCGCTTCGGTAGGTGGCGGCTCAAACGCCATAGGCGCCTTCACAGCATTCCTCGATGACGACGATGTGCGACTGATCGGTGTGGAGCCCGGCGGCTCAGGAAGTGAACTGGGCCAACACGCGATGACCATGTCCAAGGGGGCCACCGGTGTGCTCCACGGCATGACCACCCGCGTACTCACCGATGCGACCGGTGACCCTGCACCGGTCCATTCGATCGCTTCCGGCCTGGACTACCCGGGCGTTGGCCCGCAGCACGTTTTCCTCGCTGAAGCTGGCCGGGTCGAATATGTCTCGGCCAACGATGAGCACACATTAGAGGCCTTCCAACTCGTGTCCCGCACCGAGGGTATTATTCCAGCGCTCGAGTCCTCCCATGCCATAGCCGAAGCACTCCGGTTGGCACCGCAGCTCGGCAGCTACGCTTCGATCGTCGTAAACCTGTCGGGCCGCGGAGATAAAGACATCGACTATGTGGCCGACAAGATCGAGCTCGCAACCCCGGAGGTGGTGCGGTAGTCGATGAATAGCTGGTCAACCAAGTTCCCAAGAGCCGTCTCGAACGAGGCGAAGGCCGCCGTCCGAGCCCATCTCGGCGAGCTCAAAACGGCCGTGCTTCATCAACTCAACACCTCACTACCCTGGTTTCGTGAACTGCCCGCAAATCAACGAGCCAGCCTGGGCGAAATCGCGCAACAAGGGCTCAGTACCTTTGCCGACTGGTTTGAACACAGCGAGAAGAAGGTCAAAATCTCGGTTTCGGGTGTACTGCACTCGGTGTTCGGCAATGCCCCATCCGAACTCTCCAGGATTGTCACGCTCCAACAGGCCGTGCAACTGCTGCGCACAGTACTACAGGTAGTCGAAACCCAGCTCCCGGCCATTGTGGCGGAACCAGATAAAACCGCGGCTCGATATGCTGTGGTGTTCTATTCACGGGAGATCGCTTTTGCTCTGGCCGAAGTCTATGCCCGGGCCGCAGAGACGCGCGGTTCCTGGGATGCCAGGCTCGAGACGCTGTTATTGGATTCCATCCTGGCCGGCGACCGCGCCGATGAAATTCGCTCCAGAGCAGCAGCAACAGGCTGGAAAGCCACCAGCGGTATTACGGTCATGGTCGGGCACCCTGCACAGCTCGATGAAGCACAACTGGTGGCACAACTGCGTGAGGTGGCCTCCCGGTCGAGGCTGGAAATACTGATCGGCGTCTTATCTGACCGGTTGGCGATCGTGCTCGGCTCGGTTCGCGATATCGAGGCCGACACGCGGACCATTCAACGCGGATTCGGTGACGGTCCGATTGTCTACGGGCGGATGGTCGATTCACTCGTTGATGCGCCACAGTCTGCGCAAGAAGCGCTCGAAGGATTCTCTGCCGCACCTGCCTGGCCCGGTGCGCCGCGACCCATTTCAGCAGCCGAACTGCTGCCCGAACGTGCGCTCAATGGTGACCAGATCGCCCGCAGCGCATTGACCTCCCAGGTGTATCAGCGACTGGCACGTGCCGGGCATTCACTGTTAGAAACCGTAGATGTCTACACCACGACCGGTGGCTCATTGGAAGCCACTGCACGCCAATTGTTTATTCATGCCAATACCGTTCGCTACCGCTTGAAGCGCGTATCCGAGTTAACCGGTTGGGATCCAACTTCACCCAGAGATGCATATGTCCTACAAGTTGCGCTCATGACAGGTAGACTTGATACGGTCTTAAATCAGCCAGAACAATGACCAGAACCAAAATCGCCGCCGAGTCGCCAGCGTTTCGTTTTTGTAGGATTCCTACAAAAAGCACGACTATACTCGGGGACTACCTTTACTGGTTCTGACCGAAGAATTTGGAAGAGTTGACTCTATGCTCGCAATCGTGTGCCCAGGACAGGGCTCCCAGACGCCAGGCTTCCTGGAACCGTGGCTCGAACTACCCGGTATCTCTGACACCCTGAAGGGATGGTCCAACGCCACCAACGTCGATTTGGTGACGCATGGGACGACCTCCGATGAAGACACCATCAAAGATACCGCTGTCGCGCAGCCCTTGATCGTGGCAGCTGGTCTGCTCGCGGCCAAGGCTATAGGAACAGACAAGCTGGAGCCGGCAACATGGATGACGGCGGGGCACTCGGTTGGTGAAATTACCGCAGCCGGTCTGTCGGGTGTCCTCTCCCCTGTCGATGCACTCGAATTTGTGCGCGTCCGTGCCCAGGGCATGGCAAGTGCCTCGGCGGCCGAAGCAACCGGCATGGCCGCAGTTCTTGGCGGCGACCAAGATGAAGTCATCAAATATTTGGAAGACTTGGACATTACTCCGGCTAATGTCAACGGTGGTGGCCAGGTCGTCGCCGCGGGTTCCAAAGAAGCCCTGGCACACCTTGCCGAGCATCCGATGGAAAAAACTCGCGTCGTAGAGCTGAAAGTCGCTGGCGCGTTCCACACCCAATACATGGCCTCTGCGGTTGCTCAGCTGGAATCCTATGCCAACACGTTGACCCCGCAGAACCCGAGTATTTCACTGGCTTCCAACCGCGACGGCGCCGTCGTAGATTCTGGCCAGGCTTTCGTGGATCGGCTGATACAGCAGGTCACGTCCCCGGTTCGTTGGGACCTGTGCCAACACACTATGGTGGATGCCGGCGTGACCGGTATACTTGAGCTTTTGCCGGGTGGAACCCTGACCGGTATCGCGCGGCGCGCCATGAAGGGTGTCAAAACTCTGGCGATCAAAACTCCGGCTGATCTCGACAAAGCTCAAGAATTTATCGCCGAACATACCCAGAACATCTCAGCGTAAGGTCTATCGTGTCTACAGTCAGTTTGAACCAATACAATCCGACCAAGGGAAGTCGCATCCTGTCCGTCGGGGCATTTCGTCCAAATAATCTCGTGAACAACGAAGACTTAGCCGGACCGATCGATTCATCTGATGAATGGATCCAACAGCGCACCGGGATTGTCACTCGTCAACGCGCTGAAGCAGATGTCGCCCTGTACGACATGGCACTGGCTGCCGGGAAACAAGCCATTGATCGTGCAGGCATCAAAGCCTCAGATCTTGATGCAATTCTCGTCTCGACCGTCACCTTCCCGTATCCGACCGGCTCGGTTGCGGCGCTGATCGCCGGCGAATTAGAGATCACCGTTCCCGCCTACGATATTTCTGCTGCCTGTGCCGGCTACTGCTACGGCGTAGCCCAAGCCGATGCGCTTGTGCGTTCTGGCATGGCCGACAAAGTCCTGGTCATCGGTGCAGAAAAACTCTCGGACTTCGTGGACCCCACAGATCGTTCGATTTCCTTTTTGCTCGGCGACGGTGCAGGTGCGGTCGTCGTGGGTGGTTCTGAAGAACCAGGTATCTCAAAGTCGAACTGGGGTTCCAAAGGGCAAGACTGGGACATGATCCGTATGACCCATTCCAACCTCGACATGCGAGATGCCATCCACGAGGTAGAGCGCACCGGCGATCCAACCGCCATTACCGAACCCGGTAGCCAGGGAAGCCTCTGGCCAACCCTGCGCCAAGAAGGTCCGTCGGTCTTCCGTTGGGCAGTCTGGGAAATGGCCAAAGTTGCCAAGCAAACCCTCGAAGATGCTGGCGTCACCGCCGATGATCTCTCAGCATTTCTGCCACACCAGGCAAATATGCGTATTATTGACGAGTTCGCCAAACAACTCAAACTTCCCGACCACGTGGCCATTGGTCGCGATATCGCAGACGCAGGCAATACCTCTGCCGCATCTATTCCACTGGCGATGCATCGCCTGTTAGAAGAACGACCAGAACTCTCTGGTGGTTTGGCCTTACAAATTGGTTTTGGTGCCGGACTGGTCTACGGCGCCCAGGTCGTTCGACTGCCATAAGTCGACTATCTGCACTGACCAGCACATCGTACAACCTGTGCAAAGACACTTTGCACGCCGATTTAAAGGAGCCGCTCATGGCTAATAAAGAAGAAATCCTCGCCGGCCTCGCCGAAATCGTCAACGAAGAAACCGGTCTGGAGACTGAAGAAGTCCAGCTGGACAAGAACTTCACCGACGACCTCGACATTGACTCGATCTCGATGATGACCATTGTCGTCAACGCCGAAGAAAAATTCGACGTGAAAATTCCAGACGAAGAAGTCAAAAACCTTCAGACCGTCCAGGACGCCGTCGATTTCATCGCAAACGCTTCCTAACGGATGAGGACGGACCAGACAGGTCCGCTATGAGCGGTGGGCCGGGAGCAATCCCGGCCCCGCAGGCCGCCCACCACTCTCGACTCACGAACCACTCGGCCACAACACAGGCCATCTAGAAAAAGGCATTGGATATGACCCGTAAAGCCGTAATTACCGGTCTTGGAGCGACGTCCCCAATCGGTGGCGACGTAGACACCATGTGGGCAAACGCCCTGGCAGGTACCTCTGGTGCGCGGCCAATCGAAAAAGACTGGGTAGAAGAATATGACCTGCCAGTAACCTTCGCTGCGCAACTGACAAACGAGCCAACCGAGGTATTGTCGCGCGTCGAAGCACGCCGCATGGATCCAACCACACAAATGGGTCTTGTCGCAGCACGAGAAGCCTGGAACGACTCCGGACTGTCAGATGACGACTTCGAGCCAGAACGCTTCGCAGTAGCCTTTGGTACCGGCATCGGTGGCGTATGGACGCTCCTCGACTCGTGGGACAACCTCCGCGAAAAAGGCCCTCGTCGCGTACTCCCAATGACCGTACCCATGCTCATGCCAAATGGTGCTGCCGCTGCCATCTCCATGGATCTGTCAGCACGCGGTGGAGCTATTACAACCGTCTCCGCGTGTGCCTCGGGAACCGAAGCGATGGATAACGCTCGACGTCTGATCGAAACCGGCGACGCCGATGTCGTCGTCACCGGTGGCGCAGAAGCAGCCATCCACCCACTACCCATCGCAGGCTTCGCCTCGATGCAGGCACTGTCCAAGCGCAATGATGACCCGACAGCAGCCTCACGCCCATACGACACTGACCGTGACGGCTTTGTGCTCGGTGAAGGCGCCGGCGCACTCGTGATCGAATCCGAAGAACACGCCCGAGCCCGCGGCGCCAAAATCTACGCGGTCCTGTCCGGCTCTGGCATCTCCTCAGATGCCCACCACATCACAGCCCCCGAGCCCGAAGGCAACGGTGCCGCACGCGCGCTGCGGAAAGCGATTGCCAGTGATGAGATCAAGCTGAGCGACGTCATCCACGTCAACGCGCACGCCACCTCCACTCCCGTGGGTGACCGTCCAGAATACGTTGCCATGAAAGAAGTCTTTGGTGACCACCTGGACAACATCCAAGTATCGGCTACCAAATCACAAACAGGCCACCTCTTAGGCGCCTCAGGTGCGCTCGAAGCCATCTTCACCGTGCTGGCCATCCACCACCGCAAGACGCCGGTGACCATCAACCTGGACAACCAGGATCCAGACATTCCACTCAACGTTGTCAGTGGCACACCAGGTGAACTGCCATCCGGTGATATTGCTGCGTTGAGTAACTCCTTTGGCTTTGGAGGCCACAACGCGGTCGTCGCGTTCCGGAGCTACTAAGCCGATTTAAACGACTCAATGGAGGGCGGTTCCGACTATCGGAGCCGCCCTCCATCGTGTCTATGAAGGATCGTTGAGGCGTTAGCCTACCTGGTGCAGCCAGCGTACATTCGCGCCGTCTGCTGCTTGGCGGAAGGGTTCCAGTTCTTCATCCCAAGCTTCACCTAGTGCAAGCGAGAGTTCGTGGTACACGGCTGATGGTTCACCAGCTGCCTGCTCATAGGCATACCGGATGCGGTCTTCAGAAACCATGATGTTGCCGGTGACATCCGTGGTGGCATGGAAAATGCCGAGTTCAGGGGTATGCGACCAGCGCGAACCGTCAGAGCCCTCAGAGGCTTCTTCAGTAATTTCATAGCGCAGGTGGGCCCAGCCTCGAAGAGACGAGGCCAATTTGGCGCCACTGCCCTGGTGCGCCATCCAGTTGATTTCAGCGCGGTACGTCCCCGGGGCGGCGGGCTGGGATTCCCATTCGAGTTTTTCTTGGGCACCCAAAGCAGCCCCGACTGCCCACTCAATATGTGGGCACAGGGCTGCAGGGGCAGAGTGCACGTACAGTACACCTCTTGCGTCAATGCCAGACATTCCGATCCTCCATTGTTAGCGGTACGTCTTCCCCTACGACCACTCAATATGGGATCTCTATGAACTGACAGCAACCATTATGCCTGATCGGATTCATTATAGCCACCAGCACTACGACAAGTAGCGTAACGTGGCTGGATGTCGCTAAATTGTCCGGAACTTCTTTTCGGTCATGCCCGTGGGTGTGCCTGGCGATAACCCTGACGTAAGCGATCTATCGAAACATGCGTGTACAGCTGGGTGGTTTGCAGCGACTCGTGTCCGAGCAGTTCTTGGACCGAACGCAGATCCGCTCCCCCGTCCAGCAGGTGTGTGGCGGCCGTATGGCGCAGCACGTGCACACCTGAAGCTGACGTAGTCCCCAAGTCTTTGAGTACTGCATTGACGACCTCACGGATCTGACGGGCCCCAATCCGCTTGCCTCGAGAACCAAGAAAGACCGCTGGCGACTGGTGATTGTTCGCTACAACCTGTGCCCGGCCACGATGCAACCACTGCTCAATGGCATCCACCGCCGGGTTGGTCAACGGCACAACACGCTGTTTGTCACCTTTACCGGTCACTTTGATCATCGCACGGGAAAAGTCGACATCATCAATATCGAGCCCCTCCAGCTCAGCAACACGAATCCCAGTGGAGTACAGCACCTCAACCATGGCCAGATCTCGCAAAGCCAGCGGATCTATTTGCGTACCATCTGTACTCACCGCCTTGGCTTGCAAGCCTTCCAACGCCTGGCGCATTTGCGCCTTCGAGAGGGTGTCCGGCAGATGCGACGCCGTCTTGGAGGCCACAAGACGTGCTGCTGGGTCGTCGTCGCGAATCCCCTGGCGTACGAGCCATGCCATGAATTGGCGCACCGAGGTGCTTTTGCGCGCAAGCGTTGTTCGGCCAATGCCATGACGGGTCAATTGCGCAAGCCAGCCGCGCAGATCTTCGAGCGTAATCTCTCGGAAGACCGGCACGGGGTCTTGAGCTTGTGCCGAAGCGGTCTGAAGATCTGAGGCGAGGCCTTGCAAATCTGAGCGGTACGAACGAATGGTGTGGTCGGATCGGTTCATCTCGTGTTTCAGGTGATGGCAGTATTCATCAATAAGTTCGGCATCCTGAGATGAAATATTGCTAACCATAACTTCACTCTGGCACGAATAGTGCTCGCGACAAAGCATCATCTGATGGTGTCTCGACCTTTCCGCCAGCCTTGCTCATTGCGTGCCACCAGCTCGTCGCGTGACAGCTTGGCTAGAATCCCGGTGATTCGCGGAACAGACAGGCCGGTGATGCCGCACAGATGCTCGACGGTGGTTCTGCCTCGTACCGGGAGCGCGTCAAAGACCAGCATTTCTTCGGTCGTCAGTGTGTCATAGGCACGTTCGTGACCCCGCGGCTGCTGTGCTGCGACTGCATCGGTGAACGTGTCGAACATCGTCTCAAGATCTGCGGGGTCATCGATGAGCATCGTGGGTGTTTCTTTGATGAGCCGGTGGCAGCCCGCTGAGGTTGGTACGTTGACTGGCCCGGGCACGGCACCAACGCTGCGACCGAGGTCATGAGCATGATGGGCGGTATTGAGCGCACCGGAACGGTAGCGCGCTTCAACCACAATCGTTGCGTTGGCAAGTGCCGCGATCAGACGGTTGCGATTCAGAAAACGAAAACGGTTGGGGCGCATGCCCGGTGGCAGCTCCGAGACGAGCAGCCCGTCGGCGGCGATCTGGTGCAGCAGCTCGACATTGCCAGCTGGATAGAATCGATCCAGTCCACCGGCCAACACAGCAATGCTCGCCACACCCGGCGCTGACGTACCTAATGCGGTCCGGTGTGCTTGGGCGTCAATGCCGTAGGCGCCACCGGAGAGCACGGTCAGGCCCATACTGCGTGCCTTGGTCGCTAGCATGGTGGTTGCGGCGTCACCGTAGCTTGTGGCCTCACGGGAGCCCACCAGCCCCACTACACGCTCCACAGACGGTATCGCTGCGTCGCCCAGGGTCCACAGCCCAGTGGGTTCGGTTGAGGCGAGGTCTGCGAGCGCTAATGGCCAGTCGTCGTCTTCCGGGATGATGAAGTGTCCACCGAGTGAGGTGATGTAGTCGAGAGCCTGGTTTGGATTGAGATATGTGCTTCTGCGACGCCAGCGTTGGATTGCCTCGCCAATTTTGTTTCGCAGTTTCTTTGTAAACTCACCGTCGTTGGCATATGCACCGACCAGTGCTATCCAGTCTTGCTGTGTTGGTGTCTGGCCCCGGATGATCTCGAGTAGTCGTATCGGGCCCCAGGCTTTTGACGCGATGACGCCGTAGGCGTCTGCTGGTTCGATGACCTGGGTGAGACCGGCGCGTGCGATGCGGATATCGTGGTCAGCCATGGTGGTCTCCGGCGGTGTTGAGTCGTAAGTACAGTGCCATATCCACGTGGTCTGCCGTAGGCCGATCAGCTGCTGAGAGGTCGGCGATGGTCCAGGCGACACGAAGAATGCGTCCGTAGCCTCTGGCCGAGATCTGTTGGGCGTCGAGGGCTTGTTGGAGTATCCGCTGGCCTGCAACGTCCACACTCAGTGCCGGCTCGTGGAAGAGCTGCATAGGCACTTGGCAGTTGCGGCTCATCCCGTAGGGTGCCAGCCGCTGCTGGGCGCGTTGAACGGCTGAGGTCACGCGCGCGCTCACTACAGCCGACGACTCGGCTGGCGCCTGGGTAATGAGGTGCTGTGATGTCACCGGTTCCACGCTGACTTGTAAGTCCACCCGATCCAGCAGTGGTCCGGAGAGTTTGGCGGCATAGCGTCTGCGCTGCAACGAGGTGCACCGGCATTGTTTGCCGGTGCCGTACCCGTAGCCGCACGGGCACGGATTGGTCGCCATGACTAGTTGGAACCGGGCGGGAAACTCCACGGTGTGTCTGGCTCGGTGCACAATCACGCGGCCGGTTTCCAATGGTTGGCGCAGTGTCTCGAGCACAGGGCGTTTGAACTCTGCGGCTTCATCGAGAAACAACACGCCGCCGTGGGCTTTCGAGACCGCTCCGGGCCGAATCGTGCCCGAGCCCCCACCGATCAGTGCTGTGACCGTTGCCGAGTGGTGTGGTGCTTCAAATGGCGGTTGTCCCGGCAAAGTGGTCAATGCACGCTCGCCCTCAGATAACGACTTCAGTGCGGCATGTTCTAGTGCGGTCGACGGCTCCATATCCGGCATGATGGTCGGCAGCCGTTGTGCCAACATCGTTTTGCCTGCTCCGGGCGGGCCATTGAGCAACAGGTGGTGTCCGCCAGCTGCGGCAATCTCTAATGCCCAGCGTGCTTCATGCTGGCCCTGCAGCTCTGCCAAATCAACGGCAGGCTCCACGGACAACGGGTCAGGGTGCGATACGACGGTTGGGTCGTCTCGAACCACCGCTGTGGGCTCTACCGGCCCGCCAAAGGCATGGGCGACCTCGGTCACGTGCCTGTAGGCCCGCACACTGGCTCCAGGCACCATGGCGGCTTCTGCTGCAGACGCTTGTGCGACCACAATGTCGGTGTAGCCCGCGTCGACGGCAGCCATGACTGCGGGAAGGATGCCCGGTGCGGATTGCAGTGATCCATCCAGGCCCAGTGCCGCAAGAAAAACTGGTCCGGTTTCCTGCCTGACAGCGTAGTCGGCGCCCCACGCCGCCATAATGATTGCAAGGTCAAAGAGCGAACCACGCTTATGCAACGAAGCAGGCGTGAGATTGACCGTGAGATGCCGTCTGGTCAGATCTAAGCCAGAGTTGCGTGCTGCAGCACGAATGCGGTCCTTGGCTTCCTGCAGCGACTGATCTGGTAAGCCCAGCAACGTGAAACCGGGCAGCGCGTTGCCGATGTCGGCTTCGATCGTGACCACCTGCCCCTGCATCCCGTTCAGGGCCACACTGTAGCTTCGACCAATACGGGTGGCCGTCTTGATGTTCAGCAGTACCGGTGCCTCGTGTGAGCCGTCCATTTACGCCACGTCCTGCAACAGCTCTGCTGTGACATCACCGTCGTCGTCAATCAGCACGCCCACCAGATCGACTCGTATCGGTGTGTGCGCAAATTTTGGATACACCGTTTGTTTGTAGTGCAGCAGCCCTTTTTGGATCCGTAGCAGCTGGTAAGCCGTCAGGGAACCCAGCGGGGCCCCAAAACGAGTACCCAGTCGGGTTTTGATTTCAATGGCCACCAGCTGATGCCGGTGGTAGGCAATCACGTCGACTTCACCGGCTGCCGCCGGCCAGTTGCGTGCCAGAATTTGGTAGCCGGCACCTGCCAGTGCTTCCGCGGCAATGTCTTCGCCGTGTTTGCCCAATGCGTGTGGGCCATCCTGTGAGGGGTTCGTTGACATATGGGCCTCACCTCCACCGACAGTCTGATCTACAGATACTGTCCGGTGGTGCGGGTCAGGCCAAAATGTGGATAACCAACGCTGGTTGGTTATTCTGGGGATGGCGGTGGGACGAGTGGTCCATCGGCCGGCATATCGGACTCTTCCCGGTTCGGGAGTTCTTCGATATTGATGTCGCGGAAGCTCAGTATTCTCGCGCGCTGGATGAACCGTGAGGAACGATAGACGTCCCAGACCCATGCATCGTCGAGGAGCAGCTCGAAGTAAGTGTCACCGGTTTCGTGGTGTGTGACCATCTCGACGGAATTGGCCAAATAAAATCGTCGGTCGGTTTCGACGATGTATCGAAAGATGCCGATCACGTCCCGGTACTCTTTGTACAGGTTGAGTTCTAGGTCGGCTGCATATTTTGCCAACTCATCATCGTGATCAGTCATGCCTCACATCGTAGTGCGTTGCGCTGTGGATCAAGACCAGGGTTACAGCAGGCGCAGTTGGAGATCATCCGGCACCAGATTCCAAGACCGGCGGTGATGTTCGCATACACCCACTTCAACCAACGCCGCACGGTGTGAGGCAGAGCCATAACCCTTATTGCCATCCCACCCGTAGGCGGGATACTGTTCAGCTAATTCGACCATGAGCGCATCACGTGCGACCTTGGCAGTGATAGCGGCTGCTGAGACGGTTGAACATGTCGCGTCGGCTTTAGTTTGCAACACGATGTGTGCCTCGACCGGAGCAAGCGCCTGGGTCAGTGCTAACGGCGCGTCATTCAACCACTGTGTATTGCCATCCAGCACCAGACCGTGCGGTGGATCAATGGCAGCGACCAACTCATGCCAGGCGCGTCTGCCAGCAAGACCTAACGCTGCGGTAATACCGTAGGTGTCAATCTCTTCGGCAGATGCCAGCCCGACGGCTGTGGTCGCCCAAGCCGGGATTGCAAGCGTCATGCGCTCGCGCTGCAAGGCCGTGAGCCTCTTAGAGTCTCGTAGCCCGACGAGCGGCTCACTGACTGCCACGTCCACGGCGGCAACGCCGACGGCGACTGGCCCAGCGAGGGCCCCTCGACCCACTTCATCCATGCCGGCAATCATGCTGCCACCACAGGTTTGCGACAGTGTGGTTTCAACGGTGAGGTCAGGCTCTTGGATCACGGCGCGGGAACCTCTTCAAAGGGTTCATCGTTCGAACCAGCAGGACCCCATCGATCAAGTGGCCAGGCGACGACTTCAGCACGGCCAACCACATGATCAATGTTGACGAAACCATCATTTGGACCATCCATGTGAGCGCGCGAGTCACCCGATGCATCGCGGTGATCGCCCATCACCCACAGTTGGCCTTCGGGGACGGTCACATCAAAATCGATGTCGGAGGCGGCACTACCTGGCGCTAAGTAGGGTTCGTCAATGGCTTCACCGTTGATCACCACCTGCTGGGTGTCGTCATCAACGGTCACGTGATCTCCGGGCATCCCGATGATGCGTTTGACCAGGTGCTGTTCCGAAGTCGAGGGGTAGAGCCCCACGAACTCTAGGGCTTGTAAGAACGGGTTCGGGTCAGACTCGGTCGGTGGCAGCCACCCCTGGTGGTCTTCAAAGACCACAATGTCGCCGCGCTTGAGTTGGTCTTCCGAATCGATAATGAGATTCACGAAGATGCGGTCATTGACCTGGAGCGTATTTTCCATCGAACCCGACGGAATGAGGAAGGCTCTAAAAAAGAAGGTGCGGATGACAAACGACACCACAATGGCGATCGCAAGAATAATGAGGATTTCCCTCATGCCACTTAAAAAACCGCCAGAGCGCTTTCTGCGCCTACTACCTGCATGTTCTGCTGTCATCGTATTGTTTCCACCGGTCCATAAATCTTATCCATCTGAATCATACCCCCACCCGGCGCACCGAACAGTGCCCGCGAATCGATCGAATCGTACCGGTTATCCCCCAGCAGGAACACACGGTCCTCAGGTACTTCTACTGTGAACGGGCTCGAGGAGGCAGGCCGATCCGGTTCGGCAAGGTAGGGCTCTTCGAGCACTTCCCCATTGACGAGCAACCGGCCAGCATCATCGCAACACTCCACAGTATCGCCTTCCACCCCGATTATGCGCTTCACCACTGCATTGTCTTGCTGTGTGATGCCGAGAATGCCCAAGGCGCTATCTTGAAATCGCTTCAGGGTGGTCTCTGATTCGTAGGGCGTGAAGCTTCCGGCTCCGTCAAAGACGATCACGTCACCGTGTTGTGGGGTGGAGTCTTGATACGCGTCTGGATCAATTTCAATGCGGTCACCGACCTGTAAACCGGGCTGCATTGAAGCAGAGGGAATCGTGTAGGTATTGAGGTGATACGCCCGCAAACCGAACACGACTGCTACGACAATGACCACGAGCACCAGGACGACCAACAACCACCGGTTAACACCAACAGCGGGCCGGCTACTCGAAGATGAGTGCCCGGCCCGCTGTGGCGATGACGGTTTCGTCACGAACGCTTAGCAGCCTATTAGTTGCGCTTCTCTGGGATACGCGCAGCTTTACCATGGCGATCGCGCATGTAGTACAGCTTGGCACGACGGACGTGACCGCGTTTCTTGACTTCAATCTTGTCAATGATTGGTGAGTGCACTGGGAACTGACGCTCGATACCGACACCAAAGGAAGTCTTGCGAACGGTGAAGGTTTCAGAAACGCCGGTACCCTGACGGGCCAGGCAGTAACCTTCGAAAACCTGAATACGCTGGGTTTTACCTTCAACAATGTTCACGTGAACTGCAACGGTGTCACCAGGACGGAAATCTGGTACATCGTCACGGACAGTCTTCTGATTCAACTGCTCAATAAGATTCATGGAGTCTACTCCTAGTGGATCGCCGCAGGTCGCCCACATACTTCAGCAAGCACTTCGACTTGCGGTGGAAGATTTCGAGGTGCAACATGAAGTTACCTCCCCGGTGCCCAACGTTGGTGACGAGATCCCCTACGGCAGATCCAACACCCGCCAGACACAACTGCCTATTATGCCATATCTTGGTGCTTTGTCCACAAATCCGGGCGACGTGTGCGCGTACGCTCGGCCTGCTGTTCCTTACGCCACGCCGCGATCTTGGCATGATCACCGGACAACAGTATTTCCGGTACCTCATAGTCACGCCACACAGACGGTTTGGTATACACCGGGTACTCCAAGAGACCATCATCACTGTGCGATTCTTCGACCAGGGACTCTGGGTTCCCAACTACACCCGGGACTAGGCGGCCAACTGCCTCAATCATGGCAAGGGCAGCTACTTCTCCCCCGTTGAGCACGTAATCGCCAAGCGACATCAGACGCACGTTAAAGTGTTCGTGAGCCCAATGGAACATGCGCTCATCGATACCCTCGTATCGACCACAAGCAAAGACAAGGTGCTCAGCACCTGCCAGGTCATAGGCAGCTTGCTGACTAAAGACTTCTCCCGATGGAGTCGGGACGAGCAGTACGGGCTTCTCAACCCGTGAAGCATCGAGAATCTCCTCGAGTGCCAAGGCCCACGGTTCCGGTTTCATGACCATGCCAGCGCCACCACCGTACGGAGTGTCATCCACCGTCTTGTGACGATCGAACGTGTGGTCCCGCAGATCGTGCACGTTAATTTCTAACCGACCGGATTCTTGTGCCTTACCCAAGAGGGAAATGTTTAGAGCCTCGAGGTATTCAGGAAAGATACTGACGACATCAATTCTCATGATTCTTGATTCAGCTCCAATAACCCTGGCGGCGGTGTGATCACGATGGCGCCTCGTTCCTCATCGATCTCCGGGACGATCTCCTCCACAAATGGAAGAAGCACTTCATCGCCGCTCAACAACCGGAGCTCAAGGAGATCTTGCGCTTCACCAGTGATCAGGTTTGCTACTTCGCCCACAACGGGAGTATCGAAGTCTTCCTGGTACACCACTAGTCCGATGAGATCATCTGCGTACCAGCTGTCCTCATCGGGCTCAGATTCTTCAGGCTCAGCGTATAACTCACTGTTTCGCAGGGATTCCGCAGTATTTCGATCTGAAAATTCAGCGAATTTCAGGAGCATGATGTTCTTATTCCAGCGAGCTTTTTCGATTGTCAACTGACCAAATGCCGTCGAAGTTGCCGGTCCCACCTCAACGCGAAAGACATTCCCTTTAATAAAACGCCTCTCCGGTGAATCACTAAATATTTGAACCGTCACCTCACCGCGGATCCCGTGCGGTCGGCCAATTCGTGCGACTCGAACACGAGCATCAGACTTCTCGTCAGTCACCGCTAACCTCTACTTAAGATACTTGAGTTGGATATCTCGCTGTCTGCTTTCAAAGTTCTGAATACCGCTACTTTCAGTCTGCATTCCTGTTCAACACTGCGATTCGCGGTGTATCCAATACTTGTCGGGTGAACTCAGGGAACTGTGATTGCCACAGATCGACAATGTCGGCTTCTTCCGGACGGTGAGCATCGTCCAGAATCACGGTCGCGTCTGGTGCTAAACGATCGATGACATTGGGCAGAGCCGGGAAACGAGCGTTTTTGCCAGTAGTAGCTGGGGGCCCATCGACGAGAACCATGTCAATATTCTCCACGTCTTCTAAAGCTCCGAGAGCGTACCACTTATACGACCCCCTGTCGCGGGATACTTCTTCGAGTGGGGCCAACCGAGCGTCCACGAAACTATCAAGGCCATGATCCTTGAGAGTGCCACGTGTTTGATCTAGATATTCTTCCAGATGGTCGAGCGCTACAACCTTTCCGCCGTATAGTCGACACAAATATGCCAACCACACCGTGGAGGTTCCACTACCCAACTCTAAAATGCGTTGAGGTCGTTTCTCCTCAAAAATAGAAATTAAATGAGCCAGGGATCGAGCATCCAGAGCCCATCCACCTGTGCTTGGCATAGGCAGTTTCAGGTCGGAAAATCGAGAGAAAATCTGCAACAGTGCTTCAATTTCATTCGTCGAGTGCCGAACGGTCTGAGAAATGTGATCTGCAGTCGATCGAGCTACTTTATGAATCCTCGAGTCAAGCTCGGCAAACTTCTCATCGTAGGCTTTGACATTAGTATCGATGGCGCCGATTTGACGTTGTTGAATCAGAAGGAGATTCTCATTTTTTTGCTGCGCCTCTCCAATACGCATGGCAAGATGTTCAGAATTGCATCTACTTTCAGTACTTGCTTTACGCTCCTGAGTTCTCATCAACCGTGCGATATAACGAATGCACAGAAGAACTAATGACGCAAGACCAACTAATGCTATGAACCCCAGAATTAGCGAATAAGCCCACCACTCTAGTACTGCTGCAATGATACCAAGTAATGCTACTATCACAATTGCGATAAAACTTAGAATGCCATATTTACGCAAAACGTCTACTTTCTGTGATATACGCGTCTGCTCTAAACACATCCATCGAATGCAGCAGCACACACTCTGCGAGCATAGTACAGTTCAGACAACGCAGCGCCACTCATTTACAATTTAGTTTAGATCACTATCACCAATACGCCAGTCACACCGGTATTGTTCTAGAGGATAACGCCATCGGATCTCCTACCGGCGGCATTGTCTCGCAACCAATAATCATTATTTCATGAGTAAGCCATTTGATATGAAATAAGCCGCTTAGTCAAAAAGAAACAGACCAAGCGGCTTATCAATATTGTATTTAACGGCGTCGGTCGGTGTCTACAACATCGACACGAACCGAATATCCTGCAAGTCCTTCAACAACGGCTCGAAGAGCATTGGCGGTCCGGCCCTTGCGTCCGATGACTCTGCCGAGATCATCTGGATGCACGTGGACACTGAGCATTTCTCCACGCCGATTGTTGCGAAGATCAACCTGTACATCTTCAGGATAATCAACTATCCCCTGGACCAGGTGTTCTAACGCTTCTTGCAACATGGTCACTACTCAGCTGCCTCTTCAGTCTTTTCCTCTGTAGCGGCAGCATCTGGAGTAAGAGCAGCTTCTGGTGTCGGCTCTGGTGCTTCCGGCAGAACTACCGAACCCTTCTCAGGGACGACAAAAGCGTCTTTTTCAGTAGGGTGCTTCATGACGGATTCGTCATATTCTTCACCCTTGAATTTTTGCCAGTCACCGGTCAGCTTCAACAGAGCAGTTACCTGCTGAGATGGCTGCGCGCCAACGCCGAGCCAGTACTGTGCACGCTCAGAGTCGATTCTGATAACTGAAGGTTCTTTAGTTGGGTGGTAGATGCCGATCTCTTCGATGGCAGCACCGTCACGCTTCGCGCGCTGGTCTGCAACTACTACACGGTAGTGAGGGGAACGGATCTTACCAAAACGTTTTAAACGGATTCGTACGGCCACTTTTGTGGTTGCTCCTGTTTCATATTATTTTTGTGATCCTTCCACGGCACCTGGGGGCAGGAACCTGGATACATCACGGACGGACACATCGATCAGAGAATAGAGGGTAATCCGACACGATGGATCAGTACCGAACTATTATGACAGACGAACTGGCTCTTTAGCGAATCGGCCGGCCTGTTCCTTAAAATTGGTCCACGTATTATTTCAGATACTTATCGAAGCCTTTAGGCAGGTTGAGCTGGGACGGATCGAAATTCTTGGGATCCGCACCAGCACCAAAGGCTGACCCGAGGTCCTGGGATGCCTTCTTAGCTTGACGTTCTTTTTCTTTCCGTGCTTCCTCTTCAGCACGCGCAGGGTTGCCAAAGCGCTGTTGCTTGCGGTTTTTGCCTTTGCCTTTACCCTTGCGCTGGTTGCGTTTGCCGCCTCCAGCGCCACCGCCGGGCATCCCTGGCATGCCCGGCATGCCTCCCCCGGCAGCCATTTTCTTCATCATCTTCTGGGCTTCGCGGAAGCGCTCGAGCAAGGTATTTACTTCAGAAACGTGTACACCGGAACCAGCGGCAATGCGTGCTCGGCGTGACCCATTAATGCTTTTCGGTACATTGCGCTCATACGGGGTCATCGACTGGATGATAGCCTCGATGCGATTCACCTGCGAATCATCAAACTGATCGAGCTGTTTCTTCATGTCTTGCGCGCCGGGCATCATCATGAGCATCTTTTTCATGGAGCCCATTTGCTTCAGCTGCTGCATTTGACCCAGGAAGTCTTCAAGGGTGAAGTCTTCTTGGTCAGCAAACTTCTTTGCCATCCGCTCGGCTTCGGACTTATCCATAGTCCGTTCGGCCTGTTCGATAAGCGACATAACGTCGCCCATATCCAGAATGCGCGAGGCCATCCGGTCCGGGTGGAAGACTTCGAAGTCTTTGAGACTCTCACCGGTCGAGGCAAACATAATTGGTTTGCCAGTAATGTATTTGACCGAAAGCGCGGCACCGCCGCGGGCGTCACCGTCCATCTTGGACAGGACGACACCGGTAAAGCCAACACCCTCATTGAATGCCTGAGCGGTGGCGACAGCGTCTTGACCAATCATTGCGTCAATGACGAAGAGCACTTCGTCAGGATTAGTTGCGGCACGGATGTCTGATGCCTGCTGCATCAGTTCTTCGTCGACGCCCAACCGACCAGCGGTATCAATGATGACAATGTCATGCTGGCGCTTCTTGGCTTCTTCCATACCTGAAGTCGCAACCTGGACTGGATCTCCAGTTGGGTCCTCGTGCTCGGAAGACACGCCTGGGTGCGGCGCATATACGTGTACACCGGCTCGCTCACCATTGACCTGAAGCTGCTTTACCGCGTTTGGACGCTGCAAGTCAGCTGCGATGAGCATTGGCGCGTGGCCTTCTTGCTTCAGATGCTGCGACAATTTTCCGGCGAGGGTGGTCTTACCCGCACCTTGCAGACCAACGAGCATAATAACCGTTGGCGGATTCTTTGCCAGATTGATCTTGCGGGTTTCACCGCCAAGAATTTCTTCCAGCTCGCTCTGAACAATCTTGACGACTTGCTGGCCTGGGTTTAAGGCTTCTGAGACTTCCTGACCAAGCGCACGTTCTTTGACCTGCTTAATGAATTGGCGCACAGCCGGGACGGCAACGTCAGCATCCAACAGCGCACGACGAATTTCGCGTGCTGTTGCATCGATATCCGCCTCTGTGAGCCTGCCTTTACCCCGGAGGTTCTTGAAGGTTGAGGACAGACGTTCCGTCAAAGTATTGAACACGTGCGATTATCCTTGTAGTCGACTCAGCTCGAATCGGATGGCTCGAGCATAAAAATGGTACCTGGCGCCTCACTTTATCAAGTAGAGGCACCAGGCACACAGTTACTGCAATTCATTTGTCTTGCAGCAAAGCAATATTAGCTTGCTAACAATGCATCAACGAATGCTTCTGCTTCGAATGGTGCAAGGTCATCAGCGCCCTCGCCTAGGCCAATCAGCTTGACTGGAACGCCTAGTTGACGCTGAATTGCTACTACAATACCGCCTTTAGCGGTTCCGTCCAGTTTCGTAAGGACGATACCGGTCACATTAACTGCTTCGGTAAAGACTTTGGCCTGGGCAAGACCGTTCTGACCGGTGGTCGCATCGATCACAAGCAGTACCTCACCGACTTCGGCTTGCTTCTCTGTGACGCGTTTTACCTTGCCAAGCTCTTCCATGAGGTTGGCCTTGGAGTGCAAACGACCTGCAGTATCGACGAGTACAACATCTGATTCTTGTTTGATGCCTTCTTCCACTGCTGAGAAGGCCACTGAAGCAGGGTCTGCACCTTCTTGGTCGGAGCGGACTGTGTTGACGCCGACTCGTTCACCCCAGGTGGTCAACTGTTCTGCCGCAGCTGCACGGAAGGTGTCCGCGGCACCCAGAATGACATTGCGGTCTTCTGCAACTAGAACGCGTGCCAGCTTGCCAACGGTAGTCGTTTTCCCCACCCCGTTGACGCCCACGACCATCATGACCGCGGGTTTATCGTCTTTGCGAGTCGCAGCTAGGCGGCGATCCATTTCTGGATCGACCATGGCAATGAGTTCTTCCCGCAGCATCTCACGCACAGTCTCTGTATCGCGTGTGCCTTCGACGGTCACACGCTCTTTGAGACGCTCGACCAACTCCATAGCTGGGTCGGCACCGAGATCGGACATGAGTAAGTTTTCTTCGATCTCGTCCCAAACGTCTTCGTCAATATCGTCCTGCGCCAGTAGTGCGAGAAGACCTTTTGAGAAAACACTATTGGACTTCGCCAGTCGAGCACGAAGGCGTGCTAAACGCCCAGCAGCTGGAGCAGGAGTCTCCAGCTCGACCGCGGGTTCTTCAACGACCTCAGGCTCTGGTTCAGGCGCTGGCTCAGGTTCGGCAACGACCTCTTCTTCAACTACCGGTTCCTCAACGGGAACAGGAGCAGCTTCAGGTTCCGGCTCGGGTGCCGGGGCCGGAGGCTCAATAACTTTTGGCTCAGGCATGGGACGGTCTAGCGCGACAACCGAACCGATACCTACGATGACAGGTGCGAGAAAAGCAAAAATGATCAGAAGTTCCACACGATATAGTTTTGCACACTTTTCATGATCTGCAACGTTTTCGTTATGCCACCGGCACAGCCGCAGCCCACCAAAAAATAATCATGGCGTGTCATAATGTTCTATATGTCTGCGTCGGTGGAAAAGCTTAAGATCCCAGGTGAAATCCGCATTCTCATTGCGGCGGCGTTTATCATCGCTATCGGCTTTGGAATCATCACCCCTGTTCTGCCGCAATATGCTGAGTCCTTCGGTGTCGGAGCGTTTGGTGTCTCCGCTGTAGTTTCTATCTTCGGATTAGCCCGGCTTATCCTTGCACCACTTTCAGGCAAGGCCACCATCAAGTTTGGTGAGTCCGGGGTATATATCACCGGGGTGACCATCGTCGGCATTTCCATGTTTTTGGTAGCCTTCGCTCAGAGCTACACCCAACTCTTGATATTTAGAGGGTTAGGCGGTTTTGGATCCACCCTCTTTACCGTGTCGGCGATGTCGTTCTTGGCAGCAAAATCGCCTCCCACCATTCGTGGCAAAGTATCCGGCGCATATGCTTCAGCTTTTCTCATCGGAAATATCTCAGGTCCACTAGTCGGTGGACTCCTCGTCGCCCTGGGACCACGGGCACCGTTTCTCATTTATGGCAGCGCACTACTGATCGCTTCACTCGTGGTCTATCTCGGTTTGCATCGCAGTAAAGGCGGAAAACGCCATAAGGTCGTTGATAACCGAGAGGCCTGGTCCTTCGGCGAGGCGATTAAAGAACATTCTTACCGAGCAGCATTGGGCTCGTTCTTTGCCAATGGCTGGGCTACCTTTGGCGTTCGAAATGCGATTATGCCGCTCTTCGCGGCTTCGGCGTTCGCTGGAACTGGGTTCGTCCTAGACGGTGCTCAAACTGCAGCCGTAGCGCTATCGATATTCGCTGTAGGAAATGTCATCGCGGTGACGTTCTCCTCGCGGTTGTCCGATAAATATGGTCGAAAACCCCTCATTGTGATTGGGCTAGGAGTTGCGGCCATCGGCACGGGCGTCATTGGGGTGATGACTGATCCGTGGTTGTTCTTCCTCGCCTCGGTCATCGCGGGGACTGGAACTGGCATGATGAATGCACCGCAGCAAGCCGCAATAGTGGATCTAGTTGGGCAAGAGCGGAAGGCTGGCTCGGTTATGTCTGCTGCTCAGATGGCGGCCGATGTCGGTTCTATC
Source organism: Micrococcaceae bacterium (assembly GCA_013393415.1). Taxonomy (GTDB): domain Bacteria; phylum Actinomycetota; class Actinomycetes; order Actinomycetales; family Micrococcaceae; genus Yaniella; species Yaniella flava. The sequence goes on from JABXHI010000074.1 coordinate 26,621, forward strand.
ACCGGCCCGCTGTTCATTGGTTGGATTGTTGACGTGTATGGCTTCGAGCTCGGCTTTGCTATCACCGGGATCATCCTTGCGGCTGCATGTATTGTCTGGATCTTTGCACCAGAAACAAATGTTCGTGTCGGCCCTGATGGCCCCAGAACCGGTCAGCTACCTGAGGTAGCACCGTCTGCACACCACAGAGACTCGAATGATCAGGACTGATCGAGTCTCTGGCTGATAACCTGTGAAACGCCGTCACCGCGCATAGACACCCCATAGAGCGCGTCCGATATCTCCATGGTGCGTTTCTGGTGAGTGATAATAATCAGCTGAGAATCATTCTGTAACTCTTTGAGAATGGTTAACAAACGCGTCAAATTGGTATCGTCCAGTGCTGCCTCGACTTCATCCATCACATAGAACGGCGATGGACGCGCTTTGAAGATCGAGACCAGTAGCGCAATAGCCGCGAGCGACTTCTCTCCACCAGACAACAGCGAAAGTCGCTTCACTTTTTTACCAGCAGGGCGGGCTTCCACCTCAATACCGGTGTGCAGCATGTTATCCGGTTCAGTGAGCGATAGTCGCCCCTCTCCCCCGGGGAACAGCGTTGCAAATACGTGTTCGAACTGTGCTGCTGTATCTGCGTAGGCTGCGGAGAAGACCTGCAATACCGTTGCATCAACATCCTCGATGATCCTGAGTAAGTCTCTACGAGATTCTTCGAGGTCTTGCAGCTGCTGTGTCAAATACTCGTGGCGTTCTTGTACTGCCGCATACTCTTCTAAGGCCAGTGGGTTAATTTTTCCAAGAGCGCTCAGATTGCGTTTGGCTGAGCGCAGTCGTTTTTCTTGCTCTTTTCTGTCATAGAGAACCGTTTCAGTTGAACTTTCTCCGACGTCCACCGGCTGATCAGGACCGAAATTCGTCACGAGGTACTGGTGGGAATATCCAAGCTCGGTTAGCGACCGCTCATGTAACTGCTCGAGTTTGAGCTCTTGCTCTTGCCTGGCCAAACGACGCTTATGCAATTGCTCTTGAAGCTGTGCCAATTCCTTGCGTGAATCGTTGGTGACTTTTTCAGCGGCTTCCAATTGCGAGCGAAGTGCTGCGTTTTGTTCTTCAAGGTCTTGGTAGTCCGAATCGGCCCTGCGAACGCTCGCTTCGATTCGATCTAGCGCGGCCTCGATACCGGAGAGCAGCGCGCTAAGCCTCGAAACAGTGGTGCGTTGTCGTATTAACGCTCGCTGGTACTCTTGCTGGGCAATCGTGGCAGCACTCAGCCGTCGTCGTGACTGTTCTACTCGCTGTTCTGCTTGCTGTGCCGTGTTCTCAGCAGTGCGGAGCGCCAAACGTGCATCCGTCTCGGCAGCCCGTGCCCTACTTGCCTCTTGCTCCGCCTGCTGCTGAGCCGCAGCGGCGTTCTCGACTCCTTGCGTGCTTTCGTCAGCATATGTAGCAGCAGCTTGAGCAGCGTCAAAGCGCTCGATCGCTGTTTCCAGGACTTGCCGTGCTTTGTCGATCTCAGCTCGAAGTCGTGTTTGTTGTTCTTCGTTGCGCTTTCTGGAAGCACTTTGCTGTTCAAGACTCCGCCGATGTGCAGCTACCCGCTCCCGTAGTGTGGTGACCTGAGACTGGGCTTGTTGGAGTCGCTGATCAGTCTGCTGAACTTCCTTCTGTGCACTCTCATAGGCGGCCACAGCGTCAGCGTGCTTGAGTTCTACTTCTTCTAGCGCTCGTGAGAGTCGCTGGCTATCTTCCAAGGCGCGATCATAAGCCGCACGTTGTTCTAGTGAACTGACAGCGCCGGCACCACGAACATCCAGCCATTGAGCGGTTAATACGTGTCCCTGTCGCGTGGCGATCCGAAGATGCGGATATTTGGCTAGAAGCTCTGTATTTTCTGCAACACGGCGTGCTTCTTCGAAATTTTCTACCAGGATCGAGGAAGCTAGAACGTGCTTTATATGTTCGAAAGCACTTGAACCTTTTTCACGCGGTGACACAACAGTAGTCGCGATAGTGGCGCTCGGAACACTGCCTTCTGCAAGATCATGCCCTGCTGATCCCGGGTAAAAAATGCGGACATCAGAGACATCCTGTTGATCCAATGCGCTGGCTGCATTGAGACTGTTCTCAAGACTGTTGAGCCAAAGGCGATCTGTAGAGCCGGCCAGCAGGGAGGCAATCGCAGTTTCCCAGCCTTGGTCTATATTTAGAATTTCCGAGACGTCCCGTGGCAAATACTCACGAATGGCAGCGTGCGCAGAGCCGGGATCTGGCTGAAGTGACTGTTCCAACACCTCTAGGCGAGCTCGTGCAGCACTCAAATCACCTTTTAGACTGCTGACTGAATCATCAAAGTCTCTGAGTTCTTGTCGCGCCTTTTGAACTGCCTGCTGGGTCTCTTCCTTTTCTTCTCGAGCCTGGGACAGTTCTGATTCGGCTCGAGTCAAAGCAGCTTCTTGCTCCGCAACCTCATGCTCGGCTTGAAGCGTTGATTCGTCGCCGTGACTACCGTCTTCAATCAATCGTTGGAGTTCTGCTTTTAAAGAATCCAACTTCGATTCGGCTGCACTTTTTCGGCTCTCCGCGACAGCAAAAGACTTCTGTTGATCGGCCTCTTCACGCACTATGTGGGTGTGAGTTTCCTGTGCAATACGCGCCTGTCGTTCAGCTGTGCTTTTTTGCTCCTGCGCTTCCTCGAGCGTAGTCGCAAGCACCTCGATGTGTTTCTGGCTCTTCTCGTGTTCAGCAGTATTCTCGCCGAGCTGTCTCTCCGCTTCTTCTGGAGTCAGACCGGAGGAAGCTACCGGCGCACGAGAGGCCGTTTTGTAGCGTTCTTGAGCTAGCGCTTGCAGAGATCGATAACGCTCCGCCAGAGCAGTGAGCTGATGGCGGTGGTCACGCGCGCTAGCGGATGCTTGAGCAGTCTGCGTGTGCTTTTCAGAAAGCTGATGAGCAGATTGCTCGGCGTGTTCGAGTTTCTTGGAGACCTCTTGCTGACGCTTTTCGAGCCCGTCATCACTGTCGACAAGCTCCTGGAGTTGTTTTGTTTGCGTCACGACATCGTCGGCCAACAGCCTTGCGCTGGAATCGCGGACATCGTGCTGAATCTGCTGCGCTTTACGCGCAGTCGATGCCTGTTTAGAGAGTGGACCGAGCTGCCGATGAACTTCTTCGGTCAGATCTCGAATGCGATCAAGATTTGCTCGCATCGATTCGAGTTTGCGTTCCGAACGTTCTTTTCTGCGGCGGTGTTTCAGGATGCCTGCGGCTTCTTCGATGAAGCCGCGGCGTTCTTCAGGAGTGGCTTGAAGAATTCGGTCCAGTTGGCCTTGACCAACGATAACGTGCATCTCTCGACCCAAGCCGGAGTCGGAGAGCAGCTCTTGGATATCTAAGAGACGGGCTGATTCACCGTTGATTTGATATTCAGATCCACCAGATCGGAACAAGGTACGACTAATGGTGACTTCCGAGAAATCTATTGGCAGTGTGCCATCAGAGTTATCAATGGTGAGATCTACCTGTGCTCGCCCTAGAGCAGAACGGCCTGTCGTACCCGCAAAAATGACGTCTTCCATTTTGCCACCGCGCAGGTTTTTTACACCTTGCTCCCCCATGACCCATGACAACGCATCGACCACGTTTGATTTTCCTGAACCGTTCGGGCCAATTACAGAAGTAACCCCAGGTTCAAAATCAAACGTGGTCTTAGAAGCGAAGGACTTAAAGCCCCGAATCGTGAGGGTTTTGAGATACATGCAGGAAGGTTAGTTCACTACCGCTAGTTGCCTAGACCGTCATCAAATTCTGCGGCGCGTTCACCAACGCCGAGCAGCTCCGCAATTGCGGATACTGTCCGCTCGCCTGCTTTCCCATCACCGTATGGGTTGACCGCAGCAGCCATGGCGTTATATGCATCAGAGTCAGTCAACAAGGTCGTAACTTCGTTGTATACGCGTTCCTCATCCGTGCCGATAAGACGAACAGTGCCGGCAGTTACTGCTTCAGGGCGTTCAGTGTTTTCACGCATCACTAGCACCGGTTTGCCCAAACCTGGCGCTTCTTCTTGGACCCCACCCGAGTCAGTCAGCACAACATTCGAAAGGCTAATCAGATGCGTGAACTGACCATATGCGAGTGGTTCGGTGACCACGACATTCTCTTTTCCTTCGATGAATGGCAGAACAGCTTCACGCACCACAGGATTCTTATGGGCTGGGAGAACGAATAGGACATCAGAATGCTGATCAGCCAAACGACCGAGGGCTCTACCAACGCCCCGCATGGCGTCGCCCTGGTTCTCACGACGGTGAGTTGTCACTAATACAACTTTCTTACCCGCCTCAACATCAGCCGCTACGTCTTTTAACGCGGGCTCGTCGAAAGGCACCTTCTTATCGACCACGTCGTATAATGCATCGATCACGGTGTTACCAGTGACATACACATCTTCAGGAGTTACTGTTTCGCGCAACAAGTTATCACGAGAAACGGACGTTGGCGCCAAGTGCAGGGACGCAAGCTGGGTCGTAATTTTGCGGTTAGCCTCTTCAGGAAAAGGAGAGAAAATATTGAACGAGCGCAGGCCCGCTTCCGCATGTACAACCGGAATGCCACGGTTGAATGCCGCAATCGCACCAGCAGTCGAGGTGGTCGTATCGCCCTGGACAACCACAGCATCTGGCTCAACCTGTCCTAAGACTTCGTCGAGACCCGAGATATTCTTAGCCATAACAGCATTCAGAGTCTGGCGTGGTTGGATTATATTTAGGTCATAGTCAGGAGTGATGCCGAACAATTCGTTGACTTGGTCCAGCATCTCGCGGTGCTGGCCTGTCACTGTAACTAGAGGCTCTAACACCTCTGAAGCATCCAACGCTTTGATGATTGGCGCCATTTTTATCGCCTCAGGACGAGTCCCGTATATTGGCATGATTTTTTTCATTGATTTTCCTCAGTAAGACGATATTTGAAAGACCGCTGACACGATTCCATGGTATCCCGTCGCGAGATTAGCTCGCATTTCGGGCCTTGACGTCTAATCTCGGGCTACCAGCACCCTCCCACCGTTGAAAGAACACGATTCAACACTGAGCTGGGATGGTTTAGGTAGTCATACCGGACAGGCGACCTGCCTTATGCGATCACGTGATCCAAATTTTTGCCGAACGTCTCTGCAATTGCGTTCGCCTGGAGTTGGACCTCTTGGATATCCCAAGTGTGCCCATGATCTCCACGGATCTGCATGAAGTTGAAGCGATCAGAGGAATAGACTGTTCCGTTGGCCTCCGTCACAGTTTGAAGGAACCTAGTATCTTCCCCACGTCCAACATTCTCAAATGGATTCTCAACAAACAGATCTTTCTTACCAACCAATGTGGCACCGCTTACGAACCGAGAATACTTATTCTCATGGCCTGGATTCCGAAGGTGCACCGCATTCTCTGCGACTGAGTACATATAGTGCGACATCTTCCCCACCACATCAGCTGCAGAGAATTTCATCGCATTGATGCTGTCCTGCAAGTACATGGGAGCGTAAAAGTCATCATCATCAAACTTCGCAACCACGTCGCCCGACGTCGCAGCAACAAGACTGTTCAGGACACTACCGAGAGACTCCGAACTTGGTTTATGAAGAATTGTAAGATTCTCTAGCCCAAGAGCTTTGGCATATGAAAGAAGTTCAGTTACATTAGCTTCAAAGCCATGTGTTACCAAGACCAGCTCAGGTGATATATTTTCCTGAGATGCAACCGAGTCGATGACGTTACGTACAAACTGCGGCCTGTTCGTTGTTGTTACAACACTGACTGCAGGTTGTTTTAGAAGTGGCGACTCGGCGTCGATGCCCACAGTTTTGAAAATATTCATCGCTCTATGGGCATACGTATGCTTTGACCAAATCTCGCGCTGTGCACTGTGTACCATACGATCACGAACCTGGTGTGAGTTGAGCAGCGCTCTGAGTGTAAACCCCGCCTGTTCCGCATCGCTCACGATTGGAAGCTGTTGCTCAGTGAAGAAATTCGACATTGCATCGCTGTGTGTCGAGACAACGGGGGTCCCGGAAGCCAGCAATTCAAAAACCCTGCGGGCACACATCGAGGGGCTATTAACCACAGAATTGACGTTTAGGAAGACTTTATAGTTTTTATAAGCACTCAACATTTTGTCGTAGGGGAGCGCACCAACGATATTGTTCTCAAATTGTCCAGGAAACTGGTACTTTTCGTTGCCACCGTGATGTCGAGAAAAAATATCGAATCCATAAAGTTTTCGTTTCTCAACGTCCAATGCCGCGCCAAGCAGTAAGTCCATCTGTTCCCGGCGCTCTGGGTACTTGTGTGAAAAATACATTCCGGCGAACGCAATATCCCGGTCCCGCGCGATACCTGGAATCTTAATTGGATTATGGATCGAAGGTTGAGCAGCAAAACTCAAACTATTAATTCGGTCGTGGCCAAGGACTTCTTTATACGTAGGAATCATGTTCGAATCCGAAGTAAACACGAAATCAAATAGTCTTGCCGTCTCGATGAAATCGTCGAAGTGTACCGGATCCTCTTTGTTCCAAAATACGGTTGGTATATCTTCAGACTGGCAGAATGCGGCTAGTTCACGAAGTTGTGTACTAGGCCCCTTAGACCCGACCATTTTAAACTGCCATGTACCGTGATTTCCAGCCCATGCTGACTCTACGAAGAGTAGATCAATACCGCGTTCAGCAATTTCTTCTTGCCAGCCGGATGGTGATAGAAGGACCGTTTCAAATTCAGGAGTCCAAGCCTGCAACGAGAAATCATCAAGAATGACCCCGACACGAATACCCATAAAAGATTTGGGTCTGTCTATTGGTTGGCTTATGGGGTAGAAATCTGCAACACTCTCTGGTTGATGTTTTTCCGGTGACGCTTCAACTTGCCGCTGTGCAAGTTCGTTTCGACGGCGCCACTCTCGAAATTGCGCGTAGCCACCCGTCCTGAGATGCCAAATAGCTTTCCGGACTCGGCTGACTAGTTCAGACATAGAAGAATATTCCTTCATAACGTTAATTGCAAAAAACTTAATTCCACAGAGGATTGATAATTCTCAAGTAACAGTAACACAACATCAGCACCAGCTTTGGGACCACTGAGACACCGATACGGCCGAATAAAGAACGAGCATACCAGCTGCTACAGCGCCATCGAGGAATTATCCAAGGAAATATAGATATTTGACTTATTTGGCCAGCCATTGGACCGCCGAACCCGCGACCTTCGGACATTCCAGCTTCTCTTTGCGTTTGCCGTTGCTTGTGTCAGGCTGGACACTCTATTTATATGCGTCAAAATAGGTGTCGAATTGCTTGCCATTGAGCATGTCGACAAACAGCCGGGCTTCAGCATCCAGGAACATGTTCCCGAGATACTTATCCATACTGTCAGTAATTTCGCCGACGGCAGTTCCGCCTGGGTGTGCAGTAATCTCACCGAGGTAATGTGTCTTTATGCCGGCATGAAAATCAACTCTCACGAATGGCGTTGGCATTGCCAAAGAGATTGTTTTGGCGGCTTCTAGGAGCGAAGGGTGAAATCCGTTCCCCTCAAATGTCTTTCGTATCCCCCCGAATCTAATGTGGTTGCCTTTGGGATCATAATGGCAAAATTCCAATGCCTTATCTTCGCTATGGCCGCGACGAATTTCTTGAACTATACCGGGCTCGCCATAGAACATATAGACCTTTAGGTCGTGCGCCGGAAGACCCTGCGCGCCGAGAACTGCTTCTTCTTCAACCCAAACTCTTTGTTGGAGGATCTTCGCACCTTGGAGCTCTTCTTTGGCTTCGCCCAATGAGGTGTAGACCTTACCGGTTCGAAAGGATCGAATCCTTTGTGTACTTTCAACGTGATAAACGCCTTTCGAGGAATCACCAGCAACGGGTTTGATCACGGAATTTTCATGGAGCGGAAGATCATTGAGGTACTTCCCCGTCGCATGAGTTTCTGGAACAGCTATTCCAAGCCGCTTTGCGAACTTTCGGTCCTTGAGTTTATCGTTTGAGGCTGGTGCAATCACATACCCTAGTTTTTTCATTCGAGACTTTGTGTGTCGTGTGTGCGAGATACTGTCCCTGAAGGACACCCCGATCTTATGTGCTACGACGTCATCCAGGATTGTGTATTTGATATCTTTCATACTCAATCGCGAGAATGCCTCTGCCAATAGTTTGTTCTTCACTTCAGCGGTGAGGGACGCATCGCTCTTAATAGACTCCGCTATTTTCCAAATGTTGGACAGCGCCTGCCGATGTGCATTGTTAGCTTCATCAATCGCTATGCTATACCTTTTATGTGGATCTTCACTCATACGATTCTTTTCCTTTTAACAGCCGACACGAGAACGGAACACTTATGATGTCTTCGACGACTAACGTGGTTTCTTATATTTTTCCCGGACCTTATCAAGGAATCTAAATGCGTATTCTCTGTTTCCTTGACTGAGAGCATATGTGAAGACCGCAAACTGCTCCATTTTGAGTTTAGGGCTGCCGTCCGAAACTATCTCCCCTTCTTCGAGCCAGATAACACGGTTACACATCGATTCAATGGCCGATCGAGAGTGGTTCACCAGAAAGACAGTACCGGTTTCCTTAATCATCGAATTCATCGCCTGCTTTGAGCGCTCCTGGAACGTTGCATCACCCGTGGCAAGTGCCTCATCCACCATGAGAATTCTAGGTGCAGCAGCCACTGAAATTGCAAAACGCAGTCTTGCCCCCATACCTGATGAATATGTCTTCATCGGAGCGTATATAGCATCACCGATCTGGGCCAAATCTATGACACGTGGGCGAATCTCTTCAGCTTCCGCCGGTGTATAACCCATCGCCAGAAGACCGAGCATCACGTTTTCATTGCCTGTCAAGGTGGGCATGAGAGCCGCGTTAACTCCGAGCAGCTGGGGCTTATCTGAAGCAAAAACTTGCCCAGACGTTGGAGTCTCTAACCCGGCTAAAACGCGTAGAAGAGTGCTTTTTCCCGAACCGTTGCGACCAATTATGCCAATGAAGTCTTTTTCTCGTGCTGCAAACGAAATATCCTTGAGTACAGTCTTAGTTGTCTTACGGTAGCGTCCAAATCGACGATCTTCTGGTCTTTCCGTTTTGACTCGGTACTCCATCACTATGTGGTCAGCAACAACGGTGAAAGGTGCGTTATTCTCTTTCACGCGCGTAATCCTCCTCAGCGTTCCAGAAGTACATGAATCCAACAAGTAACAGGCCCAATGCCCACCCTCCAAGAATGAGCCACGTTGAAGCTTCTGGAAGCGTATTTTCCATGAGTATGGATCTGTAGGCTTCAAGCATTACGTAAATTGGATTGAGTTCTACGATAATCATGATCCAGGAATCTTGATCGACGAACCGCGTGACGGGGAAGATGACGCCTGATCCGTACATGAGAACCCTGACAAGAAATGTCACTGCTTGCGTAAAATCAGGAAGCCTATAGCCCAACCTGCTAAAGACGAAGGCTATACCCAAGTTGAGAATCACCTGAAGTGCTAAAACAGCGGGCAATGCAAGCCATTCCACACTCACGCTTACATGTGGAGGTATCAGCAAAATCATGGTCACCATGACAACAATGATGACCAGCTGACTGAGAGTTTCACGAACAACAAGTGAAATAGGGATCGCAGCTCTGGGAAAAGCGAATGCCTTGATCATTGATTTTGCCCCAGTAATGCTTCTAGCACCTTGCCCAATGACAGAGCTGGTGAATTGAAACATGAGTACACCGATGATGATGAAAGCAACAAAGTTTTCCATCCCCCGGCTGACGCCTAGCACGATGCCGAAGATCACCCAGTAAAAAGCTGCGTTTAGCAGTGGACTCAGCACCAGCCACAGCGGTCCTAGAAAGGTCTCAGACGTCTTGTGGAGGACTTTATTTTTAGATTCTCGCCAAATAAAGTGCCGCCGCTGCCAAAGTTCGCTTAGATAGTGTTTAAATGAGCTCCGAACCCCCACCGGCTTCAAGTTGCGTGTTTCATCGAGGAGGCTCTCGACCTTGGGACTACTTCCCAAATGAGTCGTTTCCATCAACGCTAGGTGTTTACGCTCTTGTTTGGCACTCATGTGATCGTGAGGTTCATTATTAGGACCTCGGTCAGATGCTATATACATTTATACTTTCCAAGATCGGCAGGTTTCAAGGCTCACAGGAATCATTCCTCTAACAATAACAACACTTCCCATAGCGTATATGGTTCGTCTATTGATCAATCCTTCATCACCCCGCGACCACCAAGTGGTGTCCTGCCCAACTTGCTGATGACACGCGGAAGTACAAGAATTTTCGGCTACTCGCCGGACTGAACACTAGTGATATTCTACAGCCACCTCAGGAAGGACATCACTTTTCACCATAGCTTCAATCGAACTCTGCCCATAAATTAACGCCACTGACCTCGAGTATCAATGACCCTCTTTTGATAGGCCTTCTCCCCCAGATCCGCGAATGCAGCGTGGTCTACCAGGAGCACAACAATATCGGCACGATCGATAGCTTCATCGACTTTAGTCAAGGTCAAGTTGCCGCGGTTTTGCAGACGCTCAGGTAGTTCATGAATGTGGGGCTCAACGCCGAGAATCTTCGATTCGTTGAACTGATCCGACAGCGCCTCAGTGATGTTTAAAGCTGGCGATTCACGCAGGTCGTCAATATTTGGCTTAAATGCCAGACCAAGCGTGGCAACAACAGGGGCCCGACCGGTCTCTTGCTGTACATCGAAAGCTGCAGCTTTCACCTGGTTGATGACCCATTCTGGTTTAGCATCATTAATCTCACGAGCACTCCGAATAATCGTGGCCGTATCTGGGGCAGCAGCCACAATAAACCATGGGTCCACCGCGATACAGTGACCGCCAACACCTGGGCCTGGCTGCAGAATATTCACCCGTGGGTGACGATTTGCCAGCTCAATGACTTCCCAAACATCCACACCGATTTCATCACTGATCATGGACAGCTCGTTAGCAAATGCAATATTCACATCGCGGAAGGAATTCTCCACCAACTTCGACATCTCTGCCGTACGGGTGTTGGTGGTGACCAATTCTCCCTCACAGAACGTCCGGTACAACGCCGCGGCACGTTCTGCAGCCTCAGGCGTGGATCCACCAATAATGCGATCGTTGCTAACCAGTTCACGCATGACCTGGCCGGGCAGCACACGCTCTGGGGCGTGGGCAAACTGCAGAGTCCCTTGCTCTGCCAGATCTGAGCGCTCTTCGTAAATTATGTCAGCAAGACGATCCGTTGCCCCAGGAGGCGATGTCGATTCCAATATAACCAGTTCATCGCCGGACAGCTGCGCGGCTAGGGTCCGACCAGCGGTCTCAATGTAGGAAAGATCCGGGGTCTTATCCGCAAAAAATGGTGTCGGAACAGCGACAATATACGCATCGACAGCAGGAGTGTCAGTCGAAGCTGTGAGGTTCCCAGTTTTGACCGTGCGCTCAACAAAGTCGCCTAATTCGGGCTCAACGAACGGAACATCTCCCGCGTTGATCGCATCGACTGCTTTCTGATTGACGTCTACGCCGTATACGCGCAAACCGTTATCAGCCAAAATGGCAGCAGTCGGTAGACCGATATAGCCGAGTCCGATTACGGCAACACTGGAGATGTTCGACATTCACTATCCTTCTCACGGCACGGTTTGATACCTATTGCTTAACGGTATCAATGAGGATTCAAAGTTATCCAGCTGTCCATTATAAGTCAAAAACGCCCAAACCACGTGCGGGTAGCTCATAGAGCTATCTTTTAGCCTGGAAATTTCTTAAGGAAGTTGTTTGAGGTGCGTGGTTAGAGAATGAAAAGTGCTCCTGGCCTGCGAGAATAGTAGTTATCGGACAGCGAAACTCGTCAAGCAATGGAGCACCCTTACAGTGCAGCCGTGTACCGGTTTTTATCGCGCAGTCCGCGTTAATGATCACGACACCGGGGGGTGTCGCAGACCGGGGCCACTGTGATCTTTGAGACCACCCAGGCAGTCGTCATGGACTACGCACTGCGTGCCGGGCTGGCACCATGGAAGAAGCCCTTGGCTTGGCATCATCCAGCAAAAATCCTGTTAGATCATGTCGTCTACTTGGCTACCCGGGTGACTTTTTAGTCGAGGTCGACCAGTTCCGTGACCAACCCAGCGGGCTGTTTGGTCCGGTGGCCTCAGCTGCAACCATTACTCGACTGCTCACCCAATTAGCGGCGGAGCGCGATCCTCTGCTGACCGCGATCAATCAGGCCCGCAGCCAAGTCCGAGACTCGACCTGGGAAACTGCCGGGCCAGCCGATCGAGTCGGTGTCAGTTGATGAGACGTTGATTCTTGATCTTGATCTTGATCTTGATCTTGATCTTGATGCCACTCTCGTCACCTCACATAGCGACAACAAACAATCCGCGGCACCCACCTATGACAAAAGTCTTCGGATTTCACCCGCTGCAAGCCTAAGTTGATCACGGCACCACCGGAACCGGGACCCCTAGCTTTCCCACTGCGGCCAGGGAATGCTGGCGCTGACTACGGCGGCTGATCACATCAGTTTCACTCACGATTCGCTACAAAAACTCCCCAAAGCCTACCGGTCAGGGCTACATACCCAGATAGGCACGGACAGCGCTGGTGGCACCCACGCGTTCTTGGACTGGCTCACCCACCAGAACCGGCAGCAAGCATTCCGGGTAGGGTTCACGTTCACCCAAGCCATGACGCAAGCAGCACTACACGTCCAGAAACCAGCTGATTGGGGGCCAACGATTGATAGCACTCACCATGACCAGGACAGTGCAGCTCATCACCAAGAAGTAGATGGCGACCTGAGCGAGCATGCCGATGGTGACCGCAAGCACCGTGACCACGCGTGGGTTGCTGATATCACAGACCACTTGGATGTCTCGTCGTGCCAGCAGGGATGTGGGTCATCGTGCGTAGGAACGTCCACACCCCGGCGCCCAATTACGAATCGCTGATGTTGATGGGATGCGCTACACCGCCTTTGCCACCAACCAGATCAGCGCTGATATTGCGGCCTTGGAGTTGCGGCATCGGCGTCGCACCCGGGACGAAGATCGGATCCGCAACGCCAAAGACACCGGACTCACCAACCTGCCAATGTACTCACTTGCCGCCAATGGCGTCTGGACGCACCTAATCAAGCTGGTCGGCAAAATCACCGCCTACACCCAAATGCTGACCTTTGCTGATGCACCAGCACGATTATGGGAACTCAAACAACTCTGGACAAGGATTTTTTGAAACCGTCGGCAAATTCGCGCGCACCAGGTGACAACGCATCCTACGCCTGGCGAAGGCTGCCCCAACAACGTCCTGATCCTCACCGGCCTGGCAAGGTTGCGGACTCTTGCCGTACTGGATGAGCAGCAGAATTTGCGTTCTTGTCCCAAGAACCTTCCCCGAGGGGACCCTTTCGTGGAATCAGTGGAATTTGCCGTCCTACCCGAGCCCCACGGTCAGAACCCCGTGTTCATATGTCATAATAGGCAGCGTCCGGCCATTCGTAAGCCCTGACAACCGCACCGGTGCCACCTCATGAGATACCGAGGTTAAGCTGCTAGGTGAGCTTACAGCAGGACGTAATCCGCAGTTTGCAGTGTCGTATGGTAAAGCTACCAATCAATGGCTTCTATGCAGGGAGGCCTGAAGCATAGGAATTGTCTGGATGCTGCTGGCGTATCGCTGGACATTTTTGTGTACGGGGACAAAGCAGATGCGATAACGTGCCGATATCTATCCGAAAGACGATCTTCAGAGAGTTACCAACGCAGATTTAGAGTATGCTGCTTGAGGTGTTTCAACCTGAGTTTTAATTTATAACATTCAAAAGGAGAATCTCAGATGTCTGTGTACTGGCACGAACATGCAAAGGCTTTTATCGCAGCTAATAACTTGACAAGTCAAAACTTTCGTGCGCACGCTGCTCGCGGAAGTCATACGGACTATGTTTTAGCTGCCGCTCGAGATCGAGGGCTACGAGTGGAGAAACTTGGCATGGGACACTATTTTTACCAAGACGACAAGATCATCGGTGGAATGCGTTCCATGTTATCCTCAGTTGTCAGCAGCATCGCGGTGTCTATTAGCGCCAATAAAACCCTGACAAAATCTTTTCTCGATTCGGCTGGCGTTCCGACTCCACAGGGGAAATCCTTCAAAGTTAAAGACTTTGAGAATGCGTCAGATTACTTTCAGACATTCACGAGTCCAGTCGTTGTTAAGCCTGTAGACGGTAGCGCGGGTGATGGGGTATCGAGTGGGGTGGCGTCTCACGAGCAGTTCCTGCGAGCATGGGACCGGGCAGCAAGGGCGACTGTTAGCTATGGCTCAGTCCTTATTGAGAAACATATTGCCGGCATTGACGTTCGGGCTTTCGTGGTGGGCTCTCGAGTAGTGGCTGCTGCGACAAGGTTGCCCGTATTCGTAATCGGTGACGGCAAGAAGACGATTTCGACTCTCGTCGAGGAGAAAAGGTCTTTACGTGACACCAACGCGTATTTGACACGAATGCCAATTGTGATTGACGATGAGTGGCTCGAAACAACTGGACTTAGCTTAGAGTACGTGCTGAGGGATGGTGAAGTATCAATCCTGAACCCGACCGTAAACTTGCACCAGGGCGGAGAAAACATTGATATAACCGATCAACTTTGCCCAGAACTCCAGGAGATTGCAGTCCGCGCTGCAGAGAGCATTCCAGGACTCCGTGTAGCGGGTATTGACTTGTTGGTGCGTTCTCCTCACACAGCCGAGGGTGCTGTAGTTTTAGAAGCTAACACCAAAGCCAACATTGCTGTCCACCAACTGCCAGCCTATGGCGATGCGGTAAACGTGGGACCAGCCATTGTTGACGAAATGTTAACGGATGCTAACGTATGTGCTGACCGAGTAGCCTAATAAGATCGTTCCCATCTATCCGGGTCTTAAAGTTCCTGCCGCGTCTCGTATGGTGTACAGAAAAGACAGCCGAGATTCCCTCAGAGCGAAGATTCGAACTCGACAGATATGCATAGTTGCGATCACATAGAAGACATCCTTGAATACACGCTCAGATTCTCAAAAGTCGTAGTCGTTGACGATCCATGGGCAACCGCAAAACAGAAGACATCTCATCGTTAATGAACTGTCTACTGGAAAACCATGAATGTAGTAGAGACAGGGCCGCGCCACGGAACTTCGGACACTGGATCGGCGCCAGACCACTCCGCCACCTTCCGAGCAATAACATCAGCAGACGCCTTATCCGGCGCGGCAACTGAGAGTTCAATTTCACCTGACTCAGTACGCCGAACGCTCCCAGCAACCCCACGAGAATGAGCCAGTTGCTGCAACGCCACTTGGGGAAGCCGATCAGCAGCGCTTCGTGTTGTCTGAGCGTTATACTGCAGTCGTCTACGATACGGGTACCCGTGCGCCGGGATTTTCGGTAGAGTGACCTTAGTCGTGGCACCTGAACGTATTGCACCGCCAACCGCCCCCGAGTTAAAGCGAAGGGTTCGGACATCTGGAATGGTTGGACGGTACGTTCCTGGAAATAAAGTATCAATAAGCACGTGTGGCACATCACGCCCTTCACCCACGGAAGGATACATATTAACGCCAATATGTGGGCGTGAATTCACCTCAATTATGGCAAAAGTATTCTCACCGGTTTCGGCATCAGCTTTGTACAGTACGTCAACGCCTGCCACCACTACCCTCGGCAGAGCTCTTACAGCTTGGACTGCGGCTTCAAGAATCTTCTCAGGCAAAATATCGGTGACGTCAACAACATCGCCACCTGCCGAGGCGTTAGCGACGCGCCTGAGCGTCACATGGATCCCCTCGCCTGGTATATCTTCGACCTTCAAATCCTGATCCGTCAAGCACTTCTGGACCTCATAATTATCTTTAATTAGACATGAGGCAAGAAAAGGATTCTTTTTTCGAAGAGTGTTCTTCGCGTCAATCAAACCCCTGATGGTGGACACTCCATCACCTATCACGTGAGCAGGTACTCGGCGCACTGCCCCAACAACTCGATCACCTACCACCAACAACCGGTAGTCATCGCCCACATAATGCTGCTCAAGTATGATCCGTTGAGGGCTAAGTTCCCTAATAAGACGATCGTAACCAGACTTAAGGTCATTCCAGTTCCTTAGCCCGGTGGATACTCCCTGGCCAAAAGACCCGGTGTCTGGTTTGAGTACAATCGGATAGCCAAGATGATCGGCGTGCTCCCGCAATTCTGCTGCGGAAACCTTCCCGGGATCCAGAACGACGCCCCTTGGTACTGGGATGCTGTGTTCCCGTAGAATTTTGATTGTTTCAGATTTGCGATCAAGCTTCTCGTAATCTTCTTGGCGTGTGATGGACTGCGGTCGTGAATAATTAAACTCTACGACGCGCTGGCCATCACTAATCGTGTAGCGCTGCAGATCATGGGAACTGAAGGTCACTTCTAACCCCCGACGCCACGCTTCAAGCGCGATGCAAACGCTAGACAGGCCGCTGCTTCCGTTTGAGACTCCCACTATATTGGGCGCAAAATGCTCGGGCCAAACAACGCTCACCTCATACCTCACAGACTCCCAGGCCGTAAAATGCAACAAAAAACTTTACCATTACTCCAACGAGTGCAGGCCTGCGCTAAGACGATTCACGAGCCTAATTCTATCGTGTCAAACTGCATACTCCTACCTCCAGTCACGTCTAGCCTGGGAATTTCGTGGTGGAGTTGTTTGAGACGCGTGTTTAAACAATAAAAGACACTCCTGACCCGCCAGAATAGAAGTTACCAGACAACTATTTCAGCAGAACAAAAGGAGCACCCTTACAAGGCAGTACTCCAGCGGTTTTTATCCTGCAGTACACGTCGATGATCAAGGTAGCGGGGTCGTGTCGCAGGTGGGGGCGAGCCTGTTGATAGAAACAGTTCAAACCGGGGCTTGGATGACGCGTTCAGGTGGGCTTTGTCACCGTGGAAGGAGCCCTTTGGCATGGCATGACCCAGCCAAAGACCTATTGGATCAAGTGGTCTCCTTGGTTACTGGTGGGAACTGCTTGGCCGATGTCGATCGATTCCGTGATCCACCCGGTGGGCTGATTGGTCCGGTGGCACCGGCCTCCACGATCACCCGGCTGCTATCACGATTGGTCGATAACAACGCCAACGTGCTGGCCGCTATCAATCAGGCCCACAGCCAAATCCGAACCATCGTTTGGGAGGTGCTGGGCCAGCATCAGCGATCGCAGGAGTATCCGCTGATGAGCCGTTAATTGTGGATCTTGATGTCACCTTGACGACCTCGCATAGCGATAAGCCGCAGCACCCACCTATAAGAAAGGGGCTGGGGTCCACCCGTTGTAGACGTATCTTGATCACGGGAATGGTGTCGACGACGGGTGTCAAGAGCCACTTCAGTCTCTTGCGGCCAATGAAATCTGAAAGCACCTCGTCATGATGGCCTGTGAGCTCATCGCTTACGCCCAAATGCTGGCACCTTTACTAATATACACCCGTACGCTTGTGGGGACCCAAACGATTGCGCTCCAGGATTTTTGAGACCGCGGCAGATTGGTTCGCACCGGACAACGACCTGCCGTGACGGCACTTTTTGTGGAATCCGTGGAAATTCCAGTCCCACCCGAGACCTTCAGACAAAACCCGTGCTCATATGGGATGATTGGCTCCGTCAGGCCACTCGTAAGACTTGTCGACCTCGCCAGCACCACCCCATGAAATATCGAGGCTAGTTCCTCAATGACAAAATGCTGCGGTATAACGAATCATATTTCTCTGCATTGGCTTCCCACGTTCGGTCGACCAACACCCACTGGCGTCCAGCCTGGCCCATGGCAGCGGCTCGCCCCGGGTTATCTAGCAAACCATTGATCGCATCAGCCCAAGCACCTGTGTCTTCAGCCGGCACTAATAAGCCAGTTTTATTATGATTCACGAGTTCCGTCAGGGCTGGCAGATCTGACGCGATAACAGGCTTCGCGCTGGCCGACGCTTCGACAGACTTCATTGGGGTCACCATTCGGGTGACCTTGGTAGAAACCCTCGGGACAACAAAAATATCCAGGGCCTGGTGGTACAGGTGAGATCGGTCTCGGTCAACACGGCCCGGTATAATCAGTCGGTCCGCGATACCCAGTTTTCGGGCGGTCGCGATGATGTTTGGCAGTGCTGTACCGTCACCAACGATCAACAACCGGAGCTTGGGGCGCTCTGGCATCAGCTGTGCTGCGGCTTCAACAACAGTTTCAAGGCCCTCATAGGGCACCAAGGAACTAATCGTTCCGACATATTCCAGGTCAGGATCCAAACCGAGAGCAATTCGGGCACCTCGGGTTTCTCCCGGTTCTTCTAAGAACCGTCCACCCACGGCGTTAGGTGACAGCACAATATCGTTGTCGTGTACCCCGAATCTCACGAGGTTATGCTTCATCTGCTCGCCCAGTGTGACAAGGCCGTCAGCTGCCAGAGCGGCTTCTTGCTCACGGGTTTGGAACAGCTTGTAATAGTCAGTCTCGACTGCACCGTCGTGCCGGGCTGAAGCCCAGGTATCCGCCAGTTGGCCGCGCACCTCATAGACCCACGGGATACCAACAGCATTAGCTACCGCTTCGACGACAATGGCATTGGTCCAGTGGGTGGTCGTATGCAACATGGCTGGGCGGCGCTCCAGAACGTATTCCAGCAGCATGTCAGCGTTTTGTTGGATGCGGTCATCGAAGTGCATTGCCAGTTGTGGTGGCAACAGGCGCTGATAACCGATACCCTCGACCTCATCACGCGATTCAGCAAGGAGTGCTCCGGTGGTGATCGGCCACCCGATACGGGTCACAGCTGAAACATCCCAGCCTTTGTCACGCAGGGCCATCATGATCGAATGTGACCTCTGCGCATAGCCAGATGGGGTATGCGGCAGCGAGTTGATGAGGACGTGGAGCACACGGTCCTTGACTGGGCGGTATGTGGCTACGGGCTCTAGCTGTGGTTTTGCACCTTGGAAGCTTGCTAACTCAGAAGACCATCTTGCAACGGTCTTCCGTTCCCGTTCTGCGGTCTGCATGAGTTCAACCGCTTGCTCCATACTGCCACAGGTCCATGCCATCCAAGCCCGTGCAGCTTTCAAGCTCTTCGTGGATGGCCTGACGCGGTCTAATAACCACTGTGCGGTTTCCAGATCGCCCAGGGCGATGAACACCCGTGCGTAATCAACAATCTTCCGATCGGAGCCCCGCTTACCGAGGAGCTCTATTGCTTGATCTTTGAGCTCTTCGGTACGCCCTGAAACCGCTTTCCCTACCGCAGACACGGTATCCAACGGGCCACCACGAACTTTAGAGGCTGCATTAGCAATGGGTTCCCTAAGATGCTGCGGCAAACGGCGCAGTACCAGCAGACCAAAGAGCGCCCGGTTATTTTTCAGATGCTCAAGTGCTGCGGTCGCTGAAATAGAAGCCGCGGTTGTCGAACGCTTCAAAAGACTCGGTGCTTTTTGTTCATGTACGTTTCGTTGCAAGACTGAATCCAGTTTCTCGATTTGTGTCGTATCGGATGCGTGTTCCGCTACCCAGGCACGACCGGCATCTTGGGTCGGGGTGGACTGCGGGTCTGCTGCGAGGCGAAGCCATGTATTTGCCAGGGCACGAGCATTATCTTCGACAATTTCGTGATCGCCGGCCTGGGACAAAATAGCTTGCGCTTCACCGCATACGATTCCGGTGACGTGTTTGCCATAAGACAGTAGTTCATAAGTCTTGGAGGGAATTGTGTGAGCGAAACTTGCCCAGTCAGCACGCAGTGTTACCAGGCATGTATCAGCCCATTGGTAGTGCTGAGTTGTGAGTTTGCCAAATGATGCTGGCAGCGTTTCAACCGGATTGCCGGCTATGGCATTCAGCTGCTCCAAGAGTGGCTTTTGGGTGCCCTCCCCCACGAAACGAACCCTAATATCGGGATTCTCCCTGCGGGCCAGCTTCGCTGCTTCAATCACCAGTTCTAACTGCTGCGACTCGCCATGGTTGCCCAGGTACAACACGTTGAGCTCACCGGGTTGGCGCGTACGAGCTGCTACCACCGGGATGTGCTCAATTGATCGGCTGTTAAAGACCACCTCAATAGGCGGCATATCGCGTTGCGCGAGGGTCTGGCCAAACCCCTTGGTGACTGTGACGAGTTGGTCTGCAGATCGCTGGATTCGGGTGATGGCTTCGGCGACAATTGAGCCAAAAATCTTGCCGCCACTCGCGGATTCCAAAATCAGGTCCGGCCAGGCGTCTCGCATCTCGACCACATAGGGCACGCCCTTAACCCAGGCAATCAATCTCCCAGCGACCAGGTTTGGTAGCGCGGGAACCGTGGCAACAACAACATCGGTGTCGGTGCTCATCGACATCGGTACCGCGGCTACTGCATGGATGACTGCTCGTGCGAGTCGTCCGACTCGACTATCCGGCAGGAAACTGACATCCGGGGTACGCCGAACCGTCAGATACGGTTCTGCATCTTGCGAAGCATCGACATAGCGTGGATCAGCCGGTGGGGTGAGCACCTCAACCTGCCACCCGGCCTGGGTGAGTCCCGCTAGAAATTTTTTCCAGCGGCGCTGCGGCGCGGTGGATTCAGGAGAATACGAGTGTGTGACAAGGAGCAAACGACGGGTCACTGGGGAACTTCTTCTCCCGGTTCCGCTGTGACTTGTTCACCGGATTCGTCGGTTGCACCGTCGAGTTCTTCGTCTTCAGCTCGATCTTCTAGCTCGTGAACGTAGTCGGCCATGGTGCCTTCATCCATCGCGCTACGCATATCTGCCAGTGCTTCTTCATCGGGCCACACCACAGAAGCGCCACCCGCGGTCGTACCAGTGCCTGCGTTCGGAATCGTAAAGCTGGTGATATTCGAAGGTCGCAATTCACTCATGGACATGCCGTAGCCCACCAACGTTTCGGCATCGAGTGATTCATCCACCGTCAGATACGGACTGAATGAACTAACCATCCCCGATATCTTCGAAGGGTCCGTCAGTGTTTCGGAGCCTAAGACCTGGCTCGCCAGCCCGGTCAGAAATTTTTGCTGGTTCTTGACACGCTGGTAGTCACCATCTGTGAATGCCTTGCGCTCACGAACAAACCGCAACGCATCGGTCCCCTCCAAACGGATGTTGCCCTCTGGATAATACGAAGGGTTCACCTGTCCAGCAGAGAAGGCCATATCGTTGTCAATCTCTACACCGCCCAACGCGGTGGTGAGTTCGCTGAAGCCATCAAAATCAACAATGACCATGTGATCAATATCAGCCCCGGTCAGACCTTCAACGGTCTCGATAGTTTTTGGATAGCCCCCGTAGGATTGAGCAGAGTTTACTTTCGACATGCCAACCTCGGGTATTTCTACCCACAGGTCGCGCATAATCGACATGACAAACATCTCATCCCGCGATTCAGGTATATGGACGAGCATCATCGTGTCTGATCGCTGCTCTTCAGCTTCCTCATCCTCTCGCGCGTCAGAGCCCAATACCAAGATGTTCATTTCGCCATCTTCAAAGGCTTCTACCGAGTGATCGATGCCGGTCTCGATGGTCTCACTGTTGGTATCGAAGTCTTGGGCCAGTTGTGCAGAAAAACCAGAGGCCGCCGCCACCGTTGCACCAGTCACCAACGCTACGGAGCCGAGAATCGACCAGGCGGCACCGCGCCGTGGCAGGCGAACGCGGCCAGCACGCTTCGGCGTTGGCGGTTTGCGCATTACTGGGCAGCTTCTTTCTCTGTGGGCACACGGTCATGCACGAGTATAAACCTTTTTACCAGCGAGCTCGGCGAGGCACTGGTTGGCATTTCGGGCAGTAGTATGAAGACCGGTTCATAAATTTACTGCGCGTAATCAGTGTTTCCACGCCAGCATCCTGGCAGCGACAACACGGTTGCCCTTGTCGTCCGTATACGTTCAGGGACCGTTCAAAGTACCCTGATGCTCCATTTACGTTAACATAGAGCGCATCAAATGAGGTTCCACCTTGCGCTAACGCTAATCGCATGACCTGTTCGGCAGCTTGATACACCCTGGAGACTTCCTTGCGAGTCAGCGTCTCGGTGGGTCGGGCAAAGTGCAGTTCGGCTCGAAAGAGCGCCTCATCTGCATAAATGTTGCCAATACCTGATGACAGTGATTGATCTAACAGGGCTCGCTTGAGACTGGACTTGCGTTTGCGCAATGCTCGGAAGATCGCCTCGAGGTCAAAGTGTTCATCGAGTGGGTCGCGGCCAATATGCGCTACGGTGCTCGGGATGTGCTGTGCAGGGTGATCGAGGGTCGGTACCAGCGTGTCGAGGTACATACCTCCGAAGATGCGCTGATCAACAAACCGCAGCTCTTGTGTGGTCCCGCCGGTAGTGACGGTGATCCGGATTTTGAGGTGCTTGCGATCAGGCAGGTCGGGGTCGGCTACCAGTACTTGTCCGGACATGCCGAGCTGGACCACGATGGCTTGATAGCCTTCAGCAAATGGAATCCAGAGGTATTTGCCGCGGCGCTGGGCAGGGCCCAGCTGTTGGCCCACCAGTTTGGTGATGAAGTCTTCTGGGCCTGGCTGGTGGCGGCGTAGGCTGCGCGGGTCGAGGATTTCTACCGCGGTGATGTGGGCGTGTGTGGCCCATTGGTGGATCCCGCGTCGAACGACTTCAACTTCGGGGAGTTCAGGCATCTGGCGGGTTCTCAATATCGCTGAGGCTGCGCCAAGCGGCCAGTCGTTCAGCGTCCTTTTTGGTTTTAGCTTCGGCGCTGGCGTATTCGACCCCGCCAACGGTCAGTGTCGCGGTAAAGGTGCGATCGTGATCGGGGCCTATGGCTTGCATCCGGTATTCAATGGCGCCGAGGTTATGTTTGTCGACTGCGATTTGCACCAGGGTTTTCCAGTCTTTGCCTGCGCCCATGACGGCGTCATTTTCGAGCAGCGGGATGACGTGGTCTTTGACAATAACCCAGGCAGCGTCGTAGCCGGCATACAGGTAGGTGGCACCGATGAGTGCTTCGAACGTGTCGGCCAGGATGGAGTCTTTGTTCCCGCCGTGGGTTCTGATTTCCCCTTCACCCAAAAAAATGTGGGGGCCGAGGTTGATGCCTCGGGCCACGTGAGCGAGTGCAACCGTAGAGACGATGGAGGCCCGCTTTTTGGCGAGCTCGCTTTCGGCTTCATCCTGGAAGGTTTTGTAGAGGTAGTCGGTGACTAGGACACCGAGTACAGCGTCGCCGAGAAACTCCAGCCGCTCGTTGGTGGGCAGTCCGTCGTGTTCGAATGCGTACGAGCGGTGTGTTAACGCAAGACGAAGCATCTCGGTATCAAAATGTACACCGAGATGCTTCGTTAAGTGATCTACTGTGTTCTCAGCTGCCCATTTGGGCGTTGGTTTTGCTGAGCGAGCCACTTTAGATGTCTGCGACTTTGCGGCCTTTGTATTCCATGAAGAGTGGAGTGCCGGCCGAGTCTGATACAACGTGTGCCTGGTGTGGCAGACGGTAGTCTACTTTGCCATTCTCGACGACTTTCACCAGTTTCGGAGCGGTAGCTTTCCACTGGGCACGACGTGAGCGTGTGTTTGAACGGGACATTTTCCGTTTTGGTACAGCCACTGTTATCTCTTTTCTTGTTGCTCGGGATTTTCAGATGAAGTTTCTTCGGACGTATTATCCGAAACAAAGTTAGCCAATGCAGCCCAACGTGGGTCCAGCTGTTCGTGGTGGTGATCTGGTTCCGCTTCTTCAAGACGGATGCCACACTGATCACACAGGCCCTCGCAGTCTGGTGAACACCGGGGTTGGAACGGTAACGAGGTTACCAGCGCATCGCGCATAATCGGCTCAATATTGACCAAGCCGTGTTCCACCATGTGTTGTTCGTCCTCTTCAACCATGGGATCGAACTCAAACTGGAACAGTTCTTGGATATCAATGGTGACCGGTTCAGTAATGGGATCTAAACACCGTGAGCACTGCCCGGTGAGCGTGCCGTCAACGGTGCCGGATACCAAAATGCCTTCGTGGACTGAGTCGAGTCGAACATCCACCTGCATTGCTGAACCTTGTTCAACTCCGAGGAGAGGAACCGAGAGTTCAGCGGGGGCCGGCCAGGTGATTTCAGTATGTTCTGAAGCACCTGGACTATCGATCAACTCGGTGACCGACATGACCCACGGTTTTGTTGCATCAGGAGATGGTACTCCTGATTGAATTGTCGTTTCTGACATGAGCTCCACCTCCTGGTTTGCTCATATAAAGAGTCTAATACGTTGCCGGTCTATACCGGATGCATGAATATTCTGGCGTGACCAAAATTCAGTCAAGGCCAGCCCACTACCCTAATTGATAATTGGGCAAACTCAAAATTGCCGCAGATTGTATAACCGGTACAGAGCAGCATGTATTCCAAGCCCGTCATCTTGACCGAATCTTTGAACGAATCACCGCTGGCGTTCAGCCCTATTGCCGGCTGAACAGCCGTTCAACTATTCTGCGAAGACGAACGCTGAACGCGGGTTCAGCCCGGTGGGACTGCGAGAGGACACAGCAGATGGCATACCACTACCGCGGAACAGAAAAGCTCAATCCTGACGTACCCGAGCCTGATGCTCGAGACAGAATTCTTGAGGCAGCCGTCGAGCTGTACGGCGAATATGGATTCGACACCGTGACGCTGAAACATATTGCGCAGCGTGCCAACGTATCGGCTCCGTTGGTGATCCATCATTTCGGGTCGAGTGCTGGGCTACGGCAAGCCTGCGACAGATATGTCGCCGAACAGCACCGCAAGACCAAAACTGAAGCCGTCCATATGTCAGGACCCATGCCACGCAACTATGCGCTCGAGATATTCCAGGCGCATCGGCACCTGTTGAAGTATTTTTTGCGCGCATTCGCTGCGGGTGGCCCAGAGATGGATGCTCTGTTCGACAAACTCGTGGACGACTCCTTGGAATACACTGCCGAGGCCGAAGCACTCGGCCTGGTCTATCCCAGCGCAGAGCCGCGTCGACGCGCCGTCATCATGTTGCTCCAGGCCTTTGGCTCCTTGATATTGCACCGCCAGATGAAGCGTCATCTTGGCGCCTCCCCGGTAGATGATTCGCCCGAAAGTATTGCTCCCTATATGGAAGCGGTCCTGGAACTGTATACCCAACCGGTGCTCAACGGCGAAATGTACGAGGAGCTTATGCACTCCCAGAACCAGCACACTCACACAGAAGGGACTTCGTCATGACCGACGCAGCACCAGTTATCTATGCTCACGGGCTGGAGAAATCCTTCGGTCCGGTCCAAGCACTCAGCGATTTGCATCTGGATATCGCCCCGGGTGAGGTTCATGGTTACCTCGGACCCAATGGCGCCGGCAAGTCTGTCACCATGCGCATTTTGTTGGGGTTGCTACGCCCCGATGCTGGCACAGTCCAGGTCTTTGGTCGGAATCCTTGGACGCATGCGGTGGAGCTACATAAGCGTCTCGCCTATGTGCCCGGTGATGTGGAACTGTGGCCCAATCTCACCGGCGGCGAAGTGATCGACATGTTCCTGCGATTGCGCGGTCATCGCAACCGGCAGCGTCGTGAAGAGCTCATCGAACGCTTCAATCTCGATCCGCGAAAGAAGGCCCGCACCTACTCCAAGGGAAACCGCCAGAAAGTGGCGCTGATTGCCGCCTTGGCGTCAGATGTCGACTTACTGCTGTTGGATGAGCCAACCGCTGGCCTGGACCCGCTGATGGAAGCGGTCTTTCAAGAAGTCATCAGCGAAGTCAAAGCAGAGGGCCGTTCTGTCTTACTTTCCAGCCACATTCTGGCCCAGGTCGAAGCACTGTCTGACCGCATCTCCATTATCCGCAACGGCCATATCGTGGAATCTGGCACGCTGTCTGACCTGCGGCACATGACCCGGACCACCATCGAAGTCGATGCCGTCGGATCAACTGACCAGCTAGCCGAGCAATCATTCATTCACGATCTGCGTCAGCACGGTGAGTACACCAGCTTCGAGGTCGACGGTGATCACGTCCAGCATGTCATGGAGCTGCTCATCCAATTGCAGATCCGCTCGATCCAGGCTCATCCCCCAACGCTAGAACAGCTGCTTATGCGTCATTACGGCGACGACCTCGCCGCCCGCGGTGTCGATGAAATGACCACAAAGAAGGTGTCTTGACATGTCACATGGTTCGAGCACTACAACAACTTCCCATGCCCCCAGCTATTCGAGCCTGACCGGTACCGGCACGCTGCTGCGATTCATGCTGCGGCGCGACCGCATCCGAACGCTAGCCTGGGTAGCTGGTATCGGTGTCATGGGCTTCTATTTTGCCCAGGCGGTGCAAGTTATCGCGGAAGACCCAGAGAGTTTGACGAGCCTTGCCGGGCTCTACGCCGATCCTGTTG
Organism: Micrococcaceae bacterium; assembly: GCA_013393415.1. Taxonomy (GTDB): domain Bacteria; phylum Actinomycetota; class Actinomycetes; order Actinomycetales; family Micrococcaceae; genus Yaniella; species Yaniella flava. The sequence goes on from JABXHI010000074.1 coordinate 53,103, forward strand.
GGCGCATGATGATCGGTCCGGGCTACGGTATGGATGCGCCAACCTTCGAGCGGTTCTTCGCCTCGGGCTATGCGCTGTATATCTATCTCCTGATCGCACTGTGCAGTGTCTTCACTGTTGTACGACACACTCGCGCTGAAGAACAAACCGGCCGCGCAGAGCTGGTGCGCGCCAATATGGTGGGCCGCCATGTGACACTGACCTCTGCGGTACTCCTGACGACCGCTATCAATGGTGTCGCTGCTGTCCTTGTGTGGGTTGCAGCACTCACCGCAGGGTATGCGATGCACGGTTCGCTGCTGGTCGCCGCTGGCGGGTTAGCAGTGGGGCTGTTCTTTATGGGCGCTGCCGCCGTTGCGGCACAGCTCACGGAGTCCTCACGGGGCGCTTCGGCTTTCGCCGGAGGTTTACTGGGGCTTGCTTTTGTGGTTCGCATGGCCGGGGATATGGCTGAATTCGGTGGCTCAGCACTGTCCTGGTTCTCACCACTGGCGTGGGCACAGCAGACGGCACCGTTTGTTTATGACCGGTGGTGGCCGTTACTGTTCTTGGTCGCGGGCGCAGTTGTGTTCACGGCGCTGGGCTTCTGGCTGTCCACACGGCGGGACCTCGGTGCCAGTCTGATGCCAACCAGATTAGGCCGACGCGAAGCACAACCTTGGTTGGGCACACCCCTGGGCTTGGCTACACATACCCTGCGCGGTGGGCTTCGTGGCTGGGGTATCGCCTTGATACTGGTCGCATTCATGTTCGGTTCCTACGCCCAGACCATGCTCGAGGCCGGCGATAGCCTGCCCGCAGAACTCAGCCAGATTTTTGCTGGTGAAGACCTCATGGTGGGCTATATGTCCTACATGGCGCTGTTTATCGCAGTATTCGTAGCCGCAGCGAGCGTCAGTTCACTGCAACAAATTCGAGGCGAAGAACATCGCGGCCGGGCCGAATACGCACTGTCAGCCCCGATGCACCGCATCACGTGGTTTGGCGCTCACCTTGCCGTGGTGATTGTCGGGGTGCTTGTGATGCTGGCGCTGGTCGGTCTCGGTATGGGAGTGGGAGCAGTGCTGACCGTAGAACACAACGCCGGACAATATTTCGGTCAGCTGTTCGTGGCGAGTGTGATGCAAGCTCCCGCCGTTTTGGCAACCGTTGGTATCGTGACGCTGTTGCTGGGTTGGCTCCCGCGAGCCGCCGTTGGAATCGGGTGGCTGATCGTGGGCTTTGCCGGTGTGATGAGTACCTTTGGCGGGCTACTCGAGTTGCCACAGTTCGTCATAGATCTCAACGTGTTCGGTCACTTGGCAGAGTATCCCGTGGAAGATATTGCCTGGGCCCCGGTCCTGATGCTGACAGCCATTGGCGTGGCCACCCTGCTCGTGGGTCTGGTCGGGTTCAACCGACGTGAACTCAATCGGGTTTGAGGTTAGCGCAGGCCGAACCGCTGTTCCACGGCGTGGGGAATAAAGTCTGAAATATCGCCTTTATGCCCCACGATCTCTTTGACCAGCGTTGAGGAGACGTGCTGGTAGCGGGAGTCGGCCGGTAAAAAGACGGTCTCAACGCTGGAGAGGTGCCGATTAAAGGTCGCCATCGGCATCTCGTAGTTGAGATCCGTGGAGTTGCGAACGCCTTTGACCAACGCTTGTGCACCTTGTTCACGAGCGAAGTCTGCCAACAGCCCGGTCTCCATGGGAACCACCACGATGCCCTGGATATGGCGAACCGTCTCGGTGATCATATCCATGCGCTCTTGGAGGCTAAAGCGATAGTTCTTGGCCGAATTATTCGATACGGCCACCACCACTTCCTCGAAGAGGTTGGCGGCTCGAACGATAATCTCGATGTGGCCGTTGTGGACAGGGTCAAATGAGCCGGGGCATACTGCACGTTGCATGACTGTCAATGTATCTGATTTTATTTTAGGCTTCCATAGTCCAACCACGTTGTTACGTGAAAATTTTAGTAACCTTCACGGCGTACGAAATAGACCATGGCTTCGCCATATCGGCGAGCATCCACCACATACACGCCTTCGGGCCAGTGTGGCTCCGCTGCTTTGTAGGGCCGCTCGAGTGCGAAGAGCCCGTCGTCCATCAACACCGTGAAGGCCTGGGCGATCATGGCCAGCAATTCGTCCTCATCAATGTCATACGGTGGGTCGGCCAGCACGAGGTCCCAGCTCGCCGGGTCGGTCGTACCTAGAAACCGCTGCACCGGCATCTGATTGATCGTCACGACGTCACGGCCCAGTGCGTCGTTGAGGATCTGGGCGTTGTGTTCGGCGACTCGGGCGGGTGGGCGTGCCGATTCCACCCCGGTGACCGTCGCGGCACCGCGAGAGGCCGCTTCAACGGCAAGGCCCCCGGAGCCGGTGTAGAGATCTAAGACCGCGTTTTCTGCCAGCCAGTCGCGCGATTCCAGCCATGAGAAGACTGCTTCTTTGGCCCGCTCTGTCGTCGGGCGCGTACCCGAGCCGGGCACGGCTTTCAGTGGCAGTCCCCCGGCTTGGCCGGCAACAATTTTCGACATGGCTTAGTTCTTTTCTAGGTAGTCGGAAGAGTCTTCGTGATCAGTCTCCCAGGCTTGGACCGCTTCGACCAACTGCGGATAGGCGCTGAGCTGTTCATCGTGTGCAAGCGCATGGTCGACCCAAGTCGCCGCTTCGCTAATCAGTTGCGCGTGCTGGATGACTTTGAGAACCTTCAATTGACTGCCGTACCCGTGCTGGGCGGCACCGAGCACGTCTCCCTCACCGCGTTGCTCAACATCGGCGGTGGCAATTTCAAAACCATCTTCGGTCCGTTCAATCACGGCCAGCCGATCCAGCGACGGGTGGGCATCCGGCAGTCGCGTGGCCAAAAAACAGCGGGCCGCCGCGTCACCACGGCCCACACGCCCCCGCAACTGATGCAGGGTGGACAGCCCAAAGTACTCGGGATCTAAGATCGCCATCACAGTTGCGTTGGGCACGTCGACGCCGACTTCGATAATGGTGGTCGCCACCAACATGTCGAGTTTGCCAGCAACGAATTGCTGCATGATCTCGTCTTGGGTCTGCTGGTCTTGGCGGCCATGCAGACTGGCAACTCGCGCGTTCGCAAAGACCGGCATCGTGCCAAGTCGTTCGCTGATCTCCACCACGTTGGCGGCATGGGCATCCGAGGCCAAGTCGTCGGCGTCTTCGGCATTGGTGGTGTCTGATGGATCGATCTTTGGACACACGATGAAGGCCTGGTGGCCGGCTGCGATTTCTTCGGCAATGATTTCCCATACCCGAGTGATAATCTGCGGGCCGTGAGCCATGCGTGCCAGGTGGGTGGTGACTGGCTTGCGACCAGAGGGCAGACCTTGCAGCACGGTGACATCCAGATCCCCAAAGACCGTCATGGCCACCGACCGTGGGATCGGTGTGGCGGTCATGACCAGCATGTGCACACCGGGGTTGGCTTGGCGCAGGGCTTCACGTTGGTCCACCCCGAACCGGTGTTGCTCATCGATAACGACGAGCCCAAGGTCGGCGAAATGCACGTTGTCGGAGAAGATCGCGTGGGTGGCAATGATAATCCCGGCCTGGCCGGTGGTGATTTTCAACAGGGCTTCTTGTTTCTGACCCTGTGTCATGGAGCCGGTGAGTAGCACGACTTCGGTGGCTGGCCCCTGCCACGAGGTCAACTGCCCGGCTGTGGCCAATTGGCCCAGCGTATTGGTGATTGACCGATAGTGCTGTCCGGCCAACACTTCCGTTGGGGCCACCATGACGGCCTGGGCCCCGGCATCCACGACCTGGGCCATGGCGCGTAGCGCGACCAGGGTTTTGCCCGAACCGACTTCACCTTGTAACAGCCGTGACATCGGCTGGGTCGAGTCGAGTTCTGCGGCAATTTCTGCACCCGCTTGGTGTTGTCCTGCGGTGAGTTCAAACGGCAGCTGGGCGCCCAGGTGGGCTAGGACGCCCTCGTCGGTTTGACGGTACGCGGTCGAGCCAACGGTGCTGCGGTTGCGGTGTCGGCGTCTGGCCAACAGAGTTTGAAGAATGAGTGCTTCTTGTGCGGCGAATCTGCGGCGCGCAGCATAGGCCTGGCTGACTTCTTGGGGCCGGTGGATGTGGTCGTAGGCCGTCGCGAGGTCTGGCAGCTTGGCGAGGGTATCGAGAAAAGCTTTTGGGACGGGGTCTTGGATTGCTTGCCAGTTGATTGCGTCAAGTACCGTGTCGATCGCTGCGCGGATGGTCCAGGTGGGCACTTTGGCTTTGGCCGGGTAGACGGGCATGGGCGACAGATCGGCTTCGAGGTGCTCGTGTTCATCGTCCAAGACGGTGTAGTCGGGGTTGGTCAGTTGCAGTTCGCCACGGTAGCTGGAGGTTTTGCCGTGGAATATGGCCAGTGTGCCGACTTTGAGTTCTTTCAGCGCAAGCCCGGCGTTGAAGAACGCCATTGATAGGGTGCCGGGCAGTGCGCTGTCGGTGGTTTCATCCGAGACGGTGACGTCGACGAGGAAGCCGCGGCGGGTGCGCATCTGGCGTTTGGTAGCCGAGAGCACCCGGGCGATCACGGTGACCTGTTCACCGAGTGGGAGTTGGGTGATGGCGGTGAGTTCGCCGCGTTCGATGTAGCGGCGCGGGAAGTAGTTCAGCGCCTGGCCGGTGGTGGTGAGCCCGAGGTGTTTGGCCAGTTGCTCGGCGGTCTTTTCTCCGAGTAAGGGCGCTAGCGGCTGGTTGAGCGGGTCCACTAGTTGCGTTCTTCTGTGCTGGCTTCCGCATCGGGACTGCAGGATGGATCCACCGTGGTGTCGTCGTGCAGCGGGGTGATGGCCAAGTTCTCGGTCGAACCCAGCGGGCGAATGAGCTGCATGGCCTCTTCTGGCTCTTCTACGTGCACGTGGACGCGCCACCGGATGGTGCCGTCGTCATCTTCTTCGGTGTTGATCGGGCTCATGATCACCGAGTTGCCGATGTCGTTGAGACCGATACGCAGGGTGGCGGCATCCAGGGGGGTCAACTGCACCGAGCACATGACCTCATAGGCTTCTGCAACATCCATGTCTTCGTGGACATGCGGGTGAGCCATGTGGAAGCCGTGAATGGAGTCCAGAATATCTGGGTCCAGCGATTCACCCTTGATGGTGGCTCGCAGCGCGTCAAACACTAACAACAGGCCGGTGGCGCCAGCGTCGACGACTTGAGCCTCGGTGAGTTGGGCCAGCTGGTTCTCGGTTTCTTCGACGGCCATCCAGGCGGTTTCGACGATTCGCGAGGACATCTCCCCGAGGGTTTTGCGCGAATTTTGGGAGTCTTCGGGCAGCTCGGTGATGGAGCCCCGATAGTTACTGGCGGTAGCTGCGGCGGTATCCAAGATGGTCAACATGGTGCCTTCTTGAGGATCCGACAGCGCGGCCCAGGCGGCCGCCCTGGCGCGTTGCAGCCCCAACGAGAGCAGCGGCGCGGTAAGACGCGAGGCGTCGTTGAGCGGTTCAGCCAGGGCGTTGAGCATCACGGCGATCAGTGTGCCGGAGTTGCCCTGTGCATGATCCAGTGCGGCACTGGCAGCTACATTGAGTGCTTTACCCACGCTGGCGTCTTCATCGACGTCTTCGAGCGCACGCGTTGCGGCTGCCACGGTGTGATAGAGATTCGATCCGGTATCCCCGTCGGGAACCGGGAAAATATTGATGGCGTTGAGCCGATCGGAGTTGTTGCCAAGTGCGGACTCGGCGAGCTTTAACCAATTGAAGATAAGCTTGGCCGACCCGTGGTCCGTTGGAGCACCGGTGCTTGGAGGGTATTGCTTCACTTCAGTCATATTTGGTTCATTCCGTTTTTGCCTCACAGGGCTTAGGTCACATGCCACCATAGTATCGTGCGGCGACCGTGTCACGTTTGGCACGCGAAGTCCGGGCGGAGTTTTTGGAGCTTGCCCGCCAGGGGCGAAAACAGCAAAGCCTGGTCACAGATGTGTTTTAGGGTTGTGGGTATGGCAAAAAAATCCCGTGTGCTCCGTGGTGCGGCACTGGCTGCAATAAGTGGTCTGACGCTGACGGCGTGTACCTCTCTGGTCGCTGATATTGAGATCGCCCCGGATGCGACGAACCCGGAGTGTGCCGAGGCGATGGTGGCGATGCCCGAGGAGATTGCCGGGCATGAGCGTCGCCGGACCGATACGCAATCCACGGCTGCCTGGGGCGAACCGGCGGTGGCAGTGTTCCGCTGCGGTGTGCCGGCTCCTGGCCCGACCACCGATGAGTGTGTTGGTGCCAATGGTGTCGACTGGGTTGTGGCCGAGGAAGGCACCAACTGGCGCATCACCACGTATGGTCGCGACCCGGCCATGGAAGTACTCTTTGACGGCGAGCGAATCTCATCGTCCTCGGTGATGGTCGACGTCGGCAACGCTGTGACTCGTATCCCCGCGGAAGGCGCGTGCACGGATCCTGACGACACCGAGGTTGTCCCCGGTGAGGAGGATCTCGAGGATATTCCAGCCGGTACGGTGCCCGAAGATGCTGCGGCCGCTCCGACGTCCTAACGGGTCTGCAGCGCGAGCTCTAACAGCGTGTCGATGAGCTTCGGGTATTCAATGCCGGTGCGTTGCCACATTTGCGGGTACATCGAGATCGGGGTGAACCCGGGCATCGTGTTGATCTCGTTGATGACCAGCTCCTCGTCATCGGTGTAGAAGAAATCGACCCGGGAAAGCCCTGTCCCGTCGACGGCTTGAAACGCGCGCACCGACTGCTCGCGCACCATCTGGGTGACGTCGGTCGGCAGATCTGCCGGGCAGGAGAGCTCTGCGCTATCGGCTGACTGGTATTTCGAGGTGAAGTCGTAGAACTGGAATTCTAGGTCATCGGTCACCACGATTTCGCCCGGATAGGATGCTTTGGGCTCGGTGCCGTTGGCGCCATCGAGTACACCGCATTCGATCTCCCGACCTAAGATGCCTTCTTCGACGACGACCTTGGGGTCGTACTGGCGAGCGTATTCGATCGCGTCCTCAAGCTCGGAGAGCATCGTTACCCGCCGGATGCCCAGTGAGGAGCCACCGCGGGCGGGTTTAACGAATAGCGGCAGGTCGAGCTTCGCTACTTCGTCCAGCATGCCGTTACGATTGCTGCGCCACGCGGCATCGGAAATGGTGACCCAGGGGCCGACTTTCAGGCCGGCGTGTTGGAAGGCGATCTTCATGAAGTGTTTGTCCATGCCCACCGCCGAGGCGAGCACACCGGCTCCCACGTACGGGATGCCCATGGTTTCAAAGACGCCCTGAACGGTTCCATCTTCACCGTTGGGGCCGTGCAGCAGCGGGAAGACCACGTCGATGACGGCAATGATGTTACCGTCAAGATCGATGAGTTGGGTCTCGGAGTTGACTTTGCGCAGCGCGACCGGGCGATTGGTTGCCGGCACTTCTGGCAGCTCATCTGACAGTGCTGTGGTGTGGGTGACCGCGGTTGGTTGCTCGTTGATCAGCGTGGCAACCGACCATTCGCCGCCGGCGGGCTGGTGTGTGCCGGCCAGCACCCAGTCGCCGTCGGGGTTGATGCCCACAGGGATCGGGGTGTAGTGGTTGGTGTCCAGCGCGTTGAGGACACCGGCTGCGGTCACGATGGATACGGGGTGTTCGGGCGATTGCCCGCCGAACAGCACTAAAACGTTCTTTGTCACAGTCGTGCCTCCGGTTTCAGATCACGGCCAAGCAGCAGCTGGGCGATGTCATTAATTTCGATGGTGCCGGACACCACGGCGTTGATGGCTTCAGCGATGGGCATTTCGACATTGCAGGTATGCGCCAGGGTGACCACGGCTGGCACGGATTTCACACCTTCTGCCGTTTGACGCATCGTGGCGATGACTTCTTCGGTCGTGTGGCCCTCGCCGTAGAGTTTGCCCGCGGTGCGGTTGCGCGATAACGGTGACGCACAGGTGGCCACCAGATCCCCCAGCCCTGCCAGACCGGCCAGTGTATCCGGATTTGCCCCCAGTGCGGTGGCCAACCGGGTGGTTTCTGTCAGACCGCGAGTGATAATCGAGGCTTTCGAGTTGTCCCCGAAGCCGCGACCATCGGTGAGTCCCACGGCCAGGGCGATCACGTTTTTGACGACTCCCCCGAGTTCAACCCCGGGGATGTCGGTGTTGCGGTAGGGACGAAAGTACGTTGAGGCCGTCATCGCGGCGACCCATTCTGCGGTGGCTTCGTGTTCACAGGCCACCACGGTGGCGGTGGGTTCGTTCCGCGCAATTTCTTTGGCAAGGTTTGGACCGGAGACCACGACGAATTGTTCTGCCGGCAGCTCGAGCTCTTCGGCGAAGACCTTCGACATGGTGGCCTGGCTAGCTTGCTCCAAGCCTTTAATGAGGGACACGAGGATGGCTTGGGAATCCAGCGCATCTTTGACGCGAGCAAGCGTCGGCCGCGCCTGTTGTGCCGGAACAGCGACCACGACCAATTCGGCACCGGTCACGGCTTCGATCGGGTCGGCGGTGGCCGTGATGCTTTCGGGCAGCACAATGTCTTCGAGATATTCGGTATTGGTGTGGTTGGTGTTGATGTCGTCAACCACTTCATCGCGGCGCGCCCACAGGCGAATGGTGATCGCTTCGTCGCGTTCTATGGCGGCATCGGCCAGGACTTTGGCAAAGGTGGTCCCCCATGACCCAGCACCAAGGATGGCCACGGTTACATGATCGGTGGTCATTGGCGCTCCTTAGCGGTTTTTTGCCGGGTTGAAACGTGTTTCGGGCGGCGTACCGCCGCGCAGTGGTGCCATCAGCTCGGTGATTTCTGACATCACCTGTTCGGTGGCGACCGATAGATCTTTCAGGCTGGGGTGCTCCATGGCGCGCAACCACTCGAGATCACTCTCGGTGCCGATTCTGATACTCGAGGTGCGCCGTGGGAACACCTGGGGGAACTTATCTCCTTTGGGCAGTGTCTCATGAACACCCCACTGGCCCACCGGGATCACCGGTGCTTGGGTGGATAGAGCCAGACGTATCATGCCGACCCTACCAACTTGTGGCCACATGTCCGGGTCTTTGGTGGTCGTGCCTTCGGGATAGACGATGATAACCCCGTGATCGGAGAGCACCTTTTCAGCCATTTTCAACGAATCGACGCTGCGCCCGGCACGATCCACCGGGATCTGTTTGAGCCTGGTCAGCGCTGGGCCGATCACAGCTGCGTCAAAGAGTTCTTTCTTGGCAAGAAAGTGCGGGATACGTCCGCTGGAATAGATCATGTGGGCAACAAGCAGCGGATCAAGATCCGATATATGGTTCACCGCGAGGATCATACCGCTATCGGGCAGGTTCTCTTGTCCCTGCCAATCCCGTCGCATCAGCATCATGTTGAGCGGGCGTACTATGGAAGCCGCGCCGAAATATACGGCGCGTTGACCCAGAGAATAGGACACGTCTTGGAAACTCCAGGCGTTAGTTGGTGGACATTTCTACGTCGGCGCCAAGACCCACGAGTTTTTCGAAGAATTTTTCGTAGCCGCGGTTGATGATGTCAATACCGCTGGCATTTGACGTGCCGTCGGCTGCCAGTGCTGCCAGCACGTGGGAGAAGCCGCCACGCAGATCTGGGATGTTGAAGTCGGTACCGGTCAGCGTCGTTGGCCCAGAGATCACGGCGGAGTGCAAGAAGTTGCGCTGACCGAAACGGCACGGGACCGAGCCCAAGCATTCGCGGTGTAACTGAATGGAGGCACCCATGCGAACCAGCGCGTCGGTGAAACCGAAACGGTTCTCATAGACGGTCTCATGGACGATCGACACACCATCAGCCTGTGACAGCGCGACGACCAGTGGTTGCTGCCAGTCGGTCATGAAACCCGGGTGCACATCGGTTTCTAACACCAGCGGGTTGAGCTCGACTCCACCACGCCAGAAGCGAATACCGTTGTCACTAACTTCGAATTCGCCACCGATTTTGCGGTAAACGTTCAAAAATGCCGTCAGGTCACGCTGAGTTGCACCTTCGACGAAGATGTCACCGTCAGTCACCAACGATGCGGTCGCCCAGGAGGCGGTTTCGTTACGGTCGTTGAGGGCCTGGTGATTATAGCCGCCCAGTTCCGGTACACCTTCAATACAAATGGTGCGGTCAGTTTGGACCGTAATAATGGCGCCCATTTTTTGTAAGACATGGATGAGATCATGGATCTCTGGTTCCACAGCCGCACCTTTGAGCTCGGTAATCCCATCGGCTTTCACCGCGGTGAGCAGCACCTGTTCGGTAGCCCCCACGGAAGGAAATGGGAGCTCGAGTTTGGCACCGGTGAGCCGGTGGGGTGCGCGAATGTAGGTGCCGGTTGGTTCTTTCGAGACTTCTGCACCGAACTGACGCAGGACGTCTAAGTGGTAGTCAATGGGGCGATCGCCAATTTTACAGCCACCGAGATCTGGGATGAATGCGCCACCCACGGCGTGCATGAGGGGCCCACAAAACAGAATCGGTATGCGGGAGTCACCGGCAAAGGCATCAATTTCAGCGTTGTTCGCTGTCTTGACACCGGTTGGATCCATGTAGATCTCACCGGCTTGCTCGTCGTGTTCGACGACGACGCCGTGGAGACGCAACAGGCCGGTGACTACTTCAACGTCCTTAATTTCTGGGACGTTGCGAATCACCGATGGTTTGGAACCCAGCAGGGCAGCTACCATCGCCTTTGGGACCAGGTTCTTGGCACCGCGTACGGCAACAGAACCGTTGAGAGGTTTTCCTCCGTGAATGGTCAACACATTAGACATTGATGTTTCTACCCTCCATACCTCGAAGCACGAGGTTGCTCACACACCGATGGTGATGCGCTGAAAAATTGGCAATGCCACTATTGTAAGCGACGAAGCTTAGACCTCTGAGAGTTTGGCCGGTAGCGTGGTGGGCTTAATGCCCGGACGAGTCTTCTCGAACGCATCGATGGCTTCTTGGTTGCGCAATGTCAGGCCGATGTCATCGAGGCCTTCCATCAGCCGCCAGCGGGTGTAGTCATCAATTTGGAAGCGTGTCGAAATCGACCCGCATTCCACCAAGCGGTTCTCCAAATCCACCGTGACATCCGCTCCTGGATTATTTTCCAGCTCTTTCCAGATCAGTTCGACGTCCGACTGCTCAACCTGCGCCGCGACCAATCCTTGTTTCCCGGCGTTGGAACGGAAAATATCTCCGAAGCGTGCCGAGATAACGGCCTTGAAACCGTAGTCCCGCAGCGCCCAGACTGCATGCTCACGAGAGGAACCGGTACCGAAGTCTGGACCGGTCACCAAGACCGTGCCGTTCGAATAGGGTTCACGGTTGAGGATGAAGTCCTCATCCGTGCGCCAGCGGGAGAACAGCGCATCTTCGAAACCGGTTTTGGTAATGCGCTTCAGGAAGTGCGCGGGGATGATTTGGTCGGTATCAACGTTGGATTCACGCAGTGGAACGCCCACACCGGTGTGCGTTACAAATTTTTCTATTGCCATGAGAAATTGCCTCTTTCGTCTCGTGGGTGCAGGTTAAGCCGGGGCGACAATGAAGTCGTGCATGCCCAAATCAGAGGGCGACGACAACGTGCCGCGCACGGCGGTTGCAGCAGCGACGACCGGTGAGACCAGGTGGGTACGAGCACCCTTGCCCTGACGACCCTCAAAGTTGCGGTTGGACGTCGACGCGGCGCGCTCGCCCGGTGCCAGTTGATCAGGGTTCATACCCAAGCACATTGAGCAGCCGGCAAAACGCCAGTCTGCGCCGAAGTCCTTGAAGATCTTATCCAGGCCTTCTTCTTCGGCCTGCAAACGAACCTGCATGGAACCGGGCACGACCATCATGCGAGTGTTTTCGGCTTTTTCGCGTCCCTGGATCACGGCCGCAGCCATCCGGAGGTCTTCAATACGTGCGTTCGTACACGAACCCAAGAAGACCGTGTCGACTGAGATATCTTTCATGGCAGTGCCGCCCTGAAGATCCATGTACTCCAACGCGCGTTCAGCTGCAGCCTTCTCGGCGGGGTCATCGAAGGAGTCTGGCGTTGGCACCGCGTCGGATAGAAACACACCCTGACCCGGGTTCGTGCCCCAGGTGACAAATGGTTCCAAGGTGTCGGCATCGATAGTGATTTCGTGGTCGAAGCTCGCACCATCATCGGTACGCAGTGACCGCCAGTATTCGACGGCTTCATCCCACTGTGCACCTCCTGGCGAGTGCGGACGACCTTTGAGGTATTCAAAGGTCGTCTCGTCTGGGGCAATCATACCGGCACGAGCGCCTGCCTCAATGGACATATTGCATATGGTCATGCGGGCTTCCATGGACAGTTGCTCAATAGCGTCACCGCGATATTCCAGTACATAGCCCTGCCCACCGCCGGTTCCGATCTTAGCGATCACAGCCAAAATGATGTCTTTCGAGGAAACGCCCGGCTTCAGCGTGCCTTCTACGTTGATGGCCATGGTCTTAAATGGCGTCATGGGCAACGTCTGGGTCGCCAGGACGTGTTCGACCTCTGAAGTACCAATACCAAAGGCCAACGCGCCGAAGGCGCCGTGCGTCGAGGTATGCGAGTCTCCACAGACCACGGTGGTGCCTGGTTGAGTCAATCCAAGCTGTGGGCCAACCACGTGGACAATGCCCTGTTCGGCGTCGCCCAGCGAGTGCAGACGGATGCCAAATTCCTCAGCATTGACACGCAGTGCATCAACCTGTTTGCGTGAGGTTGGCTCGGCAATCATTTCGTTGATGTTCATGGTCGGCACGTTGTGGTCTTCAACGCCAATGGTGAGATCGGGACGGCGCACCGGACGTCCTGCGAGTCGCAGGCCTTCGAATGCCTGCGGGGAGGTCACTTCGTGCACCATGTGTAGGTCAATGTAGAGCAAGTCCGGTGTCTGAACGTCACCTTGCTTTTCACCTTCAACAACAATGTGGTCTGCCCACACTTTTTCTGCCAATGTTCGTGGCGTACTCATCGAGTTGTTCCTACTTTCTTCCGATCCAATGACTCGTATTCTTAATGTTTCACTTTGGTGCCGAATTTGCCAAGCATACGTCAAGTATGTCTCAATAGGTGAGACGACGATATCACAGTTTGAAATTTTCGAGGTGCAATGTGATGGACAGTCCTTCAGGCGTTGGCGTCATTGATCGCTCCATACAAATCCTGTCTCGCCTTGAGGAAGGTCCCGCTACCCTGCTCGAATTAGTCGAGGCTACGGGCATCGCTCGTCCGACTGTGCACCGTCTTGCTGCCGCACTGATCCACCACCGCATTATCGGCCGCGATGAGTCGTCGCGCTATATCCTCGGGAAGCGACTCAATGAACTCGCGACCGCCGCGGGCACCGATCGCATCACAGCGCTGGCTGATCCGGTGTTGAACTGGTTGCGAGAGACCACCGGTGAATCGGCACAGATCTATCGCGCCTACGGTCAGACCCGCGTGTGCGTCGCATCGGTCGAACGTCCCGTAGGCCTGCGGGATTCAATTCCCGTCGGTAGTGAATTCTCGATGAAAGCGGGCTCCGCTGCTCAAGTCTTGCTCGCGTGGCAGGATCATCAGGCACTCGCCGGAGGCTTGCACGAGGCGGCCTTCTCATCAGCCACGTTAGCTTCGGTGCGTCGTCGCGGGTGGGCCCAATCCGTTGGTGAGCGTGAACTCGGCGTCGCATCCGTGTCTGCACCAGTACGCAATGGGCAGGGACCGGTGGTTGCTGCCATCTCTATTTCTGGACCCGTCGAACGCTTGACCCGAAACCCGGGGCGCTATCACGGCTCGACCGTAATGACCGCGGCCTCGCGGCTGAGCAAGATGCTCGAACACGACGGTTAAACGAGCGTCACTCCCCTGATAATTGCAGTCGAGTGCTTGCCCGCATCACAGCAGAACATTGACTTCTACACTATTCCGACCTGAGGGCCAGCCAGGGACGCTAACTACTGATGAACGCCACACAGAGGCACCAAACGTGCAACGATATTCCTGTATAACATTGCATAAAGGTTATATAATAAGCCTATGGAAAATTTAGAATTCCATCCAGACTGGTGTGGGCTGGTTTTTCCGGACCAAATGATTTCAGCGTCTGCCATTGATTTGCCCTTCGGGGCTGGAAGAATGGTAGATGATGAAGAAATTTTCTAAGCACACCCCTGAGCAGATTGTTGCCAAACTAGAACAAGCTGACAAACTCAAAGCCGAAGGCAAAACCAATGGTGAAGTTGCCCGTGAGCTGCAGGTCAGTGAGGCCACGTTGTCGCGATGGCGGCGTACATACGGGAATATGGACCGTCATGAGGCCAAGGCTTTGAAGAAGTTGCGGGAGGAAAACGAGAAACTCAAAGCCCTGCTGGGCCAATCTGAGTTAGAGAAGGCAGCGTTGCGGGAGTTGGCTGAGGGAAACTTCTAAGCCCAGCTCGCAGGTATGATGCTGTGGCTCACCTCATCACGCTGGGGTTCTCCCAGCGTTGTGCCTGTCGTCTAGCTGGGCTATCTCGATCAACCTATAACCGCACCAAAAAGCTAGAAAATCAACCCGACAACGCCCGCCAGACAGATAAGTACGCGGATCTGCGGGTCTGGATGCACCGGTTTGCTGATACTCACCGCCGGTGGGGTTACCGGCGTGGCTGGCGCAAAGCCACCCAAGCCGGTTATGCAGTGGGGAGGGATGCTTTCCGCCGGTTATGGCGTCAAGAAGGTCTACGCGTGTACCCGCGCAAGGCGACCAAGCGAACCCTACCCGTGGATCCAGTGCCCCGTACTGAGCCTGCGCGGCGCCCGAATGATGTGTGGGCCTTGGATTTCCAGTTCGATTCGGATTATCACGGCAAAGCCATCAAGATCTGTAACGGAATTGATGAGTATACGCGGGAGCATTTCGCCTTCCGGGTGGATCGGTCCATTACTGCCACCCAGGTGATTGAAATGCTAGATATCGCCGTACTAGAGCGTGGCGTACCTCGGGTGATGCGGATGGATAACGGCCCAGAGTTCATCGCCCGAGCACTCCGTGACTGGGTGGATGAGCAGCAGGCGGTTGCAGCGTTTATCCCACCAGGTCAGCCGTGGCATAACGGGTTCGTGGAGTCCTTCCACAACCGCTTACGAGATGAATTATTGGAAGATAACCTTTTCGAAGACACACACCAAGCCCGGTACGCCATCACATGGTGGTCACACCGGTACAATCACCAACACCCTCACTCCGCACTGGAGTACCACAGTCCCAGTGACTATGCGCGGATGTGGGAAGAACAAAACACCCCGGTAGCCGCTTAGATCACCTGGTCCTAAAACTCAGACCACCCCAAGACCAGATCCGCTCTCATCACCTAGATCAGCCCCTGTCATCAATGCCCAAGTGGATTGCTGAGTTCGTTGAATGCGCCCAGGAAGCTGCCGAACGTGGAGAATACGTCAAAGTCTCTTTCGAGCGCGAAATGCTGACCACCTCGCAAGCCGCCGCGCGGCTCAGCCTCGATAAGACCACAGTCTAGAGAATGGCAAAAGACGGTAGGCTTCATGCCGAGAAAGTTGGAACCCACTACCGCATCCCAGCTGTCGAGGTTCGACGGCATGACGGACACCGAATGGCCGAGATGGCAGACAACCTCACTGCTGAGATCGCCGCCGATCTTTACGATGACTAAACCATTGCGAATCCTGCACCTGGACAATATGCACATCTCGGCAACGGCGGACCTCGCTGGAAGATTTATCATTACCCACGGTGAAGACCGCCAGATCCTCGCCGACGCAGAGGCGTCCTGTAGGTAGCCACTTCAAAGACCGCGATAACCTCTTCGTCGTTGTGCTAGCCATTCTCGGGCCGAATATTAGAACCACGAGAACTGACAAACTCACGGCTACGGCACACCAGCATATGGAATGCCTTTGCCGACATCGCGAGCTATATCAGACTACGAATTCGAGATGATCCGAGTAGCTCAGCCGTCCCAGGCGTAAGTGAGGCTAGAAATGGTCCCATCCTGTTACGGTCGGCCGATCTTGCGGCTTGTTGGTTAATTTTCCGATGATTTCCCATCTGTGGGGCACCGGTAGATCGGGGTCCAGTACTGCTAACAGCCCGTAGTCTTCTCCCCCGGTGAGCACCCAATCCCGGGGGTCGACATCATATTTCTCAGCAACTCGCTGCAAGTGTGCCGCCTTGGCATCTACCCAGGCGTCGTCAATTGCCGCATAAAGTTTGTTGCTCGCTGCTAGACGGTCAGCATCCGCGAGCAGGCTATCGGAAATGTCCATCATTGCTGAGACCCTGTTTGCAACTGCGGGACCTTGATCCAACAGGGGTCGTGGCCGGAAGAAGAGCCGCAGCATGCGCAGCTCTTCGCGGGACAGATCGTGCACATCGCCTGCCTGTGCCACCATCAGCCCAGCCGCCGCAGTACCCACATTGCCCGTATGGATGAGATGAAAGCCGTCGACATCATGACCTGCTGTGCGAAGCGCGGCGTCACCCACGAGGTTGCCCGTTGCCGTAATGACCGTCGAGATCGACTCTGCGCGGGTGAGATCTCCGCCAGAAATAATCGTTTGCGGGGCCCCTAGCCAGCGGCAGGCATTGGCAACACCTTGGCCGAAGCGTGATACCCAGTCTGCTGGAGTATCTTTCGGCATTGCCAACGAGATACTGATCGCTGAGGTCACGGCACCCATGGCATTCATGTCAGAGATATTCTGAGCGACAAGCTTCCAACCGGTGGAATACCCGCTATCTCGGATACCCGAGGGCCAGTGGCGCAAAAAGTGATGGCCCTCGTTCATCGCGTCAGTCGAGATGACGAAGTTTCCAGCGGGTGCTGGGATAATCGCAGCATCGTCGCCGGGCCCCAATACGCCCTCACCGGTGGCATAAGCAGAGAAACTCGCGTTGAGCAGTTCCAAGATTCCGGCTTCGCCAAGCTGGCCGACGGATATGTCTTCAGTATGGGTTGAGGGCATGCGTTCCAGGATACTAGAAGCCTCTACCCGGCTGAGTTGGCGGTCTCAAGACTCGCTTCTTACACAGACTACCGTGGCTGAGTTGAGCAGTTTAGCTTGCTTCTGCATCGAAGCCAACCTCTTCAGTGGAGATGACTTTGTGTGAGTATTCATGTTCTAAACGCGAATACTCTTCAATGGCCGTATCGATATCAGCACCGAATTCGAGCTAGTCAATCAGAGCACCTTGTAAATGATCCAAGACCAGAAGAGAATGCTGGGACAGTTCACACCCCAAGAGTTATGCCTACTGAAATGTCAGAGACACAATCTCCGGGCCACTTCCCATAGTGACGCTGAAGCAATAGCGTTACAATGGTAGTAGCGCCATTGATTAAAAAGCCAATCGCAAAACACGCTTTATGTAGATTTGGGAGGCGATGATAATGGCGAGGGCCGCTAACTCACCCATAGAATCAAAAACTACTTACACGGTCGTTAAAACGGGGTCCCCGGGGACGATCAAACATCCAATGGTCCATGAAGCGGTTATGGGAAACCGACGGCGCTGGGGTGCCTGGCAAGATTGGGTCAGCGTTTTACTCGGCGTCTACTTTGCCCTAGCACCGCTATGGATCCAGGGAGCCCCTGTTGTTCTGTTCGTAACACTAGGCTCCTTGGTGGTTGTGGCATCCTTATGGGCTGGAACCACGGCATCCTCGACTCTGGCTGAGTTTGTGAAAGGGTTGTTGGGCGCCGCGGTTGTTCTCTCGGGATTGTTTGGCGCACACATAGAGGAACGTACCGCGATAATGAATTCCTGGATGGTCGGAGCAGCACTGATTGCCCTATCCGCGTTTGCTGCATACCGAAACCGATCAGGCAGGTCAGCAACCAACCCCTACGACAATCAACACACATAACAGCTCAGCGCTATAACGCTGCCCGAAGAAGAAGCGGTACCCCACCGATGGGTACCGCTTCGTTCCTGTCTGCATCCGTTTGACTGTCAGAGCGCATGAGAGCCGGAATTTTACACCGACTCAGGTGCTACTCATTCTGCTGAGACGGCGCGACCATCCGATAACATCACTACCTGGTCGGCTTATTGCTCTTAACCTCGATCATGAGTCACCGCGACGATGGAGACCGAGAACTCTCGGGTCGGCGTTTTCATCAGCTGCATAATGTCATGCGAGTGTGACTGATCCAAGTCGGAAGTTGATTCATCGGCAAGCAGGGCTTACGGAGCCTCACAGCATGTCATGATTGACCCGATCAAAGAATGGCCTGCTTGGCCCTGCTATCACGTTCTATATTCGCAGGAAGCGCGCGACTACGCACAGACCCCGTGATGGAACGGGCCTCACCATCCATTGCTGGCGACCCGAGCCTGCATGCCTGATGCGACTCGTATCAGCCCATAAATGCACCTACGGGTTAACCAAAAATCGACATACATTGTCTCCAATGCATGCCGATCAAATGTGACCCCAGCGGGATTCGAACCCGCGCTACCGCCGTGAGAGGGCGGCGTACTAGGCCTCTATACGATGGGGCCGCGCTACCAAAAAATGGAAGCGGGCTGAGATTCCTTTGCAGGAATTTCGCTGGGCTACCAGGACTCGAACCTAGAACGACGGTA
>JABXHI010000075.1 GCA_013393415.1 Micrococcaceae bacterium
TGGGCCCATTCACGGATTTCTGCCACACCAATATTCTCACTCATACGACAGAATTAACACGACATTTCAGCACTGTCCGATTAAACCGCCGACACCACCAAAAATAAAAGCGACTGTAGTACTAGGCACCCCAAACCCCTCAGATTTACAGATACGTATTTGAGCTATCGAGGAGTAGGTTCTGAATTCCATAAAGCGAACTTCGCGATCTATTAGACGCCCCAAACAAGCACGCTGAAGCCCCGACTTGGTGCACGATGCAGGAGACATTTCAAACCTAATCTTGGATCCAACCAATAACTGAAGTACAAGTAGACACCGACGTTTAGGTGAATGGCCGTTTAGCACCACCAGCTACACGCTTGCAGATTTGAACTTACGACCTTCGGTTCTGGCCAAGTTCCCAGTCATACCTTCCAGCCTGGACCTTGGTAGGCGCCCCTTCATCGATCACTATGCAATCTCAATAACTTTCCAACCAGTTATTAGTACGGGCATTTCGTCTAGAACCTTGAGCTGGTGGTTTTCTATAAACGGCTCAATCCTGAGGCCAGGTGTAAGTAGGGGTTGATTTGCTGCCACAACATGACCGTCTTGGTTGACAAGGATAATGTTCGTACTTGGTCGTAAGATGTTTGAAAGTTGGGCCGTCATCTCGTGTATGTTCAGGTCCACGGAGACGACTCCCAAGGTGAGGCCATCGGCCTTCGTTACGCGAAGTGCTGGAGTCAGCGCATGATCATCAGTACCCCAAGCATCAATAAAGGGACCTGCTGCAACCACGCCGTCGCTTTCCAAAGCAAGCTGGAACCATTCTGACGAACGATAGTCATAGAAGGCATCTGCTTCCGGATTACTTACGTGGAACTTAGGAGTAACTCCACCCCCTTCAGCTCGCCACCAAAGCATACCGTTGTCCTCGTCTACGCCAATCCAGGCAAAGCCAGCTCCCACTACGGTTCGTTCAAAATCTCTCAAGGCGCGAGCAACCACCGTTTCCACCTGCTGCGACATGACTTCGAGGTGATCACTACCAAAAAACCCGATCTCCTGAAGCGCTCGAACCTGAACTTGTAAGTCGGCTAAAATTTGCCCTATTGGGGAGAACAGTGCCGAGATCTCTGCAGCTACGCGACTTAAGATTGAGGTCATGACTCCTCCGTTTTCCTGATGACATTTTCGCTACCCAGCCCTGTCTTGTGACAGTTCAAAATGCAAGCGTTGAAGATCATATCCCAAACCCTCTACCAGCTGATATGTTCGGTAGTAGGCCTGTTCTGAGTCTCGCGACTTCAACGATTCAACTATAGATGTCATATGAAATATGACCTCCTCCCGAGACGACCGCTTCTGTAAGATCAATGTGACAAAGGGTGCCAATTCGACCTGAAGTTCAATCGTAGCTTTGCTGACTCGCCCAGATCGTGAAGCAGCAGAAACGCCAATTAGGAATCTAGAAAATTTACGACGTAGTGTCACCGCGTCTTCATTGGCATGTAGACCCTGAACAGTCAAAAGCAAAGAATCTAATTCACGTTCAGTCCCGCGCTCTGCGGCCAAACGAGACGAATGAGCCATCAAGGACATCTGCAGATCATTCAGATCACGGAGCTCAATCGGAGTTAATTGCCTGAACGTACTCTGCAAGAAGGTCAGAGTATTCGCTTCAGTTGAAGTAACAAAGGTACCGCCACTGCGTCCACGTGCTGTCCGTACTAGGCCCTCGTGACGAAGTGTTTTAATAGCATCACGAAGCGTTACTGGAGAGATACCAAGCTGCCTGGCCAAGCTCACCTCAACGGGCAAGCGCTCACCGTCAGCGAATATTCCTACAAAAATTGCTGTTCGTAACCGATCCGCTACTTCTTGAGTTCTCCCGGTGTCATCCAACGGAGCAAGCACCATGCGCCGACTTAATGTCGTAAGAAAATCAGCCACAATGGCTCCGCATAAAACCCGCGCTGGTATACCGATCTCGATTCAAAGCAAACTCTCTCAGTTAGCAGCAGTTGTATCACAACTTTAGAAGCACATTACCAGGCTGGTCCACTCTGTTTGAGGGCATTCGCTCATCTTCCCCTTTCTAATACTCCCCTGGTAACCCGGGAGACGACGTCACATAAACGTCGTCTCCCACTGTTATAAAGCAAATTTTTCTTTACTCAATAACACGTTCATCGCCGACTTCTGCTGCACTCTCAGGTAGTTGATAATCAGCTAGAATTTCGATTAGCCGACCGTTATCTCTCTGCTCTTCTACAAATTCGTTAAATGCAGCTTCGAGCTCCGAATTTGATGGATCTATCAGAACAGAAGCCTGAGAGGGTTGATTTGTCGAAGAGACCCGGTCATCATTCTCTAAAACATTGATCTCATAATCTTGGTCTTGAGTGGAAACCGTCGCCGCACCGTAACCGTCCAAAGCAGCATCAATTCGTCCAGCGTCAAGATCTTGGGCCAATGCTAGCGAGTCCGAGTAAACTCGAGTCTCCACACCCTCCAGGTTGTTTAGATCGTCTACCCAAAGATAGCCTTCGACTGTCCCGATAGTTAGCCCGGACAGTTCATCGACCGTCGACAGACCCTCTTCTGTGTAAACGCTCAGTTCATCCAAATATAACGGCGTACTCAGTGTGACGACATCTGCACGGTCAGCGGTCCGATAAAAGCCACCCGTTGAAATATCCGCCCGTCCTTGTTCGATTGCTGGAATGGCAGTTGCGTAAGTATAGGGGGCATACTCAACTCCCAGGCAATTCGCTTCAGCAAACTCTTTAACGAGGTCACCATCAATTCCACTGATCTCGTTGCCTTCCTCTAACGAATACGGCGGGGTATTTGTCAGAGCAACAGTCACAACCCCATCCTCAGTTGTCGTGAAGCTACTTTCAGCCACGCAGTCATCAGCGACGTCCTCAGACGCAGAGCTACCACTGCAGCCGCTTAGCAACAGTGCGCCGATGGCGAGCACTGAACCGATGGCGTAAACATTGTTCCGTTTCATTGTTATTCTCCTGTTGGTAGTAATGAGAGTGGTTTTCTTCATTTAGTTCAAGTGTCGGCTTATTCGTTTTTCGAACCCTTCCACGAGCCAACCCGCCGGAACAGTGATCACGAGGTAGAGCAGCCCGGCCAGCACCAACACATCAAGATATTGGAACGTAGAAGCACCAATCGAGTAACCTCGACTGAGCAGCTCTGGGAGCCCAATCGTAAAAGCCAGTGAACTTACCTGGAATATGAGAATACAGAAGCCCATGAGCGTAGGGACGGCAATTCGTACTCCCTGAGGTATCACGATAAATCGCAACGTGTCACCATAAGAGAGACCTAACGCGTTAGATGCTTCAGTCTCTCCCTCCGGTACGGCCCTAAGACCGGCTCGCAAAATTTCACTGGTATATGCAGCTGTCATCATGGCCAATGCCATTACAGTGGCAATGAAAGAGTTCACAGTAAGCCCGAGAGTCGGCAGACCAAAATACACCATCTGTAACACCACAAGGGCTGGCATGCCCCTTCCGATTTCTACTGCGACTACAGTGAAACTGCGAACCATTCGGCTTCGAACCGACGACAAGATAGCTAGCCCGAGACCCAGCGGGATCCCGACGAGCAATCCCAGAAGGGTCACCTGAATGCTTACCCAGAGACCATCGAGCAAACGGGGAAGCCACTCAACCCAATTCGTCAACAAATCCATGCTAATTCCCCCGGTTGTATGTGAGACGCGTCACTAGCCATCTGGACACGGCGGCCAACGGTGTACCAATTACGACGTAAACTGCGCCCGCGATTAGAAACGGAGTAATCCCGTCCCCAGTAGTTCGCGCCACTTGATTCGTAACGAACATAACTTCGACGACTCCAATCGCTGACACGACGGAGGAATCCTTCAGCAGGCTAATAAGCCAGGTCACCATTCCCGGAATCGCAGTCCGAACCGCTTGCGGGGCTATAATCGAGCCCCCTAAATCGATGGGGGACAGACCCAATGCAGCGCCAGCTTCAAATTGACCCTGGTGAACTCCTAAGATTCCTCCTCGATAAACCTCTGCAAGGTGACCGGCCGAAATAAGTGATAAGCCAACGATGGCGGCTACTAATGGATCCCATCGAATTAAGTCAGCACCCACACCAAAGAAGAGAATAAAAATGAACACGATGGGAGGTATACCTCGCAGCACGTCGATGACGGTCTTACTCAGTACACGGACGACTAGCTGTCTCGCGCGGCGGCCAAGTACAAGTGGCACTGCGAGCAATGCTCCCACACCAAAACTCACGAAAGTGGTAAGTAAAGTAATCGGCACCGCAGATAGGATCGCTAAGAATGTGCTCATAGCTGTCCTCTAACTGCAGCAAGGAATTTGCGTGCTCGCTCTGTCTGAGGTGCTGCAATCAGTTCACGCGGGTTTCCCTCCTCGATGATCTGTCCATCTGCCATAATAATCAAGCGATCAGCGACCTCCGCAGCGAAATGAATCTCGTGTGTAACCACCATCATTGTCATACCTGTATCAGCCAGTCTCCGCATGACAGACAACACTTCCATCCCTACCTCCGGGTCCAACGCGGAAGTAGGCTCATCAAATAGCATTATGTTTGGATCAAGTGCTAAAGCGCGTGCAATCGCTACGCGTTGCTGTTGTCCGCCCGAACATTTCTGTGGATGTTGGTGTGCCTTATCTGCTACGCCAACTTTCTCTAGCAATTCCATCGCTCGTTGAGCAGCTTCGCTTTTACTACGCTTCAAAATCCGTTCTTGCGGGAACGTCACATTGCGCAGAACAGTCATATGTGGGAAGAGATTGAAAGATTGGAATACCATTCCAACTCTTCGTCGTAGTGCGGTGAGCTGTTGGCTTGTTATCCGGCGCGTGAAATCCAGAGTATCTCCAAGGATATTGAGTTCCCCGGCGTCTGGCTCTTCCAGCTGATTTATGCACCGCAAGAGCGTACTTTTCCCGGAGCCACTCGGCCCAATAACAGCAACGACCTCGCCTTTGCGCACGTCCACGGAGACATCATCAAGAGCGGTGTGTCGATCATAAAACTTGGAGATATTACGTAGTTGAAGAGCTAAATCTTCAGGTATTTGTGACATATATTGAACTTTCATTCTGCTCTGACTTTGAAGGTGTGTCCTAGTCAGATAGTCTTCAAATTGCCAGTTGCAATCAGTTGATAACACCTTGAGGCACATGTGCGGCACTCGGTTTGAGATGTTTTACAGCTGCGATGCTAATTCTCGCTATTTCTGAAATATGCTCGTTGTTCATTGGCGTCGAGAGTGCAATGAGACCATTAGTTCCGATTAACAAGCCACGTTCGTAGGCTGACCACCAAAGATCATCGGCAGGAAGTTGCTCCGTGATCCTCACCAAAGAGCCTCTCCCGGCGACACACACACCAGCTTTTTCGAGAAGCCTTTTGAGGTGCTCGCCTTTCGCATTAAGCGCTTCGATCCGGGTTGCATCAAATTTCTCAAGCGCAACTTTTCCAGCAATCATGGAAATCGGGTTCGCACTAAAGGTTCCGCCCCACCCAACACTTCGAGAACCCAACGGGTCAAAAACTTTCAAGATTCGTTCAGGACCCCCAACGGCACCTACAGGGAAACCGCCACCGATGATTTTGCCTACGGTTACTAGATCTGGAGTGATGCTATATTCTTCGGTGAGACCGCCTAACGCAATTCTTAGTGTAATAACCTCATCGACAATTAATAACACTCCCAACTGTTGTGTGACTTCTCGCACGTGTCTAACGAACTTATGGGAAGCTGGTTGCAACCCCGCACGGTTGGGCATCAGGTCTATGAGCACAGCTGCGATATTCCTGCCGTGCTGAGCCATAGCTTCATCGAATGCATCCCAATCCCCCTGTGGTAAAGCAATGACGTCTTGCCTGTTCCCGGCTGTAATTCCGGCCGCCGATTGCGCAACCACAGGATCAGAAGTGCCGTGATAGCTACCTTCAAACCGCAATACAATATCTCTCCCAGTGGCTGCGCGGGCTGCGCGAATGGCAGTCATAACTGCCTCCGTACCCGAATTTGAAAAACGCCACCTTTCATACCCAGTACGCTGTGCCAAAAGCTCCGCGAGCTGAACTTCAACTTCTGTGGGTAATCCAAACGCTGTGCCCGAAGTCAACTGCTGACGTACGGCATCACCAATATCCGGGTCAGAGTGCCCATGAATCAAGGCCGTGTAATTATTGTTCGCGTCAATAACCTTATGACCTGCTGCATCCGTGACGTAGCAGCCTTCCCCTTTCGCGGCATAGGGCGGATGGGGCGGCACGAAGACAGTGGATCTTGTATTCCCACGGACCATGACGCGATTAGCCCGCTCAGTTAGATTTCCAGATGATGATCCACGTGGGAGATTCTGTTGCATTAGAAGCTCGCAATAGTTCGGTTTTGTTCACGCATAAAGCCCTGGAGATAATGTAGCCCCAGCCCGCCCTTACCTGTGGTGCCTGAGCGTTTCCAACCACAGAATGACTGAACACCCGGCCACGCGCCAGTCGTGGCACCCTGCGGACGATTCGAATATACGACTCCAGCTTCGATGGTGTCGTAAAACAAATCGAGTTCGTCCTGGTCCCGAGAGTACACGCCTGCTGAGAGACCATAATCCACCGCATTTGCCTCGGCGAGAGCTTCTTCAAAACTTTCCACAAGCGTGATTGTGAGAAACGGAGCAAATAATTCAGTCCGCGTTAAAGAGTGTCCACGAGGAAGATCCGTTACCACGATAGGGTCATAGAAGTTTCCATCGTGTTCTGTTGACTTACCGCCTGTCACAATAGAACCATCTTGCTGCGCCTGAGTGAGCGCGGCATCAATCCGCGCAGCGATCGCGTCATCTATTACAGGGCCTAAATCAGTACGACTAGCAATAGGATCACCAACAACTAGGGCTTCTGCTTTCTGTTTAATGGCCGCAATCAATTCACCGGCGACATCTTCATGCACTATAACGCGGCGGCAGGCGCTACATTTTTGTCCCGACAGACCAAACGCGGAACGAGCGATTCCTGAAGCCGCTGCTTCGATGTCGGCGCTTTCCGCCACAATTGCCGGGTTTTGGCCTCCCATTTCTGCAAGTACCGGGCGTGGGTAACCACGTGGGCCGACTGCGCTAACAAGCTTCCAACCAACCTCGACTGAACCGGTAAAAGCAATGCCGTCGACGTCGCCTTCCACCAGTTTCTGACCAACATCGCCGCCCCCATGCACTACATTTACTACCCCTCGGGGCAGGTGACGCGCAAAAGTTTCTGCTACAAGTGCTGTAGAGCGAGGTGTCTTATCACTCGGCTTCAGAACAATCGTATTGCCCGTGACTAGCGCAGCTGTCGACATACCAACGACAAGAGCAGCGGGAAAATTGAAGGGGGAAATGACAGCAAAAACACCGTAGGGGACCAGAATGTCCCAGTTAGTTTCGTTTTCTGATGACTTTTGCTGAGCAACATAACCTTTGTTCTTCGCGAACAACTCGGCGTAATGATCGATCATGTCCAATACTTCTTGAGCTTCACCAAAAGCCTCCAGACGAGTTTTCCCCGTTTCCGCTGAAATAACGGCGGCCATCGCAGGCAGTTGTTCCTCATAGTCATCACGGACCTTCGCCAACATTTGGTTACGGTCTTGATAGGGAGTCCGTCGCCATGACAGGGCAACCCCTTTCGCAGCCGCGATGGCTCTGGAGATCTGATCGTCGGTAGCTATAAAAGCAGCGCCCGCACGGACTTTTCCTTCAACCGGATCGATTCGTTCTACTATCTCGTCGGACGACTCCCAATTTCCATTGATCAAATTTCTCTCGGGTTCAGCATCCACTGCGCGACACTTCTGAAGCTCGGTTTCGTACTCTGTGTCAAGCCTTGGATCACCGAGCCCAGTTGCTGAGTAATCAATTTTAGTGGTCATTAATAATTCCTTTCGTGGTTATTAGCTGGTATGCAGAGACGACCGGTTGATACTCCAGTCGGTATTAGGAAAGCTGTTGGTGCTACTGTCAAGGATTAGGTCTGCCGCAATTCTGGCCATAGCTGGCGCTAACTGGATACCCGATCCACCGGCTCCCATTGAGTGGACTACGCCAGGCGCATCAGGATGTACATCGACAATGGGTTTGTTATCTGGTGAAATTGCATACAGTCCAGTCCAAGTACGGCCCAAGCGCAAACCCTTAGGCGTTTCCAGCCTTGTCGGTAACAACTCTTTCACGCGATCGACAAACTCTTGTGAAGCTTCGCCAAGGCGAATGTCAGGATCCCTTTCTTCTTGAATACTCTCATCGGTATGGATGCCCACGAAGAGCTCGTTTGGTGTTTCCGAACGGAAATAGATCCCATCCCGACCGGAGCCGGGCACATAGTCCATGACAAAAGGAAGTAGAGTGTCGAGCTTTTCACGATGCTCAATCTTGATCTTAGGTCGAAGCTGATTATTCTGAGGCAAATCAGCCCCAAATATCTTTGCGACGTTCTTAGCCCATGGACCGGCTGCATTGACTATAAAATCCGCCTCATATATTCCTTGATTCGTCTTCAGGTTCCATGTTCCATCAGACGCATGGGTGGCCTCCAGAACATCTACGCCATTAATAACGCGTCCACCCAAGCGCACGATCTGGCTAGCCGCACATAGCGTGAATTCGTAACTGTCAACATACCCATCGGAGGGACCGAATAGACCGCCCACTCTTCCGTCCATGCGAATCCTTGGCCAACGTCGTTGGATTTCTTCGACATCCAACAATTCAGGATCGGTGATATCAAACTCTTGCTGAAGATTGATACTTTTCCGAAAAGACTCCATATCTGCCGACTCTTGTGCTAGGCGTAAGTAGCCGGACTGAACCAGCGCTACCTCATGTTTTTCAGCGAAACGCTCGAAATAGCGCAGGCCATAGTTGCGCACTTCAACTGCTGAACGATCAAGATACTGAGTTTCAATCACTCCCGCAGACTTGCTAGAGGAGCCAAATCCTGGTCCGTAACGTTCGAGAACCACAACGTCAGAGCCTCCTCTCTCCAATAAGTCAAGAGCAGTTGCTACGCCCGCAATCCCTGCTCCAATAATTACGACTCGTCGATCGTTAGCCAATAGATTCTCCTTATGTTTCAACCAGAAACGTGAAATAACTAAATACGACTCTACTGTCGTGATTCATATCACGCAAGGTCTTAGGCCTAAATTTATCCATCTGGAGAGGAGCGAAGAGAGAAAGCGCAATTTCGTTCAGATAATTTGCTGCTCAAAAGTTTTTCGCAGGAACACCGCAAAGCGATCCGCTAATATCGCGTGAGGAGAGCAGAATTCGTCGGAAAGTCTCATTGATCAACACGAGTTTTTTCGCTCTCGTACTGATGGTTCGTACGTGTTCTTGACACCAGGAATTTGCACACGCGGCTGCCCTGAACGGAAGTATCGAAAATCTCGCTAAACAGAACAAACCCGGTTGTGATCGAACATCGTGCCCCGCCCCACCGCGCATTATGGCCAAATTGGGGAGGACTCGGGCAGAACCCGAGGAAGCACTTTCCATAGCATGAGCAGGATCCAGGTCCTCAACCTGTTCTGAGCGTGTATTCAGTAGCGGCTGTCTGGACTTCTGAAAGTAGCAATCTGACAACCGGATAGCATCAGTATGAGCATCAAGTAGCGATGTGGCACTAATGATTCAGGAATCGCCCTGGGTGGATATCCGCCCTAGTTGTGCACGGGGACAAGCCCAGAAGCCATGCGCTCGTTGATGTAGATAGTGGCCACAACGCTGTCGAAATTGAGGTATATAGGATCACATTGTGCGACAAAGATCCAACACCACTGGGGTTGTTGAGGGACAGATTAAATTGCACATGTATGGCCATGAGTTTTGCACGGCCTAGGACAGGCCGGTAACCAGTATTTCTCCCGGTGAGCAACGGGTTCGGTTTGTCTTCCAAGCAAAATGACCTCCCAAGTGGTGAACTGAAAGTCGCCAGACATATTCAGTGACCACCGGGAGGCCATTGATGAAAACCGAAAGGCTCATCATGGATATTCTAGAAGCATTTGATCTACATGGCTCATACCGAGCCGCCGCCAAGCATGTTGGGTGCGCACCTAACACCGTCAAGAAATTTGTGCTCGCCCGCCAGGCGGGCGATCCGCTACCCAAACGGGTTATTCGTGCCAAGCTCACCGATGACTATCGTGACAAAATCGACGAACTGGTCGATCGCTCCAGCGGGACGATTATGGCGCATAAAGTCCACGAGGCCCTGGAAGGGATGGGCTACACCGGTTCGCAGCGGTCGACTTCCAGAGCGGTTCGCGAAGCCAAAAACACTTATGCTGCCGCCCAGCAGCGGGTGCATAAGCCCTGGGTACCGGCACCGGGCCAATGGTTGCAATACGACTTCGGCGATGGCCCAATGGTAGCTGGTAAAGCCACCGTGTTATTCGTGGCCTGGCTGGCGTGGTCGAAATTCCGGTTCGTGATCCCACTGTTTGATAAACAAATGCCCAGTGTCATCGGCGCCTTAGACGCCTGTTTCCGCACTCTAGGCGGAGTGCCATCGGCGGTGTTGACTGATAACGAGAAAACCGTGACCGTGGACCATGTGTGTAATCTGCCGGTGCGCAATCAACGGATCGTCTCTGCTGCCCGTTGGTATGGAACGGCGATCCATACGTGTGTGCCCTACGACCCAGCAACCAAGGGTGGAGTAGAAAACGCGGTAAAAATCGCTAAAGCTGACCTGGTCCCCACCGGTGTGAACCTGCGAGCCGAGTATGCCAGCTTTGCCGAGTTGCAAGAGGCATGTGATCAGTGGGTCTACGATATCAATCACCGTGAGCACGCCGCCGGATTCATCCCAGCAGAACGCCTCACACAAGAACTACAGCATCTGCATCCCGTGCCGGCCGAGCCCTATGAACTGGCTGTGGGCCAGCAGCGGTCAGTGCCGTCCAATACGCCAATGGTCACCTACCAGCATGTGCAATATTCGGTGCCCTATGCGTATATGGGCGCCAACGTCATGGTGCGCGAGGATCGAGTCAACAATGCGCTGGTGATCACCGCGCGTGATGGTGATGGCATCACCCGCCATATTGCCAACCACCAGCTGGGTGCTCGAGGCGACATCATCATGGACGATGCGCATTTCCCGCTCACCACAGCCACCGGCCCGCAACAACGCAGCATCATGCCAAAATCTGCTGCAGAAAAACAATTCCTTGCGATTGGTGCCGGAGCGCAGGCTTATGTTCGAGCTGCCGCTGCTGATGGGACACCCCGGCTGAAAGAACGTATCCCGTTACTCACAGCACTCACGGCGGCTTGGCCGACCAGCCAAGTCAATGACGCGTTAGCCACCGCTGCAGCCGTGGGAAGATTCCTGGTCGCGGATGTGGAATCCATCCTGCAACGCGCCCCGGTGACCACCACCGAACCCAGCAATGCCCTGGATGATCACAGTTTGGCCCAGGGTACTGCCGGCTGGCAGCTGATGGGACAGGTGGCCTAACCTATGAGCATCACCACCACACAAACCACCTTGGATCCAGGCTTGTTTGAGGCCATGAAATATCTGAATATGCCACACGCCCGCCGCCAAGCCGCCGAACTGCTCGAGACAGCCCGGGTGCAACGTTGGGGACCCCACGAAACCCTCGCCGCGGTACTGGAGATTGAAGTCACCGGCCGCCAAGCTGTGAGCCTGCAACGCCGCCTGCGGGCACTGGGGGTGCCCGAGTCCAAAACCCTGGACACCTTCACTCCAGAACTATCGACCGTGCCAGACCAAACCCTGAATTATCTCACCGAACTCGACTGGATCACCCGCCAGGAAAACCTCGTCATCGCCGGGCCTGCCGGCACCGGAAAAACCCATCTCTGCCAGGCGTTGGCGCATAAAGTCGTCAAAACTGGCGGCAAAGCCCAATGGATCACCCTGGCCCAACTCGAGGAGCTGGTAGCAGCCTATCGAGTAGATAACCGGGTCGAGAAAAAGATCCACACCCTGACCAATTGCGACCTGATCGTCATCGATTTATGCCGAGGTGGGGATTATGTCGATAAGTCTGCTGACGGGTGGCTCTGATCGTTGAGAACACTGTCTTTGACTGCTTTTTCTGGCTGAGACGTATCGGCATAATTACGGCTGGGTCATGATGTTTTCTAAGGAACAAAACGTTCCTGATGGGAGAACAGATCACGACTGGTACACGAAGAAAACCGGCAGTTCTTGGGCCGTTTATCCAGGATTTTCAGGCTCATGTGTTGTCACTGGGTTATACGCCAGGGTCAACGCGCGGGATGTTGAAGGTCGTTGGTCAGCTTGGCCGGTGGCTGGCTGACCAACATTTACAAGTTGCAGACTTTAGTGAAGCACTGATCGAGCCGTTTATACACGATCGCAAGGCAGCAGGCTACCGGCAGGTCCAGCATCGTCGGGTCTTTATGTTGCTCTTGAATTTTTTACGTGACCAGGGTGCAGTCCCGGCGATCGTAGATATACCGAGCAGTGAACTCGATATTTTCATGGAACTGTATCGAAACTGGTTGGTCAACACCCGTGGCCTGGCTGCTACGACCGTACTACGGTATGTAAATCTGGCTCGGCGATTTCTCACGGAGCCAGGCAGCAGTGGCTTGAGCATGATTAACCTCCAAGCGCTACGTGGTGGAGATGTTTCGGATTTCTTGATGGCTGAGGTCTCTCGGGTGAGTCTTGGGGCTGCCCGTGGTCGTGTAGCGGAGCTGAGGTCCCTGCTGCGCTATTTACAATCTCAGGATCTGGTCCAAGGTGATTTGGCTGCCAGCGTCCCGTCGGTAGCAGGGTGGCATGCCGCCGGGCTTCCAGACTCACTGAGTGCAGCTGATGTGCAAAAACTGCTTGATTCCTGCGATGGGACCCGTAAGTCAGATCCACGGGATGGCGCCATCCTGGCGTTGTTAGCGCGGTTGGGGCTGCGATCTGTGGAAGTTGCAGGGTTGTTGCTTGATGACATTGACTGGTCGGCCGGCGAGATTTGGGTCAGAGGGAAAGGCCGACGCGGTGATCGGTTGCCATTACCAACCGATGTCGGTGAAGCACTGGTGCAGTATGTGATGCATCATCGACCCACAACCGATGCTCGCCAAGTGTTTTTCACTGAGCGGGCACCTCGAAAACCCATCGCTCCTGATCTGGTGTCGGATGTCGTGCGACGAGCGTGTCGACGCAGTGGGCTGGCTGTGGTTGGGGCCCACCAGTTACGCCATGCATTAGCAACTGACTTGTTGGCGCATGATGTTTCGTTACTCGAGATCAGTCAGGTATTACGACATCGAGATTTAGCCACGACGGCGGTCTATGCCAAGGTCGATTTGCTGTCTTTACGCTCCGTGGCAGCACAATGGCCCGGTGATCAGCGATGAAGACGCTTCAACGAGGGTTAGATGACTATTTGCAGTTACGCCGGGCAATGGGATATCAATTAGCGGAGGCCCACCGGCTGTTGCCTCGGTTCGTGTCCTGGATGGACCACACCGGCCAGCACACCATTAGCATTGCTGCGGCACTGGAATGGTGCCAACTACCGGAGGCTGATCCGGGAAGTACGGTGTGGCCCAAACGGATGACAGCGGTTCGCGGGTTCGCCCGGTTTATGGCAGGACGAGATCCTGACACCCAAATCCCTCCGGTGGGATTACTTCCACATCGACGGCATTGGCGAACACCGTATATTTATTCCGCTGACGATGTTGCTTCGCTGATGCGCCAAGCCACCAAAAGTCTGGATCCACGGATACCCGCGAGAACTTATGCCACCGCTATCGGACTGTTGGCAGCAGCTGGTCTTCGCATTGGCGAGCTCATCAATCTGAACCGCGGCGATGTTGATTGGCAGCACGCAACGCTGTTGATCAGAGAATCTAAATTCGCCAAGACTCGCATCGTACCGCTGACTGACACCACGATGTCGGCACTTCAGGACTATACAGCGTTTCAAGATGCGCTGCATGCACCAACGAAAACGTCTGCGTTTTTTCTGACCATCACCGGCAAACGATTGATCTATACAATGGTCAGCACCACATTTCGGATGTTGTGCACACAAACTGCCATCGGCGCTCAACGCCAGCGACCCCCAAGATTGCACGATCTCAGACATACATTTGCAGTCAATACGCTGGTCCGTTGGTACCGCCAAGGCCTCAACGTGCATGCCAAGATGCCCTATTTATCGGCCTACCTGGGTCACCGCGATCCCACATCAACGTACTGGTATCTGTCTGCGGCACCAGAATTATTGGCTCTTGCTGCCGACCGTATCGAAGACACCACCAGCATCAAGGAGCAACAGTCATGACGCGTATCAGCACCACGGTGGAATTATTCTTTACTCAACGATTAGTCAAACAACGCCAAGCCAGTGCCCATACCATCGCCGCTTACCGAGATACCTTGCGTCTGCTGTTTGAATTCGTCCAAGACCGCACCTCGAAATCCCCTACCGAATTCGACTGGGAGGATCTCGAGCACGACACCATCAGCGCTTTTCTCGATGACCTAGAGCTCACCCGTAACAACAGTCCTCGAACCCGAAATGCTCGTCTAGCAGCGATCCGTTCTCTGTTCAGTTACGCTGCCATTCGGCATCCTGAACATGCTGGATTGATCGCTGCTGTCTTAGCGCTGCCACCCAAGCGCTTCGAACAGTCTACGATTTCGTATCTCACCCCACCAGAAGTTGACGCCTTACTTGCTGCACCCGATCGGTCTCGGTGGGAAGGCCGCCGAGACCATGCTTTGTTCATGCTGGCGATTCAGACTGGACTCCGGGTTGCTGAGCTGACCAGCTTGCAATGCGCAGACGTTAGTTTCAGTCCAACGGCCTATGTGCACTGTCTGGGCAAGGGCCGCAAGGAACGGGCTATCCCGCTGACCGCTTCCACTGCCCAGACGCTGCAACTTTGGTTGACAGAGCTCAATGCAGCACCTCAGACACCGCTCTTTCCGACCCGGAAAGGAAGACATCTCAGCCGAGACGCCGTGCAGCAGCGCTTGACTACCCATAGTCAAACTGCTGCAACCACCTGCTCGACATTGCAAAACAAGCGCATCAGTCCGCATACGCTACGCCACACCGCCGCAATGACACTACTACGCGCCGGGGTCGATGCAACGGTCATCGCCTTGTGGCTGGGCCATGCCGATATCCGCTCAACGAACGCCTACCTCCAAGCCGATATGACTATCAAAGAACGGGCACTAGCCATGATGACACCAACTACAACCGTCCCTGGCCGATACACGCCGCCAGACGAGCTCCTCGCGTTCCTCAACTCACTGTAATTATGCCGATACGTCTCAGCTAGAAAAAGCCGTCAAAGGCAGTGTTCTCAACGATCGGAGCCACCCGTCAGCAGACTTATCGACATAATCCCCACCTCGGCATAAGTCGATTTATGACGATATCTGCATAAATCGATGACATCGGCCTCTTGCCGGTATCAGATCAAGCTGCCGAAGCTCTCTACCGCGTCGTGGAGGCCTGCTATGAGCGCACCTCGATTGCGTTGTCATCGAATATGCACCCTGCATCTTTTGACACGCTGATGCCCAAAACCCTTGCTACCGCCACCGTTGACCGGCTCCTGCACCATGCACACCTGGTCCAAACGTCTGGGGACTCCGTGCGTATGACCCAAGCCCTCAACGGCACCGGCATTACCAACTAACCGACCACGAAGACCAAAACCGCACACCCATTCATGTCCCAAACCGTGCAAAAACCGTGTCCCTAAACATGCAAATTAAATTGGCCCTTGACAGATCAAAAATGCCCTTACATCCAGATCAGTTAGCCTCTTCGAGCGCGTCCAACAGGCCTGTGTCTACAAGCAGTTGGATACGATCACTATCGGGTAGCTCACGCAAGCGTTTGATGATTTCATCGGTTTGAGTTTCGTGTGACCAAAGTGCATCTTCAGAGATCTCCACCAGCGCCGGTGAGTGTAAAAAATCTATCGCTGAGTTGCTACGGTATTGTTGCTGCAAAGTAGTGTCCGAGGCGATCTGATTCGTAAGCAGCTCCAAGGATCCGAGTTTATACTCGTCGGAGGCGTCAAGATCACCCAGGTATTTGTTAACCTTTTCGATCACCTCAAGCATTGCGGCGCGTTCTTTCTCCGCCGCTCGGCTCATACCCGCTTCGGTCAGTCCCTGCAGCCCGCTTGTCTCTTCCGCAGCCAGACTCAGATCCTCTTCCCGGAGCTTCTCCAACTTGTAATGAGTCAGGACCACATCGGAGATATCGACCGCAGCAGGATTCGTCTCCTCTGTCGTGAAGTCCTTCAACATCCACGACAACAACCCACTGAACTGGGCGAGTTTCTCGTAAAACGGATCTCCATAGTCCAAAAGCTGTGAGAAAAATGCGTAAGCCTTGGGGTACTGGGTCAGTGCACCCCGAAAATCCACCAACCGTTCTAGGACCGGACTATCCTGTTCCAGGACGGCTTGCCGCCAACGGTGTCCGAATCGTTCCTTGGCCGGACGCAACGAAGCGTACACAGCATTCTGACGCTCAGAAGTTGCTCGCCATTCCTTCCAGAACTGTTCCACCTCGGAATGCGTGAAGATGTTCTCGTTCTCCAGCTTGGTTCGTAAATCAGTGATTAACTCTGGATCGGATTCCGTCTCAACACGGGCATCCTGGTAGTACTCCAAGAACGCGTCACGAATCTGTTCCGGATCATTCACGAAATCCAAAACAAACGTCTTGTCTTTGCCAGGTGCCCGACGATTCAACCGAGACAACGTCTGCACCGCAGACACCCCAGAGAGTTTCTTATCCACATACATCGCCACCAACAGTGGCTGATCAAAACCCGTCTGATACTTATTAGCCACGATCAAGACATGCTGCCCATCTTGGGCAAAGACCGTGGCCAGGTCGCGACCATGCAAACCCCGATTGATCGAGGACTCCGTCACCGTTGGACGATCCGACGCATCCAGTGCGCCAACATCGGGATCAGCCACCTCTCCAGAAAATGCCACCAACGACTGCAGGTCCAACTTCTGGCGCTCCACTTCGCGTTCAAAGGCCCGGTGGTACTGAACTGCTGCAGCACGAGAAGACGTCACCACCATCGCCTTGGCTTTACCTCCGAGTTCAGGCCGTACCACGCGCTGATAGTGGTCAATAATCTCACTGACCTTCGACCGCACATTCGTCGGATGCAGTTCAACATGACCAATCAGCGCACGGGCACCCCGCCGAACGTCCACCTCGTCTTCAGACCCCGAGTGCTGGACCTGGGCTTTTTTCGCGATACGAGCGGCGACCTCGAAGCTGGTGTAGTTCTGCAACACGTCCAAAATGAAGCCTTCTTCAATGGCTTGTTTCATAGAATACAGATCAAAGGGCTCCAGCTCGCCAACATGGTCTCGACGACCAAACAGCTCCATCGTCTTAGCCTTCGGCGTGGCAGTGAAAGCAAAGAAACTGATCCTATCGTCAGCATCCACCTGAGCAGCCATACGGTTCAGAACATCCTGATCGTCAGGTTCATCGTCCGGATCATCACCGCTGGTGTAGAGCAATTCCTTCAACGCTGCTGAGGCCTGCCCTGTCTGAGAGGAATGCGCTTCATCAGCAATCACAGCAAACCGACGACCCGCAATCGTGCCGCCCTCATCTTGGACTCTCTTTAACGCGTACGGAAAAGTCTGCAACGTCAATCCGATAATCGGGGTGTCTGCGGCCAATGCTTCCAGTACTTGATCGGTTTTCGAGCCCTCTGAACCACTAGTAATCGGCCGGAACGTCCCAGTTGTTGTGGTGAGTTGATCCACCGCATCCTGGAGCTGCCGATCGAGCACCTGCCGATCAGAAATGACCAGCACATTATCAAAGACCTTATGACCATCATCGGTATGCAACGACGCCAACCGGTGGGCCGTCCAAGCAATCGAGTCCGTCTTACCCGAACCAGCCGAATGCTGAATCAGATACTTCTGCCCGGGGCCCTCTTCCTTGGCAGCACGAGTCAGTTGCGTCACCGCGCGCCACTGGTGGTACCGAGGGAACCGGACCTGCGTCTTTTCAGTAATCTCCCCCGTGGTGGGATCGGTCTGGCATTCGTGATTGATATAAATGAATTTCGTCAGGATGTGCAACCACGTATCCGGGTCCAGAATCTCTTCCCAAAAATACGCAGTTGGAGCTCTACCCTCAATAGGCGGATTCCCCTGCCCATTGTCATAACCGCGGTTGAACGGCAAAAACACCGTCGCGTCCCCATTCAACCGTGTTGTCATCGCAACTTCCTCTTCGGAAACCGCAAAATGCACTAGTGCTCCCCGACCAGCCGACAACAACGGCTCACCCTTTGGTCGACGATCCTTGCGGTACTGCTGCTTTGCTGCCTCCAAAGCCTGCGTCATCTCAGTCTTCAGTTCAATCGTGGCCACCGGAATACCATTGGCGAACAACACGAAATCCAAGCTAGCGCCACTTTTGGCCGAGTACCTTAGCTCACGAACCACCCGCAACCGATTCAACCCATACCGTGCGGTCAACTCGGGGTTTCGGTCATCAGCAGGAGGGAACTGCAACAGCGAGAAATCTCGCGCACCAGGCAACCGCAACTTTCCGCGCAATGTCTTCAACGTGCCACCACCATTAATTTCAGGAGTGGCTAACTGTTTCGCAACCCTGTCTAGAAGACGGCGACGCCCCCGCTCCTGCATCACCTCATCAGCGTCCGGTGGCACAATCCGCGCGAAGTTATCTGGATCAGAATCCTCTAACCAGCCGAGCAAATCCTCTGGGAACAACGCTCGATCCACGTCATACCCAGCAGAATTATCCGATCGCAACCATCCCTCAGACTCCAAGTGGTCAGCAATCAACAGCTGAAAACCCTTCTCCTGATGCGTCGAGCTCATACCCTTATCCCAACCTCGTCTTCCAAGACCTCAGCAACCGACTTACGCTTCTCAGTCACATCAATCTGCCCCGTCACCGCCGCAGAAATCAACGCAGCACGACGCTCATTTATTAAGGCAATAGCTTGTAATGTATTGGAACGATTCTCCCGTAGATAAGCCTGTTGAGCGTCTAAGCTCATTGCAACACGCTCTTGAGTATCGACATTCGGGATTGGCACTTTCATAGACATGAAGTCCTGCTGAGAAAGCGTCTTCATTGAAGAACTCGCGCCGACTGCAAGAAGTTGTACTTCGTCTCGGTACACATTGCTTCGGGTCCACCAATATAAATAACGGGGTACAGCCAGATCTATTTGCCATAAACGGTCTGGTAGATAAACATTCGGAACATCTCGGTCAACGGTCACCGCTTTCCCGACTAGGCCCGGCGTATTCATACGACTCATCAAGAGAGTATTCTCTCGAATCGCGCACGTGAGACGAGGTATTTCGCCTTCATCCACACTCTTCACTGCCGAACGATCAAACTCCTCGGAGTACACAGCGCTTGTAGCGAGAATCCCCGGCTCCCCCTGCCGCGGTTCAAACTTCGCAGAACTGACGCTTGTCCCAGTTTCTAAACCGCTTATCAGATATTTCATCTTCGACGATCCACCGAGAACATCAGAAAATGTCGAGTCAACGAGGGATTGCATACGCTCCCTTAATAAAGTCATCAATCGCTGAAAATCTTGAATCATCTCATCGATTTCTGCGGTCTCTTGGTCGAGGAAAGCAGTTATAATTTTTTGCTCGGCGATAGGAGGTAACGGGATCTGAAAGCTTGTGATCATCGGCCGACGCAGCGATTCTACCGTCGACTTTGCAGTGTTACCTTTTAAGGACTCCTTAAACATAGCTTGCATAGCGTAGTAAAGATAGCGTCCAGTGAGCTGTCGGCCTGGCTCGATAACATAGACGCGTTGATGGGCCGCGAACTTGTCTTTTACGTGATGAAAAATATCACCAACGTTGCCATCACCAGCTGTTAAAACAGCCTCAGTGTCATGAGTGAAATAGTCAATGTTCACGACCTTCTCCGAACGCACGAAAAATGGATAGTAACCATCAGGTTTCGCGTCCTGAAGATCTGCTGAACCTGTCCCCACGTTGGATATATATCCCAATTGGACATACTTCCAGCCTGAAGGGAATTTCATCGCCCCTTCTAAAGTGTCCTTCGTGTTCATACTCACACTTTCACCTGCTCTAAGCGAGAGCGGATGCGGCCGAGGACTTCGTCGAGGTCACGATCGATCTCTTCCAACGGTCGTGGTGGGAGGTATTCGTAGAAGTGTCTGGTGAAGGGTATTTCAACGCCTTCCTTGGTCTTGGATTCGTCGATCCAAGCATCCGGGATAAAAGGTCTCACTTGTCGTTCAAGGTACTCGTGAATGTCTTGATCCCAGGACACGTTCTCCGTGTCCCGTAGATCAGTATTCGGCTCAGGATCACCGTTCCGTTTCGTCACCAGTTCACCGTCTTCATCATGCTCTCCAAGCCCGCCGAATAACGCTTTGAACTCTGCAGGTTTCAACGCCACGTCAGCTTTATCGAGGCGAGCTTTGAGATCTTTATCGAAAGCTTCGCGTTGGGTACTGATCTGCCCACTGGTTTCAGCACCTGCCTGCTCCAGCACTTGGCGCAAGGTGGCTTGGGCAGCACCACTAAGCTTGGCTATAGCCTTCGCAGCCAGGGCATGTTCGATTCGCTCAGTGGTGTAAGCATAGTTCAAACGCAAAGGTCGCTCCACTGTGATTGTGCGGTAATAGAAATCCTCGTTCGCAAAGATCTTCGAGTGCTTGGACTCTTCGAACCCTGCGTACAGTCCAGCGATCGTGGTGATGTTCTCATCGCTGAGTTTGTTGCGTTTGGACCCAACAGATTTCCGCATCTTCTCAAACATCTCAGTAGCATCAATCAGCTGGACTTTCCCCTGGCGAGGCTCCGATTTAGCCTTATTCAACACCCAAATATAAGTAGAGATCCCGGTGTTATAGAACATGTCGGTCGGCAGACCAACAATGGCTTCCAGGTAGTCATTATCCAACACCCATTTGCGGATATTGGACTCACCCGAACCAGCACCCCCGGTAAACAACGGCGAACCATTGAGCACAATCGCCCCGCGCCCGGCGACATCCTGCGCATCGACGCTCGGCTCGCGCAGCTTGCTGACCAAGTGCATCAGAAACAACAACGACCCGTCAGAAACACGTGGTAGCCCCGGACCAAAACGACCGTCGTATCCCTGAACTTTGTGCTCGGTCTCAACCTGCAATCGACGCTGTTTCCAATCCACCCCGAAAGGCGGATTCGACAGCCCGTAGTGGAACGTCCGGCTCCGAAACGCCGGGTTGGTGAGTGTATCACCAAGGACAATATTGTCGATGCTCTGGCCCTTCACCACCATATCGGCCTTACAAATCGCATACGATGACGGGTTGAGTTCCTGACCCAACAGGTTCACCGATGCTTCCGGATTAATAGCCTTGACCTTGTCATCAGCAACCGACAACATCCCACCGGTACCAGCCGTCGGATCATACACATCCCGGACGACACCCGGAGTTGTGAGATCTTCTTCCTCATTGAGCAGCAAGGTGACCATCAGTTCGATGACCTCGCGCGGAGTGAAGTGCTCACCTGCAGTCTCGTTCGAGGCTTCAGCGAACCGGCGGATCAGCTCTTCAAAGATATGACCCATCTGGTCATTACTCACCCGGTCCGGGTGAAGATTCGTCTTCGCAAAGTGCTGCAACACCTGTAGCAACAAGTCATGACGTGCAAGGTCAATGATGGTGTCTTCAAACTTGTACTGCTCGAAGATGTCGCGGATATTCTCAGAAAAACCGTTCACATATCCGCGAAGGTTTTCTTCGATGTTGTCTGCATCGCCGCGCAGCGTCTTCAAAGTGTGGCGTGATCGGTTGAAGAAACTGTAGTGATGCCCCGCACGAGCCCGCAGCATACCCAAAGGTGGTTCCTGATCCGGCTCGAAACCCTCAACCGCTTCTAAGACCGCTTCCTTCGTCGGGGCCAAGACCGCATCCAAACGGGCCAGCACAGTAAACGGGAGGATCACATCCCCGTACTGGTGCTGCTTATACGCTCCCCGAAGGGTATCTGCAACCGACCAAATGAATTGTGCGTGGTTTAACACTTTGCGCATCCTTGCTGATCAACGGTCTGATAACTTACAGTCAGCGTAGTCGACAGACTACGCAAGAACGTTGAAGTGACCTCTCAATCAACATTGTCCATCTTTGAGTTCTGGGCCAAATGCCCACGGGGTGCACAATGGCATACTCATTCGTGTTCGGAGCTGGATCAGATCCGAACCACCATCTTGCCTATGTTCTGAGATTCAAACAGCCCTTGGAGTGCTTCCACAGCGTGGTCAAGACCATCAACGACCGTTTCGTCATATTCCAATTTACCGTCAGCAAACCACTGCCCTGCGGTCTGTTGAAATTCACTGGAGACTTGAGTGAGATGCTCCCCAACGGTGAAGCCCTGCATGCGCAATGACTGGGTCACGAAATTGCTCATATTATCCGGGCCGTGCTGCGGAGTACCGTCGTTATTCATCTGGGAGATCACCCCGCAGGAAACAATCCGGCCGAACCTCGCCAAGACATCAATCGCAGCCTCGAGATGATCGCCGCCGACGTTGTCATAGTAAAGGTCGGCACCGTCATCACCAATGATCTCGTTGGTCTGTTGTCGAATGGGCGCAGCTTTGTAATCGATGGCTTCGTCGAAACCGTATTTCCTGGTTAACAGCTGACACTTCTCAGGCCCGCCAGCAGAACCATACACTTTATTCGCACCCAACAAGCGAGCGAACTGGCCAACCGCAGTACCCACGGCACCGGCTGCACCGGAGACGAAGACGTTATCGCCCTCTTGGAGAGTGCCGACGCGAGTCAGCCCGGTATAGGCCGTGATGCCCGGCATGCCGAGCAGTCCCAAGTACAGTGACGACGGGATGGAATCCGAGACTTCCGAAATGGCACGGAACGCTTTCGCGGGACCTTGCGCCACATCTCGCCAACCGAGCATGTGCTGTACCAAAGTACCCACCGGTAGCTCTTCCGCGGTAGATTCCATTACCCGGCCGACGGCACCGCCATCCATCACCTGATTCAGTTTGAACGGTTCAATATAGCTCTTGCCCTCGTTCATCCTTCCCCGCATATACGGGTCGACTGAAATGAACTCATTGCGCACCCGCACTTCGTCTGCACGCAGCTCGGGCAAGCGGACCTCAACTGTACTGAAGTTGTCTTGACTAACCGCCCCCTGGGGACGAGAAACTAAGTGAATCTGTGTACTGAACATCTGTGACCGTCTCCTACTATTTCCGGATTATCATTCCGTCCTCAACCCACTTCAACATCTACCGCTGGAGCTCGTCCACCGCTGCAGTGCTCTCGTTCTAGTTGCGCAATGCCTACAAAGGGTCCAGCTGGTGGATCGTTGAACCTGGTGTCGAGAAGCACGCCATTGGTGGGTGCGTTCGCCAAGTCTTCGAGACAATTTTGATTGATTGGTTTTGAGGTTAGGGCGGCAATAACATCATGCCTTCTCACGTCCCATCATTTGGCGAATCGGCGAAGCAGATCCGGCCAATCGACAAATGATATCCGGCGAATCGGCAATGCAGAGACACCAATTGCCATGATCAGCGGTGCACGGCAGGTAGGCAAGAGCACTTTGATGGACCAATTACTTCTCCATCGAACTACACGGATCGTCATCCGCGTGTGCCGACATTGAAGACAGCGCCCTGGGAGCACATCGCCCCATTGATATTCCGGTGCTTGGCGGTTCGGCAGCCACGGCAAGCCGCCTCTATAAACTGCTGGCCGACGATGCTGGCACGAGGTATAGGACCACGCAAGTGCGCGAGCGGATTCGGGATCATGCCCGATGGGATCAAACACCCACCGAAGATCTCAGCATCTCGGGCGAAGCTATTGATCCACGTGAGCTGACGAAACGCATCAACAGTATTTTGCCATCGGACCGTCTCGTCTCCATCGACTCAGGGAACTTCATGGGCTACCCGAGCCAATACCTGGACGTACCGGATGAATTCGGGTTCTGCTTTACCCAGGCGTTCCAGTCGATTGGGCTCGGCCTATATACGGCGATCGGCGCAGCACTTGCCCAACCGGGGCGATTGCCCGTGCTCGGAACCGGCGACGGTGGTTTCCTCATGGCGGTCCAAGAACTTGAGACCGCGGTCCGACTGCAACTGCCGCTGGCGGTGATTGTCTATAACGATGCCGCCTATGCAGCAGAAGTTCACCATTTTGGTAAAGACCAAGATCTTGGGGCCGTCACGTTCCCCGACACAGACATCGCAGCCATTGCTCGCGGCTTTGGCGCTACGGGCATTACCGTGCGCGATGTAGAAGACCTTGAGCAACTCCAAGAGTGGGTGGACTCAAACCCCTCTACACCGGTCGTTATTGACGCAAAAATTGCCGACGATAACGGTTCATGGTGGCTCCAAGAAGCTTTCCAAGGACACTAGAACACAACAACCTCGAAGGATCATCATGACTATTACGACCGCAAACTCCGTCACCACGCTGCTCCAGGAACTCGCCACTGGGTCGGTCAAAATCCTTGACCTAACAAATCGGCTGTCACCGGAAACACCAACACTTCGACTCCCCGACCCCTTTCTCAACCTCATCGACTTCAGCACCGAAACCGTCAGCGAATATAACGAACCCGGACCATTCTGGAAGCACAAAAATATTCACACCGGCGAGCACATCGGGACCCACATTGACGCGCCCGTACATTGGGTCTCCGGTCGTGATGGGCACGATGTTTCTACCATCCCCACCGAACGGCTTTTTGGCCCAGCGGT
The DNA here is from genome assembly GCA_013393415.1 of Micrococcaceae bacterium. Taxonomy (GTDB): domain Bacteria; phylum Actinomycetota; class Actinomycetes; order Actinomycetales; family Micrococcaceae; genus Yaniella; species Yaniella flava. The sequence continues at coordinate 24,890 of JABXHI010000075.1, forward strand.
CGTGCTGGACGTGACGCAAGAAGTTGCTGAAGACCCCGATTTTCTGATCCGCGTCGAGCATCTGGAACAGTGGCAGAAGGACCATGGTCCCCTACCCCAGAATGCATGGCTGCTCCTTCGAACCGGATGGGACAAATATGCTCAGGACCAAGAAGCATTCTTAAATGCAGACGAAACCGGATCCCATACACCGGGACTCTCTGCTGAAGCAGCGCTCTGGTTGGCCACCGAAACCAACATCTCAGGTATCGGCGTGGACACCGTAGGCATTGATGCCGGCCGTGGAGCCGAACTCGAACCACCTTTCCCGGCGCACTACCACCTGTTGGGCAACGATAAATACGGGGTGACCTCACTACAGAACTTAGCTGAACTGCCGACCACCGGAGCCATGCTCATCGTCGCTCCCCTGCCCATCGTTGGAGGAACAGGAAGCCCTGCACGCGTGCTTGCCCTGGTTCAAAACGCATAACGGCCAGCGTAACTCGAGGTGTGTTCAATTCAACACTCCTGGAATTAGAAATGCCCTTGTATAGCTTCGATACGACTACGAAGCCGAACCCAGGTAGCTCTACTACGGCGGCTGAATACGAGGCTTCAAAATGGGCGTAGCCGCGGGAAGCGCCTCCGACTAACCGTCCTGGCAATCTATCTGACCTAGAACCCGTCGACCCGTATCATCAGCCACACGAGGTAGGGCATAAAGAGGCCTGGTCACCGCGGCCACCCCGGGACAACCACGATATACAATCTAAGTGGTCGGAGCGATTCGTCGAACCTTTCCCGAAGCGGTTCGCGCCAAACGGTCTACCCGGTGCCACTGCACAGGTCGTGCGGCTTTCGGTAACCGCGAGCGCACCCACTTGCGCAACTGAGCGATCTCGGCTGTACCCTCAAACCATGAAACAACCCGATGCCCCAGCACTGAATCAGGTTGACCTAGCACCAGGCTGGCTCGGACTTCGTCATGCTGGTTGATCACGGTTTCGACATCGCTCGGAATGACGGTGGCTCCGGCCGTAATGATCGCGCCATCAGTGCGGCCAAGAAATTCCAGTACGCCCTCATGTTCGGTAACCCGATCTCCCACGGTGGTGAAGTCAACCTCATCGATACGTTTGCACGGCAGGCTACCGCCGATAACTTCTAGGGCAACCTGCGGACTCGAGACCCACAGCTGGCCGTCAATGACCGTGGTGGAGACCCCCGGGAAGGGACACATGCCGTTGCCGAGGTCCCAGGCAACAAGGCTCAGTTCGGTAGCGCCGACATAGCAGATAACGCGTAGCCCAGCAGCGTTTGCACGTCTCTTGAGCTGGTCCGAGAGGCGGTCGCCGCCGACCAACACCGTGTGGATGGTCGATGATTGTCCGCCGTCGATCAAGTCGACAAGTCGTTCCAACCAGATTGGTGTCAGATGGGCGACTTGAGTGCGAGCTATACCAGAATCCTCTTTTGTCGGTATGACGAGTTCGAGTTCTGAATCATGGGCCCAAGCGGCGGTGAATAATGCCATAGAAGAGACCTGGTGTACTGGCATCCAGAGTCCATCACCCAGTTCTAGGCCTAGCTGCCTGTCTAATTCTGGAAAGGCTACCCGCCAGCTTTCAGCACTGCGCACCACGATCTTTGGTTCGCCTGTGGTCCCGGAGGTCAGGGCCGCCCAGGCAGCCGTCTCGGGCAGTGCGGTGTTCAGCGTCTCGGAGCTGATGGGCGCTGCTGGATCAATGATAAGCGGCACTGCCCCGGCTGCTTGTATTTCTAGGGCCCGGGCTAACGCGGTTGCGGCATCGGCACTCTTAATGGCTGACAGCTGCGGCACGTTGTTGTTCTTTCTCAAAAGCTCGTGGATAGGCGCGGTACAGCCCCATGGTTATCAGTGTAGCGACCACCATTTTGGTCAGGTCACCGGGAAGGAATGCCAGCGATATGATCACCGTTTCGCCAATGCTCAGTTCCGTTAACCAGGCCTGCCCAGGTATACCAAAAAGGTAAACGGCAAAGATGCCACCTATCAGGCATCCCAGGGCGACCCGCCACCAAGTTGGACGGCTTCCGACGATCAGGCCGATCACAATGGGTGCCACAACATAGCCCATGAGATACCCCGCCGTTGGAGAAACAAAGACACCGATGCCGCCTCGTCCCCCGGCAAGTAATGGAAGACCGATGGCCACGCCCAGCATCAGCAATCCCATGGATGCGGCACCACGCCACGGCCCAAGCACCGCACCGGCCAGCATGACTCCCAATGACTGCAGAGTAATGGGCACCCCGCCGGCCACGGTGATAGAACCGACTAAACCCATTGCAGCAGTTAGTGCAGCAAACACCGCAATACGGGCTATATCTCGAGCAGACATGGCTACTCCTCTGACATTCAAAACGAAACGGTTGAACACTGTTCATTGAACGGTGTTCAGTGTAGCTTGAACCGGCATGCGGTGTCACCTTCGGCACCGGCCAGTCGCCTTGGGCACGGGAAGAGCATTGTGACGCAAACCAAATGAAAGTTCTTTATTTGCTAACATCAATTATTGATCATGCTTCAACGAGGTGCTAACATCAATTATTGATCATGCTTCAACGAGGTGTTGAGCAGAGCCCTTCAGATGCCCTCCTGTTCAGGACGGACCTGCTCTGATCCGCCATTTCGCCGGTGTTGAGACTGCGCAAGCTGCGCCCAGAATGTCACCATCAGGCTGACCGGCATGACGAACCCTAGAAAGGATACTGTGACAGGTCAACGTATTGCGATCATCGGAGCAGGCCCCAGCGGTCTAGCAGCATTCCGAGCATTCGAATCGGCAGAACGCGCCGGTACCGAAATCCCTGAGATTGTCTGCTACGAAAAACAAGACGACTGGGGTGGCCAGTGGAATTACTCCTGGCGCACCGGTATTGACCAATATGGCGAATCAGTGCACTCGTCGATGTACCGCAACCTGTGGTCAAACGCACCCAAAGAGGCGCTAGAATTCGCTGAGTACACCTTTGATGAGCACTTTGGGCGTCCCATATCGTCTTACCCACCCCGCGAAGTACTCTGGGACTACATCGATGGACGTTTGCGCTCCAGCAACGCCAAAGACAAAGTACAGTTTGCTACCGCTGTCCGGTGGGTGCAGTACCACCGGGACACCGACACATTCACCGTCACGGTAGAAGACCTCAAAACCCAGACGACCACGTCCTCAGAATTTAATCAGATCATCGTGGCCACCGGGCACTTTTCCCATCCGAACGTACCAGGTTTTGCGGGTATCGAAACATTCCCCGGCGTTGTCGAGCACGCACACGATTTCCGCGGTGCCGAAAAATTTGCGGACAAGCGTGTCCTGATGATCGGTGCGTCCTACTCTGCCGAAGATATTGGCGTACAAGCCTACAAGATGGGCGCAAGAAGCGTGACGCTGAGCTACCGCAGCAAAGCAATCGGCCACGACTGGCCCCAGGGCATGGAAGAACTGCCACTGGTTGAACGCTTCGACGGCAGCCAGGCGCACTTTGTCAATGGCGAAGTCCGCGAATTTGATGCGGTCGTCCTGTGCACCGGATACTTGCACAAGTACCCATTTTTGCCCAGTGACCTGAGCATCCATTCCTCCAATAACGTCTACCCGCAAGGTCTCTACCGCGGGGTTACCTGGCAAAACAACCCCAAACTGCACTACCTGGGCGCCCAGGATCAATGGTTTACCTTCAACATGTTTGACGCCCAGGCATGGTATGTGCGCGACCTCATTTTGGGACGCGCTCCGCTGCCATCGGCTGATGAGCGCGCCGAAAGCATTGAACAATGGACGCAACGCTTCAAGGCCATTGCATCTGAAGCCGAAGAAATCCAGTTCCAGGCCGACTACATTCGCGACCTGATTGAACAAACCGACTACCCAATGTTCGACTTGGACTCTGTTGTTGAAATATTCCAGGCGTGGGTCAATGATAAGGTCGAAAACGTTTTGACCTACCGGGACAAACAACACCGCTCCGTGATGACCGGTACGCTTGCCGCTGCCCACCACACCCCATGGCTGCGGGAGCTCGACGATTCACTGCAACGGTACCTGTCCACCCCGCCGAAAGATGAGCTCGAAAAGTTGCTGGACCAGACAGAAACGGCCGCTTCAGCAAAAACAACGTAAGGCGTTCCAAATCCCATGATCACCTCGGCCTCCCGTCGCGCTTGTGGCGGGAGGCCGAGTTCTCATCCTGTGCGATCACCAATGTTGGTCAAGCCTTGGCATTGTCGCCGACCTCTCGGGCATGATTGGGTACCATAGAAAACTTTTAAGAAGGATTCACGGTCTGCAGCGGCCCCGAGAAAGAGCAGCGTACACATGTCGCACGAACCTACCGATCCCGACGACCACAAACCCGTGGCCAGCAATCACCCGGATAACCAAGAGGGGCGCGCCTTCCAAAGTCCCTGGATGTTCGAAAACAGCTGGGCCCTTTCGCTCTTTGGCACGGCCGTCGGCGCGGGGATCCTGTTTCTGCCAATCAACGCAGGTGCCGGTGGGTTATGGCCACTGATCATCGCCACCCTCATCATCGGGCCGATGACTTTTCTTGCCCACCGCGGGTTATCCCGTTTCGTGGCTGCTTCACGGAATCCTGGGTCAGACATCACTGTTGTAGCACGGGGCCTGTTTGGAGAAGCCGCAGGACAAGTTGTCACGGTCATGTACTTCTTGGCAATCTTCCCGATCGTACTGATTTACGGGATTGCCATCACCAATACGGTCGACGACCTTTTAGTTCAACAACTCGGCTGGGGATCGCCGCCCCGGTGGCTCCTATCCGGGGTGCTCATCGCCCTGATGATGTTGGTCATGATCCGCGGCCAGCGCCTGATGCTGGTGGTCATGCAGTGGTTGGTGTATCCGCTGATTGCAGCGCTTTTAGGTGTCACGCTCTTTCTGATTCCACAATGGGATCTGACCTTTGTCACCGAAACCACCGAATCTTTCGGCGACATAGCTCAAGCGTTACTGCTGGTCATTCCGGTGCTGATTTTCGCGTTCAATTTCTCACCGGCGGTATCCCAATACACGTTGGCGATGCAGCGACGCTTCGGTGATCAGGCCGATGCTCGCGGGAAGCACGTGCTGCGTCGGACCACAATCCTGCTGGTCATATTCACCATGGGTTTTGTGTGGTCCACGGTGCTGGCGTTGGGAGCAGACGGTCTGCAAGAAGCCCGCGAAGCGAACCTACCGGTATTGTCCTACCTGGCACAGGTCCTGGACACCCCGCTGATCGGATATATCGGCCCGGCAGTGGCCATCGCCGCGATCGGTTCGTCATTCTTTGGCCACTACCTCGGGGCCGCCGAAGGTGCCGCCGGTATCGTACGTTCGGTTTCCACAGCGGCCAGAAAGAAACCATCAGATAGGGCCGTCAACATCGGTGTGGCGATCTTTATTTTCTTGGCCACCTGGGGAGCGGCCATCCTGGACCTGGGCATCTTGGATATGATCGAAACCCTGGTCGGACCGGTCATTGCCATCGTGCTGTACTTGCTGCCGATGTATGCCATTCACCGTTTCGATGTGCTGGAACAGTATCGGGGCAAGGCTTCAAATATTTTCGTCACCCTCGCCGGAATCACGGCCGTGGCCTGTATTATCTACCGAATGTTCATGGTCGGATTCTAATTCACAAACGGCACCAGACTGCTAACGAGATGCAGGTCGCGCACCATGTGCCCCGGTTCTTCGCCCCGCGGTATATCTTTGGCATCTTGTGGCCTGTCGAGATCCGCAACAAAATCTAGGCGTAGATTCTTGTAGCGAGCATCAAGAGCTGTGGCGGCGGGTTCGTACTCCTAGAACCATCCAGGCCGCACCACCTTTTGCGGTTGACGACTGGCATGCACTCGGCACATCGCTTCCAGTCACCTAAATGGGCAATGTTCTTCACTCCGGTACGGCCGTTCCTTAGCGCCCAAAACCTCTCCGGCCAGTACGAGCCACAGCCCCAAAACGACGTCGAATCGGTACGCGGTAATCGCTCCCAAATGTAGTTGACATTTATTGAACACTGTTCAAGAATTGAACAGTGTTCAATATATTTTCTCAAATCGCCGAGCGTGCCTGCCAAGGTCAAGCTGCTAGCCGGGATGAAGCATTAACTATCCTGAATTCGTCGGATGACGACCTGATCGAGCTCGTTGCCGCCACCTCCCGGGTGCGGCGAAAGTTTTTCAGTAACCTGGTCAAGATCAACTATCTTGTAAACCTCAAATCTGGGCTGTGCCCGGAAGACTGCGGATACTGCTCCCAGCGGTTAGGGTCAGACACAGATGTCCTGAAATACCCGTGGCTACCGAAGGCCGATGCCCAACGCCAGGCAGAATTTGGCCTGTCCGGCGGTGCCTCCAGAGTTTGTTTAGTTGCATCCGGTCGAGGACCATCAAACCGGGATGTTGGCAAAGTCTCGGATATGGTCACCTCGATCAAATCCAGCAACCCGGATGTGGAAGTTTGCGCATGCCTAGGGTTTTTAAAAGACGGCCAAGCTGAAACCCTCAAGACCGCCGGGGTGGATGCGTATAACCACAACCTCAACACGGCCGAATCACATTATCCAGAAATCTGCTCGACCCACACGTTTGCCGACCGGGTTGATACGGTCACTCGCGCACGAAATGCCGGGATGTCGCCGTGCTCTGGGCTGATCGTGGGTATGGGCGAAACACATGAGCAAGTCGTCGAGGCGATTGAATCGCTGCGAGCCGTCGACTCGGATTCAATTCCAGTGAACTTTCTGATCCCATTTGATGACACCCCGCTGGCCGGAACCTATGAGCTATCGCCGCATAAGGCCATGCGCATCCTATGCGCGATCCGGCTCATGTGCCCGGATCGTGAACTGCGCATCGCCGGTGGTCGAGAAATGCATCTCCGGAGCTGGCAGCCAGTCAGCCTGCACGTGGCCAATTCATTGTTCCTTGGTGACTACCTGACCGTGGAGGGCCAAACAGCCGAAGCTGATCTGGACATGATCGTCGACGGCGGCTTCCAGATCGTGGGCGCCGATGAACCCGCTGCAGCATTACGCGATCGCGTTCTGGCGCACCGCAACGCGCACCGGGCCGCCACCAGTCCCGGACCAGAACCACAAACTACACCGGAAGAACAGGCGAGCGATATTTCCCTGCCCTGTGGAAAGAAAACATCGGTCAGTGCCGCACCCGGAGGCAACCTCACCGCCCCAACAATCCGTCGCCGAGGAGCGGGCACACAGTATGAGCCCAACGCCTAAGTCCAGTTTGGTGCTGCCCGGATACCTGACTAGAACCCTTCTGTGAACAATAAACGAAATATCACCATCACCACAGCATCGCAACGGAAGAATCTGCTGAAACCCCTTCGGAAGCCAACGCTGAAGAACCTTCAGAAAACACCGCTGAAGAGCCGTCGGAAGACGCCGACTCCGATCCAAATACCGTCACCGGGACGCTCGACGGTGAGACCGAAGACATAACGTTTACTGATGCATACTGCTCCGGACCGTCAGGTGACCTTCGATGAGGTATCAGTATCTGGCGCAGTCATCGATGGCACCATGACTTGCACTTCATGGGACTAACGTCCAACTAGTCACCGAATGAGATCCTCGTTTTGTGCCTTATGCAAGCTCTAGGGCGCGCAACGAAGTTCCCGTGGCTGGCTGAGCGCCCCGTGAAGCTCTGCAGCGTGTCATGGTGATCGGTGAACTTTCGTTGTGCAATGGCTGCATGAAATGTATCTACGATGCTCAATGCGTGTTCAGTGCCAACACTACCTTCGGTGAGAGCAGCCACTACGGATTTCGACTCAGCGATGCAGTGCACGATTGAACGACCCGGGACCTCGCTCAGGGCTGTCGTCAGATCGTTATAGGTAAAAAGCCTCCGACGCCGTCAGCCCATACGTCTTAGCCAAGTGACCCTCCCCGTGCAGCACTTCTGCTGTGGCTTGCGCCAGGTGACTGCGTGGCCCACCAGTTCAGTGGCTGATCGTCGGTAGCTGACAGTAATACACCCGATGCGGCAGCAACCTGTCAAGTCCCGGGTTTTGTGGAGGGTCTGCGTATTTTCATTTCTAGGCTGCCGCCGAAGTGTCGGTTTCGGTCCAGTGGTAGTCGGTTTCGACTTCAGCCGGGGTCTGGTAGTCGAGCATGGAGTG
>JABXHI010000076.1 GCA_013393415.1 Micrococcaceae bacterium
ACGAACAACGAATTCGGCTTCGACTACCTTCGTGACAACATGGTGATGTCGAAAGACGATATGGTCCAACGTGGACACGGCTTTGCCATCGTCGATGAAATCGACTCTATTCTGATCGATGAAGCACGTACGCCGCTCATTATCTCGGGCCCAGCACAGGGTGATGTCTCCGGCTGGTACTCCCAATTTGCGAGTCTTGCACCTCGATTGAAAATCGATATTGACTACGAGATCGATGAGAAAAAGCGGACTGTGTCTGTATTAGAACACGGTATCGATAAGGTCGAAGACTGGCTTGGCATCGAGAATCTGTATGAGTCTGCTAATACCCCACTTATTGGCCACCTCAATAATGCTATCCGTGCAAAGGAATTATTTTTGCGCGGTCGTGAGTACGAAATCATTGACGGCGAAGTACGTATTATCGATGAGCATACCGGGCGTATGTTGCCAGGGCGTCGGCTATCTGATGGTTTGCATCAAGCCATTGAAGCCAAGGAAAAAGTAAAAGTTAATGCGGAAAACCAAACGCTTGCCTCGGTGACTTTGCAGAACTATTTCCGCAAGTACAACAAACTTTCGGGCATGACCGGTACAGCAGAGACTGAAGCGGCTGAGTTTATGTCCACGTATGAGCTTGGCGTGGTGCCAATCCCAACACACCGGGAGGTACAGCGTCATGATCAGCAGGATCTCGTATATAAGCATGAGAAAGCTAAATTCGCTGCGGTTGTAGAAGATGTCGTGGAACGCCACAAAGCAGGCCAACCTGTTTTGATTGGTACGACATCGGTAGAAAAATCTGAATACGTCTCCAAGCTACTGGCCAAGGAAGGCGTCAAACACGAAGTGTTGAACGCAAAGAATTATGCTCGTGAAGCAGCCATCATTGCTGAAGCTGGGCGTCTTGGGTCTGTGACAGTTGCTACCAACATGGCTGGTCGCGGTACCGACATTATTCTTGGCGGTAACGCAGAGTTTGCTGCCGTAGCCGAAATGAATCGTCGCGGCTTGGATCCTGAAGAGCACGCCGAAGAGTATGAAAACGTTTGGACTGAAGTCTTCGCCCAAGCTCAAGAAGATACGAAACAAGAACGCGAAGCAGTTAAAGAAAGCGGCGGCTTGTATGTCCTCGGCACTGAGCGTCACGAGTCGCGTCGTATCGATAACCAGCTTCGTGGTCGTTCTGGCCGTCAGGGCGATCCTGGCGAATCTCGCTTTTACCTGTCCATGACAGATGACCTTTTGCGGTTATTCAACGCAGGGATGGCCCAACGCGTTATGGGCATGAGCAACTATCCAGACGATATGCCGCTGGAAGCGAAGATGGTTTCGAAGGCGATTGAACGCGCCCAGGGGACCGTGGAAGAGCGCAACACGCAGCAGCGCAAAGACGTGCTCAAATATGACCAGGTCATGAACTCCCAGCGTGAAGCAATCTATGCCGACCGTCGCCAGATCCTAGAAGGCGAAGATCTGCAGACGCAGATCGAAGAGTTCATTGAGGGTTCGATCTCCGACATCGTCGATGATGCATTCCAGGTCGGCAACGACGAGGAAGTTGACGGGGACCAGCTATGGCACAACTTGAAAGGGCTCTACCCGGTCTCGCTCACACAAGAAGATATTGAACAAGAACTGGGCTCACTCTCCTCGGTGAAACCGGCTGATCTGAAACGAGAGCTCATCTCTGATGCCAAAGTCCTTTACGGGCTCCGCGAAGAGGAGCTCGGTGAAGACTTGCTTCGGAACGTCGAACGTCGAGTGTTGCTGGAATCATTGGGCCAGAAATGGCAGGAACACCTCTACGAGATGGACTACTTGCGTGAAGGCGTTGGACTGCGAGCTATGGCTCAGCGGGACCCACTGGTGGAATACCAGCGTGAAGGCCACACGATGTTCCAGTCGATGATGCAGGCCGTTAGAGAAGACACCGTGTACAAAATGTTTCACGCCAAGGTTCGTAAACCGGAGCTTAAGGTCGGCTCGAACATGCCCGGGGTTGCCGCTGATTTCTCACAGATCGCGAACTTCGGAAATCAGAAACAACAACCGCTGCAGTATTCTGGGCCGTCCGCATCTTCTCCGGGGGCTACCACTACCCAGACTCGTGCCGCTGATGGACAAAAGGTGACTCAACCGCAGAAGTCTCGTGCCGAACGTAAGGCAGACGACCGTGAAGCACGCAAGGCAGCGAAGAAGGCTCGGAAGAACTCCTAGCCAATTTCGAATGCCGTTACCCGCCAGCGTTCGCGATGTAGTTCCAAACGCATCGCGATCGCCCGGGCGCGCTGACCGACCTTTATGGTCATGGAAGTCTCCCACGCGCCGTTTTGACACACGGCGGCGCGAACAGCGATAGGAGTAATCGAGGGAACCTTCGTGGAGTCCTCGCCGCCGCGCTGGGCCATGAGATATTTCCCATTGGCTGTGTGCTCAACCCGTGGTCGCAGTTTATGAAACAGGTCCAGTTCCATCCACGAACTCAGCTGCATAAACGGCCGTAGCCCCAGCTCCGCTTCGACAAACGCTGATCCGATGGTTTGGGTCATGTTCTTCATGGACTCAATTTGCAGCAAATGCCGATTATCGATGGATTTTGGGGCGCGCTTCTGTTGCAAGTCGACGACATTGGAGCGAACAAGACCACCGCGGAGACTTTCGGCGGGTGCATATTCTTCGAGGGGCTGCGCGACTGAAAGCGAGACATTGGCAGCATGGCGGACATCGGTTGTGAGGGTCCCCGGAACAGTATCGATGCTGAGCTTCTCGTCAGCGACCGGCGCGAGGTTCGGTGCCCTTTTGAGGGGCACATCGTTTTCTGAGAGATTCTCGAGATGTAATGGTTCGTGGAGTGCGGTAGACATGGTTTCCCTTTCTTACGGTGTGCATGAGATGAGCAGATTAGTGGGTGAACGGCGGTGCGTTCAGCACCGTTCCTGGTGTGATGGAGTGGGGATCATCGCCGAGTACATCGTGGTTATGCTGCCACCACTGACGCCAGCGTTGATCAATTTGTGTCAGCGTGGCTTCAGCACCAAGCTCCTGATGGGCGATGTCCCATAAACTGTCACCTGTTTTGATGACGAGAGAGGAGTCTGCGTCGTGTCGGTCGGGGTTTGGAGCAGCAATATATGGCGACGGCAATGGTTTTTGGGGCACGAAGACCTCCGGCATGCCCCGATTGGGTGAAACCTCCTTCGACTTGTCAGTAGCTGGGACGGGGGTGACCGGCATCGTGGTCGTCTGCCGAGGTTTAGGTTGGACTGCACCACCGGTCTGTTCTTTATCGGGAGGGGAAGCCGTCTGACCCTCAGGATGGATCTCACTGGACAGACGCTCTGTTGGCACCGTGGTGGTGACAGTGGGTGAGTGCTGATCACGAGGCGAGTCGGATTGCTCAGATGTAGCAATCGGCGCTTCCACGGAGCTTGTTGGATTTGATTCCGCTCCAGCCTGCTGCTGTGAAGCTTGCGTCTGTGGCGTCTGCTCCGCTACGTCAGGCATAAACGGATTATCAGTCGGCGTGGAGGCAACTTCGGTCGACGGTGGCGGCGATTCCTCCGCAGCGAATGCTTGTGAACCGAATGCAAGCTGTATGCCAAATACCGAAATGATGATGCGCTGCAGGAATTTTGGTGTCAAGAGCCCTGACCAATAGGCCATCACCTTGTTCCTGGTCTTCAGCGCTACGGCAAAGCCCAATCCTGCGATGAGGAAGATAAACCACAAGATGCTCAGACCGGTTCCAACGAAACCGCAAAGCAAGGCGATCCAATATTCCAAGGTTTGCATGGATGACGCTGCAGGGGTGTTTTCCCATGTGTGACCGATCCACCACAGCAGGGGTCCCGCAAGCAATCCTAGAACTGTAAGCAGAATATCCTCGGTAGCCAGCCGTTGTGAACTACCGTCAGAGTTGTGCCGTTGCATGATTCTCCTGAAGCCAAGTGCAAATGATTTTGTTCAATGACTGTAGTTTTACAGAGAGGAGTTTTAGATGTCAATGCTTCATGTAGAACTCATTTGATCATGTTTGGTTCATTTGAATTATTTACGACCATGAAATATGCCGACTCATGTGCGGCATGGGTTTGATTTTCAATGCTTAGCGGCTCATGCAGTGAGTTTTGCTGCGACAGGACTTAGGGTAAATTCATGCGTTGGAATGATTTATTCGCTGATTTAGAGTCCCAGCTGGAATTTGGGCAGTGGCAAGCCGTTGAACAAGACGCAGCGGAGCTGACTCGTGGCATATGGGCAGATTTGACGCTGATGGATCGTGTGCGCGCGGCGCTGAGGCAACGGATGCGTTTTGTATTACAAGATGGGCGCACACAGGATCTGCAATTGCAGACCGTTGGGCCCGTCTGGGTTGGTGGCGTTGATGACATGAGCGCGGTGGTGATTACGCGAAACGCCATTGCAGGCATCGACGCGAATCTCAAAGGCGCTATCGTGCCCGATCGGCCGTTACGGGCTGGTCCAAGTATGGCCGCGATCTATCGCATTTTGGCACGCAGGCGAGAAGCGATCCAAATCGTGGGGCGTAACGGAACGACCATTGCCGAAGGCACGATTGACCGCGTCGGAAAAGATCACGTTGATGTGGCATTACATGCCAGGGACGAGTTCCGTCGTGCTGCAGTGCTGCAAGGGGTTCGTGTCATCCCATTTGAAGCCATCATGATGGTGCGAGCTTCACCGATGGGCCTGGACGATATCTAGACTCTGGGCACGCACCTACTGGTGCTGGTTGGTCTGCTGGTGTTCCGAATCCACGACGCGCTGTCGTTGTTCTTGGTGGAGCTGATCGATAAAGTCCTCGAATTTTTGTGAATCGACGCGCCACTGTCCACGCCCACCAATCTGAAAGGCCTCTAGTTCACCTTTCAATACCATGGTGCGAACCGCCGCGGTTGAGATTTGGAGTTCTTCTGCAACATCCGTCAAAGTCAGAAAGCGAGGCACTGCAGCTCCTAAAAATACGATAGTTTAATGCTCGTTGTTAACTTTAGAGTACTGCAGGGCCAAATTGTTCACAAGTGCGACTATGTGCATAACCTTGATAAATAGGCGGTTTTTGCCGAAATTCTTTCTGAAGCGGGGAATCAGGACTTTCGTTCTTTGGTCTGATCGGACACAGTAGATGTTTGGAAGACTCACACCTGAGGAAAATACATGATCGAAAAACCAGCAGAAGCGTCCCGTATTCGACCGCCTGGCTGGCGGGATCCACGACTGATCGTTGGGGTCATTCTTGTCGTGCTCTCTGTCGCAGGGGTCGTAGCACTCATTCAGGCAGCGGACTCTCGCCAGGGGTATTGGGCGGCATCAGTTGATGTTGTGCCCGGCGCCCAAGCTAACGCTGAAGATTTTCATATTGTCCAGGCAAGTATGTCAGAATCTTCGGATCAGTACTGGTTAGCAGACGAGGAACTGCCGCCACAATTTCTCGTCTCTTCCACCATTCGACAGGGTGAACTCCTCCCCAAATTCGATGTGGCCGAGTCTGATCCCGACGGGCGTCAACAGGTTGGTGTGCGAGTATCGCAGGATATGCCCGCGTCCGTAGACGTTGGGTCACGGGCCGACGTATGGGTAGCTCTTGCGAGTACTGATGGGCGGGGTTTTGAAGAACCGACCAAGATGATAAACAACGCCGAGGTGGTGGGCATGGATGACAATACATCGGCTTTTGCCGCGGCAGATACGACCACAGTGCATCTGATGCTGTCTGACGAGGCGCTTCCGTCGGTATTGGACGCCCAAGCCAATGGGGCGCAGATCTCTCTAGTGCCTACGACCGTCGAAAACTAATACGTGATGAAAATACTGAGCGTTGCAACAACCATCAACCCACGTTTTGACCACGTCACCCCGATTGAATCAACTCGTTCAGACGTGACCATCACTCATCGGTGCCATGTGATCGCCGAGCTGATAGCAGTCGCTCGCTCTGGATTAGTCGATATGGTGCTTGTGGCAAATGACCTGGAACTGGTGAACCTAGAAGCACTCCAACAACTCGCAGGTGCAGACGGATACGGCCCCAGGGTCGCCGCCATAAGTGACGTCACGGAGGACCGACAACGCCTGACCGAACTGGGCATACCGGTGGCCTCACCGCATCTCTCAGGGCACGAGTTTGTGCAATGGCTACAAGAGGTACACAGTCAGGAGACCGTGCATGCTCAAGCATCGAGTGAATTGACTGCAGACGAACTGCAGTTTCTAGAGCAGATGGATCCGGAACATAAGCCGCCAGCCACTACAGAGGCCGTTGACAAGCTCGCGTCGACATCGCGTCCTGGACGACGTGCTGCGCCATATGATCCGACCACCGACATACCACCCGACGACGTTCAGGCGCAGGCGCTTGGCCACGAACCACCGACGTACGATAAGTTGGAAGTCGATGACGAGCCGGAAATACAGCCTGACGAAGAGCCTATTGAACGACCTCCGCTTGGTCATGTCACCGCAGTTTGGGGGCCCACCGGCTCGCCTGGAGTGACGACCGTTGCGGTGAATATGGCCGTGGAATCTGCGATCGCCGGCCACCGAACACTATTGATCGATGCAGATACCTATGGGGCAGCTGTTGCAGTGCACTTGGGGCTGTTGGACGACACCGCAGCGATTGCGCAGGTATGCCGAGCGGCAGAACATCGCGGTATTGATGCAGCCGGACTCGCGGGGTTCGCCCAGAAGGTCCGAGTACACGGGACACAGCTTGACGTGATCACCGGGCTGACCCGTGCTGAACGTTGGCCTCAACTTCGCTCGGCCGCGTGGTCGCAGGTACTGGACGCAGCTCGCAGTGGTTGGGACCAGATCTTTATCGATTGTGGATTTAGCCTGGAACAAGATGAAGAGCTGAGTTTTGATATCCCGGCTCCACAACGAAACGCCACTACGATCACTGCGGTCACCACCGCGAACACCGTCATCGCGGTGGGTACTGGCGATCCAGTGGGTTTCGTGCGTTATATGAAAGGGCTGGAACGGCTGAGTGAAATCACCCAGTCCAGCATTGTGCCGGTGGTAAATAAGGTCGCCTCAATGACCTCCGGGGTGAGCCCAAAACACCAATTGTCGGGTGTCTGGGAACGCTTCGGCCCGTCTTTGGAACTTCGACATTTTTTGTCCTGGGCACCAGATGTCACTGCAGCAGCGCTATTAGGCGGCAAAACTTTGGCCGAAACCGCGCCGAAGGCCGAGTTGCGCAAAGCTATCCAAAAAATTATGCACACTTGTGTGCCGGCACCCGTATCGACCGCAGCGAGTTCGACGTCCGAAACGGCCGATAGTGCCGGAACCAAACTGGGCTTACGCGGAGTTCTTGGAAATGTGAAACATCGGATGGTCAAGCGACACCGAGAACAGATTCGTCAGTAGATTTTTGACGACCAACCCTATGGCTTGATCGGAGCAGAAGCTAGGGTGTGTGGTGGCGGCAATGGAGCCGCCCCTCTGCAATGTTTCGCAACAGAAAGATACATGATGCCCGCTAAAGATCCATTGTGGACAGCGCCGTCCGCAGGTAGTCAACTCGAAGCAACTGACGAGCTGATACAGGCCTACTTCCGTCATATCGCTCCGGCTGACCAACAAGTCCTCGGCGAGGAAGGACGCGCGGCCATGGTGCAATCGCATCTAGAGCTGGCCGTCGAAGCCGCAGGAGAACCCGAGATTGGTGTCGTACGTTCCACACGGCATGCCGTCATTCAAGTAGTGCATCCAGATATCCAGTTTCTGGTGGACTCGGTTTCGGCAGAGCTGAATAAGCTCGATGTGCCAATTTCAGTGATCGTCCACCCGATTGTGGTCGCCCAGCACTCGGAAAATGACGACAAGCTCATCGCCATCTTCGAACTGCCGGCTCACCGACCCAGAATCTCTGGAGATCCGGCCATGCCGCTGGAACAAATCCCAGCGGCGCCCGATGGTTACCGAGCTGAATTGCAGTCATGGATCTCCATTCAGACGGGCGTGCCGCTGGATGATGAACAAATTGCTGAACTCGAAAGCGCCGTGTCTGGCGCATTGGCCGATGCTCGCGCGGCCGATAATGATTTCGAGCTACTCAAAGAAGCGGCAACCCACACTGCTGATGCGTTGCGGTCCGAAAGTCCTGAATCGACCCGGGGCGCCGAGCATGCAGCGCAATTACTCGAGTGGATGCGCGACGACAACTTTGTCTTTCTCGGGTACCGCGAGTATGAATTGGCGACCACGGCCGACGGTGAACAGTTCTTAGACGCAAATCGTGACACCGGACTTGGAGTCATGCGAGACCGGTCCTCAACGGCCAGAGCACTGACCGCATTAGGGCAGCAGCAAATCGATAGCCCGTCGCCGCTGATCATCACGAAAACGAATTCTCGGTCGCGTGTGTACCGCAATGCGTACATGGATTTCATTGCTGCCAAGAAATACGATGACCGTGGCACCGTAGTGGGGGAGCGTCGTTTCATTGGGCTGTGGCGCCCCACGCTAGAATCCATGCCAATCGACCAGGTGCCCTATGCGCGCGAATTAGCTCAACAGGTCCGAGCCGATTCCGGTTTCGCCCCAGATTCTCACTCAGCTGCAGCATTAGACTACGAACTCGAACGCTACCCACGCGATGAGATGCTACAGATGGAGCCCAAGGAAATCCTGGACACGATGCTGGGGATTTTATCATTGGGGCAACGCCGTAAAACACGGCTCTTTTTGCGGCCGGATATATACGGTCGCTTCATGACCGCGATGGTATACATTCCGCGTGATCGGTATAACACCTCTGTTCGCTTGCGTATTCAAGATGTGTTGGTGCGTCACCTCAGCGCCGAATCACTGGACTACCATGTGTACCTTGATGAGTCGGTCTTAGCTCGCATGTTCTACCGCATACAGTTGCCACAGGACTGGCAGGGGTACGACTCGTTAGATCATCAAGATATTGAAGAAGACCTTGTGATGGCGGTGCGCTCGTGGAAAGAGGGCGTGGATATTCAATCGGTCACGGTGTTTGGAGAAAACTCCGGGATTGAAGCAGCCCAGGTCTGGGACGAAGCGTTTCCGCCAAACTACCGAGTGCGCTTCGAAGTTGATGATGCGATGGAGGATATTTCTCGCTTCACCGCGCTGGATGGCAACTGCCCGGCAATCTATCTTGTCCCCAGTGAAACCGGTGCGCGCCTCAAAATCTATTCAGCCCAAGCCATCACATTGACCACCCTGATGCCCATTCTCGGCGAGCTCGGGCTGGACGTCACCGACGAATACCCATTCCGTATAACACCGCGCAATCGGGACAGCTATTATCTCTACGACGTAGGACTCCTTGCACGAGACGATGTCAACCTCTCCAGTGTTGGACAGCTGCTGGAAGACACCGTTGCCGCAGCCATCGTTGGAGACATTGAAGCCGACTCCTTCAATAAGCTCGTTTTGCATCAGGGAATCGCGCCAAACTTAGTCTCAGTGCTGCGCTCCTACGGCCATTACCTACGGCAGCTCCAAGTGCCAAACTCGCTGCAGTTCATGGCCGAGATATTGTTAGCGAACCCCGCGGTGACAGCCGGCCTGATCGAATACTTCGAGACCCGCTTCGATCCGAACCTTCCCGCCGCAGGAGAGGAACCGAATGGTGTCGCCTCGCAGGCCCGCAAGGATGCACAAGAAACCATCGTTGAGAGTCTGCTGGAACGGATAGACCAGGTCGCAACCCTGGATGCGGACCGACTACTGCGCCAATACCTGACCGTGATTCAAGCCACCGATCGCACCAACGTGTATACGGGTCACGGCTGGCAGAGTTTCAAACTATCACCGCAGCAAATACCGTTTGCGCCACTGCCCAAACCCCTTCATGAGATTTGGGTCCACTCACCAGAAATTTCAGGTGTGCACTTCCGCTTTGGCGCGATAGCACGCGGTGGGCTGCGTTGGTCCGATCGTCGTGAAGATTTCCGCACCGAAGTGCTCTCTCTAGTCCAAACCCAGCAAACCAAGAATGCAGTCATTGTTCCACAGGGCGCAAAAGGTGGCTTCTTCGCCCACAAGCTGCCGGACCCGGCGGTCGATCGCAACGCGTGGATGGAAGCGGGCAGGGAGGCCTACCGGACCTTCATGCGAGGTCTGCTCGACCTCACCGATAACCAAAAAATGATCGATGGTGAGCAGCACATCATCACCCGCGATCACATTATTCGCCATGATGACACGGACTCGTACCTGGTGGTTGCCGCAGATAAGGGGACCGCAGGATTCTCTGACACAGCCAACGAGATTGCAGCTGAATATGATCATTGGTTGGGGGATGCATATGCCTCCGGTGGGTCCGTCGGTTACGACCACAAGGAAATGGGTATCACTGCCCGGGGTGCGTGGGAATCCGTCAAGTCGCACTTTGGCACACTCGGCAAAGACGTTTCAGCTGAACCGTTTACGGTTGTGGGCATCGGTGACATGTCCGGTGACGTCTTCGGTAACGGCATGCGCCGCTCACGTCATACCAAACTGCTGGCAGCATTCAACCACCTGCATATTTTCATTGATCCGGATCCCGATCCGGAAAGTTCCTTTGAAGAACGTGAACGTCTCTACTTCACGCCGCGGTCTACGTGGCAAGACTATGATGCTGACCTGATCTCAGCAGGCGGTGGAGTCTTTAAACGCTCTGCGCGCTCCGTGGAGATCACCGAGCAAATGCGCACAGCGTTCAATATCGAAGCCGACGTGACTCAGATGACGCCCAATGAGCTCATCAAGGCAGTGCTGCTAGCCCCCGTAGACCTGCTTTACAACGGCGGGATCGGAACGTATATCAAGTCATCTGAAGAAACTCACGACGAGGTGGGGGATCGGGCGAACGACCCGATTCGCGTGGATGGCGATCAACTGCGGGCAAAAGTTGTCGGTGAAGGCGGAAACCTTGGCGCCACCCAGTCCGGTCGTATAGAGGCAGCTCGCAATGGCGTGCTCCTCAATATGGATGCAATCGACAACTCTGGTGGCGTGGATGCCTCAGATAATGAAGTCAACATCAAAATCCTGATTGACACCATGCTGGCCGAAGGCGTCATCGAACCAGAAGAACGTACCGACTTGTTACTGTCCATGACGGACGAGGTTGCAGAACTCGTCCTATCGACGAACGTGGCCCAAAACGCGTTGTTGCGACTCGAAGAGGGCCTCGAAGACGACTGGACGCCTACCCTGATCCGACATACGGCCTGGTTAGAAGAACATGCTGGATTGGACAGAGCACAAGAATCCATCCCAACCGAAGAGGAGATTCGAGAGCGCATTCGACACGGTGAAGGGTTCGTCACCCCAGAACTGGCCGTCTTAGCGTCCTACACCAAGATTCAACTCATGCACGACATCTTGGCCTCACCATTGGTTGAGGATGAGTGGTTCGACAAGTGGCTCTACGCATACTTTCCGAAAACGTTGCAACAACGCGCGGGCAGTACGGTACTGCGCCACCCGTTGGCCAACGAAATCACCGCGATGCTCATCGCGAATCATGTGGTTGATACCGGGGGTATTACGTCCGTATTTAGGGCACAAGAAGAGACCGGTGCCGATGTTCACACCGTCGTGGAATCATTTTTGACTGCACAAGAGGTCTACGGTCTCAACGAATACCGTCGCGAACTTGATACGTTACCGCGGTCAATGGATGCCGAGATTCGCTGGCAATCAGGCTATGGACTGCGTCGCTTAACCGATCGGCTCACTCGCTGGATTATTCACCACCAGCGCGCAGACCTGAGCATGGACCAGCGTATCAGCGCCTATCAAGACCAAGTCCGATTACTGCTTCCAAAAATTACCGAACTGTTTATCGGTGACACGCAGAAGCGATACGAAACGGATCGTGACCATCTGATTGAGGCGGGGTTCCCACAACAATTGGCGGCCCGAACAGCGCGCATCTTCGAGGCATATTCGCTGCTGGACATTGTAGAGCTATCGTCACGCATCGACGTAGACCCACAACGAGTGGTCGGTGTATTCTTTGCGCTGCATAATGAGTTTGGGGTGAGCAACCTGTTGCATCTCATCACCGGACTGCCACGCCGCACACGCTGGGAATCGCTGTCACGAGTCTCCATGCGCGAGGACCTGTACTCGTGGTTGACAGAACTCACCGGAGAAGTAGTACTAACCGAAGGTACCGAACAACTCGATGCTGTCGAAGCAATCGATCACTGGGAATCGGACCATCTGCGCCGTGTGGCGCGCGTGAGAAGTTTCCTCGAAGAGCTGTCCGAACAGCTGAACGAACAAGACACCGACAACGGTTATACCGATTTGTCGATGCTGACCGTTGTACTTCGACGGCTGCGTACGCTGATCTTGTAAACACGACATAGCTTCGTAAAACCCGGGGGACGAGACTACGCTACTATCATGCGCACCTCGTCTCCCGGGTCTTCTCATTCCCAAGCACATCTCCAACGACTCGAGCTCATTTCCAGCGAATGGCAAATCGCCGCTGATCTGTCCTTCTGTGACCTCGTGCTCTGGTACGCGGAAGACGACACCTTTCTGGCGCACGATCAGGCTCGCCCGGTCACGGCGCAAACCACATTGCCGCAGGACCTCACGGGTACCCGACCACCAGAAAATCTGCAGCCCTTGCTCGCTCACGTCGTTGCGAACCAACAACCGGTCGGTGCGGGTGAGGACTACCCCGTGGGACCACCTGGGGTTTCAGCCTGGCCCGTCGTGTGGAAAAACGACACCATTGCCGTGATCACTGTGCACCAGAACCTCGTCTCCCAGCGGCACGCGTCACGGTTAGAAGAGGTCTACCGGCAATCGGCCTATGACCTGTTCGTGATGATCGCCAACGGTATATGGCCTGCTGAAAATTCGAAGGCATCATCGACGAGTCACGGAAATCCCCGGGTCGGTGACGGACTTGTGCGCATTGATGCACATGGTCTCGTCTCCTATGCTTCCCCTAACGCCACCTCCGCCTTCAGAAAGCTCGGAGTGCGGGAGGCCGTGGATGGGCGCCAACTTTCTCGAATGGTGACCAATCAGCTGGATCAGGGCATACCCATTGATGAATCCATGCCCACGGTACTTTTTGGCAGATACTCGGCTCGTGTCGATATCGAGACACGAAAAGTCGTCTTATCTGCACGTTCGATTCCACTCATCGATGGCAGTGGGGAACATTTCGCTGCGCTGGTGCTGCTGCGCGACATTACAGAAATTCGTCGACGTGATGAGCAGCTGATCAGTAAAGATGCCACGATCCGCGAGATCCATCACCGTGTTAAAAATAATCTACAAACTGTTGGTTCGTTGTTACGGATGCAATCACGACGCATGACCTCCGATGGTGCCCGCCAAGCGTTATTACAGGCGATGTCTCGGGTTGATGCCATCGCGTTGGTCCATGAAACGCTATCTCAAACGATGGATGCCACGGTGGATATGGACGACCTGCTCAACCGACAGTTCAGGATGGCAGTCGATATTGCCGCCGAAGGTCGAGCGGTGACCACCACGATTGACGGCAGCTTCGGAGCCCTCCCGGGACACTTGGCCACACCGCTTGCGCTGGTCGTCAATGAGTTGGCAACGAATGCGGTCGAGCATGGGACCAGTGCTACTGGCGGCAACGTGGACTTGAGCGTTAAAAGACTGCAACGGCCTGGCCACTTCCATCCTTATGTGCAAGTGGAAGTGGTAGACGAAGGAGTCGTTGATGCGCCCGATGCAATCACTACCATCGGGAGTGGTCTCGGCACTCAAATCATTCGAACCCTGGTGGAGTCTGATTTACGAGGCACAATCAGGTGGCACCGACAGAGATTTGATCAGCACGGGGCCGTTGGAACACGGGCTGTGGTGCTCATTCCGCTAGACCATTAAACGAAATCCACGTCCCTCGTCCACGAAATGAAAATGGTGTTGCACACATGTGCAACACCATTTTTCGAGGGCTAATGTAGCATTACGATGCGCGACGCGCCCGAGCCTTACGACGTTTGAGCGCACGACGTTCATCTTCGCTCATGCCGCCCCATACACCGGAATCTTGTCCGCTATCAATGGCCCACTGCAGACAGACCTCCTGCACAGGGCATGTTCGGCAAATTGCTTTCGCTTCTTCGATCTGCAGTAGTGCAGGTCCGGTATTACCAACCGGGAAGAAGAGTTCTGGATCCTTGTCCAGGCAGGCTGCGCGGCTGCGCCAATCCATGTGATCGCTCCCTAAGAAAACGCTTATCAGCGTAAATAAAAAACTTGGTTACTCACCAGTAGTTCCAAACGTTCGGCATATCGCAACGACGTGAGGTGTCTCCGAATGACAAAGTAACTACTGATCCTTGTTAATGTGTTATGTACCAGCTTTTCATGGAGTGTGCACCTGTTCAAGAGGTTTCTAAGGAAAATTTGCAAAAACAACGAGTCGTTAATCACACTCCAGAGCATTCGTCCAACCAAGTGACGCAGCCGTCACAATTCCAAGGCTGCTATGAAGCTACGCTGGAATAGTACATCGATCGTTGGACATTCTCTATTCATCACGGAGTTACTTCATGCCCCAGACATCGCAGAGCGCCAGACCATCACCGGTAGTGTTCCTTGTGGCTGCCGTCGTGGCCGGCCAAGCCATTGCACTTATTGTGAATGCTATCTTGACGTTCATCGACCCGAACTCCCAGGAGTTACCGGGTGTAGCAATATTCTTTCTGGGGTTTCTGTACGTGCTGGGTGCAATATGGCTCTTTGCCGCCGCCCGTGGGGTCTATCAAGGCAAAGCGTGGCCTCGCGGCGCGCTGGTCGTTGCTGAGGTGCTAGCAGTGATTGTGTCGTTCACGTTTTTTCAGTTGGGCGATGTCGTGCTGGGGGCGTCTCTGTTGATCTCAGGAGGTATCGTGTTGATCGGACTGTTCACTCCGGCGCTGAACGGACATCTTGTCCAGCGCCGAAGTCGTGAACAGGACTAATTGACTGGCCCGGTATATTTCTCGCCTGGGCCCTGCCCCGGTGGGTCTGGCACGACGGACTCGTCGCGGAATGCTAGCTGAAGTGAGCGCAGGCCATCCCGTAGTGGCGCTGCGTGGGCGGAGCCCATATCCGGTGCACCAGCGACGATCAAGCCGGCGAGAGCAGTGATGATCTTGCGTGCTTCGTCAAGGTCGATGTGGTCGCGGGCATTGGGCATATCGCCCAAACCGACTTTGACGGCTGCTGCAGTCATCAGGTGTACAGCAGTCGTTGAAATAACTTCAGCTGCGGGGACTTCGTGGATTTGACGAACTTGGTTCTCAACATCGTTCAATCCGAATTCATAAACGCCATCTTGTGCGTGATCATGTGGTTCAGTCATAGCTCTAAGCTTGGCATAACTCCCAGATGTAAAATGCCGTTCGACCAATTTTTCGTGCTGAGAGTAGCGCGACCAGCCTCAATGACGAATTGTGTTTAGTTTGAGATCTTGGTAGTGTTGGCAGGCGAATGACAAGTGGAGTGAACCTCCCACCCGCCGACGGACTGACTGTTTAGTTATCGGGTTGCCCAAGCGGAAACTTGCAGAAGTTTTTGTTTGAAGAACTGTGCGAATTGATTCGCAACTGTTTGAGCCTCCACTGTCTTCACAGGGAGGTATTTTTTATGCCTTGCTGTGAGTGCTAGCCATGGGAGTTGGCGAACACCAACACCAACCTACACAAGGAGATATCTCATTAGCGAGCCAAGAGTAAACGAACGCATTCGCGTGCCCGAGGTCCGGTTAGTTGGCCCAGAGGGCGAACAGGTCGGCATCGTGCGCATCGAAGATGCGTTGCGGCTGGCTGTTGAAGCTGATTTAGATCTAGTGGAAGTAGCACCGAAAGCGAAACCACCTGTTGCAAAATTGATGGATTTCGGTAAATGGAAGTACGAGGCTGCAGTCAAAGCCCGTCAGTCACGAAAGAACCAAGCAACGACTCAGCTGAAGGAAGTTCGCTTCCGTCTGAAGATTGAAGACCACGATTACCAGACCAAGATCTCTCAGGCACAAAAATTCTTGAAGTCTGGTGACAAAGTAAAAGCTATGATCCAGTTCCGCGGTCGTGAACAGCAGCGTCCATCGCTCGGTGTGGAGCTCTTGGAACGTTTTGCCGATGATGTTGCCGAGTTTGGTGAAGTTGAATCCAAACCTCGTCAAGACGGACGAAACATGGTCATGGTCGTCGGGCCGATGCGCGGTAACCAAGCCACGAAGGGCAAGGGTGGAGCGCACAAAGAGCGTGACGGCGGTGGATCACGCCGCGATCGTCGCGCAGCTGCAGCTCGAGACGCACGTGAAGCAGAAGCACAGCAAGCCGAGCCAAAAAACTCGATAGCTGATGCAATGCCAGAAGAACTGAAGCAGCAGGCGTCGGAATCATCCGATGGCCCGAAGCCAGGTTCAGAGCGCTAGATAGTCCAACTATCGCAAAGTTTTGTCCAAAAACTCAGAACATATTTTGGGCTAGAGAGTCTTGTGAAGAAGACTGAGACTGGTTTCAAGCGGAAGCCAGCGATCAACAAGAAGGAGAACGGCCCCCATGCCGAAAATGAAAACTCATAATGGTGCCCGCAAGCGCTTCCGCGTGACCGGGTCAGGAAAACTGATGCGCGAGCGTGCTAATCGCCGTCACTACCTGGAGCACAAGCCATCGAGCTACAAACGTCGCCTGAAGCCAGACGTCCCCCTTGCAAAAAGCGATGTCGCCCGCATCCGTCGCATGCTGGGTATTTAGTCCACAGCTATCTAGGTAGCGCAACAGAAGTCTTTCGTCCCGTCCCGGGAATATACAAAAGGAGTAGAACGCATGGCACGTGTCAAACGTTCGATTAACGGAAAAAAGAAACGCCGCACAATACTGGAGCGTGCTAAAGGTTACCGCGGTCAGCGCTCACGTCTGTACCGCAAAGCGCACGAGCAGCTGCTGCACTCGTACGTGTATAACTACCAGCACCGCCGTAAACGCAAAGGTGACTTCCGTCGCCTCTGGATCACCCGCATCAATGCTGCGGCACGTGCCAACGGCATGACGTACAACCGTTTCATCCAGGGTCTGAAACTGGCTGAAATTGAACTCGATCGCCGTATGCTTGCTGAAATTGCTGTCTCTGATGCAGAAACGTTCTCTGCACTGGTCAAGAAAGCAAAAGAAGCGTTGCCAGCCGATGTGAACGCTCCTGCCGCTAAGTAAGTCTTAGCGACTGAGAATATATGCGCACACGCCCCGTCAACTGGATGGATAACCCGAACGCCGACCGCGTGAAACGGGTGGCCCAGTTGGCGGGGCGTTCGGCCGTCCGAAACCGTCGTCAACGATTTCTGGCAGAAGGCCCGCAGTCTGCTACCGAAGCGATCCGTGCACACCTCGGATTGCTGGATCTATCGGCCCAGACAGCACAGTTTTGGCCGAAAGATCACACGGTCGCTGAGGTGTACTACACCCAACGCTTATCGTCGTCACATCCAGAGCTCGCGGGTTACATTGGCAAAATTACGGGCGATGTATTCGTCGCAGAAGCCTCCGATGAGGTCATGCAGGCGATGTCTGATGCCGTAGTGCACCAGAACATCATTGTCGTTGCACATCTACCAAGGGTCGATCTGAAGCCCACACCAGACGCTCAGCTGGTTGCAAGCATGGTTCGCGTGCAAGACCCCGGCAATGCTGGAACAATCATTCGGACCGCCGATGCGGCAGGTGTCGACTACGTCATCGCCACACAGCGCAGTGTCGACGTGTACAACCCCAAGACGGTTCGTTCTAGTGCTGGATCGTTGTTCCATGTACCGGTGTATACCAATATCGATCTGCGGGAATTTGTCGCTGCCTATCAAGGCCGAGTCTTCGCAGCTGACGGCTATGGTGATCTTTCTTTGGATGAAGCGCCAGCGGCTGCGCTTATGCAAGCAACCGCCTGGTTATTTGGCAACGAGGCACAAGGTCTGGACACCGATGAACGTGACCTCGCTGACCAGCGTGTATCGGTGCCCTTGTATGGTCGGGCAGAATCCCTCAATGTGGCAACTGCTGCCACCATCTGTTTATATTCCTCAGCTATGGCGCAGCGTGGTGGTTAGTCGTTGGCCAGTTGGATTGCGAGTCCACCTGTGGGCTGATCAGCGCTGACTAATACTGCACGTCCGCGCACTGCTGGAACCGCGATGAGTTTGGGCCAGAGCATACGATGTTCCGGTGTCGAATTCGTGGGGAGATAGAAGCGATCAGGGATCATCCCAATCATCCGGCCACCGGCTAATTCTCTGCTGCCACATATATACATGGTTAACACTGCGCCGTACTGGCGCAACAGTTGGATTAACAGATCTTCTAACCCCTGGAAGTGTCCGGTCACCATCTGATGTATCCAGCTACCCCAATCGTTTATGACAACTACTGTGTCTTCTTGCTTTGCCATGTTTGTTTCTAGCCATTGCAGAAACTCTTTGAGAATATCCGGATCAGCATCAGATACGTGAAGATAGTAGTCCCAACCCTTCTCATCGCCTGGGAGCTGGCCGCCATCTAGAAAGACTTTCGTGTTGGTGGTGCCGAGCACGTATTCTTGAACAGTAGTTAGCGCTGCTTCGATACCGCTACCAGCCGTACCCACCCACGCGACAGATTTAGATAAGACTACGATATCGGTACGAGTTGAGCTCGGGCTGAGGATCACCGGATATTGCTTGCACGTTGCTGGATTATCGACCAAACCGACTACGGCAGATGAAGCCTCAATATGGTGCGTGTCCCGAAGGTCCTGATCATCGACATATTCGGGCAGGGGCGGGAGGATGATTGGGTTGGGGACTGGCATATCGGAAGCACGATCACTGAGCTCTTCGACGAGACTGGACCAGTCTGTGGTCGCTTGTAACACCTGTGAGGTTGTCTCATTGTGCTCAGTAACTGTGATGGGTTCATGTTCCAGTATGTACCGAGATGTTTGGAAAAGTCGCGGTTGGTCTGCTCCGGACTTGAAATACGCTCGCCCTGGTGTTGACGGTGAAATTCGATACGCGTCTGCGGTTCCTAGGACTTCCCACGAATCGTGTTCCGTAGCTGTTCGTAAACTCATACTAGCGCCGATATTGGCCCGAATATCGGCATTGACGGCGCCCTGGGTTCGTTGGGTGGCGATAATCAGGTGGAAACCCAAAGAGCGCCCTGTGGCCGCCAGACGGGCGAGTAAGTCTGCAGCCTCAGCGTTATCATCTACGAGCACCCGAAGCTCATCTATCGCCACAACGAGGCGAGGTAACACGAGATGCGGAAAACGGCGTCGAAAGGATTGGTAATCAGCCACCTGATGTTGCGCGAAGAGCAGCTCTCGCCTGTGCAATTCGGCAGAAATAGCATCCAACGAACGGAACGAAGTTGCGGCAACGTGATTTGTTTCAACGCCCATGGCGTGCGGTAATGAAGCCAGCACGTTGAATGACGAGCCACCCTTGAAGTCCAGCAGAACCATGGCAACTTCGGTAGGCGGATAGGCTTCAACCGCGCCTATGAGAACGGTCAGCAGTAACTCGGATTTCCCTGACCCCGTGGTTCCGGTAATCAGCAAATGTGGGCCGTCGTTCACCAGGTCGATAGATAAGCCCATGCTACCCGCCCCGACTCTGGTGAAGAGTTCGGTTGTTGTTCGATGCTGCATCGTGCTGGAAGATAAACTCAGATGCTGCAAAGAGGCCGTCTCTTTCGGCTGGTCTAATGCGATTTCTTTGGTAATCCGTTCCAAAGTCGGAGAACTTATGCCGGGTACCGTCACATTCGTTGCGCTGATAGTGCCCTGGATGGTTTGTGCTTGCAGGTTGACGACGGTGGTGTGGCTATCTGGAGTCTGTTTCGCATCGTCACAGAACACGAGGTGGTGTACCTCTGATCGCGGGACCGTCGCAGGATCATTGGTCACTTCAACACTTGATTCACCGCCCAACGTCCTATTGTCCACGGTGAAGCCGGTACCTGTCGCCTTCGCTTGACGCAGTAGCTGGGCAATGCACCAGTTCTTGACTGGTCGAAGAATGGAAGAATCGCCGACCACTATCGTTCGAGCTCCCGGTTGGCATGTGAGAATAATGCCGACTTCACCGACGAGATACTCATCCCAACGCGAGGCGTCTTGAGTCTGCGTCAGATCGGCTTTTCGGAGCCCCGGACCCAGATACAGCACGGGATGTTCGGTTTGTGTCGACTGAAGGCCCAGCGGATCGGGATGGTGCGACGATAAAGCTTGCACAAACTCGTGCGGAGTAAAAATGCATCGCTGGAATGACTCAGCTGTGCGTTGTAATGCAGCCCCAATTTTGTCGGCAAAGACGCGTCGAGCACGTCGATACTGACCGATCATCACGGCAGCAATGATCACCGAAATACCGGAAAACAGCAGAAAGTACCACATTCCTGTCATAACCATCAGCACGACACCAATTACCAAGGGTGCGGCAGCTCCAATGACTTGCAACACGATGTTGGGAGGTGAAGGCGGCTGACCAGGATGGATTTCGAACGGTCCAGGCGCTTTCGGGGCGTCTAGGTGGTCGCCGACACCGCGGTGCAGGATGAATTCCGATCGTCCTGCCTTCCAAGGTTCATCGTCTGCCCAGAGCTTCGCTGGTCTACCAACCGGTGTGATAAGAATTCCGTTCGACGAGAGCTGGATATCAAACGCGTGTGCGGATAGCCAAGGGTCCCGTATCCGAGCCTTTGATCGGCCTCGACCCACAGATAACGGTCTCCGTGTCAGCGGAAAAACACGTCCAGAGTCGGGACCGGCACTCGTGACCAAGGATAAGCCGGAGGTCGGTTGATGACGCGGTATAGACCCGCTGGGCTTTGCAACAATCTGTCCTACACCATCAGACCACCGGGCTGATAGGACCTCTGCAGATTGCGCTGTTAACGGCCCGTCATGAGTGAAGAACTCGAGGGCCTTAGCATGTGGCAGCACCTCTGTGAGCACTCGTGACAACTCACCCCCGCCTTCAGACGGAATCCGGTTGAGATGCCACCAAGTGGGTTCGGTGGTCAGCCCGAAAATCTGCAACAGCATGGTCATCCTTTCAACACTTGATGGACCCCATCATGCTAGGGAATACTGAAATGAGAGGGTGCGGCGCACAAGGTTGGGGATAACTCAAGTTCCATAAAACTTATCCACAAAGCGCCCATGAGGCCTTGAAACCATCTGCGGAATAAATAGAGTGAAACCTGTCACAAATTCTTAGGCGTGTGAAGTTGATTTTGGAGCAAGATGCAAGCGAAACAATTGTTGGAACTAGAAGTTCGTGAGCTAATTCGATCTCGCGGCATTGATCCGGCGGGACAGCCTGATGAGGTTCGAGAGCTCGTAGCAAGTGCTGCTGCTGACTATGACGCGCGCAGCATGCATGCACCACTGCCCATGCTGGACGATATCCCGACTACCCAGCAGGAGATTTTCGACGCCGTTGCAGGCTTTGGCCCGTTACAGCCATTGTTAGATGATCCAGAAGTTGAAGAGATTTGGATCAACTCGCCTTCCCAGATCTTTTGTGCACGGTCTGGTGTCACTGAACTCACCAACATTTCGTTGTCCACCCAGGAAGTCGCTGATTTGGTGGAGAAGATGCTCAAATCGAGTGGTCGTCGGCTTGATTTGTCGACGCCGTTT
The DNA here is from genome assembly GCA_013393415.1 of Micrococcaceae bacterium. Taxonomy (GTDB): domain Bacteria; phylum Actinomycetota; class Actinomycetes; order Actinomycetales; family Micrococcaceae; genus Yaniella; species Yaniella flava. The sequence continues at coordinate 21,673 of JABXHI010000076.1, forward strand.
GTTGATGCGGCGCTCCCGGATGGTTCGCGTCTCCACGTAGTCATCCCGGATATCACGGCAAAACATTGGGCGGTGAATATCCGGAAGTTCGTTGTTCGGGCTCACCGTCTCAACGATTTAGTCCGGAAGGGTAGCTTGACGGCTCAAGCTGCCGCATTCCTGGACGCAGCTATCGGAACTGGACTGAATGTATTGGTTTCAGGCGCGACTCAGGCCGGTAAGACTACGCTGATCAATTCCTTGGCTGCTTCTATCGGACCGCGTGAGCGAGTCATTACAGTTGAGGAAATCTTCGAACTCAAAATACCTCAGCGCGACGTCATCAATATGCAATGTCGTCAGCCCAACCTTGAAGGTATTGGCGAAATATCCCTGCGAAGATTGGTCAAAGAAGCGCTTCGGATGCGCCCCGATCGAATCATCGTAGGGGAGGTTCGCGAAGCAGAAGCACTCGATATGCTAGTGGCCTTAAACGCGGGTTTGAGCGGCATGTGTTCGGTCCATGCCAACTCCTCATACGATGCATTGACCAAAATCTGCACGCTGCCACTACTCGCCGGTGAGAATATTAGCCGGGACTTTGTCACCCCAACCGTTGCCAGCTGCTTTGATTTAGTTGTTCATTGCGCTCGCAAACCCAACGGCCATCGACAAGTCACAGAGATTCTATCGGTTGGACAACGAGTCGAAGGCGGCATCATTGAGTCATCTCCAGTGTTTCAGATGGTCGATGATCACCTGACTTTCAACCCTACGGGTCTCATAGATCATCCAAAATTCGCCGATACCGGGATCGATATCCGATCTGTTGTGGGGACGACTGCATGAGCGTCGTTATTGGTTTAGGACTCGGCGCCGGATTGCTGCTCATCTGGTGGTCCTTTTGGCCAAGAAAACCTCGACGTGGGCATATCAAACCCTCTAGGCTCGAGCAATTGGTGGCCAGGAGTGGGATCAGACGTATCACGGTTTCGGGTGTGATGACCCTGTCGTTCGTCCTAGCCTTCATCGTATTCATAACTTTGACCGCATTGACCGGCGCTGCCTCAATCGCGCTGTGCTTTGGACTGTTTGCTGGAGCCCTACCGTGGGTGGCTTTGAACTGGCAAGCAAAGCGCCGTCAGACGGCCCTTCGAGAGATATGGCCAGATGCCATCGACAACCTTCGATCAGCTGTCCGAGCAGGTCTGACCCTTCCGGAAGCGCTGGCACAGTTAGCAGAACGCGGACCTATGGAACTTCAAGATGCGTTTGCGAGTTTCGCCAATGATTATCGTTCGGGAGCCCGATTTACAGACGCTTTAGATCGTCTCAGACAAACGCTATCTGACCCCACCGCAGACCGATTGATCGCAGCCCTACGGGTCACCCGTGAAGTTGGCGGCGCTGATATTGGTCGTCTGTTAGAAACTCTGTCGGATTTCTTACGCGACGACTCTCGTACGCGAGCTGAACTTGAAGCCCGTCAATCGTTGACAGTGAATGGTGCCAGGTTGGCCGTTGTTGCACCGTGGGCAGTGTTGTTACTCCTAGCAACCCAACCTGAGGCCGCGGCAGCTTATCAGTCGGTGGCCGGGTTAGTCCTCCTACTGGGCGGTATAGCAGTTTCAGTCGTGTGTTATCGACTCATGTTGCGTATCGGTGCTCTGCCCGCAGAACGGAGGGTACTGTGACCGCAACGCTTTGGCTCGCTATTGGTTTGGCTAGTATTGGTGGCATCGGTCTCACGATGCTGGCGATGGTTGCTCTTCGTTTCAATAAACCTACGTTGGTTCAGCGTGTCGCCCCACAGATGCGAGGACCGGCACGCACTCACCAAACTGAGCCACAGTCGCTGACGGCGCTAGGAACCCTTTCCACCATCACCGCGCCGATCATCCAATCGGGCGTGAACCAGCTCAACAGATTGAACCTGGGGAACATTCAATTGAACGCCCGACTTGCGCAGGCGGGGTCGAGACTTAATATTGCAGACTATCGGGCACAACAATTGGTGATGGCGGTGGCAGCAGCTGCCGTGGCAACTGCAGGATGCATTTGGGCTGCGATCAACCACGCTTTGCATCCCTTGCTAGGACTGGTCCTTGTACTCACGGCCACGATCTTGGCGTTCTTTGCCCGAGACAATCTTCTGACCACACAAATTAACAGACGACGGGCAAAGATTCTCGCAGAATTTCCAACAATCGCCGAGCTGCTGGCGCTATCCGTGGCAGCTGGCGACTCCGCACGCGGTGCGCTCGAACGCGTTGCTACCACGGCAAACGGTGAACTCGCATATGAATTTAGTATTGTGCTGGCTGATATTCGATCTGGGGATGGACTCACAACGGCTTTGAAAGCATGCTCGGATAGGCTCCAGCTCAATCCTGTCGAACGCTTCATTGCAGGCCTTACAGTGGCCCACGAAAGGGGCACACCGCTGGCGACCGTTCTTCATGCGCAAGCCACGGATGTTCGTGAACTGACAAAACGCGAACTGTTAGAAGTCGCCGGCAAGAAAGAAATCGGGATGCTTGTTCCACTTATTTTCGGCGTCCTACCACTGACCGTAGTGTTTGCGGTCTTTCCAGGGCTCTCACTCCTCAACATCGGACTCTAACCTTGAAGGGAAAATCACCTTGCATCTTATCACTCTCCTCCTCACACACCTATCACCCGAGAATGTGGCTGATGAACGCGGCGATGTACCCGGCTGGGTCATGATTACGCTGATGACTGCCATCCTGGTCGCAGGGTTACTTGCCATCGCTGGCCCAGCGCTGAACGGCTTATTCGAAGATGCAATTAGTAGAGTCTCTGACGCCTAAATGTCCGGGAAAAACGAATCCGGGTCGATCGTTGCAGAATCTGCAATGATCATCGCGCTGATCACACTGTTGTGTGGCACTATTTTGCAATTAGGCGTCGTCATCCATACGAGAAACACCATGATTGATGCGGCCTCGGCCGGTGCACGTCACGCAGCACTGGCCGATAGAACTTTGGCGGACGGTCAACAGCGCACAACAACCCTGCTCACCACAGCCGTTCCAAATGCCGAATCTGCCGAGGTAAGCATTAATAGAGCCGCTGACGGAGAACTCATTAGCGTGACTATTACCCACCGTGTTCCACTCCTGGGCTTTATCACAGGCCCCATCCCACTATCAGCTACAGCCCAAGCGTATGACCTCACACCGCAATGACAACGGCTCTGCCACAGTAGAATTCATCGGGCTGTGTATCATCCTGCTCATACCGGCGATCTATTTGCTCGTAACTATTTCCCAGCTCCAAGCTGCAGGCTATGCCGTGGTGGCGGCATCAGACCAAGCTGCAAAAACTATTGCCCACACATCGGACAATGCTCAAGCCGAGGCTCGTGCGATCAACACAGTCCACCTGACTGCGGAAAATTACCAGCTCGATCCCGACACAACGCACACAACAATTCAATGTAGCAACACATCGTGCACTACACCTGGCACTCGTATAACAGTCAACGTATCGATCGACGTTCCGCTGCCGCTTATACCAACGTTTCTTGGCACTCAAACGAGCGTCGCCACGATGGATGCCACCGGATACCACGTGATAGGAGAATTTGAATGATGAAACGTGTCCGGCACGACGACGGACAGACCTCAATCTTCGTCATCGGTGCCACGGTTATCGTGCTCCTCTTCGCCTTGACGATCACAGCAATTATGGCTGTGACGTTGCAACATCGAAAGTTGTTGTCTTTGGCCGATTCGGCAGCTCAAAGCGCCGCCACCTCGTTTACTATTGCCGATCCTCAGGAGTTGTCGCCGACCATCACCAACAGCACGGCCACACGCCAGGTCTCAGAACATTTGACAAATGTTGATGCTGTGCAGCGGTTTCCAAACCTCAACATCGAATCAGTACGCGTCATCGGAGATACCACGGTCGAAGTGCAACTATCTGCCACAGCCCATCCTCCCATTGTGAATTGGGTAATCCCAGCGGGGGTACAAGTGGTAGCTGAAGGCACGGCGCGTACGCGTCTCGAACAATAGTTTATGACCTGCACCCCATATCGCGTATCCTTGAAAGGCCATGGCTGATATAGACTTTTCCGCAGAAATCGCAAATCTGCGCCACACATACGAATCCATCGAAGCCGTATCTGACATTGAACAGATACGAGCGGACGTTGCTGAGCTCTCCGAAGAAGCCAGTGCGCCTAATCTCTGGGATGACCCAGCCGTGGGACAACAAGTGACTTCGGCCCTGTCGCGGAAAGAAAATGAACTCGGGCGCCTGACCTCGTTGTACTCTCGTATTGATGATTTGGAAGTCATGGCGGAGCTCGCCCAAGAAGGCGAAGACACTGACCTCTATGCTGAGGCTGCCACGGAATTAGCCAGCATCTCAAAATCCTTGACCCAATTAGAAACCGTGACGCTACTCAGTGGTGAATATGATGAGCGCGAGGCCGTCATTACCATTCGAGCGGGTGCTGGGGGAGTGGACGCCTCAGACTTTACTCAGATGTTACTGCGTATGTATCTGCGCTGGGCCGAGCACAATGGGTATCCTGCCAAGGTTATGGACACCTCCTATGCTGAGGAGGCTGGGCTGAAATCGGCGACTTTTGAAGTCAATGCTTCGTACGCATACGGCACGCTATCTGTTGAGGCGGGAACGCATCGACTCGTGCGCATCTCACCGTTTGATAACCAGGGCCGTCGGCATACGTCATTTGCTGCTGTAGAAGTTGTTCCTTTGATCGAGACTGATGATTCGATCGAAATTCCGGATACCGACCTGAAAATTGACGTTTTCCGTTCCTCAGGCCCGGGCGGGCAACACGTGAACACTACTGACTCTGCGGTTCGCATGACCCACATCCCCACAGGAATTGTGGTTTCTATGCAAAACGAAAAATCACAAATTCAGAACCGCGCGGCGGCCTTACGCGTGCTGCAGTCTCGACTCTTGTTACTTCGCAAAGAAGCCGAGGATGCCAAGAAGAAGGAGCTTGCGGGCGACGTGAAGGCGTCCTGGGGCGACCAAATGCGCTCCTACGTTCTTAACCCGTATCAAATGGTCAAAGATCTCCGCACCAGCCATGAAGAGGGCAACCCGGAGAAAGTCTTTAATGGGGAAATCAACGATTTTATCGATGCTGGTATCCGGTGGCGAGCTGAAGGCCGTCACTAAGAAAAGGTAGACAAAACTCAGCTGAGTTCAGTTAATGGCCTTTCACTGAAAGTGGAAAAATAGTCTTATACAAGTGTCCGGTTTATGGTGTTTTTGAACTACAATGTGTTTGAAGCCACGCCATACAACTTAGGAGTCCCTTTGTCTACACCTTCGCCACGTGATGCAGTGATTATAGGTGGATCTCGCACCCCGTTTGGGCGGCTGCTTGGTTCTCTCTCCGGGCACTCAGCTATTGATTTGGGCGCCCACGCGATCAAAGCCGCCATGCTCGATGCAAACCTATCGGCCGAGACGGTAGATACCGTCGTGATGGGCCAGGTGATCCAAGCAGGGGCAGGTCAAAATCCCGGACGTGAGGCAGCGCTTCATGCTGGTATCGGTCGCGATGTTCATGGCATCACCATCAATAAGGTGTGCCTATCGGGAGCGACCGCTGTGATAGATGCGGCACGGATGATTGCGCTCGGCGATGCCGACGTGGTCGTCGCTGGCGGGCAGGAGTCTATGACAAACGCGCCGCACCTCATCCCGGGCTCCCGTGCCGGGCATAAATACGGTCCCGTTACCATGTTGGATGCAACTGATCATGATGCACTCAGCGACCAGGGCAGTGGGGTTTCCATGGGAGTGCTGACGGAACAGGGCAATCAAAAATTTGGTTTGAATCGTGCCAGCCAGGACGAGGTGGCTGCTTTGTCGCACCAGCGCGCCGAGGCTGGTAGGGACGTACGTGGCGAGGAAATTGCTCCGGTTGAGATCCCACAACGCCGCGGTGAGCCAATGCTCTTTGATGCAGATGAAGGAGTGCGCTCGAACACCACGGCAGACAGCTTGGCAGACCTGCGCCCAGCTTTCGCACAAGACGGTACGGTGACGGCTGGCAACTCGTCACAACTTTCTGATGGCGCTGCGGCCCTCGTCGTCGCGTCTCGTGACTACGCTGAGCAGCGCGGGCATACGATTCTGGCGACGGTTGCTGGTTACGGGCAGGTAGCTGGACCGCGTGATTCCCAATTGCATTCGCAACCGTCGAATGCAATTGCTGCCGCAACGAAGCGCTCAGGCTGGGAAACTGAAGACTTGGATTTCATTGAAATCAACGAGGCATTCGGGGCAGTTGTCGTGCAATCCCTCAAAGACCTCGATTACCCGCTTGAGAGAACGAATCTCTATGGTGGTGCCATCGCGCTTGGCCATCCAGTCGGTGCATCAGGAGCACGCCTCGTGCTGACCGCGTCGAAAGAACTCGCGCGTCGCGGCGGTGGAAGGGCTGCCATCGCTTTGTGTGGCGGTGGCGGCCAAGGCGAAGCTATTTTGCTTGAACTCTAGAAATATTTTCAACACACCGTAAGCACCAGCCCCAAGATCCCACGGATGTTATCGAACCGTGATTAGTCTTGAAGGGCTGGTGCTTTTACTTCCCCAACAAGGCCGAGTACCGGTGAGCCGCGTGCCGGTTCGGCCTAGGAAACAACATGATCCGATTCGAAGATGTCACGAAGGTTTATGACACGACCTCGCGTCCTGCCCTGGACGGTGTGACCACTGAAATAGAACGCGGCGAGTTCGTATTCTTAGTTGGTCCGTCAGGGTCGGGGAAGTCAACATTCATTCGGCTCGTACAACGGGAGGAAAAAGCTTCCTCAGGCACCGTGTATGTTTCCGGACGCGACGTCGCCCGACTCTCATCGTGGCGAGTGCCGCATCTACGCAGGGATCTTGGAGTCGTATTTCAGGACTTTCGACTTCTCCCGAACAAAAATGTCTTTTCGAATGTCGCGTTTGCCATGCAGGTGCTGGGCAAACGCCGAGGACTGATCAACCAGGCAATCCCAGAGGTGCTTGAAACCGTTGGTCTCGAAGACAAAGGGCGACGCTTTCCGCACGAATTATCCGGTGGTGAGCAACAGCGTGTTGCCATCGCTCGTGCCGTCGTCAACCGGCCAGCGATCCTTCTTGCAGATGAGCCCACCGGTAACCTCGATCCGGAAACGTCCTGGGGCATCATGGAAGTGCTCGACAAAATTCATCAAAACGGTACCACAGTCGTCATGGCCACCCACGACCACGAAATAGTGAACACCATGCGTCGTCGTGTTGTAGAACTCGACCAGGGCGTGGTGAATCGTGACGAAGCTGAAGGTGGCTACCAACCCGCCGACACCACCGCTCAACTGCAATCTCGGTTGAGAAAGTCGGAGGTGAACTAGTGCGATTCGCGTTTATTGTTTCGGAAACGCTTTCTGGTATTCGCCGAAACCTCTCAATGGTCATCTCAGTTGTTTTGGTGACCTTCATTTCACTCACGTTCGTTGGATCCGCTGGATTATTGCAAATGCAGATCAACCAGATGAAGGGTTACTGGTACGACCGCGTCGAAGTCGCCATCTTCCTCTGTAACGACACCTCCACCGCGGCTAGCTGTGCTGGCGGGGCCGTCACCGACAGTCAGCGCGACGCCATCGAAGCGCAACTTGAGTCCCAACAAGCCACCGCATACGTCGAAAGCTACGAGTATGAGTCCCAGGATCAGGCACTGGAACTGTTCCAAGAACAGTACTCAAATCTCGACATGGCTGACAGCGTGACAGCGGACCAACTGCCAGAATCCTTCCGAGTTTCACTGGTCAATCCAGAGCAATACGAAGTGGTCAACGAGATGTTTTCGGGCATGGCTGGTGTCGAGGTTGTTTCGGACCAACGGGAATTACTGGAATCACTATTCTCTTTGATGAATATTGCTTCGGTCATAGCTATTGCACTTGCTGTGATCATGTTGATCACAGCCATCTTGCTGATAGCTACGACCATTCGTCTCTCCGCCTTCTCGCGACGGCGGGAAACGGGGATTATGCGCCTTGTCGGTGCATCTAAAACCATGATCCAGCTGCCATTCTTAGCAGAAGGTGTTGTCGCGGCCATGTTGGGTGCGGCTTTGGCCTCGATAGCCACCTGGGCGATCGCAAAATTCTTTATCGCCGATTGGTTGGCTAGTGAATACCCACAAACTGGCTTCATCTCATCAGCCGAAGCCCTATGGCTTGTGCCCCTGTTATTCGTTATCGCTCTCATACTCGCCGCAGTGTCTTCGATGCTGACGCTGAGGCGCTACCTCAAAGTGTAAATATTCCGAAGATGCTAACTACCGAGCCACATTCGAACTTCAAACTGAAGATACTTTGCACGTGTCTGAAGGAGACATGAACATGATTCAACGACGGTTCTCAAATGCTTTTGCGGCCGCAGGCATCATTGCCGTCCTTGGTGTCACTTCCGTAGTACCCGCCTTTGGGCAGGACCGAGTCGACCGGCTTGAACGTGAGCTTGATGATTCCAGGGATGAACGCGATCGATTAGACGATTCGCTGTCGAACTTGAACGACGAGAAGGAAAATCTGGATTCTGATCGCGGTGATCTCAATGCATCACTTGAAGGTCTCGACGAGGACATAGCAAACAAGGTCACCGAACTCCAAGACTTGCAGGACGAATTGCCAGGCGCCCAGCAAGCCGTCGAAGATGCTGAGGCCCGCGTTTCAGCGGCTCAACAAGAGGTGAACTCACTCAACAATCGAGTGGCTGAAGCAGAAGGTCGGTTATCTGATATTCAGCAAGAAATCGAAGCGTCTCAGCAAGAACTGAACCTAGCCCAAGATGAAGTTGGGCAGATTGCGGCCGATGCATATAAATCTGGTGGCGTAAATGACTTGTCGTTCTTACTCGGTGTCTCAGACTCATCACTTCCCGAAGCAATGGGGATGGCTCAGCAAGCGCTGCGTATCCAAGATAGTCAGATCGCCGATGTCTCACAGGAAAATGCCCAAGATGTCAATGCTGAAGCACGATTGGAAGCCGTTGAGGCAGAGATTCGCGAATTGAAATCTCAGGCTGAAGACGCGCTGGCTGCCGAGAAAAGCGCTCGTGAAGAAGCCAATACTGCCAAAGAGGAACTCGACGGCATGATTGACACGAATGAACGTCTGACAGAAGAGCTCGAAGCAGAACGTCCACGTATCGAGTCGGCAATCGAAGAGAACCGGTCGGCGGCAAGTGATGTCAATGAGCAGATTTTGGAACAGCAGGAAAAAGTAAACTCCCAGTCGTCGGAAATCTCAGACCTTCAATCCGAATATGACGAGGCGGTCGCTGAAGCGCAAGCCAAACGCAAAGCAGCTGCAGAGGCGGAGCGAAAAGCGCGTGAGGCAGAGCAGCGTGCTGCAGAACAGCGGGCAACACAAGAGCAAAAAGAGTCTGCCGCCCAAGCCCGTGATGACGCAGATGAAGCTGATCAAGAGTATCAAGCAGCTGAGGAAAAGGTCACCGAGCAGGCGGCCGATACCGGCAGCGCATGGGGTCTGATTGTGCCAATCAATACCTACCAGACCTCCGGATTTGGCTGGCGTCCAACGCCCGCTGGCAGCTACGATTACGGTGGTCGCGGCGGGTACGTACACACCGGTATTGACTACGGTGGAGGATGCGGCATCCCAATTAAGGCAGCACGGTCCGGCACTGTTATCAATGCAGACTGGGCGGTCTCGACAGCTGGTAATCGTGTCGTGATTGACCACGGCACTGTCAACGGTGACCTGTTAGCTACCAAGTATCACCACATGACCCGTTACGTCGTCAGCCCAGGACAATCCGTTTCCCAAGGTGAAGTCATCGGCTACACCGGGACCACTGGTAACTCCACCGGTTGCCACCTACACTTTGAAACACTCCGCAACGGTTCAGCGGTCAACCCCGCTGGTCTGCTCTAAATGTCAACCACCATTACGCCCTCATTCGGTCACACCGGCTGAGGGCGTTGCGTTGACAGGGCATGTATAATTGCAGGTTGGACAAAATTGCTGTGCGGAAGGAGTGAGAATGTCCAAGAAATCTGGTCGCAGTAAACCTGCCCGTTCAGATCGACAAGTTATCGCTACCAACCGCAAGGCACGCCACAACTACACCATTAAAGATACCTTCGAAGCTGGGATCGCATTGATGGGGACCGAAGTGAAGTCACTGCGCGATGGTCATGCCTCGATTGTGGATGGTTTCGCGATGTTCACAAACAATGAGCTGTGGTTAGAAAACGTCTACATTCCCGAATATGGTTATGGGACGTGGACGAACCACTTTGCGCGTCGACGTCGAAAGTTATTGTTGCATCGTAGCGAGCTCAACAAGCTGCAACGTGAAGTCGACGCAGCCGGTACTACGATCGTGCCTCTATCCATGTATTTCAGGGACGGTAAAGCCAAAGTAGAGATCGCCCTGGCTGAAGGTAAGCGTGACTTTGATAAGCGTCACGCGCTGCGTGAGGCACAAGATAAACTTGAAGCCCAGCGCGCCATGCGCGAAGCAAATCGTCGCGGCAAATCGATTCTGTAAGGCCTTTACTCGTTCAGGAATAAAGACGAAGCGATTTGGGTTGTACATAGTACGCTTCTGCATTAGAGTGGAACGTCCTGGCAACGCCGGGTGCTGTTATAAAAACAGAATATGGGGATGATCGGTTTCGACGATGTGAGTTGACGTAAGGTCAGCGTGCCGAGGACGCAAAGTCACCTCGTAAACGCCCTTTGCAACCAATTAAGTGCCGATTCTAAACGCACTGACTTCGCTCTCGCTGCCTAAGTAGCGAACGAGTCCGTCAGCCCAGGGATTGCTATCGTCCTGGTGCCTGGCGTCGCTTAGATAGCCACTGTCTGCCACCCCTGTCGGGGGAAGTGGCAGAGACCTAAAGCCGACTAGACCGAACAGTTGCTAGTTTGCGAGTCAACTGTGGTCGATAAAACTCCGAGCAGACTGCGCACGGAGAAGCCTAACGGATGCCACATCGGACCGGGGTTCAATTCCCCGCATCTCCACAACAATGGCCCGGATTCCGCAAGGAATCCGGGTTTTTTGTTTAATGTTGTCCAGTTGCCAGCTCTGCTTACGCCAGTCTAGGAAATGGCTCGGTTGAGAAGATGACTTCCATGGGTGTTCTGAGCGTGTATTTAGTAACAGCTGTCTGGGCTTCGGGAAACAGCGGTCTGACGACCGGGTAACACCCGGATGACCATCCAGTAACAGTGACGCGTGGTTAATCATCCGGGTGCTGGATTCAG
>JABXHI010000077.1 GCA_013393415.1 Micrococcaceae bacterium
TGGCTGATCGCACAAAATAAAGGTATAGCACCTGAACGTCAACATGCTTGACGTGATGATTGCCCGAGACCCGACCACTGGGTTTCGGGCCATCAAGCGTTTAAAGCCGTTTCGCGTGGTACTTCATCGGTAGTATCGTAGACAAGTATATTCACTACCTGTCCCGCATTCACAAAGGATCACCGTGAGCATTGTCCGCATGTACCATATTCCCGACGACGCACCTCGTCCCACACACTACCGAGAAGCATGGTGGGATGATGACACGTCAGAGTTCGTGGTGCATCACGGAAAAGTCGGAGAATCCGGCACAACCACGGTGGAACACATGGCGGATTCAGACGAAGCCGAGGCGCTACTGGAATCGTTCGCAGTACAGAACACAGCCGATGGCTACGTGGATGCCCACGACATCGAACATGAGCCCTTCACGGTGTCGGTCAAACTCAAAGGTTCCTCGCCAACGACGGTCGAGGAAACAAACGCCGAAAAGTTTGCCATTGAGTACACGGCGCTCCTTGCTTGGCGGGGGATCGGCGCCGTCGAGGATTGGGACGCCGCATCCGATGAGGGCCTCTTCCGATTCCAGGTCAATGCTGTGCACCGGAACAAGGCTATGAAATTTGCCGGTGAGGCGTTGAAGAAGACCGAATTTCGAGTCGACCGGATGAAGGTGGAAAGGAACTAATCTTGCAGTACCGTCGTGTTGGTCATTCCGGACTGGTGGTATCCGCAGTGGGCTTCGGATGCAATAATTTAGGACGCCCCAAAACCGCAACAGAAACCGCTGATGGGGCGTTTCGGGTCGTGCAGGCAGCGGTAGATGCGGGCATCACGTTTTTCGACACCGCAGATACCTACGGCAAAACCCAGGGTCTATCTGAGCACTATTTGGGTCAAGCACTGAAACCAGTGCGAGACAATGTCGTGATTGGTACCAAATTTGGTATGGATATGGCAGGAGCAAACGGTCCCGACTTCGGCGCGCGAGGCTCTCGCCGGTACATTATCTCGGCTGTTGAAGCATCATTGCGTCGCCTTGACACCGACTATATTGATCTATTGCAGTACCACACCCCTGATGTCCATACGCCGATCGATGAGACACTTTCGGCACTGGATCAGCTCATAGCCGATGGCAAAGTTCGCTACATTGGCCATTCCAATTTTGCTGGCTGGCAGATCGCTCAGGCCGAGTACGTTGCCCGGCAGTTGGGAGCGCAGCGCTTCATTTCTGCTCAAAATCATTACAACCTCATGGACCGTCGTGCCGAACTAGAAGTGCTTCCCGCGGCTCGGGAGTTTGGCCTAGGAGTCTTCCCATACTTCCCGCTCAATAACGGGTTGTTGACAGGAAAATACACTGCCAAGGGCGGTCCGGCAGAGGCCAGACTCTCGCATGTGCGCCAGCATATGGTGGCAGAAGCAGACTGGGAACAGCTCGACAGCTTTGCCTCATTTGCTCGGGCGCGGGGTATCAGTGAAGTCGATGTGGCATTCGGTTGGCTAGCTGCCCAACAACCGATTGCATCGGTTATTGCCGGTGCAACTCGTGTCGACCAAGTACATCAAAATGCCGTCTCGCTCGACTATCAGCTCACACACGAGGATCTATCGATCCTCGATGAGATTTTTCTACCAACACAGAAAGTCGCACTGTACTAATCGGCGATTTCTCGAAAGCAGTCAGCCATCCATATATTCGTTGATATCTCCATCACCACCCTCGCTCTTGTCCTCGTAGTCTTCATGGGGTGGTCAGTCTGGAGTCTTAGTCATTCTCCGTTAAACGGTACCCAACGGATTGTTTGGGTACTTGCCATACTCATTCTGCCGGGTGTTGGCTCGTTTGCCTGGTGGTGGTGGATCAAACGACACTACCCTCGCAGAAAAGCCGAAGATCCAGAATGGGATCCGGCAGCCAACAAATACTCACGTCAGTCTGCGGGTAGGCCAAGGCCAAGCCGGGGACGGTATAAACATCCCGGCGACTAGCGGCAACCGTTAGGCTTCGGCGACCTCAACGAGAACCCAACCGTTTTCTATTGCGGTTTGATGACGGGTGAGTGGTCGTTGGGCCGGCCCGGCCACAGCTTCACCGGTCAACTTGTCATAATTGGACGCGTGGCAGGGACAGATGAACGGCCCGGAGGGATCTTCAGCATTTGCTCCGACAACGCAGCCCTGGTGGGTGCACACCGCTGAATAAGCGTGAATCGTATCGGTGGTCTCACGATGCAATAGCACTTGATCGGCACCGACCACCAATTGGATCGATGCTCCTACCGCGAGGCTGTCGAGTTCTACCGCTTCAGTGAACACTCCACCCGAGAAGGTTTCTTGTTCGGGGCCTGTAGAGCAGGCAGCCAATGTGAACGCTGCGGTGGCGGCTCCGCCTGCTGTGAGAAAGGTGCGTCTAGACGGGGTGTTTCGACAGCAGCTCATCGCGAGTTTGTCACCATCTTGTTCGTTTCCGCAGCATCCGGCTGCATTCGAGTAAAAGGCTATTTTTCTAGCGGATCAGGATCCAGTAGGGCCACGGTGATGACCGCAGACGCTGCCTGAATTTGCCATGGCCTGGCACCAAGATCCTTGAGGCGACGTTCGACTGACTCCGGTGTGATCGGTTCCGGTGGACGCCAACATATTTCTCGTAATGTCTCAGGCAAGAGCAAGTTTTCCAACGGGATGCTTTGCTCCTGGGCGATTCGGCTCAGCCGGGCGCGGCAGGTCTGTAGCCTTCGCGCAGCCAGCGGTTCCTTCTCGCGCCATGCTTTCACCGCGGGCGGGGATTGCGATGAAGCCCGCATGGGCGGTAACTTGTCGGGATCGTTCGCCATCTTGATCCCGTCTTGAATAGCTTGCAGCCAGCGTCGCGCATCCCGCGATGCCGCTTTCCTGCGCATTCTCGGGATTTTCATGAGCTGCGGAACGGTGCGGGGCTGAGCCTTGGCGGCGGCCACGAGGGAACGGTCATTGAGTAACTTGGCTGGGGGCAGATCGCGTGACTTCGCAAGCTTTTCGCGAGTTGTCCACAAGGATTTCACGATGGCTAAGGTGCTGCGATCGGTCACCTCGTGAATTCCAGACGTCTTACGCCACGGATCTTTCCGTGGCGGCTTGAGCGGTCGGTTCAACAGCGAATGGAATTCTTCATAAGCGATCTCAAGCTTATGCTCGTCTGCAAGCTCTTGTTGCATTGCAGCCCGGAGCTCGTGCAACAGTTCAACATCAAGTGCCGCGTAGTTCCGCATATCCTCGGTCAATGGGCGGACTGACCAGTCGGCGGCCGAATGTTCTTTTGCCAGGCTGACATTGAGTTTGTGTTCTAGCAGAGCAGATAAGCTTACGCGCTGGTAGCCCAAGAGTCTGCCAGCGAGCTCGGTATCAAAGAGACGATCTGGCCAGAGACCGGCTTGGCGAAGCGACGGGAGATCCTGAATAGCAGCGTGCAGAATCCATTCCACGCCGGATAATGCGTCTTGAATAGGATCTAAGTTGTCCAGCGATTCGGCATCGATGAGCCAAATTGTGTCACCTTCGCGTTTGAGCTGAATGAGAAAGGCTCGTTGGCCATAGCGGTACCCACTTGCGCGTTCGGTATCCACGGCGACAGCACCCGTTCCTTGACGCAGTTTGTCAGCAACGTGTTGTAACTGTGCCTCAGTATCAATAACCGGCGGAATCCCACCTTGCGGTTCTTCGAGGAGAATTGGCTCGGTATCGCGATCTGTAGACTGCGATGTGCCTTGGAGACGTTTCGGATCCTCGAAATCATCTGCGGTGAGATGCACGCTTGCGATCGTTATTTCCTTTGTTGTACTGGGCTGAGCGGAACTACACCCTCTGAGATGGGTGGCAAACCGGCGAACGTGCACACCATAGCGCTCCAAGCAGTGAGATGTCTATCTAGGTTGTCGCCGGCAGGCGTCCAAGAGGCGCGCAATTCCAAATCTATTGTTTCGACTCGCTGGTCCAGCATGCCGAAGCCTTTGGACAGCACACGGGTCGCGGTACCACCGGGTTGGCGGTACGTAGCATCTGCTTCGTCGAGGGCCTCAACCATCCACGTCCATGCGACTTCTGAAACCAATGGATCATCGCCGAGATCTGCTTCCAAACTCGTACGAATGTACGTGACGATCCGGAAGTTGCCATCCCAGACATCGGAATATTCGTCGTCATACAACAGAATGAAGCGTCCCACGGCCAACGCCTCTCCCTGGCCGTCCGTAATCTCAGCGGCCATCGCCACAGCGTAGGGCGCTAATTTCGCTGGTGCGAGCACCTCGGTGAGTTCAACCTCGTCGCGCGTGACGGCCTGCCGCAGCTGGTCCAAAGCGACCCTGAAAGTCTGCGGCGCGGCGTGCAAGGCTTGCGCATGAGATTGTTGTGGATTCACACTCTTAGGTTAAACCCGTACTTGAAGGATTCGGTGGCGGCGCGCCGCAATCCCAGCATGACCAAATTAATTGTCAGATTTTGTCAAATCCAGGCTGAGGGAATTGAGGCAATAGCGCAGATCAGTTGGTGTATCGAAGCCTTCACCAGCAAAAACATGGCCCAAGTGCGACTCACAATTCGCGCAACGCACCTCGACACGCGTCATGCCCATGGATTGATCTTCGACATATCGAATTTGGTCATTATCTGTCGGTGCGTAGAAGGATGGCCAACCGCAGCGAGCATCGAATTTCGTGTCTGAGGAGAAGAGCTCGGTGCCGCAGGCACGGCAGGAATAGGTACCTGCCAACTCGGTGTCCCAGTATTCTCCGGTGTATGGTCGTTCGGTGCCAGCTTGACGCAGAATCTGAAACGCTTCATCGCTGAGGCGCTCTTTCCACTGCTGGTCTGACAGTGACAGAGCCTCTTCACGAGGCATTGGCTGGTTAGTGGCGCGGGCTGATTCTGAGGAACTTGTCATGGGCCCAAGATATCGTGAATCCCTCGGTGTCGGCCAGAGATTTGCCTGACTGCAAAACGAACATATGCGATCAGGGGAAAGTGTTTGCAACACTGGCGAAATACGCTGATACGGGTCAGAATGTATTCATGGGTGATGCCAACCAGCGCAACTTCGTCCGAACGCCACTTTGGAGAACTCAAAGTCGTCCAGCAAAACGTACGGTACGCTGGTCGGCCATCGGTGCTATCACCGGTGCTTTAGCAGGCACAGCACTTGCCACGATACCGACGTTAGCCTCAATTTTTGCTCGCACCGTGGTAACCCCCGATCCTCATCCTGCAGAAGACGTGAGGATCTACAAATACAGCCAAGGAGCCGGGCCTCAAGGTGAAGATCTGCTCGAGTTAGCCATGACCAGTCATACGACCGTCCAGGGTACCTACGCGCTAGTATTTCACGACGGACAGGGAGTGGCTCGAATCGGTGAAATCGTAGCAACGCATCGCCGAAAGCAGAGCATTACCCGAGTGGTCGAAGAAATTTACAGCGGCGATCTTTCAACTGCCGTTCGGGGCCGGTGGGCTGGCTTTGTGTGGCCAAGCCCGGCAGAAGCAGGATATGCGTATGAGGACGTCTTAATCTCTGTGGATGACGGCCTTGCCCCGGCATGGTTCATCCCACCGGTTCGACACACAGACCACGCTGACATTTGGCTGATTACCGTGCACGGACGGGGATCGAAACGCAACGAAGGTCTTCGCATGATGGGTGTTGCCCAACGCATGGGGATGCCCGGTTTGCTCGTGTCGTATCGAAATGACGGAGAGGCCCCCGATGCTCGAGATCGCAAGTATGGCTTGGGCACAACAGAATGGCCAGATATTGAGGCTGCCATCTTGTACGCGCTGAACCACGGTGCGAAATCGGTCGTCTTGGCAGGATACTCCATGGGTGGAGCCGTCAGCTTACAAGCCGTCCACCACTCAACCTTGGCTCAGTACGTCTGCGGACTGGTGCTCGTGGGTCCAGTGATAGATTGGATGGATGTGTTGCGCCACCAGGCAGAAGTGAACCGTCTGCCAAACAGCGCTGGCAGACTCGGGCAGTGGCTGATTGAATCCACGTGGGGAAAGACGATTACGGGATTAGCTTCACCGGTAGATCTGCGTCGACTTGATTGGGTCACTCGGTCATCTGACCTCACCCATCCGATGTTGATCTTGCATTCGGAAGACGACGACTTTGTGCCCATTGGGCCATCAATAAAGTTGGCGACAAAGAACCGTCGCTTGGTGAATCTTGTACGCTTCAAAGATGCTCGTCACACGCGTGAGTGGAACGTGGATCCTGGACGATTCGAATCGGCCGTATTGACATGGCTGCACGTATTATTGACTGGTGCCGGGCACCAGCGATTAAGCCTGTCAGGGCCCAAGACTGCTGAATAATAGGCAAGCGCTTATAATAAGGGCAGTCAGTTTTACGCTAACGTCCGTGGTAGTACGCGGGGGAGGAGCTCTATACAGTGGCAGGTCACTCAAAATGGCATACAACGAAGCATAAGAAAGCGGCGTTGGATGCAAAGCGCGCTAAAATGTATGCGAATCACATTAAAGCAATCGAAGTTGCAGCTCGCGCAGGGGGCGCCGACCTCCAGGGCAACCCCGGTCTTGAAATGGCTGTTGCCAAGGCGAAAAAACAGTCTGTGCCCAATGACAACATTGATCGTGCCATAAAACGTGGTGCCGGGTTGACCGGCGAAGTCGTCGATTACGCCGAGATCAGGTACGAAGTACGTGGTCCCGAGGGTTCAGCGTTGCTCGTGGAATGTCTGACCGATAACCGCAACCGTGCCGCATCCGAGGTTCGTGCAACGGTGACCCGCAACGGGGGCTTTATGGCCGATCCTGGTTCGGTAGCTTTCATGTTCGAACGCCGCGGTGTGGTTCGCGTGCCTGCTGAAAACCACACAGAAGACGACATCATGATGGCTGTGATCGAAGCCGGTGCAGAAGACGTCGTGCGCTCCGGTAACGCTTTCGAAGTCGTCTCTGACCCATCAGATCTACAAGACGTAGCGAAAGCCCTTGATGAAGCCGGTATCGAATATGACACTGATGAGATCGAATACCTTGCACAGATGAAAGTCGAACTCGACACGCAAGCAGCCCAGTCGTTTATCCAACTGTGGGACGCAGTTGAAGCGCTTGATGATGTCCAACATGTATTTGCCAACGTAGAAATTTCTGCTGAAGTGCTCGACGAACTGGCATCGCGGGAGGCCTAAGTGGTCAACCAAGGCGGCTCATCTCAAACATCCACAGGGTTGCGTGTATGTGCAGTGGACCCAGGTCTGACCCGTTGTGGCATTGCGGTAGTCGACATCGCCGCAAATCGGAAAGCCCGGCTCGTGGATGTGGTCGTCGTCGGTAGCCCCAGCACTGACCCAATCGGTGACAGGTTAGCGATAATTGACGCAACCATGGATGACTGGCTCGCCAAATATCAGCCAGACCATCTGGCTGTAGAGCGCATGTTTGCTCAGCACAATACGCCCACCATTATGGGGACCGCTCAGGCATCTGGCGTGGCGATTGCTGCAGCAGCCAGGAAGAACATTCCTGCGGCACTGCTGACCCCATCAGAGGTGAAAGCCGCCGTGACCGGTTCAGGTAGTGCAGATAAGAAACAAATCACAGCGATGGTCACCCGCATCCTGGGCCTTGCCACACCGCCAAAACCTGCCGATGCGGCCGATGCTATAGCAATTGCGATCGCCCACGCATGGCGAGGTGGCCTCTTCGGTCGTGGTCTGGATACCGGGAAACTCACCAGCCCCGCGAAGGCTTCGAAGTTTTCCAGCCGTCAGGGACAAGGGCATCTGACGGCTGCACAGCAACTGTGGCTTGCCGCAGAACGGCGCGCCAAGTAGGACGTCAATGTGCTAATCGACTACGGTTGCCGTAGGTTCGTTCGAGACTAGTTGGTGGTGAGAACCATCAGAGGGAGCATGCATGATCTCATCGCTGACGGGTGAAATCCAACATATCGCCATCGATAACGCCGTGATTGACGTCGGCGGTGTGGGGTATATATTTTCGGCAAGTCCCAACACTTTGTCGACGCTACGAACCAAACAACATGTCACGGTGCAAACACTGCTGCAGATACGCGATGACAATCCGGTGCTCTACGGTTTCAGCACTGCGGACGAGCGTGAGATTTTTGAGATCATGATGTCAGTATCAGGTATTGGTCCACGAACCGCGTTGGCAGTGCTCTCAATGTACGATCCCGACGAGATACGCCAATATATTGACCAGCAAGACGACAAGGCTTTCACGAAGGTCTCCGGTATCGGGCCGAAGTCTGCCCGACGGATCATCCTCGAGCTTTCTGGAAAACTCGTGCCGAGAGAAGAAACCGGGACGGCGACTGGCAAACTTGCTCAACCCCAAGGGCCCGTATGGAAAGAGCAGGTTCAGGAGGCACTAACCGGGCTGGGCTGGAACGAAAAGGATGCTGTCAAAGGCATCGATCAGACGCTAGAAGCGGAACCTGAATTAGCCGAGTCGACAGATGTTTCTGCTGCACTGCGAGCAACACTACGAAATCTCGGCGAGGGCCAGACAAGGCAACGACTCTAAACTTATGACTGAATCTGCATTTTCCTCGGACTCGAACAGTGAACGCATCGTCGCAGGTAGCGTTTCACATGAGGAACGAGAGGTCGAAGCGGCACTGCGTCCACGACATCTAGCGGACTTTGTGGGTCAGCACAGGGTGCGAAACCAACTGTCGCTGGTGTTGGAAGCCGCAAAATTGCGTGGTGCAACTGCTGACCATATTCTGCTATCCGGGCCCCCTGGTCTCGGCAAAACAACGCTGTCGATGATCGTGGCCGAAGAGATGGGAGCACCCCTACGAATTTCTTCAGGACCGGCGATCCAACACTCGGGTGATTTAGCTGCCATCTTGTCCTCCTTGACCGAAGGGGAGGTGTTGTTTCTCGACGAAATTCACCGAATGTCACGGCCCGCAGAAGAAATGTTGTATATGGCCATGGAAGACTTCCGCGTCGACATCGTCGTAGGTAAAGGCGCTGGCGCGACATCTATTCCCCTAGAGTTGCCGCCCTTTACGATCGTTGGAGCTACAACACGGGCTGGTTTGTTGCCGGGGCCCCTGCGCGACCGCTTCGGTTTCACCGGTCACCTGGACTTCTACTCCACTGACGAACTCGAAATGGTCCTACGGCGTTCCGCAGCCATGCTGGATATGCGTCTGAGCAACGAAGCATTTAGTGAAATAGCAACGCGCTCTCGTGGCACCCCACGAATCGCGAACCGGCTACTGCGTAGAGTGAGGGACTGGGCCTTAGTCAGCGGGTTACACGATGTTGATGCACGCGCTGCCGCCGCTGCGCTGGAAATGTACGAGGTCGATTCGAGAGGCCTGGATCGTCTAGACCGTTCTGTTTTAGACGCACTGTGCTCGAAATTCCATGGGGGACCGGTAGGGCTCTCCACGTTGGCGATAGCCGTCGGCGAAGAAGTTGAGACGGTCGAAACAGTGGCCGAACCATATCTCGTCCGTGAAGGATTACTCGGCCGAACGCCACGTGGACGCATCGCCATGCCTGCTGCATGGGAACACCTGGGTCTTACGCCACCGGATGATTCCGCGACACAAGGACTCTGGTCTTTGATGAATGATAGCCCGACCGGTGCAAGAAATCCGGCGGAGTCTACGCACGCGCGGCAGCATTCCGCAGTCCAAGAAGACATGGACGACATCCTCTTTACTGATGAAGGCGAATAACCGCTTTCAAGTGTGAACAGGTCAAGCTCTTGTGGGACACCAAATTCACAGTATTTTAGCGCGACCATTAGTATAGGCTCAGGCATTATGTGTAATCCGCCGGAAATACGGCAGTTCTTTCGTGTGTGTCACTGAACGCACGAGTACGACAACAAGTTAGTTGGTAGAGGTCTAGATGACGTATAACCCAGAATTGGCCACCCTTGTCGCCCAAGCTGAAGGTGGTGGTGAACAGGGCGGTTCGAGCATGTTCATGCTGTTGATGCTCGCCGTGCTGGGACTGCTGTTCTTCATGATGATTCGACGCAGCCGCAAGGCAATGAAAACGCAGCAACAACAGCGGGCGTCCCTGGAGCCTGGTATGGACGTAATGACTACCTTTGGTCTCTACGGCACCATCATCGAAGTCGATCACGACGAAAACAAAGCCACCATGGAACTCTCACCGGGGCATTTCGCAACGATTCACCTGCAAGCCATTGGCCAGGTTGTTGAAGAAACCGAGCCAGAGTTACCAGAATCCGACATCTCGGTTGATGACGTTCCGGACTACCCAGAGCAGGCTTCCCCTGATTCTTCAGGCAACGAGTACGGTTCGGAATACAACGACCCGCGCGACGACCGCGACCGCTAAGACAAGTTATCCCTCGTTGACGAACAAGAAATCGAAAGCCCGTTAACCTTATGGCGTCTAAGACCCCACAATCCCGCGCCCGGCGTACCCTGGCGTGGCTAGCGACGATCATTGTTGGCCTAGGCGCCATCTTGGGTGTCGGTGTAGCCACCAATAATTCTGATGGTGTGCCGCTGCTGGCACTCGATCTCGAGGGCGGTACCCAAATGGTGCTATCGCCAGAGACCTCCACAGGCGAAGAGATCACTTCCGAACAACTGGATCAAGCGGTCGAAATTATCCGCCAACGTGTTGATGGCTCTGGTGTATCAGAAGCAGAAGTCAATACTCAGGGTGACAATAATGTCGTGGTATCCCTGCCAGGCAGCCCGGACGAACAAACACGTGAACTGATTCAGGCTTCCGCCAACATGGAATTCCGCTCGGTTATTACCTCCGGATCCTTCACGCCAACGCCCGAGGAAGAACGGGCCGATGTTTCTGAAATTTCAGAACCAGAGGCAACTCCTGAAAATGGTTCTGACCCAAACTGGATTACTCCAGAGCTCTTTGAAGAATTTCAGGGGTACGATTGCAGCGATCCGGATGCAAATCAAATCCGGGATAATCTGCCGGCTGACGAAGCGATCATTGCCTGTGATTTCGAGATGGGTGCCAAATATATCTTGGGCCCGATGGAAATTTCCGGGGACCAGATCGACTCTGCCGACTACGGTATGGCTTCTACCCCCACGGGCGTTTCATCTAACCAGTGGGTTGTAAATATCGCGTTTGAGGAGCAAGGGTCTGAAGCGTTTCGCGAAGTCACCCAGCGTCTCACCGGGATGGAGCCCCCGCAAAATCAATTTGCCATTCTGCTCGATGGACAAATCGTATCGGCTCCAACTTCACAGGCCGTGATTCTCGACGGTCAAGCGCAAATATCTGGCAATTTCAATGAAGAGAGCGCCGCCCAGCTGGCAGAACAGTTGGAATACGGGGCGTTACCGATCTCATTCGAAGTCGAATCTGAACAGCAGATTTCCGCAACCCTTGGTCAAGATCAGCTGTTCTGGGGTCTCATGGCAGGTCTGATCGGTTTGGGACTCGTTGCCATATATCAGTTCTTCCAATACCGTGCACTCGGTTTGGTAACCCTCTCATCCATCGTGATCATGGGGTTTTTGACGTATCTTGCGATTGTGCTGCTGGGGTGGTCCGATAACTACAGACTGTCCCTGGCCGGAATTGCGGGCATTATCGTTTCGATTGGTTTGACCGCAGACTCGTTCATTGTGTATTTCGAACGCATCAAGGATGAGATGCGCAACGGTCGACCGTTCGATTCAGCTGTGAACTACGGTTGGGAACGCGCCAAACGAACCATTACAGTTTCAAAACTCGTCAACGTGTTGGCCGCTGTTGTGCTGTACTTCGTTGCAGTAGGCAACGTGCGAGGCTTCGCCTTTACTCTCGGCCTGACATCGATTGCGGACCTGATCGTCGTGTTCATGTTCACCCATCCAGTAATGAAGCTATTGGCAACGACCAAGTTCTTTGCGGGTGGCCACCCATTGTCTGGTATGGATCCGTCGCTGTTGGGACAGAAACCCCTATATCAGGGGGCCGGTCGCATTCGAGAATTCCGCAGTGATGAAGAAGTTGCCAGCAAGCGCGCCAAGAAGAATAAGCGCTCCAGTAAAGAAGCTGAACGAAGACAGACCATTGCTGAACGGCGAGCCGCCGAGCGAGCCGAGGCCTTACAAACAACCAGATCGTCAGATCGCGAGCCCGGACAGGAGGACTCATGAGTCGCTTAGCAACGTGGGGCAATGAGCTGTACGCGGGCAAGAAATCTTACCCGTTTGTGCAGAAATGGAAGACCTGGTTTATTGCTGCTCTCATCCTGCTCGCGGTCGCCAGTGGCATTACTGCGCTGCGCGGTGGGTTCAACCTCGGGATTGATTTCACGGGCGGATCTGAATTCACCGTTTCGGGTGTGGAAAATACGGATCCAGTGATCGGTGAAGAAGTTGTCGTAGAAACGCTGCCTGAAAGCGAAGTGACGGCAACCAACGTCGCCGCTGGTACCATGCGCGTCCAGACTGCTGAACTGTCGGACCAACAAACACTTGAGGTGGCCAGCAATCTCGCTGAGGCTTACGACGTGACCGCTGACGAGGTTACGTCGAGCTTCGTTGGACCAACATGGGGTGACGCAGTATCCCAGCAAATGCTGATTGGTCTGATCGTCTTTCTGGTTCTCGTTGCGCTCTATCTCGCAATGTACTTCCGGACGTGGAAGATGTCAGCCGCAGCGATCATTGGCCTGATGTATGTCGTGGCCCTCACCGTCGGCATTTATGGTGCCGTTGGCTTCGAAGTCACCCCGGCAGCGATCATCGGGTTCCTGTTGATTTTGTCCTATTCGCTGTATGACACCGTGGTTGTATTCGATAAGATTCGAGAGAACACAAGCAACCTCGACGAAGACCGACGACGGACGTTCGACGAGCTGGTGAATTTAGCGGTCAACCAGACCCTGGTCCGCTCGATCACAACATCCATCGTTGGCATCCTGCCGGTCGGCTCGATTCTCTTTATTGGTGCGGGTCTGTTGGGCGCTGGAACCCTACGGGACATCTCCCTCTCCATCTTTGTGGGAATCATTGTCGGTACCGTTGCAACACTATTTATCCAGGCTCCGCTATACGCACTCTTCCAGCGCCAGTCGAAGCCAGTTCAAGACCGTGATGCACGCATTCTCCGGAGACGCAGCCAAAACCAAGAAGAAGAATCTGCTGACGAGGAGACTGAGACGGCACCGTCTAGTTAACGAGACCTCATACTGATCCGTTCCTGCTGTCCTGTAGCCTTGAGAAAAGCTGCAGGACAGCACACGTTAACAGGCCAAAATGTCGAGGCAGCGAAGAACTGGTAGATATCGAGTGCGGCACAGTAGACTGGTTCTTCATCCACAAGGATTGTTATAAAGGAGGAAGGTTCGTGGCTTCAACACAACCGGCTTCATCACGCAACGGGCAGACAGGCCCCAACGGCCTGGTACCGGCCCGCGGTTTTGGCCGGTTCGCCCGCCTTACCGGGCGTGGATATTCGCCACTGCTGGAACCTCTCATTCGCACCTTGAAAGTCCGTCACCCCAAAGATGATATTGGTCCGGTCATTCGGGCATTCAACGTAGCAAACCATTATCACCGCGAGCAGTATCGCAAATCCGGAGACCCATACATCACCCATCCGGTGGCCGTGGCGACCATTTTGGCCGAACTTGGTCTGACGGGGGAGACCCTCGTAGCCGCATTGCTCCATGACACTGTTGAAGACACGGATTATACGCTCGAGCAACTTGAGAAGGACTTTGGTCCGGACGTCACGTTGATCGTTGACGGCGTGACGAAGCTTGACCGTGTCAAATTCGGCGCGGCCGCCGAAGCCGAGACTGTTCGCAAAATGATCATTGCGATGGCTAAAGACGTGCGGGTTTTGATGATCAAACTTGCTGACCGACTTCATAATGCCAGGACGTGGCGCTATGTTGCCCCCGAGTCGTCAGCGCGCAAAGCCAAAGAGACACTCGAAATATACGCGGCTTTGGCACACCGTTTGGGGCTGAACACCATCAAATGGGAGCTCGAGGACCTCTCGTTTGCCGCACTGTGGCCGAAGGTCTATAAAGAGATCGTTCGACTAGTCGGCGAACGTACGCCCCAGCGCCAAAAGATCGTCACGAATCTCACCGAGCAGGTCGATAAGGAGCTCCGGTCGGTCAAGATCCGTGCGACCGTGACCGGACGATCAAAGCACTACTACTCCATCTATCAAAAGATGCAGGAGCAGGACAAAGAATTCAACGAAATTTATGATCTGCTGGGCATTCGCGTCCTGGTAGACTCCGTGCGCGATTGTTATGCCGTCCTGGGCGCCTTACACTCACGTTGGTCACCGATCCCTGGACGGTTCAAAGATTACATCGCGATGCCCAAATTCAATATGTACCAATCACTGCATACCACCGTGATCGGACCGGGCGGCAAACGTATTGAGATCCAAATCCGTACCCACGAAATGCACCACCGAGCGGAGTACGGTATTGCGGCACACTGGGCCTACAAACGTGGCGGCTCAGCAGAATCAGAAACGCCCGCATGGTTGAAGAACGTGCTGGACTGGCAAGAAGACGCATCAGATCCCAACGATTTTCTGGACTCCTTGCGTACTGAAATCGGTTCAGCAGAAGTCTATGTATTCACACCCAAAGGTGAGATCAAGGCGCTGCCCTCGGGCTCCACCCCCGTCGACTTTGCATATAGTGTGCATACTCAAGTCGGGCATCGCACGGTTGGCGCGAGGGTCAATGATCGTCTCGTGCCACTAAACACCGTTCTGAATCACGGTGATTCCGTTGAGATATTTACCGATAAGGATGAGAGCGCTGGACCGTCCCAAGACTGGTTAGGATTCGTGCGTTCGGGTCGTGCACGGAACCGTATTCGCCACTGGTTCTCGAAAGAACGCCGCGACGAAGTCATTGAGCGAGGCAAAGAACTTCTGACAAAGGAAGCTCGGAAGCACACTTTGCCACTGCAAAAAATGTTGAGCACAGATACGCTCAGCAAGGTGGCTGAAGGCCTCAACTATGACGACGTCCAAGGCGTTTATGCAGGTCTCGGAGAGGGCTCGGTCTCGTTGCAAAACGTCTTGCAACGGATCGAAGGTATTCTTGCGCCTGGAAAACACAAGGATGAACCAGAACCAGATACTGTCTCTATTCCCACGATTCCGCACCCTTCTCGGCATACTGAGTCGGGGATTGTCGTTCCCGGTGCCGGCGATGTGATGGCGAAGCTGGCTCGTTGTTGTGCGCCAGTACCACCAGATAGCATCGTCGGGTTCGTGACGCGTGGATCGGGAATCTCGGTGCACCGAAAAGACTGTCTGAATATCGTCAACACCACCGAAGAAGATCGTCTCTTAGAGGTCGCGTGGGCGCCCAGCTCAGAAGCAACCTTTAACGTCGATATGCTGGTATTGTCACTCGATCGCAAGCAGTTGTTGTCAGACCTTACAGCGGTGCTGTCTGATCATCATGTGAACATTCTGTCGGCCAATGTCAAAACTCGCCGAGACCGGGTTGCCGAAACCAGTTTCGTGTTCGAGATGGGTGACACTGGCCATTTGCAGCACCTCATGAATGCTGTGCGCCGTGTGGACGGCGTATACGACGTGTACCGGAGGTCGGACCGTAAAAAGAATACAGCCTCAAACTAGACAGCGGTCGCTTCCCAATAGGCTTCGACGACGGGAATCAACTGATCTAAAAGATGGCAGGCTTGGTCCATGCCCACCAGGTGGTTATGTTCCTGAAATCGTTGCTGCAACTGGTCTAGGTCGACACCGCATGCTAACTCCAACGCACATTGTTGGTGCCTTGCGGTACCGCCGACGCGTAATAAATCTTCGATGGTGAGCTCGGGCGCGGTGACAACCACGCCGCCAATCACCAGCAGATCTTCATCTGATACTTCCTCACGTCGCAAATAATCAATATGCCGAAATGCTGAGGGTATAACACGGGAGCGTAGGGGAGACTTCTGATACCAGACCGTTGCTGCTTCAAACATTTCCGGTGCCTGTCCACCTATATGGATCCACGCGGCCGTCAACAAGGTGGCGGTCCACTCACCGCGCACGAGCCTGTCGCCCGCCAACCGGACGCTCTTGGCGCGTTGCGACGCGGTATCTGAGACGTCAGCGTCAACATAATATGGACCGAACTGTGGTCTCAGCATGCCGTGGTAGGCCATGGCGGAGA
This sequence comes from Micrococcaceae bacterium, assembly GCA_013393415.1. Lineage (GTDB taxonomy): Bacteria > Actinomycetota > Actinomycetes > Actinomycetales > Micrococcaceae > Yaniella > Yaniella flava. Next base: position 16,174 of record JABXHI010000077.1, read on the forward strand.
GCTCACTGGGCGAATATGGCCTATGTGGTAGATACACATTGTGTGGCTGGACGTGATCGCTTTGCGTAGGTTCTAACAGAGTAGGCATGAATCTATGATGGCAAAAATCAGCCCCGGCCGACGGTGTGTCGGCCGGGGCTGTGGATAACTATAGGACAGCTGCGTCAGTCTCGTTTACTCACCGGCTGCCTGGATGACCTGCAGCCACTGACGACGAGCATCGAGGGCTTCTTTTGCGGCAGCAATCTTTTGCTCATTGCCCTGTTGTTCTGCCGCCGCAAGATCAGCTTCGAGCTGTTGAATCGCATCTTCGAGCTGGCTCAGAGCAGAATCGGTACGCGCCTTGGTTTCCGGGTTTGTACGGCTCCAGTGCTCGTCTTCCAGATCAGTCAGAGCTTTCTCCAATTTGCCGATGCCATCTTCCATCCGGCTCATGTCCTTGCGCGGCACACGACCAGCCTCATCCCACCGTGCACGAATGTCTTTCATCACCGAACGAGCGGTGTCTACATTCTTAAATGGAAGCTGCTGCTCGGCGTCTTTGAGAATTTGCTCTTTGACGGCAAGGTTAGCCTCATATTCGCGATCGACTTCGGCGTTCGCGGCATCACGTGCTTTAAAGAACACATCTTGCGCGCCACGGAAACGCGCCCACAGTGCATCATCGTCCTTCCGAGATGCGCGAGGAGATTTTTTCCATTCGTCCATCAAATCACGGTATTTGAGCGTTGTGGGACCCCACTCGGTGGAGTGCTGGAGCGCTTCGGCTCGGCTAATGAGAGCTTCCTTTGCTTTCTTCGCCTCTGCATTCCTCGCGTCCAACTCTGAAAAGAACGCACGACGATTCTTCTCAAACGTGTTGCGTGCAGTACGAAAGCGCTTCCATAAAGCGTCTTCTGTCGCACGTGGTAGACGGGGGCCAGATTTCTGCGCGGTCTGCCATTCGTCGAAGAGCTCACGCATCTTCTGAGTGGAGTGTTTCCACTGCGTTTTCGCCGGATCTTGTGCTGAGACTTCTTCGGCCTGCTCGACAATCTTCTCCCGTGCGGCCTGGTGCTCAGCAACAGCCTTTTCGCGCTCTGCCTGTTGGCGTGCTTGCCGCTCCACGAGAGCATTACGCAGGGTCTTGGCCTGATCACGAAGTTTTGTCATGTCGCCAACCATCTGGCGCTGTGCAATCGTCTCGTCGATCTGAGCAAGAGTCTTTTCTAGCTCCTGATTCGCCACGTCGGTTTCAAGACGTTGTTTGAGCAGTTGCAGCTGCGTCATGACGTCATCATATTTACGTACGTAGTACGCCAAAGCTTCGTCTTTCGACGCCTCTGGGAGTTGACCGACCTCGATGGGTTCACCGCCATCAAGTAGGGTTACGACACCGTCATCGGAAACCTCAGCAAACTGCTTGGCTTCCTCAAGATCAGATGTATAGGCAGGAGCCGGTGCCACCGGAGCAACAGGAGTTACTTGGGCAGGCGTGACTGAGCCTGGTTTAGGAGCCGCAGGTTTTGGGGCGTCGGGTTGTTGACTGGTTGTCACCGCGAAAACTTTCTTGCTAGGTGGAGATCCCGTCAGCCATCGGATGACTGTTATGAGATGGTCATTGATAGCCTACGCGATACGCATACAATGGCAGAGTACTTTAAAAAGCACGCACGAATGTGCTCATTGCAATACCGACAAATTTACTTTCTGGAGAATACGCCCATATGTCCCGTAAGACTTCACTATCTGGATTTCACGAATGGTTGCCGCAAGAGCGTCTCGTGGAACTCCATGTGCTCAACACACTGGCAGAAGTCTTCGAGCTTCATGGCTTTTCCAGCATCGAGACCCGCGCAGTGGAACCGCTGGGCACGCTCTTGCGCAAGGGTGAAATCGATAAAGAGGTTTATACTGTCTCACGCATTCACGAGACCAATGCGCCAGACCCTGAAGACACCTCGCGTCTAGCGCTGCACTTTGACTTGACCGTGCCCTTTGCCCGCTATGTGATTGAAAATGCGGGACACCTGACCTTTCCTTTTCGTCGCTATCAGATCCAAAAAGTCTGGCGAGGAGAACGCCCGCAAGAAGGTCGTGCCCGCGAGTTTACCCAGGCTGATATCGACGTTGTTGGTGACGGAGCGTTGGACTTCCGCCATGACATCGACGTGGCACTGGTAATGGCCGAGGCGCTGTCCACACTGCCGATCGGGCAATTCATCATTCGGATCAATAACCGGAAACTAGCCGAGGGCTTTTACCAGGGGATTGGTCTGACAGACACTGCTGGCGTACTGCGGAACATTGATAAGCTCGAGAAAATCGGGGTCGAGAAGGTTTCCGAAGCCTTGCAAGAAGAACTGGGCGCGAGTCCCGAGCAGGCGAAACTCGCCTTGGCTCTGGCTCAGATCCGTGCTGAAGACTCGTCGTTTGTTGATGACGTTCGTGCCCTCGGTGTCGAGAACGAACTCTTGGAAGAGGGCCTGACCGAACTCGCTGAAGTCATCGATCAGTTGTATAAGCGCGCCCCAGGCACCGCTGTGGCTGATCTATCGATCGCGCGCGGACTGGATTACTACACGGGCACCGTCTACGAAACGAACCTGGTTGGCCACGAGCAACTCGGTTCAATCTGTTCTGGCGGGCGCTATGATGCATTAGCAACCAAAGGCAAACGAACATTTCCAGGGGTTGGACTGTCGATCGGTGTGACGCGTCTGATCTCGAGAATGTTTTCGCAAGACATGGTCCAGGCCAGCCGAAATGTCCCCACCACCGTCTACGTTGCGCTGACCGACGATGACGATTGGTCATCGGCGCAAGACATCGCGCAGTCGCTGAGGGCACGTGGTATCAGTACTGAGGTCGCAACCAAGGCCGAGAAGTTTGGTAAACAAATCCGTCACGCGGATCGTCGTGGTATTCCGTATGTGTGGTTTACCAACTATGACGAGGCAGGCGACGCGAGCCACGAAATTAAAGACATTCGTTCCGGCGAGCAGGTCTCTGTAGACCTGGACACGTGGATGCCACCGACGGACGATCTGCGCCCCGTCATCACCAAGGTTGAAGACACCGCCAACTAGAACCGGCGGCGGTAGACTAACCACGAACACCACAAGTTTTTAACACACACGTAGAATTCAAAAGGGGAAAGACAACGTGCTTCGCACCCATCAACTCGGCACTCTCAACGCCGAACACATCGGCCAAACCGTGACCGTCGCAGGCTGGGTTGCTCGCCGCCGCGACCACGGTGGGGTAGCCTTCATCGACCTGCGTGATGCCTCCGGCGTCGCACAAATCGTGGTCCACGATGAATCCCAGTTCGATCACTTGCGTAATGAATATGTTTTGCAAGTCAGCGCTGAAGTGAAAGCCCGTCCAGAGGGCAGCGAGAACACCAATATCGCTTCTGGCGCGGTGGAACTGTATGCCTCGGACGTCACCGTGTTGAATACTGCAGCACCCCTCCCGTTTCAGATCGATGAGCACGTTGAGGTGGGGGAAGAAATTCGTCTGGCCCACCGGTACTTGGACCTGCGCCGCCCGGAACCAGCCCGTATCATGCGCTTGCGGTCCGAGGTCAATCGAGTGGCTCGAAACCTCCTGGCTGAACAAGAATATGTTGAGGTTGAGACCCCAACGTTGACACGTTCCACTCCGGAAGGTGCTCGCGACTTTGTGGTCCCCGCACGGCTGGATCCGGGTTCCTGGTACGCGTTGCCACAGTCCCCACAGCTGTTTAAACAACTGCTGCAGGTGGGCGGTATTGAACGCTACTATCAGATCGCACGGTGCTACCGTGACGAGGACTTCCGTGCCGACCGTCAGCCGGAATTCACGCAGTTGGATATCGAAGCCTCCTTCGTCGAAGAAGATGACATCATCGCGCTGGCCGAAGAACTTCTTGCTGCCATCTGGAAGCTCATTGGTGTCGAGATCACGACACCGATCCCACGGATGACCTACCGCGAAGCGATGGAAAAATACGGCACGGACAAACCAGACCTGCGTTTTGGCCTGCCCCTGACCGATATGACGGAATACTTCAAGGACACTCCATTCCGGGTATTTCAAAACGACTACGTCGGTGCCGTGGTGATGCCCGGTGGGGGCTCCCAGCCACGCCGTCAGCTCGACGCCTGGCAGGAATGGGCCAAGCAACGCGGGGCACATGGGCTGGCCTACGTGCTGTACAAGGAAGATGGCGAACTGACCGGGCCGGTCTCCAAAAACATTTCTGAAACAGAACTGGCTGGCCTGGCCGAAAAAGTCGATGCCGATCCAGGTGACGCCATCTTCTTCGCAGCTGGTGACCCTGCCGCATCACGAGCACTGCTAGGAGCAGCCCGAGTAGAAATCGGTTACCGCACAGGTCTCATCAAGACCAACTCAGAAGTACCAGCAGAAGAACAAGACTGGGCCTTTGTCTGGGTAGTCGATGCCCCAATGTTTGAACCCGCGTCCTTGGCGGAAGCCGAAGGCGACGTCGCCGTTGGTGACGGCGCATGGACCGCAGTCCACCACGCCTTTACATCACCGAAGCCGGAATTCATGGACACCTTCGACACCAACCCGGGTGAGGCGCTGGCCTACGCGTATGACATCGTGGTCAATGGCAACGAGATCGGCGGTGGCTCGATCCGTATCCACAACCAAGAAGTCCAGAAGCGTGTCTTCAACGTTATGGGTATCTCCGACGAAGAGGCTCAAGAGAAATTTGGTTTCCTGTTGGAAGCCTTTAAATACGGTGCACCACCACACGGTGGCATTGCCTTCGGTTGGGACCGGATCCTGTCGCTGGTGGCTGGGACCGACTCAATTCGCGAAGTCATTGCCTTCCCGAAGACCGGTAACGGACATGACCCACTCACTGATGCGCCGGCGCCCATCACCGTTGAGCAACGCGCCGAAACCGGTGTGGACTACGTTCCAGAAGAAGATGAAGAAGACGTGACCCAAGAGGCCGACGTCTAATTAACGTAGCCAGCCAAATCGCCGATCGAACAAACTGCCAAAGAACTGGGTGTCATCGAAGTGGCCACGGATGCTGTAGATCTGGTCGCGTTCAATTGAGCTCATCGTTGCCAGAACGTGAAGCCAGTCATCAGCACGATCGCATTCAGCAAGATCGGCGAGGGTCTCGAGCACCTCGCCACGGGTGATGTGACAGGTCGACTCGGCATCTTTGCCGCCCTTGCGGAGTTCGAACGCGAACGCATCTCTGAGCGCACCAAAGCCGGCCAGCTTCTGAAATGTAATTGTCAGGAGTCGTCTGCACAACCTGCCATTAAGTTCATTAGTCGCCTGCACGAACCATCGGACAGGCGTTTTCATTGTGCTGTGGCCGATCCTCAACAGAGATATATCGCTGCAAGGTAGGGAGCGTTTGACTCTCCTCTGACAGGAGGCCTGATACTGAAAAGTGTTAGGCCACTACGGAAGGAGATTGCAGTCATGACGACTATTGGAGAATTTGCCCTGCACACCGGTCTCAGCGTGAAAGCGCTGCGATTTTATGATGAGCGCGGGATCCTGCCAGCGGCCGAGGTCGACCCGGCCACCGGGTACCGGTTCTATGCCGCCGGGCAGTTACGGGCCGCTACCACTATTCGAGTTTTGCGGACAGCGGGGATGTCACTGGAAGCTGTCGAGCAGGTGCTTCAGGAGCCAGACCGTGCAGTGGACCTTTTGGCCTCCCATCAGCATCAGCTCCAAGCTCAGCGGGAAGTTCAAGACCGGGCGATTCGTATCGGCCAAGGCATGCTGACCGAAGCAGTCCAGAAGCCAGACGTCAAAACCCGGCACGTCGGTCCTACCCATTGGGTATCGGTCTCAACCACGGTGAGGGTCGCCGATGATGACACTGACGATCCCGCGTGGGCAAACAGCTACTTTCAGAGGCTCCACACCGCACTGTCTCAGGCTGGTAATCCGCCCATCGGCGGCTGGTGGATTGTTGTAGATCCAGCTGATGCCACTGATGAGGTGGAATTATTGTTGAGTTGGCCCGTGCGTGAACCAGGACCGCAGGACTTCTCCCTCGACGGCGCAGAGCTACGCAGTGGGACCCTGCCAGATTGCACCGAAGCGTTCGTGCGCACCGAGATCGACGATGTTGAAGACGACTTGCTTGACGATACTGCAGGCGGTCGTTTGCTGCATTCCGAAGTATCTCGACTTCGTCGAATACCTGGATAAGAATGGCCACCAACTTCGTCAATTGCGACAAGCCGCGATACTCAGCGATGAAGGTGTACCGGTGGCCATGGAACTTACAGCGGCCATCAATCCATAAGAGGATTCTTCTTTTACGGACTTCTTTCGGCTCGCCACCGATTGCTCAATGAAGTGTCCTATCAGAGAGTGTGAAATCCAGCAGTTGGCAACTGATCTATCTTAGATTTCGCAGGTGATGCTGCCAGCTTCGTCCTGACGGGAAAAAGGTCCTCGGCATCGGCCTGTGAAACCGGCTTCTGAAATCCTTGCAGTCAGCTTCTGAAAATGACAGCATCGTTCAGATGATCCGACCGCGTATCATTGGCCTACCCAAGCAGCGTCGGTTGTGACCTCGATAGTAAATAGCGGTTGCCGCCGACGACGAACACGAATACCTTGTAGGACGACGACACGTGATTTGAAGACGCCGTCACCTACGTGGCCTCGGACATGGATTGAGCCTGCGTCGGCAGCTGTACAGGTGGCCGTGCAGTCGGTGACCCGAACGGACGGTAGTCATGAGGACGGTTCAGCTCCGTTCGTCGCGTTCCTTCTCTCGCTGCCAGTATCGTTGCGCCTGTCGCCGACCGTTGGTGAGGTCTCTGACAGCGCGCTCACTATCGAAGTTAGAGCCGACAGCACCAGCGACAGTGCCCAGCGAGGCTGCAAGCCAGGCGATGTCGACATAGTTCTGCAAGGACGCCTCCGCGCCCATTGTTTGGGCCATGAAACCCGGATCGATCACTATTAACCCTGTGAGGAAGATGCTGAGAAAAAGGCCGAGGTACAGGACCGCGACTGCTAATCCCAAAGTGGCCACGGTAGCCACATTGTACATCGCGGACTCTTCGAGGCTGCCCCACTGGTGAGCCCTTTCCCACAAGCGATTGGCGAACAGCAACCACAAGACTATCAGCACAAGTGCACATCCGGTGATCAGCCATAAACGCCAGGGAGGGGAGCTGTCCGCCATCTCCCAGATAGAAGAGTAAAAGATACCGAACGCGGCTGTCCCGGTAGCGGCAGCCAGGACACTGGACAGTTTCGGAACCGCTGCCAGTGGTTCATTCGTCCGGACCATACCGAGGACCATGCTGATTCTGCCCGGTCGCCACCATGGCGAAGCGATATAGGCGGATCGGCCGGTTTCGGAATGCTGTTCGTGAACAGTGCCAAACCGCATTCGCGCCTTACCGATCTCTGGTGATCGTTGTTCTACGAGGGCATCCAAGGAATCGAAGATCACGCGCCGAAGTTTGTCGTGGAGGCCCAACCATCCCAATGCTGGCAGTGAGATGATGGCCAACCGCTCGGTGAAATGCAGGCCGACGAGTTTGGGCCGTCGTCCAGCTCGGCGAGGGATCTCGGTGATAATAACCAGCAAATCTGCTTCATCTTTATGCGTCCACCCTCGCACTGTATCCAGATCAAGCGTGCCGTCGGTTCGTAAAGGAATCTGGCGCTTGTTGTGGATCAGCCGGTACTTTCCCTCAGCCCCTCCGGAGTCGGTTTCAATAAGAACTTTCGACAGCATTCGGGAGGGCAGGCCGGGGTCAGAAAGGACATCGACGCTATAGGGAGGACTCATCACCACTACCCTTCTATAGTCACGATCGAGCTTACATAGTCACGTTCGAGCTTACAATGCCTCATCGTATGATCGAGCGTGTCTGGTGTAGCTCTCATGCGCGATTCTGAGCAACCGGCCTCGGCGGCGTGTGGTGGGTATTTTATGTTCAAGATTGGCTCAGCAATAGTGATTCGCAGCTTGTGGGGACCACGTTTTACACGGCCGTTCGATTATCCTCCCCGCACGTGTCGCGAACGGCCAACTCGCGGTGAAAGTCAGTTGGGGCCCCAACTGACACAGGTCACATGACATACCCCAAAGCGTGTGTCATAGCCCTAATGTAGCAGTACCCGTGAAAACATGGAGGAGTTGCAACATAGAAAGTGGTACTGAATTCTGCAACACAATCGTTGAGCTGGGACCTGGACGTCCATTGAGGACGAGCAGAGCATGAGGATGGCGGGAAACGGTGGAGCAGAAACGACAGATTATGCAACACTAAGCTCAATCTACAGGAGCGACCCGAATCAGGTTGCAGTCAGGGTCAGCGACTTCGAATGTACGACCGAAGACATCATATAGGGCTCTTCGATCACTGTGACATTCTTCTTGACCCAGCGTTCATAAACCTCGTCTATAACAGCGGGCGTCCCCGGTATCATTAAGCCAACTTCACTCATCCGCGGGGTGGTTGGGACGGCATGTTCATTGCGACCAGTCCACAAGGCAAACAGCACATCCGGAGCAACCTCGAATGCGACATAGCGTGGACTGGTAAAAATTGGCTGGAGGTCGAATAGATCGCTGTAGAAAGCTGTAACAGCTTGTGCATCTTGAACGTAGATCAAAAATAGATTCGGTGCGGTCATGATGGCTCCTTATTTATAGAGGTCGTGGCCGGAATTGAGGGCCACGATCGACTAAACCAGGAATAGACGACAGAACCTGTCATCTTTTATGCGACACTTATGACATGAAGTCAGCCAGGCTCCTGTCGATATTGCTGCTCTTGCAAGCGCGCCCCAAGATGAGCACCCGCGATCTTGCTGAGTGCCTGGAAGTCTCGCGTCGAACGGTCCTTCGGGATGTCGAGGCTCTGTCTGCGGCTGGAGTCCCGGTTAATGCGGAACGGGGCCGCAATGGAGGCATCGTCCTTCTCACGGGTGCACGGCTAAACGTTTCCCACCTTGATCCCGGTGAGGTAGAAACACTCACCCTCGGAGGGTTAGATGCTACCCAGCTTGAACAGTTGAATCTGTCTGGTATTGCCCACCAGGCTTTCCGAAAAATCGCCGCTTACCAGCAACGGTTAACCGTGCACGCCAACTCGGTACCCCTCCGTGACCTCATCCTGATAGAAAATACGTCATGGATGACCCGCCCAGACCATACGGTAGATATCGCTAAGCTGGTGGTGGATTTGCAACAAGGAAAGAGGCTGCCGATCACCTATCGGCATAGCAATGCTGATGACCCGGTCCAGTACGTTGTCGATCCATACGGGGTCGTTGCGAAATCGACCCGATGGTATGTAGTCGCTGACCACCGTGGACAGCCGAGGATGTATGCGCTGAGCAGGCTTTGGAATTATGAAGTGACGACAGATCCTGCGGTAACGCGTCCAGGGGATACTCTGCATACGGTGTGGTCATCGCTAAAAGCGTCGGTTGAAACTCCTGGCGACATTACATTCACTGCGAACCTACGGACCAGCCGACTCGATCGGGCTCATCGAATTCTTGGCACCCGGCTACAACAGCCAATACCGGTCAACCAAGAATGGAGCCAGGTGGCCATCCACTACAAGGAGATCGAAGCCGTTCGCCAGCTCCTGCAGGTTGGTGACCACATTGAAGTGCTTGCGCCTACGGCTGCGAGACAACGCATTCGCGAACTTGCTGAAGACCTTACCAAACGCCACGCGTAGAGCTAGATGTCTTCTGACCAGGTGCGCCGACGAACACGACCGCCAAATGAAGATGCGAAAAACCGCCAAACGAAGTTGCGACTCACAGTCGGCGTGTAAAAGGGTATACCCACTTGGACACTTTGCTAGCTTGGGCGGCTCAGATAAGTAGGGCACGAAATTCAGGGATTGCACTTATAAGTGCAAGAGAGATATTCTGAGATGAGTTGTACCGCGCGGATCGCGGTACCCAGGATTCAAGGAGGGATGATGGCAACCGCCACACCAGAACGAATCACCGTCGGGAATGAAACTCTTAAAGAGGCGCGCGAAGCCGGTAAAGAAGATCTTCAGAATTCTTCTTTGGTCCTTCGCCATGCTGATGGTAGTGAGCAAGTTTTTCCTGCCCATTTACAGGAAGTTTTGATCAATACATTGAAGGCCCTTGCTGGTAGCGGCGAGGTATCCATTGGAAAGATGCCTGATGAGCTGACTACCACTGTTGCTGCGGACGCCATAGGTGTATCTCGGCCAACGCTCATGAAGTGGGCGCAAGAAGGAAAAATCGACTCGTACAAAGTTGGGTCGCACTCACGCTTCAGACATGATGATGTTCTTGCCCTGAAGAAACAGCGAGTACAAGCTCAGCGGGATGCCTTCACTGAATTGCGTACCCTGGATGCTGAGCTTGACGAAATGTTTGAGGACTAACCCATGATCACAGTGCAAGCCGTATTAGCTATTTAGCGCGTTGGGTCACCTGAGCTTACAGGATGCCCCAACGCTTTTTTGTTGATACCAATGTCTTCTACAGCAAAACACTCATGGATTGGCTTTTCCTTTTAAAGCAGGAAAACAACACTATGTTCCAACTGCACGCCACCGAAGACGTCTTTGCTGAAGTGGCATTAAATATGCAAAAAAGCACCCGCGCCTGCCAGGACATATCGTCCGCCGTCGAGTGGAACTAATGCGAATGTTCGTTGATGAAGTGCTGGACACTTTTCCACATGACCTGACGTTTACCGGCACCGACGAGGGTGATTATCACATTCATGCTGCTGCGACGCATTGTCAGGCGGATCTGCTCCTAACCGATGATGATCCACGAGACATCACTACTACCGAAAACGTGCACTACGACATTATCTGTCCGGACGATTTTTTCGTGCTGGTGACAAAATCAGCGCCACCGAAGATGCTTTATCCGATCATCAAAGAACAGATAGCGTACTGGTCGAAGAACCCGAAGCACCAGCAACTCGATGAAGCACTGCGCCGTGCAGACTGCACAGAATTCGCTGAGATAGTTCGTAGCGCGTTGCAAAGAAAGGCGCTCATGAGCGAAATATAGAACGACCTCGAGCTCAAGCCTGCGAAGGCTTCAGTACGTCCGGTATACCCGCTGTGAGACTTGGGAGTAGCTGGTCTGGGACTGGCTGTAAGGCTAGCCTACCCATCCTGGTTTGACTATTGGATGGTCGATAGGATCCAAATATGACTAAATATATTGATCATGGCCCAAACCCCTATGTCGTCAACATCGAGGACGCAACGTTAGCGAATGAGAACTTTCGCACCGCGTCGTGGACCGGCGAGAAAATTCAGCTAACGTTGATGTCGATCCCAGTCGGCGGAGATGTAGGGCTGGAAGTACACAACGATACCGATCAGTTCCTACGCCTGGAGCAGGGACGCGGCCGCGTTCAGATGGGGCCCTCGAAAGATGAGTTCACTTTCGACGAAGAAGTGTCCGATGACTGGATCATCCTGGTACCCAAAGGTATGTGGCACAACGTCACCAACATCGGTGATGAGCCCATGAAGATCTATAGCCTCTACGCCCCGCCGCATCACGCGCACGGCACCATCCACGAAACACAAGCAGACCAGGACCACTAGGTCACACCGTCTCCGATCGTGACTACGACTGAACGCTTGTATTCCGCCCTTGTCCATCGCGACCCCGAAGCAGAACAGCAACTACCCGCCGAAAGCCGCGGCGCCATAGCCCCCAATGGGCTTCGCCTCGTGTTGGCGAATTCTTTGCAGTCCTCGGGAGACCAGGTGGTCAACGCTTCCACGGTTCTGCCCTGGCTCTTTGCTGCATTAGGTGTCCCACCGGCGCTGACGGGCCTGCTTGTGCCAATTCGCGAAGCCGGCTCTATGCTGCCGCAGGCATTCCTGACCCCATTGATCCTTCGGGTGCGATACCGCAAATGGGTTTTCGTGGCAGGCGCCTTTATCCAAGCGATTGCTGTTGCTGCGATGGTATCCACCGCCGCATTGGCAGAGGGACTGACCGCAGGGGTGCTTATTGTGGCAGCCTTGGCGGTGTTCGCGTTGGGGCGCTGCTTGTGTTCTATCTCGTCCAAAGACGTCCAGGGCCGCACCGTGCCAAAAGGGCAACGGGGCAGGTCAACGGCTTAGCCGCCACGGCTGCCGGTCTTGTCGCCGTCACCCTGGGCTTATCATCCGGATCGTGGGAGGAAATGATCTTTCGGTAGAACAGCTCCTCTGGCTGCTGGTCCTGGGCGTCGTCTTATGGATCGCGGTTGCTGCAGTGTATGCCGGTATTCGTGAGCCTGCCGGTGAGGCTTCAGGCCGGCCCGGCCCAGTCGAGAAAACGGAACCTGACTCCAACAACTGGTTAAGGCAGATGGTGACTCTGCTGCGAGAAGACTTACCGTTTCGACACTTTGTGACCGTCCGCAGCCTCCTACTCGTTTCGTCATTGAGTCCACCGTTCTTGGTCACCTTATCGGCCCAATCAGGGGCTTCAAGTCTCACGGGACTGGGTGGGTTCATCATTGCTTCGGGACTTGCAGCGTTGATCGGCGGCCTGCTTTTTGGACGATTTGCTGACCGCTCCAGCAAAAAACTGATGAGCCTTGGTGCTGGTGTCGCTTCGGCGATCATTATCACCACCGTTGTAGTGACTGTCGTACCGGGAGTCGTTATTGATACCTGGCTCGGAAACCTCCTGTTCGTAACAGCCTATTTTGCAGTGACGCTCATGCACACAGGTGTCCGCATTGGCAGAAAGACCTACGTGGTCGACATGGCCCAAGGAGATCAACGCACCATCTATGTCGCCGTGTCCAACTCGGCAATGGGCTTCATCTTATTGCTCGTGGGCGGTCTGAGCTCCTTGCTGGCACTGGTGCACATCAGCTGGGCGTTGCTGTTCTTAGCACTCTTGGGCATCCTGGGTGTGGTAGCAAGTGCCCGACTTCCCGACGTTTCTCAAGGCTGAAGCAGGCCCTGACCTACAGCACTTAGCTGCGGACCACAATAAACCGGGACGACCATGGACTAAGGATTCCGAAGACAGCGTCCGGATCTCATGGTGCACCCGGCGACCGATCATTCTGATTACCCAACAGCTCGGGCGTATCCCTTTCTCCGCCCATCCACTGCTAGCCTGCACCCAGGTATAAATCGATGGCTCCACTCTGCTTTCCAGTGCACTCGCGCCAGGCTACGAGACGCATAACAGGGCATACCCCTTTACACACATTCACAGACGACGAGAACATGCTGTGTGACTTTCAACTCCGTTTGGCGGCTTATTGCGAGTTCGTTTGGCGGTTTCCGATCGGTTGGCGCTATCTAGGTAGTAATTTTGCTTAGAGATTGCGCGGATAGGGACCGGAAATTGGTGATTGGTTCGGGCGTGTCGCACAGGACAGGCATGGGGAGCTCGCGTTTCGATGGAAGTGCAAACCAACCCCGAATATGCGAAGGAACTTCCCCAT
>JABXHI010000078.1 GCA_013393415.1 Micrococcaceae bacterium
AACGGTCTGATCGAACTGCACCGCCGGGTGGCCCGCGGCTTCCGAAACCCCCACAACTACCGACTCAGAATGTTGCTGATCGCAGGCGGCCTAGACCACCAACCCCACCCTTAAACCGGAAGAGCCCAAATAGTGGTGCGTATTGCTCTGCGAGCGCCTGATAATTCTTCGAAGTCATATTGTTCTACTCATTTCAGCGCGCTGGTGCCACTCGGAGTGTTTTTCTGACGCCGAATGCACCAGCCATTGATGACGGTATTGCGCCCAAGAACTTCATCTGCGGGTCGACGGGGCCTACCGCGGTACACGACGGGTTATTACGCGGCAGCTGTCCGATACTCAACCGGCATCTGGCCTGCGGCGATGTCCCGAGGCATCACAGCTTTCAACCCGCTGAGTATTTTTGTAACAGTAGCGTGTAAACCCGCATACACATAAGGTAACGACATCATGGGTTCTATCCTCCATCGGTCCTGGCGTGAGCACCCTTACCCGGTAATCGGAGGGTTGCTGCGGCATCATGGAGCCAGATCTCTCAGCCGCTCTGGATGGTTATGTGTTTTGGACTCTACCTGGTTAACCATTTCGAGCACCATGCGTGCTCTGTGGTCTGCTTCAAACCACGTAATGTTGTGCTAAACAAGTTGGGTTACACCGCTGTGCGTTCCGAAGATCGCAATATTGCTGCATTGCTTAGGTTCAGAATGATTTTCCCAGCTAGTACAGCGTATGGGAAAACCGTAGAGCCGTACCACGTTGCGCAGACGATGCGACCCTACGGTTTACCTGATCAGCTAGGTGTCTTGGCGAAAGGAAAGCCCTTGCTCGGCCAGTGCTTTACCTAAAATGCGGACGACCTTACGGCCATAACATCCCGCCTAATTCGCAGCCTCGATCTGCTCGGCTGCTGATGAATCCGAGTCATTGAGGAATTTCGTGATGCGATCGACCTCGTCGGTCTCACCAATCGCAGCGGCGGCACGACCCAGCGAGTAGAGAGCCCGCAAGAAACCGCGATTTGGGATGTGGTCCCACGGGATAGGGCCAGCGCCCTTCCACCCGGCACCGCGCAGTGAATCGAGGCCACGGTGATAACCCACGCGAGCATAGGCGTAGGACTCGAGCGTGCGGCCGTCGTCCCAGGCGTCTTCGGCTGCGAGCGCCCAGGCGAGTGAGGAATCCGGGAATCGCTGTGCGATCTCCTCGGGCAGGTCTCCCGCCTCGTAGCGAGCCTCCACTTCAGGTTCTTCCGGCAGCAGTGTTGGGTCCGGTTCCATCAGATTTTTACCAAGCAGTGACGACAAGAGTGTTTCCTTCCGAGAAGCCAAAATAGCAATGTCTAAGCCCTCTTAGTCTGCCAGTGTTTATACTGAGTCAACAACCAAACGTGGCAAAGGATCCCATGATTTCCGTTCGAGAGCTGACAAAGGTGTATCGGCAACCCGCCAGGGATGTCGTCGCCTTGGATAACATCAATTTGGACATCGACGACGGCGAAATCCACGGCATCATCGGCCGCTCGGGCGCGGGGAAATCGACCCTCGTGCGCTGTCTGACGCTGCTGGATCGTCCAACCGAGGGCAAGGTGATTGTCGGGGACCAGGATCTCACCGGCGTCACCGATACCGAATTGCGCAACGCCCGTCGTCGCATTGGCATGGTGTTTCAGCACGCGAACCTGCTCTCATCACGAACCGTGGCCGACAATATCGCGATGCCTCTGGAAATCGTCAAAACTCATAAGGCCGAGCGTCGCGCCCGGGCCAAAGAGCTCATCGACCTCGTGGGATTGAGTGGACTGGAAGACACCTACCCGGCGCAGCTGTCGGGTGGGCAGCGCCAACGCGTGGGGATCGCGCGTGCACTCGCCGCGGATCCGGACGTCCTGCTGTGTGACGAGCCGACGTCTGCATTGGATCCGGCCACGACCAACGAGATTCTGACACTGATCCGTTCGGTCTCCAGCCGTCTGAATCTGACCGTTGTGGTGATTACTCACGAGATGTCGGTGGTCAAGACACTGTGCGATTCGGTCTCGCTGCTGGATGACGGCAAAATCTTGGAGTCGGGCAAGCTCGCTGAGGTCGCCGGCAAGGTCAACTCCCGGTTGTCTCGCGCACTGCTGCCGTTGCCGACACATGAACTGGCTGCCGCAGATTTGGTGCTGGAAGTCGTCGCCAAAGAAGACGCGGTCAACACACCGATCGCTTCCCACATCGCCGAGGAAAATCCGGTGACCGTGCACATCACGGCAGCCAATGTTGAAACCCTGGGTGATACTCGGTTCGCTCACTATCTATTGGCCATCAGCTCGGCTGAGCAGATTAACATCACCGGCATTGAGGCCACGCTTGCCCGTCACGGATACAGTGAGCGCGCTCGCGTAAAGGAAGGGGTGCAGGTATGAACTGGTTTGAAGAACTCCTGAACAACCGCGCCCTGGAAACAGCATTGCCCGAAGCGATTTGGGATACCGTCGTCATGGTCGGCATCTCCGGTGTCGCGACCGTGATCATCGGTGGGGTCATCGGCATTATTCTGCACATCACCCGTCCCGGCGGACTGGCCCCGATGCGCGTCACCTATGCGCTGCTGTCGTCGATCATCGTCAACATTACGCGTTCGATACCATATGCGATTTTGATGGTCGCACTGATCCCGTTCACCCAGTGGATGGTTGGCACCTCGATCGGTCCCATTGCGGCAACCGTGTCTTTGACCATTGCCACCGCTCCGTTCTTTGCACGCTTGGTCGAGACGTCGCTGCGTGAAGTGCCAACGGGAACCGTTGATGCCGCCCAGGTGATGGGCCTATCGAACGGCCAGATTGTGACGAAAGTTTTCCTCCCGGAGGCACTTCCGGGTCTGATTGCTGCGATCACGAATACCATTGTGGTATTGATTGGGTATTCGGCTATGGCAGGGCTCATCGGCGGTGGCGGTCTCGGCCGCCTGGCCTATAACTACGGGTATCAGCGCTATGATCCCCAAATTATGATCGTCACCATTGTGGTGATCGTCATCGGGGTCCAACTGATTCAGTGGATCGGCGACAAGATTGTCGAAGTGGTCGATCACCGCTGAGCCGGTCCAGCAATAGCCTTACAGAAAACTACACAGGAGCATTTATGTTTAACTCATCCTCACGCCGGCCACGCGCGTTGGCCTTGACCGGTCTGGCTGCCGCCTCCGCACTGGTTCTTGCCGCTTGCGGTGGCTCGGACGACAACGCCGAAGGGCCAACCGCCAACGACGATGGCGTCACTACGCTGTCAGTCGGCGCAAGCCCGGTCCCCCACGCTGAGATTCTCGACTTCGTGTCCCAAGAACTGGCCGCTGATGCCGGACTGGAAATTGAAGTGGTCGAGTTTGATGACTTCCAGCTGCCAAACCGTCAGATGGACGAAGGTACCCTGGATGCCAACTACTTCCAGCACGTGCCCTTCTTAGAACAGCAGATCGAAGATCACGGCTACGAAATCTCACACGGCGAGGGCGTGCACATCGAGCCGTACGCGATGTTTACCAGTCAGCACGACTCCGCCGACGACATCACCGAAGGCGCCACCATTGGTATTACCTCGGATGCCGGCAACCAGCCACGCGCGCTGATGCTGCTCGAAGAAGCGGGACTACTCGAGGACATCGATGGTGAATCGGCCGCGCTGACGCTGACCGAAGAACAGAATCCGATGGGCTTGGAGTTCGAGGAGAACCCACCCGAGATCCTTGCCCAGGTTGTTGATGACCCATCCATCGATGCCGCCATCATCAATGGCAACTACTTCCTCCAAGCCGGACTCAACGTTGATGACGCGATTGTAGTTGAGGAAGCCGAAGACTCCCCGTATGCCAACGTGCTGGCGTGGAATTCCTCGGCTGACGACAATGAGGCCATCCAGCAGCTCGATGAACTGCTGCACTCCGAAGAGGTAGCCACCTACATCGAAGAAAACTGGCCCGAAGGCGAGATCATCCCCGCCGGTCAGTCAGGCGCGACCGACGGCGATGACGCTGATCAACAGTAGCCAAGGGCTCGTATAACTCAGCGCCGCGTGGCATTCACCTGAAATTGGTGGGTGCCACGCAGCTGTTTAACCATTTCAAATTGGCTCATCCGATCTTAACGTTGGCCTATACATCTACAGTTGCCGAAGGTTACCGAAGACCGTATCAGGAGCTCATATGGTTACCACATCCCGTAGGTTAAACCGTCGGATCATGCTCGGCATGACCGAGATCTTCACGTCATTACTCTTGACTGCATGCGGCGCCAGCGAGCAAAGTACTACGACGCCTTCCGCCTCCCCTTCACCGTCTTCGAGCGACGCAAACCTCACCACCTTGACCGTCGGGGCGAAACCCCAACCACACAGTGACATCCTCGAATTTCTAGCTGATGATCTGACCCGCGACGAGGGCTTGCAACTCGAAATTGTTGAAATGACCGATCATCAGATAGCGAATAGCCGTCTTGCTGCAGGTGAATTGGATGCAAATTTCGTACAACACATCCCAGCACTCAACGAGGACGTCAACGCAAACGGTTACAGTTTTTCCTATGGCGCAGGTGTCCATATTGCTCCCTACGCGCTGTTTTCGAGTCGGTATGACCGCATCGAGGCCCTCCCCGAGGGCTCGACCATCGGGATAACCTCGGTGGCAGCGGATCAGTACCGTGCTCTACGATTGCTCGAGGCGCACAGGCTACTATCTGACATTGAGAGGGATACAAAGCCAGCAGAGCTCTCGGATCAGCAGAACCCATCGGGTCTACAATTCAAAGAATACGATACGGATGCGCTTGATCAGCAGCTCGAGGATAACGCCACCGGCGCTGTGATCATCCACGCCCGACATTTTGACCAGGCAGAACTCAACATCGAAGACGCCCTGTTGGTCGAAGAAGTGAACCTCTCACCACATTCCAGCATTCTGGTCTGGAATAGTTCAAACGAACACCACGAAGCCATCCAGCGGCTCGATGAACTACTACACTCCGACGAGGTAGCCACCTACATCGAAGAAAACTGGCCAGAAGGCGAGATCATCCCTGCCGGCCAGTCAGACGCGCCCGAAGGCGATGACACTGAACAATCCGACAGCGAGTAATCACTCCAGCGACGATCCGTGATGTTGATGAGCTGTTTTCGCCGGTGTGCTCAGTACGTAGAGTTGCGCCATGGGACACAATTATCTGAAAAATATCAGTGTCGGGGTTGCTGCTGGCGCGGCGACCGCAGCGGGCATCATCGTCGGCCGCAAAGTAGCGACCACGGCCAAGATCAGTCAGGGACACCCAGCGAAACATCGGATGCTGGACGTCAGTTCTAATCTGCTGCAACCCAAATATCCACTCGATGCCATGAGCACGTATCTCAACGGCTTCCACTTCTACGCCGACGATATGGGCCGGCAAGTCGAAGCCACACACTTTTGCATTCACCTGCGTCATGACCTGCACCAGTGCGTGATCTTCGACAGCAACGAGCCCGACGCACGGCTGATTGGAATCGAATACATCATCAGTCAAGAGCGCTTTCGTGATCTCCCCGAGGACGAAAAACGTCTGTGGCACAGTCACCACTACGAGGTAAAGTCTGGCGCCCTCGTGGCACCGGGCGTACCGGAGCTTGCCGAACACTCGTATTTCGAAGACCTCGTGACGACGTACGGCAAGACATTCCACACGTGGCAATACGACAAAGAAGACTTCCCGTACGGCATCCCGCAGCTGATGATGGGCTTCACCGATGACGGCCAAGCCGACGAAGAGCTCTTCCAGACACGCGATCGTAGGCTCGGCATTTCGACGTCAGACAAGCGCAACAACAGAGCCGACATACCCAACCCCGCGGTGCTGGCCGGTGCCAACGCTTGGGAAACCGGACAGTCGGTACAAATGCGAATAGAACAGGTAGAATTCACACGCCCATCAGCCCGACAAGGAGGCAATTAACTTGTCGATGAAGAAACTCAAAGGCGCAACCGTCGTGATCACCGGTGCATCCAGTGGCATCGGCCGTGCGACCGCGCTACGATTCGCGAAAGCTGGAAGCAATGTCGTGCTAGCCGCCCGCGGCAGAACAGCACTCGAAGAAGCCGCCAAAGAAGTTCGACAACACAAGGTGCGCGCCCTCGCGGTACCCACAGATATTTCCGACGAAATTTCTGTCAACACGCTTGCACGCCAGGCTGTAGAGCAATTCGGTGGCATTGATGTCTGGGTCAATAACGCATCGGTCACCTTATTCGGTGCGGTGGATACGGTCCCCACGAAGGATATCCGACAAGTACTCGACACGAATGTGATGGGGTATGTGCATGGCAGCCGTGCGGCACTGGGAACCATGCGAAAACAAAAACGCGGGGTGTTGATCAACGTGTCGTCGGCGGTTGCCAATGTGCCACAGCCGTACACCGCCGCCTATTCGATGTCGAAGGCGGCAACCAGCTCGTTGTCCGTGAGCCTTCGTTCAGAATTGTGGCTCGATGGCTTGAAAAATATTCACGTGGTGAACGTCATTCCGCCAAGCGTTGATACCCCGCTGTTTGGTCGTGCGGCGAATTACAGCGGGCGCAAAGCTCGCGCTATGCCTCCGGTGTACCCACCGGAACGCATCGCCAAAGCCATCGTGAAAGCCGCGACTAAACCCGAACCCGAAGTGCCCGTAGGCCCCGGTGCGGCGCTCATCGTCAAACAACACCGAGCTGCACCACAGAAGACCGAGCGGATGATGGCCATTCAAACGGATAAATCCCACCTGTCGCGGAAAGAAGCCGCCACTCCATCGTCCGGAAACCTGTATGAATCACTGACAGCCGATACCGATACCGTGCACGGTGGTTGGAACGGCAAGCGCCGGTCGGCACGACGCAAGATCATCGGCGTCGGTTTGATCATGGTGACCGCCGGAGCCGGTGTTGCCGGCGTTGCTGTCGCGAATAAGCTACGGCCTCGTCTACCTGGCGAAAAGGCAGTTAAAACTGTTGGGAAGAAGGCGGTGAAAGCCGCAGCAAAGGGTGGCGCCGGCGCTGCAGGTCTCGCAGCGAAACGTGTAGCGGGGAAATGACCTAAATTCGCTCAGTGCTTGTCGCTCCCAGGACATGTCCAGGAGTATGGTGCGGGCACGAAACAGTGCCCCAGAAACAGTCTTTCCACCTATCGCGACGAAACGATCTTCGACGCGTGGAGCCTCATTGAAGCGATACAGAGGAATTTTTACCGCTCCACCGGGGCCACTGCGATTGAGAAACGATTCCCCCAAGTACAATGATTACCGCTCGTACTTCAATACTACTTGGGCCTAGTGGGCAGGCCACGAAAAAGTAAGGTTCACCCTGCTCACGAGCACGTATCGACGGTTTGAGTTATGCTGCGAGATTGATATCGCAACAGAGCAGCTTGAATGATTTACCGGGTGCGCGCGCTGTGTTATTCTGAAGTTAATCGACCCCCTCCCAAGCCTCTTACAAAAGCTCAAATGGGAGGGGCCTCTTTTCTTTCCGGGGTATCTGTGAAGCCAAGTCTCTCTGTGGAAGAGCAAATACAGCTCCTAAAGAACCGTGGTCTCGTGATCGAAGATCACGCGGAGTGCCAGACCTTTCTTACTGCCACGAACTATTATCGTTTTTCAGGGTATATGCGTTACTTCCAGCGCGCTCCTCATCTAGGCGATAACTCATTCCACCCAGGCACCACATTCTCGAATATCCGCGATATCTACGACGCGGACGAAGCGTTACGAATGGCATTAATAGTGCCACTGACACAAGTGGAACTCTTATTGCGCACTCATGTAGCCCGCGTTATTGCCCACGAATATGGCCCGTATGGACGCTATCTTCGGCAGGACTTCTACACCGATATAGAAGACCGTGAGACCACTGTCGAAGCATGCTTGCGCGACATCGACCGCAGTAGAGAGCGCCACATCCTGCGCTATAAAGGCGATGTCGATCGCAGCATTGACTACAGCCGGTTACCAGTCTGGTCAGCGGTCGAAGCATGGTCCTTCGGGACGCTCTCTAAAGCGATCGAACGCGGAGCAAGTGGAACACTCGCAGGTGCCGTCGCCGAAAGTATTGGCGCTGCAAAAGGTGGGTTCCCATATCGAATAAGAGCGTTGGTATATCTACGTAATAGGTGCGCTCATCATAATCGACTCTGGCATCATTCCGCTCTCGACGCCGGCCCTACACCGAACAACGTACGTAAGAAGGCAAAACGTCTGGCGGGACAGTTCCATCAGCGGTCTGTTCTCGATATCATCGCTTCGCTCGATGATATCTCGCGGCGTAGTCGAGTTTCTGAACCTCTCCTACCGACCCTGGTACAACAACACTCTCGAGCATCTGCTTTCTGGCACGGGCTCGCGCAGCCTCAAAGCCCCCTCGATAACCAAAACTGAGCTCTATACCGATAAATCAGTCCCGATGCTCGTCTGTTATCCACGGCGGTACAACTGCGCTTCGAGATCCTCAATGCGGCGCCTGAGGGAGTCAATTTCGCGTTGCCACTCTTCATCACGGTCAGCGTATTTCGACATATTTGAGCTTTTGCCGAAGATCATCACCATGCCCCACACGATGATGGCGACGATCGCGATCCATGCGAACCAAGGGATCATTTCCATGACGAGTTCCTCTCGGGAGTGTAACGGGTGTTGCACAGTATACTTCGCGGGATCAATGGCAACCACCGAACTGTATGCAACACCGTCGTCGGTGGCGTTTAATGGGGCCATGACTATGCATGAGCTTGTAGCACCATACGAATTTCTGATCGGTACTTGGGAGGGCCACGGTCACGGCCAGTATCCGACCTTGGATGACTTCCATTACCGGGAAACCATTACGTTTACCGCGACCGAGGGCAAACCGTTTTTGCGCTACGAACAGCGAACAGCCAACTCTGATGGCGTAGCTATGCACACCGAAGTTGGCTATCTGCGGCCACAAGTAAGTGGCCATATGGAGTTTGTGTTGGCTCAGCCTACGGGCCAAACCGAACTGTTAGAAGGCACTGCCACCGCCAATGATGACGGGAGCCTGACGATGGTGTTGGGCTATTCGGAGGTGCGCAATACCACCACCGCAAAGCTGGTCGAGCACACCATGCGTCACTATGTTTTCGACACCCACCGGACCTCGGTGTACACCGAATACGATATGGCGGCGATGGGCGAGGAAATGCAACAGCATCTGAGCAGTGAGCTGCACAAAACCGTTTAGAGGTCTTCGACCATCCACACTTCAGTGACGAAGTAGGCGGGCTCTTCATACGGGTGGGCAGCGATGGCGGCTTCGACCACGCTGCGAGCAATCTCGCGAGGAGCCAGTACCTCAATTTTGTGTTCGGGCACATCAGACGGCACACCTACCGCGCCCATGCGTGGATTGGAACCTTGTAGCGGGGTGAACCGTCCGACGCCTGTCGTGGACCATGAAGAGCCGCGGTAATTGCCGAGTTGTCCCGCACCGGCGGTCTCCAGTGCGTTGCGGACATCCTCGGCATTACCCATTGGCACGTAGATGCTGATCTGCACCCATTTCGATTCGGCCATTATTTCAACGACTTTCCGGCAGAGCCGAGGTTCTGGCAGGCTTCAACCACACGAGCAGCCATGTTGGCTTCGGCGGCCTTACCCCACGCCCGGGGATCGTACTGCGACTTGTCGCCGACGTTGCCATCAATTTTCAGCACACCGTCATAGTTTTCAAACATGTGTGTGGCCACCGGACGGGTGAACGAGTACTGGGTATCGGTATCGACGTTCATCTTGATCACGCCGTAGGACACCGCATCGGCAATATCTTGTTCCGATGAGCCGGACCCACCGTGGAAGACCAGGTCAAACGGGCGATCCTGACCGAGTTCCGCACCTACAGCATCCTGAATCTCTTTGAGCAGTTCCGGACGCAGTTGCACACCACCTGGTTTGTAGACGCCGTGGACGTTACCGAAGGTGAGCGCGGTAATGTAGCGGCCATTTTCGCCGGTACCCAGCGCCTTGACGGTCGCCAGACCATCGTCGACGGTCGAGTACAGTTTGTCATCAATCTCTGCGGCGTAGCCGTCTTCTTCACCGCCGACGACACCGACCTCGATCTCCAAGATCTGCTTATTGAAGGCCGTACGTTCAAGGAGCTGCTCGGCGATGCGCAGGTTCTCAGGCACGGTTTCAGCCGAACCATCCCACATGTGCGACTGGAAGATCGGATCGCGCCCGGCTTTGACCTCGGCTGCCGACGCATCCATGAGCGGGATAACCCAGTCCTCAAGTTTGTCGCGCATCGCGTGGTCGGTGTGGATGGCAATGCGCACACCGTAATTTTTGGCCACTTCACGGGCGAATGCGGCAAACGCCAGCGACCCGGTGACCATGTCGTTAATATTGGAGCCGGAGAAGTATTTTGCCCCACCGTTGGAAACTTGAATAATGCCGTCGGATTCGGCTTCTGCGAATCCACGTAGCGCTGCGTTGAGTGTCTGTGAACTGGTCACGTTGATCGCAGGGTACGCGTACCCGCCGGTCTTGGCGGCGTCGATCATCTCGGCGTATTGATCTGGGGTGGCAAATGCCATGAAAGCTCCTTGGATATGAAACTTAGAACTGTGGTTAGTCTAGCGAACGGAACCGCCGTGTTGTCGGACCCAGGCGTGCATAGCAATACCTGCCGCGCTGCCCGCGTTGATAGAGCGTGTTGAACCGTACTGGGCGATGGACAACGTGGCTTGGGCTTGCGCGTGGATTGCTTCCGAGAGTCCAGGGCCTTCTTGGCCAAAGACCATGACGCAGGACTGGGGGAAGTCGAACGTCTCGATCGGCACCGAGTCTTCGAACAGATCTACGCCAAGCACCGGCAGCGATTCGGCAGCCGCCCAGGAGAGGAATTCTTCGACGCTTGGGTGGTGGTGCACGTGCATGTATTTATCGGTCACCATGGCCCCGCGGCGGTTCCACCGACGACGCCCGATGATGTGCACGCCGGCCACATTGAACGCGTTGGCGGTGCGCACCACGGTACCGATGTTGAAGTCGTGCTGCCAGTTTTCGATAGCAATGTGCAGCGGGTGCCGACGAGTGTCGAGGTCCGCAACGATCGCATCAACCGTCCAGTACCGGTAGTGGTCGGCCACATTGCGGCGGTCCCCTTCGGCAAGTAATTCGGGATCCCAATGGTCCCCTTCGGGCCATTCACCCTGCCACGGACCGACGCCGACTTCCCGGTCTTCCCAACCGGACTCACGGTGCTGGGTGGTCACTGTTTGTCGTTCAGTACCCAGGCGGCACCGGCAGCTGCGGCCGTGCAGGCGAGCACGGATGGCCAAGAGCCAAGCTTTTTGGCCAGCGGATGGGATGCCCCGAAGGCACCGAGGTAGACGGTCGACAACAGTGCGGTGGTCCCGGGACCGGAGGCGCGGTGCCAGCGGCGTCCTGCGGCAATACCGGCTGCACCCAGTACGATGCCGCCCAGGGCACGAACTTTGGTGACACGGGCGGCAACATATCCACCGATCATGCCGGTGACGACGAGGCCTGCTGTTGGTTCGGGTTTCGTTGTGGCCACAAGGGTCCTTTCATTGAGAGAAACTCAGGATTAGTCGAGTCCGAGCTCGTTTTTTGAGAATGCGTAGAGATACGGCACACCGGCCTGCTCGGCGACGTGTTCGGCGGCACCGGTGTCACGATCGACAATCACGGCGACGGCCTGGATATCCCCGCCGGCATTGCGGACACCGTCCACGGCGGTCAGCGCGGAGCCGCCCGTCGTCGAGGTATCTTCCAGGATGACGACCTTACGACCGTCCACGCCGGGACCTTCGACCTGGCGTGACATGCCGTGTTCCTTCTGGGTTTTGCGCACCACAAAGGCATCGATCGCCCGGTCACCGGCAGCATGCATCACCGCGGTGCCGACGGGATCAGCACCCATGGTCAGTCCACCGGCGGCTTCAAATTCGATACCCGCCTCATCTAACAGGCCCAGCATGACCCGTCCAACTAATGGCGCGGCTTCGTGATGCAGGGTGATGCGGCGCAGGTCAATGTAGTAGTCGGCTTCTTTACCGGAGGACAGCGTGACTTTGCCATGCACGACTGCAAGTTCGCGAATCAGTTCAGCGAGCCGGGCACGGTCGGCTTTGAGATCATGGGTCATGGACTCCATCTTACGTTGCCGAAACCATCGTTGAACGATGGTTGCATTCGCTCAACACTCAAGGACGCTCGGGTACAGTACGGAATAGCAGTTTTATACGACATTCACGAAAAGGAACCTTCATGTCGATCAAATCCTTGGGCAAAATCGCAGCCGTTGCCGCAGCCGCAGGTCTCACGTTGACCGCATGTGCTGATGACAGTGTCAGCCAGTCTCGTGATCAGGAAGAAACCTGTGGTTTCATCATGGGTGCTGAGACCAAAGCGAATGAAGGAATCCAGAGCGGCATGATGAGCGTACAGCAGGGTCAGGGCGCTGACTCCGACGCTTCTCAGGCTTCCCAGGCACTCGAGTCAGCAGCCCTCGACATCCGGAACTACTCCTATAATGTTTCGGACAGCCAGCAGAACCCAGACACCGGCGAAGAAATTCCACTGCGCACCGCACTGCAAGTGCACGCAGCCTACTTTGACGAGATGGCCTCGCTGATGGACGGCGGCATGGAGGCCATGCAGGGCTTTGATCCAAGCAGTTTCGAAGCTGAAGGCACCACGCTGACCTCGGCATTGGAAACCATTAACGGTTACTGTGCATCCTATGCTCAGCAGCAGATGCAGGGTCAGATGCCACAGCAACAAATGCCGCAACAGCAGAT
Source organism: Micrococcaceae bacterium (assembly GCA_013393415.1). Classification (GTDB taxonomy): domain Bacteria; phylum Actinomycetota; class Actinomycetes; order Actinomycetales; family Micrococcaceae; genus Yaniella; species Yaniella flava. Next base: position 12,821 of record JABXHI010000078.1, read on the forward strand.
GCCACAGCAACAAATGCCGCAACAGCAGATGCCACAGCAGGGTATGCCGCAAGAACAAGCGCCTGCACCAGAAGAGGAAGCACCTGAAGAAGAGGGTGCCGAGTAATTCGACGCCTTCTACTACCCATCATTGGTGGGTTACTACTCGTCGGCTGCGGTGATGCTGCAGCCGACGAAACATGTACGGAACTCCAAGACTACGAAGCCCGTGTCGTCGAATCCGATGAAGACGAAGCCAACCAGGTGCTGACCGAAACCTATGCGGACGTGTCTGATCTGGCTGAGCGCACCGATAGGGACCTCGGTGACGCATTAAGCGACCTACAGCCGCTGCTGCAGCAGCTCCAAGCGCTCACCGGTGACGACGGGCAAGCCGCAGCCGAGGCCCAAAATGCGGTCGAGGAGCTGTCCGAAGACGAACTGGCAACCATCGATGAGGCGGCCACCTTCGTGAACGACACCTGCGAGCTGTCAGTGCTGCTGTAAGTTCTCCGCACGAAGCAGAAGATATTGGAATGAAAACAGCATAAGGAATAGGGATTGTATCTCGGGTTTAAGTGAGCCTCTAGGTCATGCATTCCGAATCGGTGATACCGATTGATTGCTCGTCAGCTCACAAGAGTAGCCGTCTTTACGATCGGCATTTTTATCATGGCCTTTGGTATCGCTATCTCTGTGCGGGCCAACCTCGGGACCTCACCTATTGCTTGACTGCCGACGGTCTTGTCATTCGCCACCCAGTTCAGTGTGGGTTTTTACATGGTGCTCTTGAACCTAGTCTTTTTCGTACTACAGGTCTTGGTGCTACGGCGCAGGTTCAAAATGTTCCAGCTCGTCCAACTACCAATTACATTCGCGTTTGGGCTCTTCACTGATCTTGGGATGTACCTGACGAGTTGGGTTGATCCAGCGAACTATCTGATGCAGTGGGTATGGACGCTGGTCGGGGTGCTCCTCGTTGCCCTGGGCGTCTATATTGAAACGCAACCACGGCTGTCCTATATCCCAGGGGACGGAATAGTTTTTGCCCTGACGTTCGTATTGCAGAATGTCGCATTCGGCACGATCAAAATGATCTTCGATTGGACTCTCGTCATCATCTCCGTCATCCTTTCGCTGGTGCTGCTCGGCGGGTTAGAAGGTGTCCGTGAAGGGACCGTCTTTGCTGCGTTTGCAGTTGGCATGGTGATTCGTTTCATCAGCGCGATGCACAAGCGTTTGATCAAGTAGCTACGGGTAGGGTTGAGGTTATGAAATTTGCGACGTGGAATGTGAATTCGCTGCGTGCCCGAGCTGATCGGGTTGAAGACTGGTTGGATGCCACCGATGCCGATGTGCTGACCATCCAAGAAACCAAATGCCGGGATGAAAACTTCCCCTGGGGTGCCTTTGAAATGGCGGGCTATCAGGTGGCCCACTTTGGGTATTCGCAGTGGAATGGGGTGGCCATTGCCTCACGTGTAGGACTCGACGACGTACAACGCGGTTTCAACGGCCAACCGGCCTTCGGTAAAAACGGTCTGGACCCCCAAGTTGAAGCCCGCGCCATCTCGGCGGTCGTTGGCACCAAGAACACCGACGTTGAACCATTTCGCCTCTACAGTCTCTATGTGCCCAATGGTCGCAGTCTCGAAGACGAACACATGGCGTACAAACTCAACTTCCTAAACCAGTTGCACTCCCATGTCACTTCCGATCTCGATGCGAACACCCGAGTTGCCCTGACCGGTGACTGGAACGTCGCACCATACGACGAAGACGTGTGGGACATGGACTTCTTCCTCGAAAACGGCATGACCCACGTATCCGAACCCGAGCGCACAGCGTTCCGACAATTCGAAGAATCCGGTCTTGTAGATGTTGTCCGGCCACGTCACCCGGGCCCAGAAACCTATACCTATTGGGACTATCAGCGGCTGAGCTTCCCGAAAAACACCGGGATGCGCATCGACTTCATCCTCGCCTCACAAAACCTGGCCGCAGATGTCACCGACGCCTGGATCGATCGTGAAGAACGCAAAGGCACCAGCCCCTCCGACCACGTGCCGGTGGTCGCCCAGCTGGGCTAAGGGCCGCGCGATGAGGCACCTGACGTTTCTGCGCATCTACCAGCCCCTGGAGCATCTTCCCAAACGCATCCAATCGCTGGCACAAGATGCCGCGAAGCGCTCACGTGCCGATATCGAAGCCGAAGCAGCCGAGCGCCTCAACCGCAGGTTGCGTCCCGAAGCGGACTCGACGTTTCCCAACACTTCCGACCCACCGATCATTCGATATGTGGAGCTCAAGGATGCCTATGGCAAACTCCAGCAGTATTTCCACGTCAATTACATCGCGCGTGCGACCTTCGAGGCCACCTATATGCGGCGCAAATATTATGACGATGAGCTCTATAAACTCCTGGTCCCACAAGACGGACTGGATACGTTCGAGAAAATCTCAGAGCTGCAGGCCGATGCTGGTCTGGTGAGTCGTCCGATCAACACCTTTTACATGGACCTGTGGTCTGTACCCTTACACTGGCACGCGATCTTCGGCGGTGCGCCCGAAACACACCAGACCAATAAGGTCACCGAAGACATCATCGACGGCACCACGGTGATTCGTCGGCTCCGCGACATCAACTCCGCGTACTTACGCATTGGCGAGATCCAAAGACTCTTGGCTTTCTACGGTCCCGAGCCATATAAGCATCCGTATCACCGAAATATGATCGGGCTGCTTCGCTGGTTTCGACACTTCTACCACCACGGCTCTGAGGTTCGGAGCGTCGTAGAGCTCGACTACGGTGCACTGAGCAAATACGCTTGGCCTGATAAAGCTGGCAAGCTGCTGGAAGAGGGCCACGACGTGCTGGCCCGGATCTACCAGCTGGATGATGAACTCGAAATGGAAGAACCCGAGACCTATCCGGGCCTACCCCCGGCCATGTTAGAACAGGCAGCAAAGACCATGGGTGCTAAATACCAGGCCGCACAAGCTGTATGGAAATGCATCCAGCGCTATGAATACGCCAACTAGTACGACGAATCAGACACACCAGGAAGGCCGATATGCAACGCGACATCATTGACACCTTAGGCGCCGACGCCGACATCGACGTGGACTCTGAAATCGTACGGCGCGTGAACTTCATGGTCGACTACCTACACCACACCGGAGCCAAGGGGCTCGTATTGGGCATCTCCGGTGGCGTTGATTCCACGGTGGCCGGTCGCCTCGCCCAGATGGCCGTCGAGCAGTACCGTCGCGTCACCCCCGATTGGCAGGGCCGCTTTATCGGGGTGCAACTCCCCTACCATGTCCAGGCCGATGCCGATGATGCCGAGGCAGCCATCGAATTCATCGAACCTGATCAAGCGGTGAAGCTGCAGATCGGCTCGGCCACCGATGCCCTAGGCGAAGCATTCAAAGACGCTATGGGTGTAGAAGCAACCGATTACAACCTCGGCAACGCCAAAGCCCGCATGCGCATGGCCGCGCAGTATCTCATCGCCGGGCAGCACAATGCCCTGGTCGTCGGATCGGATCAAGCGGCAGAAGCCCTCACCGGGTTCTTCACAAAATTTGGTGACGGCGGTGCCGACATCATGCCGTTATCTGGCCTGACCAAAACCCAGGTGCGAGACATGGGAACCCGCCTCGGGGCAAGCTCGAGACTCATCGAAAAAGTTCCCACCGCCGACCTGCTCACCGACAAGCCCGGCCAAACCGACGAAGAAGAACTGGGCATTTCCTACGGTGACATCGACGCGTTTTTGGAAGGCAAAGACATCGGTGAGGATGCTACTGCGAAACTCGAGACGACGTACAAGCGCTCAGAACATAAACGTCGCACGCCGGTGACGCCGTTCGATACCTGGTGGTACTAAGCCACACTGTGTCGCACAATCGAGTATCGAGCATTTTGAGATACAGGTCACGGTAACGCTAAGCAATTTGTGCAGTTTCCCTCGATTCGCGTTGCACAGTTCACAATTTTTCATCATGATGTGGTCTATATCTCCCAGCGTTCAGGCATCGCTTGACCACACATGTAAGGACTCCTATGCAGGCACGGAAACTGCCCTCCATACCCATTGCCCTCTTACCCATCCTCATCCTGGTGATCATGGCGCTCGTGTCGATCACTTTCTGGGACATCGGGATGCTGATACCCCTCATGACAGCCGTGACGGTCGCAGCCCTCATCGGCAAAGCGCTCGGCTACTCCTGGGACGACATCGAGCACTCACTCGCCCAAGGTGTCACCAGAGCACTGCCCGCGGTGTTCATCCTGTTTCTGATCGGCATGATCGTCGGAACATGGATCGAAGGCGGCCTAATCCCGACCATTATTTACTATGGCCTCCAGTCGATTTCGCCAGAAATCTTTTTGGCACTGGCCTGCCTGGTACCAGCTATTGTCTCGCTGGTGCTCGGCAGCTCGCTGACGACGATTGCCACCGTGGGCATCGCGTTCATGGCTATCGGTGAAGGCATGGGATTCCCTGCACCGATCGTTGCCGGGGCCGTCATTTCGGGCGCATTCTTCGGCGATAAACTCTCCCCGCTCTCAGACACCACCAACCTGGCAGCAGCCATGGGTGGAGTCAAACTCTTCGACCACATCCGCCACATGCTCTGGGATACGATTCCGGCACTGGCCATCAGTGCGATCATCTTCTGGATCCTCGGTGGGTCACTGTCGGCAAATTCGAGCGCAGATACCGAACAGCTCAACGCACTCATCGCGGGCCTCGACGAGCAATTCGTCATTCATCCACTGCTACTCCTCGTCCCGGTAGCCGCCATCGGGCTCATCTTGCTGAAGCTTCCAGCTGCCCCAACCCTGTTGCTGGTTGCGCTGATGGGTGCAGCCTCGGCACTGCTCGTACAGGGCAGCACCGTCACCGCGGTCATGCAGTCCATGGCCTCCGGTTACGCATCAGACACCGGATTCGAGTTCCTCGACGACCTGCTATCTAACGGCGGCATCGACTCGATGCTTGCCACCATCGCGCTCGTCATCGTCGCAACCGCGCTCGGCGGCATCCTCGAAACCACCGGCGTCTTCAAAGTCATCGTCGGAACGCTCATTCGCCGCATCAAACGGGCCGGTTCCATGGTCGCCGGATCCCTACTGTCCGGGTTCGTCGTCGCCTTCGCCAGTGGTGAGCAATACGTCTCCGTGCTACTGCCCGCCCGCGCATTCGTGGTGCCGTTCAAACGCATGGGACTCTCACCGCTGAACCTCACCCGAACAGCCGAAGCAGCCGGTACCGTTGGCATCAACCTGGTGCCCTGGTCCGTCCCAGCGGTCTTTGCGTCCGGAGTATTCGGGCTGGCCGCCACCGAGTTCATCCCGTTTGTCTTCTTCGCCTTCCTGGTGCCACTGATCAACCTGATCTACGCCTACACCGGCTTCACCATCAAACGCATTCAACCGGTCCCCGCAGACGAGCAACTCGAAACATCCCAGGCACCGGTAAAGGAAAACAACTAACCATGACACAGAAAACAGCCACAGCACTCTTCCGTCCAGCGCTGGCAGACGTCCCACAGTACAAGCCTGGAAAACCACCGGCAGCCGTCGACGGGTTAGCCCCGTATAAGCTCTCCTCCAATGAGCACTTCCTGCCGGCGATACCAGCGGTCACCGAGGCTTTGACCGAGGCCGTTAACCCAGCGACCTACCCCGATCCGGCTGCGAAAGCCCTCACCACAGAGCTCGCCGATTACGTGCAACTGCCGCAAGACCACATCGCCGTCGGTGCGGGTGGTTCGGAAATCGTGACGGCACTGGCTCACATCACCCTGGAAGCCGGCAGCGAGGTCATCTACCCGTGGCCAAGTTTTGAACTCTACCCGCAGGCCAGTGCGCTCAATGGTGCCACTAAGAAGCCCATTGGTTTGACCGAGGATTTCAGTCACGACCTGTGGGCCATGGCACAGGCCATCACCGACAACACTCGACTGATCTTCCTGTGTTCGCCGAACAACCCGACGGGCCCCGCGATCACCGGCGACGAGTTCAACGCATTCATGGCGCAGGTCCCATCCAACGTGCTCGTCGTGCTGGACCAGGCGTACTGGGAGTTCTGCACGGACCCCTCAGCCGTTGATGGTCTTGCGATGCTCAAGCAATATGGGAATCTGGTGCTGCTGCGGACGTTCTCGAAAGCCCACGCCCTGGCAGGTTTCAGAATTGGCTACGCCGTCGGCCACCCGGCAGTCATTGCCGCAATCCGCAAAGCAACCGTACCGTTTGGTGTCACACCACCCAGTCAGCATGCGGCCATCGTCTCACTGCGACACGTCAATCAGGTACTGGCCCGAGCCCACTCCATCGCGGCGGCACGCGATGAATTTATCGATGCACTACGTGCCCAAGGGTGGCAGGTGCCCGATTCCCAAGCGAACTTTGTGTGGTTGCCGCTCGAAGAGTATTCGACTGCTTTCGAGGAGGCTTGCGTCGCGAAGTCATTAGCTGTGCGGAATCTTAACTCCGGTGTGCGCATCAGCATCGGACCGCCGGAAGCCATGGCTCGTGTGCTCCAGGTCGCCGAAGAATTTCGACAGGACCACTTAATAAAGCAGTAAAACCACAAAGCGCAACATCTCAAGCGTATGGCACGCCGTTCGCTTGAGATGTTGCGCTTCTATATAGAACCGATATTGGTACGGGGCTCTATGCTTCGCTCAAAACTTTCGAGGTACCACCTGTTCGATTCAGATATTTGCCCTGGGGGCTGCCTAGCATGTTGCCCTCGCTGTATACTGCATTACCACGCAAATACGTGTCGGTAATCTTGGCGGTCAGTTCGAAACCTTCAAATGGGGTGTATTCCTGAGTCGAGAGTGAGTCTTCAGCCCGGACCACATAGTTCGTCTGATCGTCTACCAAGCAAAAGTCTGCATCGTAGCCGACTTCCAGGTCTCCCTTGTTCTTGAGACCGTACCGTTCCGCAGGGTTCTTTGCTACCAATTCGGCAATCTTATTGTATGAAAGCCCCCTCTTGCGGCCTTCCGAGATCAAACCGGTCAATAGGTATTCCGCACCACCGAATCCCGACTTGGCAACGAAGACATCTTCGCGAGGGTCACCAAACTTCGTTTCGTCCTTGCAGCAGGCATGGTCCGAAGTAACCCAGGAGAAATTGCCAGCCAACAAGTGCTCCCACAGAGCCTCTACATCCTCACGCGGCCGTAATGGCGGATTGACTTTGCCACCCATGTTCGCGGTATGACAGTCTGCCAGCAGGTGGCCTACGGTAACCTCTCGTCGGAAGTTGATGTGTGGGAATGTTTCCTGCATCATCATCGCCGCCTCAATCGCCTTGCGGCTCGTCAAGTGCAGCAGGTTAATGTTGGGCAATTCAGTTTCATGTGCGAGATACGACGCAATTGTAATAGCCAGACCCTCCGAGTGTGGAGGTCGTGATGCACTGTACGCTTCAAGACCTGTGAGGGTGCCCTCTTCCTCCACCATTTTGGTGTAGGCACGCATGATTTCAGCTGTTTCGCAGTGCAAGGAGAGGGAAATCTGATCCTTGATGTCTGCGTAGCGTGGATCCTGTCGCGCTTTCTCAACGCCCCGCATAACAAACTCGAAATGCGCGTAGTCGTAGGACTCATCCTCTGGGATCATCAAGAACTTACTCTGGTCGCCCGAGCGTCCGTGCAGACCGTGAATGCCGTAAAACATAAAGATCTTAAAGGACGCGACGCCCATGTCCAGTAGGTCCGGGATCTCTTCGATATGATCTTTCAGGATCGGAGCCACATGGTAACCGTAATCAATGTAGGAACGATCTTTGGTGGCTTCGAGTACTTCTGGATAGATTTCCTTGTAAGGGCCCGACTTGTTCAGATAGTACGCACCGGTCCTGACATATGTGATACCACTGGTTACCCCGCCCTGAGCTGCAGCTCGGCTCTCAGTTTCAGCGTCTTCTGATAAGGGGTTATAAATACCCCAGTGTTGATGTACATCGACAGCACCTGGGAATAAGTATTTCTCAGCGCCGTCCACGACCTCATCGGCCTGCGATGCATCGATTGCCGCACCGAAAGCCGCGAATTTCCCGTCCTTGACCGCTACATCAAGTTTCTCAGGAGTTTCTTTGTTCGGACGAACAACCTTGGCATTCTTAATCAACAAATCGTAGTTTGCCATTATGGATCTCTTCCTTAATTCTCTTCAGTATCGATTTTGAGTAGGCTGTCGAATATTTCGTTGACAGTTTCAGCGGTTTCTAACGTACGACAGCTATCTTCGACCGCAGCCATATCCGCGACTGACATGACGCGGCCAGCATTGTCCCGAAACTTTTTTGTGAGCTCGTCAAAGCTCAGGGGGTTTTCATTACCCCCACGGTTGGAAAGAACCTTCTCGACCAGGACCCTGCCATCTTTGAGATGGGCAGTTAGCACGGCGGGAAATTGCATCGGGAAAATCTGGGTACATTCTGCATCGGGTACTACGTCGACTTTTGACATGATCTCTCGACGAAGGGGATCCTGAGCGAGAGTATCTGTGTAGTCATCAAGTCCAACTTCCAACCCGCCGCCGCCGAGTAAACCTGCAGCAACTGCGTATGGGCCAGAGAACTGTGCCATATATGCAGTAATGGGCTTTCGCTTGACGTCAATTGGTTCACCGATCGTACGAAGGTTGGGCGCTGGCACACCGAGTTCCATTGAATCGATGTCATCTGGTGACACCCCAGCACGACGTAATGCGGCTGCTGCATCAACCGCAGCATGCGTGAAGTGGTTGGCCGGGTAAGGTTTAAAGAAGATATCTTCGATAGACCACTTGGTGCCAAGATCGTCAGTGATGGCGGCAGCATCAAAATTGCCATGGAGCCACGCCTGAAAAAATCCAAAACGGCCTTCTAAAACGGTTGGTGGGCCCGTTATACCGTAGCGCACCAGATCTACTGCGGTAACGGCCGAATGGGCTGCCCAACCACAATGAATACGTTTTACGTTTCCGCCAGTCCGATTCGCTTCGATAATGCCTGACGCCATCGATGCAGCAACGCCCAACGAGTTGCGGATCATTTCCGATTCACCATACAGCGAGGCAACTGCGGCAGCTGATCCCATAGCACCACAGATCGACGTTGCGTGCTGACCATGCTCAAAGAATACGGAATTCTGAGCCGAACGGTCATACCCCGCCATACCGAGTCGGACGCTTACTTCTAAACCGATAGCAATTGCGCGGATGACTTGCTGCCCTGACGAACCATGTGCCTGAGCAGCCGCTAGGACCGCTGGAATCACACTAGCGCTGGGGTGCAGCACTGAGGGTAAATGGGTGTCATCATAGTCAAGCGAGTGCGCTAAGACACCGTTCGCGAAAGCAGCCTGGTTGGCTGGCAAGTCGATAGAAACGCCAACGACATTCGCTTGACCTTCTCCTCCTAAAGCTGTGACATACTCACGTACTGCACGGCTAGTATCCAGAGGTGATGCGGCCGCACAAATGCCGAGGATGTCGAGCACACGAGACTTGATGTTTTCCACCAACGAAGGCGCTAAGTCCGAGTATTCGACGCTAGCTGCCCAAGTGGCTAGCGTTTCAGCAAGCGTAGTATCAGCGGCGTTTGTCGTGGTCATTGATGTAGCACTCACTTCGAGACCACCGCCAACGGCCGAACAGGCGAGCCTGTTGCACCATAAATATTCAACGGGACCAAAATAAAGAAGAAGTCATGCAATTGTTGTTCAGCGAGGTGTTCTAGCTCCAGCGCTTCAATAATGTAGATGCCATTCTCAACGAGCAACACCCGATGAGCCGGAAGTTCAGCGTGCCCTCCAGCAGGCTTCAACCGTTCGAAAGCAATGGTATCCGCGCCAAGAGCATGGACACCTAGCCCAGCAAGATAGGTCGCTCCGTCTTCGCTGATGCCGGGTACACCTGTTTCCTTGCCCACATATGCGTCACCGTCCGAGAATTTCTTACCCCAACCCGATCGGATAAGCACTAGGTCGCCTGCCTGAGGAACTGTATTTTGTGCTTCGATGCACCCTTGCAGGTCGTCGACTGTGATTTCATAGCCGCCTTCTAAATCAGGCAGGCCTTTGTAGGCAGGAATGTCCAAAAGAATGCCGCGACGAAGCATCGGTTCGATTGTATGGACACCATGCTCGACGTATTTACCGCCAAGACACGATGCACCCGCATCTGCGCCGCCATACAGTTCGCCATCCTGGCTCACGTGTGCAAGTGCATCGATATGCGTACCAACGTGGGTTCCTGTACTAATCATGTCATTCGCTGCGCTACCACCATCTGCCCGGACCATGTCACCATGACGCCGGGGCAGCGTGTGCCAGAAGTGTGGATGATTCGGCGACTGAGGCATACCAACCCGAAGTTGTCGGCCTAGGTCGACAGTGTGCAAACCAGCCTGCACAAAGTCAGAGAGTCCATTTGTCACTTGATTACTTCACCTTTCCTTAAACGTGCGATGTCCGCATCGCTATATCCGACTTCGCTCAGTATCTTGTCTGTGTCTTGGCCTAGGTCTCGACCAGTGAACCGAATTGTTCCTGGGGTTTTGCTCAACCGCCACATCACGTTGTGTTGTAAGACCTTCCCGAAATCTTTATCCGGAACTTCGATCAGCATTTCTGTCTCGCGAATATGCTCATCTTCGACAATGTCTTTCGCATCATGTATGGGTGCAACTGCGGCACCGGCTTCGCCAAATGCCTCGAGCACAGCAGTTTGTTCACGCTGGCGAATCCATGAGCCCACATATTCATCGAGAAGGTCAACGTATTCGACTCTGGTGCGCCCCGATTTAAACCAGGGTTCGTCGATAACCTCTGGATGACCCACCAGGCGCATCACGCGCTCAGCAATTGACTGCGCACTGGTCGACACAGCAACCCACTTATCGTCTTTGGTGAGATAAGTATTTCGGGGCGCATTATTCGTTGAGCGGTTACCATGACGCTGGCCGATGATGCCCAGTTGGTCATACACCGTTGGCCCAGGACCGACAGCCGTCATAATGGGTTCAAGAATCGATAGATCCACAACCTGGCCTTCACCGGTGGCGTCCCGATGTCGCAATGCCATCAGGACTGCAGACGAAGCAGCGATTCCCGCGATACTGTCCGCCAGACCAAACGCTGGCAGAGTAGGTGGCCCGTCTTCTGGTCCCGTCAGGTGAGCAAAGCCGCTCATGGCTTCGGCGAGTGTGCCAAAACCGGCCCGCGAAGAATATGGCCCAGTCTGGCCAAAACCAGTGAGCCGGACTAACACTAATCCCGGGTTAGCTTCCAATAAGACCTCCGGCCCGATCCCCCAGCGCTCGAGCGTACCTGGTCTAAAATTCTCAACAACAACGTCGGCTGTGGCCGCGATGCGGCGGAATGCTTCGCCACCTTCGGGCTGGCCAAGGTTTAGCGCAAGGGTCCGTTTATTGCGAGAGATCTCTTTCCACCATATTGGAACGCCCTCTTTGTTCTCCCCATGCCCACGCATGCTGTCGCCGTATTTTGGGTGCTCAATCTTAATAACGTCGGCACCGTAATCACCTAAAATTTGGCAGCATAGGGGTCCAGCTAGAATCGACGAAGCATCAATGACATTCAGACCTTGAAGAGGTAACACTTTTCTCCTTACGAAACGGATAGAAATTATTTGGTGCGACGAGAGGAAGTAACTTCGTCCTGGCTTCTCGCGGCACGTTCAAGAAGTTCTATGGCGCTGCGGACGACAGCCGCATCAATGAGTCGACCTGAGCTATCTAACGTCACCCCATCAGAGGCACGTTCAAATCTATCCACGATCTCCTGCGCAGCTTCTATGTCTTCGAAAGCAGGCATGAAAACTTTATTGATCAACGAAGCCTGTTTAGGGTGGATTGCCGTTCGGCCTCGAAAGCCAAGCTCGAGAAACTTCTTGGTAGTCAAAGAAAACGTGTCTAAATCACGCACGTCCGTCGAAGTCGGGGCCAATGGAGCACGGAGGCCCGCAGCAGCACACCCCATCACAACTTGTAATCGAATTGCGTCCACGATGCCCGCTGTGTTGGATGTGCGTTCGATGCGGCTTGAGAATACCCGGAAACGTGGCTTTGCCCGAACTGACAGCGAGCGCGTTGCGGAGTCGATGAGCTTTGCTGCACCCGTATTCGATTCCATCGGAGACGTTACAGGAAGCCTCAGTATTGCCACGATAGCTAGCCGTGTGGATGCTGATCGTGAGATCGAACTTGGCCAGCGAGTAGCTGTAGCCGCCGCGCAGCTTAGCAATCAGCTTGCTGACGACAGCAACAGCACATCAATGTAGTGGCCGAGCTTCGCTTACCCATAATTTGGACTTCCCTGTGCTTCCGTTTGGCACAAGCCCGAGACATGGATAGTCCCTAGAAATACGATCATTGCCGCACAACCAATCGGCTCAGACCTTGGAAAAAATCCCTCGTATCGTGGTCTGCGATGAGATCATCAATGAGGTCTTTTAGGGATCTCATAGTCGTATCACCGATTAATGTAGCCAATTTATTCTCAATTTCAGAGATCCCCAACGGGAAATAATCAACATCCCCCACTGGGTTGGGCTGCGAGAGGCTGACTACGGGCATGTCCTTGAGTTTTATATCGACTGCTGCCCATCTTTCTCCTGGCAATTTGTCATCATACTCCGCCAAGATCTTGACAGATACCCGTTCACTCAGCCGCTTTACTTCATCGAATTCTGGGGTGCCAGTGCTCGTATGTTGTGGGGTGACCTCATCATTCAACACGGCAGCAGCAGCCATAAATGGCAACGAGAACATCGCAGAAAGTCGACTTTCGCCCGCTGGTTTTATCAAAGGAGCTGCCAAGGAGTGGGTCCTGATCTCGATTTGCTCAATATCCTGCGGGGCAATTAAGTGCCTTGTTTTGAGTCTGTCAAGTCCCGGGTTTTGTGGAGGGTCTGCGTATTTTCATTTCTAGGCTGCCGCCGAAGTGTCGGTTTCGGTCCAGTGGTAGTCGGTTTCGACTTCAGCCGGGGTCTGGTAGTCGAGCATGGAGT
>JABXHI010000079.1 GCA_013393415.1 Micrococcaceae bacterium
CAACGCCATCATTGTCCTACGCCGACTCCTCCACGAAGCCAGACTCCGCTACCGGTGGGACACCCGCACCGTCAAGCCTTACGATTTCCGGTAAGCGCCGATAAGCCCCTATCCGCGCAATCTCTAAGGCGGTGTGGGTTCGGGGCTCGGCAGTGATACTTATTTGGTTTTAGTTTTGTTCGGGCTTGCTAAACACCTGGCTAAAGTGAGCCCGGTAAGCGCCGCAGGGTTGTTCGCTGTCTCATCCGCGCGCTCGTTCGGTTGCGGAACTCGCTGGTGGTGTCGGTGCTATGAATCATTCCCCGTTGGGACCCACACCCCTGGGATTTTCCAGTGCGATGTTGTAGACAGGAACGGGCGGCCGCCGCCCCCCGGTCGCCTGCTAGGACCATGTGCCGTGCCCAGGCGCGGCAAGGAGTGATTGTGACCAACGCATTGGATTTCACCGACAAGACTGTAATAATCACCGGAGCAGCCTCCGGCATCGGCCGCGCCACCGCCCGGCTTTTGGCCGACAACGGCGCCAAGATAGTGATCGGCGATGTGGACGACCAGGCCAACGAGACCGTGGACCTCATCACCCACGGCGGCGGAACCGCCCAATTCGTCAAGACTGATGTCACCTCAGCGGCCGACGTGCAGAACCTCGTCCAAACGGCGGTGGACACCCACGGCAGGATCGACGTGGCCTTCAACAATGCTGGCATCCTGCCGCCCGTGGCCCGTTTCGTGGACCAGACCGAGAAGGATTTTGATAAGACTATCGCCGTCGACCTCAAGGGCGTGTTTCTTTCCCTGAAGTACGAGATCGAGGCCATGTTGAAGACCGGCGGAGGCGCTATCATCAATACCGCCTCCGTGGCTGGCCTCATTGCAGACCCGGACATGGCCCCCTACGTGGCCGCCAAGCACGGCGTGGTGGGTCTGACCCGTTCGGCCGCGTACGACCACGGCAAAGATGGGATCCGCGTCAACGCACTGGCTCCGGGCCTGGTCGAGACCGGGATGACCGAGGTCTGGCGCAAGGACCCGGAGAAATGGGATGCCGTCACCTCAAACAACTTCTTAAACAAGGCCGCGTCTCCGGAAGAGATCGCAGGCATGGTGCTGTTCCTGGCTAGCGATCTGGCCGGATTCGCCACCGGTGGAGTGTACCCCGTGGACGGCGGCCAGACCGCGCGCTGACCCTGGTCAACGCCGACTCCCCGGGCCGAGAAGAAGCCATCTGTGACGATCAGGCACGGATGGCGTCTTGGCCATCGATAATCGCAGTACAGATTTGGCCGTAGGTATTTTTCAGACGTCGTTGTTTCGAGCCTCTGCGGTGTGCACCCAACTGAACGGCATGACGGGCGTGTCATAGTGTTGCCACACAGATTTGGATTTTGGGAGTGCCGACGCTATCCTGAACGGTGTTCAGTGAACAGTGTTCAGTATGTCTGCGAATGGAGTCCTATGACGGCTAGGGTTTTGGCACGTATCGCCGTATTTGCTGCCCTGACGGCCGGCCTAGGTCTGTTGGGATCGTTTACCGTCGGTGGCGTTGTACCGATCACGTTGCAAACCCTCGGGGTAATGCTCGCCGGTGCGGTGCTCGGTCCATGGCGTGGCGCCGCCTCAATGGCGCTGCTGATTCTTGGTGTTGCACTCGGGCTGCCGCTATTGGCCGGCGGCCGCGGCGGCCTGGGGGTCTTCGTCTCACCGACCGCCGGTTACCTCATTGGTTGGCTAGTCGCACCGATCGTCATTGGTCTCATCGTTGGTCGCCGTCCCCTCTGGTGGCGAGTCGCGTTGGGCTCGGTCATCGGTGGCATTCTCGTGATCTACCTGTTCGGCATCCCCGTTCAGGCCTGGTTCACCCAGCTCACCATCGGCGAGACGATCATTACCTCCCTGGTGTTCCTGCCGGGCGATCTGATCAAAGTCGCAATCGCCACCGTGGTGACCATGGGACTGTATCGCGCCTATCCGCGCGCCTTTGAAAGAGCACCACGTGCGGCTCACTCCAATTGATGCGCCAGATGCGCTCGATGCGTTGACCCAAGCGCTCGCGGTTCGTGATGCCGGCGGCGTTCCGCTGATCCTCGACCCGAGAGCGCACGTACCCCAGGGATCGCTGGCCTTCGATCTGCCACAGGACGCCGCGTGGGCTACACTAACGTCCGGTACGACCGGTGCTCCAAAGATCGTGGTGCGGACGGCCGCCAGTTGGGAGGCTGCGTTCGGACCGCTCAACGCCGAACTCGGATTGCAACCCGGCGACGGTCTCTGGATGCCGGTCCACCAAGTCTCATCGATGGCCCTGTTTTCTGCTGCGTGGGCACATGAATCCGGCCTCGAACTGATTGTTCCTCAGAAGGACCCGGGGTTGGACCGTGCCGCGGTCGCACACGTGACACCCGCCTGGTTGGGACGCATGCTCGACCTGATCGAAGCCGGTGAACCAACGACCGTACACACCGTGTTGGTCGGCGGCGACCACGTGCCCGAAGCGCTGCTGGTCCGCGCCCGGCAAGCAGGCCTCCGCACGATCACCTACGCCGGTGCCGCCGAACTGAGCTTTGTGGCTTGGGATCGGGGCGACGGTCTCCGAGCATTCGACGGCGTGTCGATCAGAACCAGCGAAGGACAGCTCTGGGTCGCCAGCCCGCAAATGGCCTTGGGCGTGCTCGGCGGCACGCTCGAGCACGAGACTCTTGAGGGTATCGAGTGGGCAACCGTCGGAGACCGCGTCACCGAACACAACGGTGTCCTGGAATTTCTCGGTCGGGCAGACGGTGCCATTCTGACTGCCGGAGCCACTGTGATTCCCACCGATGTTGAAGCGATCATCGCCCAACACCCCGGCATCACCGCCAGCTTGGTGCTGGGTGAGCCGGATGCCCTTCTAGGTCAGCGTGTTGTTGCCTGGTACGAAGGCGACGCAACCATTCCTGAGCTACGCGACTGGGTGCGCTCGCGGTTGCCCAAAGCCTCCCGCCCGCTCCAATGGCATCGGGTCGAGGCGTTAGCCCGCACGGCGTCGGGTAAGATTCGGCGAGTAGTTCCGGAGGATTCATGACCCGCATTGTCATCACCGCAGGTGCTCGCACCGCGATGACCGGTTGGCACCGTGCCCAAGCACAACTGAGCGACGCACAGTTGGCAGCCACCGTGTTTCGGGCCCTGCCGGACCAGCCCTCGGCAATATTCATGGGTAATACCGTCGGTGCCGGTGGCAATATTGCCCGCATTGCGGGGTTGGCTGCCGGGTGGGAAACTTCGGGTGCGGTCACCTGTGATGCCCAATGTGGTTCGAGCCTCGTGGCCATCGGTCAGGCCGCAGCGCACGTGAAATTTACCGGCCAAACCGTTGTCGCAGGTGGCGTGGAATCGCCCTCGACCGCCTGGCCCGACGGCCAACGCACCCAGGCGGCGTTTACTCCAGAGGGTTTCGCCGATCCCGACATGACCGAAGCCGCAGACCAAATTG
Organism: Micrococcaceae bacterium; assembly: GCA_013393415.1. Taxonomy (GTDB): domain Bacteria; phylum Actinomycetota; class Actinomycetes; order Actinomycetales; family Micrococcaceae; genus Yaniella; species Yaniella flava. The sequence continues at coordinate 3,473 of JABXHI010000079.1, forward strand.
CTATCACTGACGGGCTGACCCGGCAGCAGCAGGAAGCCTACGCGGTGCAAAGTCATCAGAGGGCCCTGGCTCATCGGTCGGCTTATGTAGTGGGTGACCACGTTGATGATGGTCCGCGTGATGTCACCAAACTTGTGGGACGGCTCGGCGTCGTCACCGACCATCCATCGGCAACCGTGACCGGACTGTCTGCAGCACGCATTGCCGATGCCGCCGCGGCGATCCAGCTCGCGCCCGACACCGGCCAGCCCCATCTCGGTGTAGAAGTGGTGGATTATCGACTCGTCGGTGCGGATCCAGCATTGCCGGGTATCGGTGCCGTCCCCGCTATTGAAGCACTCCTGACCGCCCAGCATCTGAGCCTGCCCGACATCAGAGTGGTCGATATTGTTGAGGCCTATGCTGCCCAAGTCCTTGCAACCTGTCAGCGACTTGGACGTGATCCCGCTGACGTGAACCTCCATGGCGGGGCACTGGCGCACGGCCACCCCTGGGCCGCATCCGGAGCGATCGCCCTACTGACTACCATCGAACAACTCCAATCGGCGCCATCGGGGACCTATGGTCTGACGGCGGCGGCCATCGCCGGTGGCATGGGCGCGGCCGTATTGGTGAGGACACTATGATCGAGTTGCAAAACGTCACCGTCACAGCCAAACCAGACGCGGTGCTCCTCGACGACGTATCGTTGACCCTCGATGCCCCGACGACGGCGATCATCGGTGAAAACGGTTCAGGCAAATCCACGCTGGCCAAAGTACTCGCCGGACTCCTCGACTACGCCGGCTCGGCCACCATCAACGACGTCGAAATCTCCACCGGTCGCAAACACCTCACCGGCCGGGTCGGGATGATCATCGCCAATGCGGCCGCCCAGGTCATCATGCCATCCGTCGCCGAAGATGTTGCCCTGTCGCTACGCCACCTTCCCAAAGACCAACGCCCCGCCAAACTCGATGCGGTCCTGGCAGAACACGATCTGACCGACCTGGCGGATCGCCCCGCGCTGAGCCTGTCGTCGGGACAACTGCAGCGCCTCGCACTGGCCTCTGTCCTGGCCACCAACCCCGAGGTGCTCATTGCCGACGAACCCACCACCATGCTGGACGCCCGATATGCCAAACTCGTGGAGCATCAACTCTTTGCGTCACCCGAACGTCAGGTCGTGTTGATTACCCACGATATGGCCCTGGCGGCTCGATGCGACGACATCATCTGGGTCCACGACGCCACAATCGCCCACCGCGGGCCAGACGCTATCCAACAGTATCTGGAGCACATCGGCTAATGCTCTCGCTGTACTATCCGACCGGCTCGCTGCTCCATCGGGCACCGACATGGCTCAAACTGGCCATCTTGGCGTTGGGCTCCATCGCATTATTCTGGGTTCCGGACACATTCTGGTCGGCGCTTATCGTTGCCATACCGTTGCTCGGATACCTTCTCGCGAGACTTCCCCTGCGTATTCTCGGCACCGACCTATTCCGCATGTCGTGGCTGCTGATCTTTTTGCTCATCACCCAGCTGATTTTCAACGAACCCGCGGTAGCCACCACGGTCATGGCACGGCTCACCACCATCATCTTGGCAGCTCAACTGTTTACCCGCACCACAAAAATCCAGCACCTCATCACCACCGTTGAGGGGCTCGCGAGACCACTGAAACCCCTCGGTGTGAACCCCTATAAAGTGGCCCTGGCCGTCGCGCTGATGTTGTCAGCCCTGGGACAGATCGTCGGCTTTATTCGACAAGTGCGTGATGCCCAACGCGCTCGCGGTGTGAAGTTGGCGCCATGGTCGTGGGTCGTACCCGTATTGGTGCTGTCGCTCAAACACGCTGATGATGTCGCTGACGCCCTCGTCGTTCGGGGATTGGACTAGAAAACCCGTTTCGGCGCGCAAAACGGGCAATTGTCCGGATTCTTTCTGGATCGCGATTACACTTAATCCTGCCAACAACCGAACGGGGACAATAATGGTAAATGTAAAAATTCTGCCCGATAAAACACATGCGTCTGAAGAAGTCGCACAGATCCTGCACGATTTGATTGTTGAAAAACCAAATGCAGTGATTGGTGTTGCAACCGGTTCAACCCCAGAAGGCGCCTACGAACGCCTGGCAGAGAAAATCAAAGAACACAACACCGACGTCTCCCAGCTGCGATTCTTTGCACTGGATGAATACGTCGGCATCTCATGGGATCATCCAGAGTCCTACCACGCTGTCATCAACCGGACCGTGACCGTCCCGCTGGGCGTTGATCCGTCGCAGGTGAATGTTCCCGAAGCCCCCGACGACGCGCCCGTCGGCTCGGTCGAGTCGTACGATGAGAAAATTGCTGCCGCCGGTGGTATCGATCTTCAACTGCTGGGCATCGGACGCAACGGCCACATCGGCTTTAACGAACCCGGTACACCGTTTGATGCACCCACCCACGTTGGTGAACTGACAAACATCACACGTGAAGACAACTCGCGTTTCTTTGAGGGCGGCGTCGATGAGGTGCCACCGACGGCCATCACCCAGGGCATTGGTACTATTCTGAAGTCCCGGCAAGCCATTTTGATGGCATTCGGTGAGGCCAAAGCGGATGCGATTCGCGACTCGCTGGCCACCCCACCGGCTGAAGATCGTCCAGGTTCCTCATTGCAGCATCACAGCAATTGTGTGCTGTATTTGGACGAAGCCGCCGCCGCGAAGATTGAAGACTAGTTGAAGAAGCGTTCAGGCCTCCTCATTGGTGCAACCATCGGCCTCTTTGTGCTGGCCGGTTGTGCCGGGGGAGGCCTCAATGATCCGGATATTGATCCGAATTTTGAGTCGCTCGAAGGCTCCTATGATTCGACCACTGGTGATTCCACACCGCAGCCTCCTGACGGTGCTGAGAGCAGCGATGCCTCAGCATCGTTAGAACAGTCGTGTACGGATTACCTCGAGTTCGATCAGGCATCCTCGGATGCGATGGATGCAGCCATTGGTAATGTGTCTGAGGTTCCATCCGCGGATGAAATCTCGGCAGCACGCGAAGTATTCGTTGAGGCACAAGCAGAGATGGAAGCCATCGTGGAAGCGGCCGATGATGCTGCTTTTTTGGCTGAAGCAGAACAGCTGCTGTCGATGTTTGACGCGATGATGACGGTCACCGACCCGGATGCTTCGGCCACCGATGTGATGGGTGTGGCCCAGAGTATTGATGTGGAAGGCACGATCGCTGCTGAAGAGCGGCTGCTGTCAATGTGCCAAGCAGAAGTGGACTAATTGCGAACGCATAACGAGTATGCCTGGCCAGATCACCAGATTTCGTAGGAAGACGGCAACGTTGGCGTGCTGAGCGCTGTAGCGTAATGTGAGGTTTGGGTCCTGTACCTCGCAGCGGCGCCTACAAATTCCGAATCTTGTCGTTAAGTCGTGAAAGAAAAAAGTGTCTTGCGTTTTAGAGCGAAAGTTCGCCACGCTCGAATTGGAACCCATCGGTTTCGTTGGTTTGGCCGGTTGCGACAGTGCCGTGGCTGGCCACTCTAAGGTTTCTGCGATGCTGATTAGGCATACGCCTTGGAGATCCTACAGACGGTAAGAATTGCAACCAGCCCAGACCTCAGCGAGTCAGTTGGCTGGGCTTAAAAACTCGTCTCAAATGTGTGCATTGATTTCGAATAGTGAATTGCTGAGACAGATAAGGAGTGCGTCGACCACACAAAACTGCCGCCGTGATAGGAAATGGTTGAACAGCTCGCTGACCCAAATTCGACATAAGAAGATTAAAAGGAACCGGTCCAAAGTGCAGATCTCGAGGGTGCTTTTGCCGCCCAATTAGAGCTTATCGACCGGCAACACTACGATGTTTCGACGCTCGAGGTTGTGAAGAAGAATCGCACAAGTTGGAAGAAACACCGGAGGCTTGCCGTAAGTATCGGTGCTGACCATGCCGTGGCCACGGGTAGTCTTCGAAACCGAACTCTGTGACGGAACAGAGCAAGACATTACTGACGGCGGTGCACACGTTACGTTTGGCTTCCTCTGCGGATTAGGCATGGACAAATTGTCGCCGCAACTTCTGCATCCGCGTGGGTCGCACTATGGGATCGGCTATGGTGGAGCAGTTAAGCTATACACAATCGATATCATTTCACGTGAAATTAATGTCATTGCCAATCTCGTCGGAACATACAATGACCTCGTTCAACTCATGGCACTGAACGCGGCCGGGAAGGTTGAACCACGCGCTAAGGTATACCCGTTGGATGCAACGTTCGACGTCATGTACGACCTCGGCAACGGGAAATTGGCCGGAACGCGAGGGATTTTGGTGCCATAGGCAGCAACTTCCGAATTGTTATGATAGTTCCAGTCCAGGAGGTTCTGGGCCTGGAACTACGGGTCGTTTGAGCCACCATATGAAGAAACCTGGTGTACAAGATGGGATGTAAGTGTTGATGGCGGCTGCTTCGGGCGGGGCGGATGAATCCACCGCAACGTGGATTTCGAACCAGCTGCGCGAAAGCATCATTTCAGGTGAGCTCGAGCCTGGTAGCCGCTTGCGTCAGCAAGGTTTGGCTCGACAATATGAAGCCTCGAGAATGCCAATCCGTGAAGCCTTGCAACGACTTGAATCTGAAGGATTAGTTTCGGTCGTTGCGCACTCAGGTGCCTGGGTTGCCAGCCTGGACATGGATGAATTTCGTAAAACCTATCAGCTGCGCAACGTCATTGAACCCTTCGCACTAGAGCAATCAATTCCTGGGCTAACACCACAAGATAAGGATTTGATCCAAGATTTATGCATTGAAATTGGTGCTCTCATCCAAGGGCAAGTTGATGTGCAAGAATTTCTGCGTTTGGACCGAGAATTCCACCTAGCTACATATGTCGGATTGGATCATGAGCATTTGGAATCAATCGTTCGTCGGTTGTGGAACACTACACAACCGTATCGGCGAGCCTTGGTCTCCACATTGTCGACGGACCAGTTGGTTGCCACTCATAAGGATCACGAACAGATCGTTGATGCGATTATGCGCCAAGACGTCCGGTCAGCAGGAAAACTGATGTGGGTACATATTCAGCGGACTATCTACCGCATTGAAAACCGTCCTGAAATTCTCGGCTAAGCGTTTGGGTTTCTAGGATCCCAGAGTATAGTGTCAGCATGCTTCTCGTAGGCCTTACCGTTCGGGAAGCTTACGAGCTCAAAATACATGCCCCATGGTGATTTGAAGTAGGCCCATTCCTGTCCCTTGCTGGGGCCAGATGACTGAGTTGGCTGGCCTAGGACTTCTATATCCTGGCTCCGGAGAAATTCGATCGCGGCGTTGAGATTGTCCACATACAACGCCATGTGATGCCCACCTACGTCAGAATTTTGGGGCACAGTCATCCGTTGGTCAGGGGCGTCGTATTGAAACACCTCGAGATTTACCCCTGTGTGTAACCGATAAAAACGGATCTCTTGCATCGTAGTTTCGGGACTAATTTCGAGCTTCTCGGCAATCGCGGGCCCCTTGGGATAGGGGCCCAGCTTATACACGAATGTGGCTCCCAAAATTCGTGTCAGAAAGTCGTGGGCGACCTCGATATCTGGCACAGTAAACCCAATGTGATCGGAACCACGAAGTCCGGGGATGCCATTGGGCGTCGCAGCTTGATTTGCGTCATTGCTCATGTTCATGCTCATGATCCTTTCACATATACGGAATTCACTCCGTGTCTCAAACACGGGCCCGGGAACGCTTAATTGTATCCAAACAGCGATGAATTGATTCGGTAGTTGGGAATATCTGATAACTTTGGATACAATCATACCGAAAAGTCGTGTAGCTCACGATGTCCTGTAGTGCCTAAGGCATATATCGAAAGGTGAAATATGGCCTGGTTAGGAATTTTGGGGATTGTCTTAGGCATCGCCACATTGATTGCCATGGCATTCCGTGGGATTGCTATGGTGCCGACCACGGTTGTCGCATCGCTTGTGGTGATGGTGTTCAACGGGATGGATATCTGGGACGGTTTCCTCGACGGGTTCGGACAGAGCACCGCGAACTATGTTGCGCTCTACATCATCTTGTTCTTCTTGGGAACGCTGTTCGGGGAATTATTGTCGAAATCTGGAGCAGCAAAGTCGATTGCGCTGCAGATGTTGAAGTTGCCGGTGAAGCGCAAGGCCCTGTTGGTCGTGGTGCTGGCTTCGGCGATTTTGTCCTACGGAGGGGTCAACCTATTCGTGATCGTCTTCTCCATCTACCCGATCGCACTTGTGTTATTCAAGGAAGAAGATATTCCGAAACGGCTCTTCCCTGCGGCACTGTTCTTAGGTTCGGCGACTTTTACTATGGTTGCCATCCCCGGTACCCCGGCAATTCAAAACCTCATTCCAGCAGAAACTTTTGGTACCACTGCCTATGCAGCACCGACCATGGGCATCATCGCCTCGGCGGCCATGCTAGGGCTTGGCATATGGTGGCTTTACTGGTCGCAGTCCCGACTGGCGAAAAAGCAAGTAGGGTTTGTTCCCGGCCCACGAGACAATATGGAGAACATAGATATTGACAGCCGCGAGGGCGTGCCCAGTTTTTGGGTATCGATCTTGCCTATCATCATCGTCCTAGCCCTGATCTTCATTCTGAATAACTATCTAGACACTGTTTTTGCAGTGAATATTGCACTAGCCTCCGGGGTGTTGTCGACCACGGCACTGTTCTGGCCGACTTTGAAGGTCGATTATGTCGGTCGACTGAATGCTGGTGGTCATGATGGTCTTACTGCCCTGATGAACACTGCGGTGGTTGTTGGTTTTGGCGGCGTGGTGGCGATGTCGTCCGGATTCGACTCCATTGTTGATTGGACGATGGGGCTGGATATGCACCCGATGATTTCAGGAGCGCTAGCAGTCGGGGTGGTGTCGGCAGCCACCGGTTCAGCTTCGGGCGGTCTGCAAGTATTTTCGGACTCGCTTGGTTCACAATATGTTGAACTCAGTCAGGCACAGGGCGTCTCGCCAGATGCCATGCATCGCGTTTTGGCGATGTCAGCGGCCGGCCTCGATTCCATGCCCTATTCGGGTGGATACATTACTGCCATTACCTATGCACAGCTGACCCACCGAGAATCCTATGGCTATTTCTTCGTTACGAACGTCGTGATTACGTCAATTGGTGCGGTATTGGGAATCCTCTTGTACCTCGGCCTAGGCATCGCCTAAGAAACGCTTCACAAGGAGACTTTGATGACGAACAAAAGATTAGAAATTAACACACCGGCGACAGTTATTACAGCCAGCGAAGCAGACTGGGATGCTGCAACCCCGCAATTCCTGGAAAGCATGCTTGTCCAAATGATCGCGGTGCGATCATTCGAACAGGCGCTACTCGATCTTGCACGACAGGGTCTTGTACACGGCCCCATGCACTCATCGATAGGACAAGAAGGGGCCGCTGTAGGTTCGGTCTTGGCTCTAGCAGATGATGACGGGGTGAACGGCACACACCGTGGCCACCACCAGTTCCTCGCCAAATCGCTGCACTATTTACGTCCAGACGGTATGAACTTAGTCGATGGAGTCAAAGGCGATGACTTAGAACAGTTCTTGTATCGCACGCTGTCAGAGATCATGGGTTTGGCCGATGGTTTTTCCGGCGGACGCGGCGGCTCCATGCACCTTCAGTGGTTAGAAGCCGGTGCCCTGGGGACAAACGCTATTGTTGGTGGTGGCGTACCGCTAGCAGCAGGAAATGCCTGGGCTCAGCGACATGACGCGGAACTCGCTCACCAAAGTAAAGACCCCTTGGATATGCAGGTTACGGTGACCTACTTTGGAGATGGTGCCTCCAACATTGGCTCTACCTTGGAGACGCTGAATCTCGCCGCTGCGTGGAAATTACCGTTGTGCTTCTTCATTGAGAACAACCAGTATGCTGTGGCCACGTTCATTGATGACGTTACTGGGGATGAAGATCTTGCTGCCCGCGGGCCTGGTTTCGGAGTCACGAGTTTCCAAGTTGACGGCATGGACCCTATGGCTGTCTATTTGGCCCAGCGAGAGGCAACGGCTCATATGCGTGCGGGCAAAGGTCCGACGCTCATCGAAGCGAAAACCTACCGCTACTTCCACCAAAATGGTCCCTTCCCCGGTTCGGCATTCGGATACCGCACCAAAGACGAGGAACAATCATGGCGCAACCGTGACGCCATTGAGCTCGTGGCATCTCACATGGAACGCCGTGGACTCATAACAGCTGAGCAACGAGAAGAACTTGCCGCACGTGTGAATGCTTCCGTGGCGGAGATTGTCGACCGCGTTCTCGAACAAGACCCGGCCTCAGACCGCGGCGGGAAACGTGTCATCCCAGGCCTGTGGCCTGATGCTCAGTCGGTAGATGAACATATCCGTGGCGATTACGCTGTTGGGGCGATTCTTGAGGGCAGCCAGCAGCTGCCGCAAGAAGGCGCACAAGACCAGCGATTTAACGACACAATCGCTGCCACCCTCAACCACAGGATGACTGATGATCCAGGCATCGTTGTCATGGGCGAAGATGTTCATGAGCTTGGCGGTGGCACGAACGGTGCGACGAAAGGGCTGAAAGGCCAGTATCCGGACCGTGTTCTTGGTACCCCGATTTCGGAAAATGCCTTTACCGGTCTCGCAGGGGGGCTGTCGATGAACGGCCGATACAAGCCAATTGTCGAATTTATGTACCCTGACTTTATGTGGGTTGCAGGTGACCAAGTCTTTAACCAGATTGGCAAAGCGCGCCACATGTACGGTGGGCAGTCAACAATGCCGGTGGTCCTGCGCACGAAAGTTGCATCCGGTGCCGGTTATGGATCCCAGCATTCTATGGATCCTGCTGGAATATTTGCGACTTCGCCTGGTTGGCGGATCGTTGCTCCTTCGAGCGCTCAAGATTACGTGGGTCTCATGAATACCGCATTGGATTTGGACGACCCTGTACTCGTGCTGGAGCATGTGGATCTGTACCCAAAACGCGAACCGGTACACACTGAACATCTGGATTATCGTTTACCCGTGGGTGTTGCCGACACTGTTCGTGAAGGTACTGATGTGACAGTGCTTAGCTATTTGAACATGGTCCATGTGGCCAGGGATATTGCAGAGGAACACGACCTGATCGATGCCGAGGTCATTGACTTGCGTTGGTTGGACCGAGCTTCGATTGATTGGCAAACCATCAGTGAATCCGTCAAGAAAACAAACGCAGTCCTTATCGTCGAGCAGGGTGCTCAAGGTACTTCGTATGGTGGTTGGTTGGCTGATGAGATTCAGCGACGACTATTTGATTGGTTGGACCAGCCGATTCAGCGTGTAACCGGGTCTGAGGCCTCCCCATCTATTTCCCAGGTCTTGGAATCTGCGGCGAACGCTGATGCCAATGACGTTCGACACGGATTCGACCGTATTGCCCGTGGTCTCGGGCGTAGCTAGAAAGGACACGACATGGCACATCTCATTACTATGCCAGCAGTGGTCGCTGACGCTGAGGACGCTGTTGTTGCTTCTTGGCTTGTCAGTGTTGGCAACGCCATTAAACAGGGGCAGCCCATCGCCGAAGTAGAAACCGAAAAAGCGACGGTCGAAATGGAATCGACTGGTACGGGGACTCTCAGTCGTATCGTCGCGGAAACCGGCGCGGTGGTTGCCGTGGGAGCTCCTATCGCGGGGCTTTTGGAACCCGGTGAGGATGAATCCGCAATCGACCAGCTTATGGCCGAAGCAGACGTTGGTCACGGCACCTCAGAAGTGGCACGAGAACCCGCTGCTCAGCCACAGGCATCCCAGGCGTCACCGACTCCCGAGCAAGCAGGGGCAGATACTTCTGACAGCTCGACTCGGCGCGTTTTTGCGTCGCCCATAGCTCGCAAGAAAGCGAAAGAGGCAGGTATTGCGTTCGAGCATCTCACGGGGTCAGGACCGAATGGTCGAATTATCCGAGCTGATGTTGAGGCTGCAATCGCGAATCAAGCACCCGTCGAGCAGCCCCAGATGCAAGCTACAGTGCAACTTGACGTTTCAACGGAACAGAAATATCGCGCAGAAAAAGCCTCTCCGATGCGAAAAGCGATTGCACGACGACTAACCGAGTCCAAAACCACCGTTCCACACTTCTATCTCGCGGTAGATATAGCGATGGATCAATTGTTGCAGACTCGTTCGAAGGTCAATGATCAGCTAGAAGAGACTGGGCTGCGATTGACCGTCAACGACCTATTAGTAAAAGCGTTGTCGACCGCACTTCTCGAAGTGACGGAGGCCAACGCCACCTGGCATGAGGATACAATCCGGTATTACGAAACCGTCGATATTGCGGTAGCGGTGGCCACCGACGGGGGGCTAATTACGCCGGTTGTCGAAGGTGTAGATCAGCGTTCGTTGTCGTCAATTACGGCTGCGATGAACGACATCAAGGAACGGTCGGCAGCCGGAAAGATTCGTCAAGACGAGCTCGAAGGCGGCACCTTTACACTGTCGAATTTAGGCATGTTCGGTACTCGAGAGTTCTCGGCGATTATTAATCCACCTCACGCGGGCATCATTGCTACTGGGGCAACGGAAGAGCGAGTGGTTGCTGTCGACGGCAAACCTGAAGTGGCCCGGATGATGACAGCAACACTGTCTGCGGATCACCGTGTGGTCGATGGTGCAGTGGGCGCCCGCTTGATGCAATCGTTCAAACGTGTGATTGAAAATCCACTTCGGTTGTTGGTCTAGGAAAGGAAGAGACACATGACATCGAAAACTTCTGTACTGCCGGTCCCTACCGGAGCGGTCATGGCCGTGACCGGTGGTGCCTCTGGGCTTGGTAGAGCCAGTGCTGAAGCATGGATTGCAGGCGGCGGTCGCGTTGTCGTCATGGATATCAATAAAGACGCGATTGGTACGACGGTTGAAGAACTTGGTGAAAGAGCTCGTGGGGTCGTTGCGGACGTGACCAGCAAGGCTTCTGTTGACGCCGCTATAGAGTCTGTGGCCAAGATCGAAGGGCAACTTGATGCTCTGGTGTGCTGCGCCGGCAATGCGCTGCCCGTAGATTCTGCGACAATGACCGATGAACAGTTTGATTCATTGCTGCAGATTCATCTGAACGGGACAATGCGGTGCGCACGTGCAGCCTATCCGTTGCTCAAAGCAAGCCAGGGGACCATCGTCACTGTCTCATCGGTGGCTGGCAGTCATGGGATGCCACGCAGAGCTAGCTACAATACGGTCAAACACGGGCTCATTGGACTAACGAAATCATTGGCCGTCGAATGGGCACCGGACGGTATACGAACCAACGCGGTTGCTCCAGGTTACACTCGAACACCCTTTAACCAGCAGCTCATCGATGAGGGCAAACTAGATATGGATCCAACGGTGGCACGAATCCCCATGGATCGTTGGGCTGAACCACAAGAGATGGCAAATCCCATCGTATTTTTGTCCACTGAGGCTTCATCATTTGTCAATGGGCATACCTTATTTGTTGATGGCGGCATGACAATTGCCGGCGATTGGTACTAAAAGATAGGAAACTTTACAGATGACAAGTGTGTTCTCTCCAACAGCATTTGCGGGTCAGCGAGTTTTGATCACCGGCGCAACCGGTGGCATTGGTACGTTGACGTCGAAACATTTCAAAGCTGCCGGTGCAGAGCTTGTGTTGGCAGACCTGAATGGTGAAGCGTTAGAGGCTTTGGCCGAAGAACTTGGTCGCACTGACGTAACTACTCTAGAGTTTGACGCCACAAATAACTCCGATCGGATGAACCTTGTGGAGACCATTGCCAACCTTGGCGGTGTTGACCATCTAGTGTTAGCAGCGGGCATTTACGAGGAAATCGCGCTTGCGGAGATGTCTGATGATGATATCGTGCGAACCTTGCAGATCAATCTTGTCTCAACTATGCAATTGGTGCGGGATATTGAGCCACAGCTGCAGAACAACGGTTCGATTGTGTTGTTCAGCTCCATGGCCGGTGAACGTGGGTCACGAAACCATTCGCAGTATGCTGCTTCCAAGGGCGGGCTTGTCTCATTCGGCCGTTCAATGGCATGGGAGCTTGGGGAGCGTCAGATCCGAGTCAACGCTGTTACACCAGGAATTATTGCTACTTCCATGACGGAATCGCTGGTAGCTGGTGGCGGCGATGCTTTGCTTAAATCCACACCATTACAACGGTTCGGCGAACCTGAGGAAGTGGCCTCCGCTGCTGTTTTCCTAGCGTCGGAAGCAGCCTCGTTTATCACCGGCATGGTTATGCAAATCAACGGCGGTCTTCATATGGCCTAGGGCAGGCGGTACATCCACGTGACAGCATACGAAACGGTTGCATGGGAAGTTTCTCATCTGTTTCTTCTTGATGGCTCATAAACCTTCTTAGGGTGAATTCATCACCACTAAGTTCGAGTTGTAAGGAGACATCATCATGATGGCGCTGAACCATCGACTGTTGCATGAAATGCAACTCGCGATCATTCTTTAAGCCGTCGATAGGCGAGCATTCTCACCTGTGGCCACATCTCCTAGCCAGCATATCTCAAGTTTTCGCGGCGTACTATTGACCGATGATGCGTTTATCCTTACATTGTTGTAAGTGATGCAACATTCTGACGCCTTAATTCGAACACTTCGCGCTGTGACAGATTCGTCCAACGTTGCTTTGGTAACCCCTCAAGCAACTGTGCTTGAAGCAATGCTAAGTGGTTGGGAAGGTCAGCAGCGCAGTCGAGGATTGCGCCCGGATACGATTGCTGTTCGTCTTCGTCTTATCGTTCGCTTTCAAGAGTTCTCGGGGAAGATGCCGTGGGAGTGGAACGCGCAGGACGTGGAGGAATTTATTTCTGGGGTGGACCAAAGAACGAAGGCCCTCTCAACCATGAGGCATCACCACAACGCTATTAAGACTTTCTGTGCCTATTTGATTGACCCAAACTATGACTGGGTTGAGATTTGTGAAAATCAATTCGGAACTCACCCTGTGCAGGTTTGCCTACCCTGGAACACGGTCGCGCATAAAGCGCAATACGAGGGGTCAGGAAAACGCCGTCCGCTGACATTCGATGAGGTGGAAACTTTATTTGATACCGCCGACGCCAAAGTCGAGGAACTCGCCTTATCTGGTAAGAAAGGGGCGCTGGCTGCACTTCGAGATTCCCAGTTATTCAAGACTGCATACGCATTTGGACTGAGGCGTAATGAATTGGCGCAATTGGATCTCGCAGATCTGCACTACAACACCGAAGCTAAACAATGGGGACGTTATGCAGCTTTACATGTCCGGTGGGGTAAGGCTGCGGGAGGGGGAGCACCTCGACGTCGCACAGTCCTGCTTGTACCAGAATTCGACTGGTGGGTTCCAGGTATGAGGCAGTGGGTTGAGGAGGCCCCCGATCGGTTTGATCCCGGAAACCTAGATGCTATCTGGGTCACCGAACGGCGGACCCGGATCTCGGTGGGCTACCTTGACCGTAGATTTGCCGAGCTACGGGCCGAAGCTGGGTTGCCGAAGGAACTTACCCTGCACAGCCTCAGGCATTCTTATGTCACGCACTTGATCGAACACGGATATGCTGATCGTTTTGTGCAAGAACAGGTAGGCCACCAGCACTCTTCGACGACATCTATATACACTTCTGTCAGTGGAGATTTCAAGAATCGAATACTAGCTCAGGCGCTACGCAAGATTACTGACGAGGAGATTGAGCGATGATTGAGCTGCAAACGAGTTGGAATCTTCGAGCCATCATGGCTTCGAAAGGACTATTCCAGACCACAGATCTTCGTCCCTTACTGGCCGAACGAGGGATAGATCTGTCGCGTGAGCAAGTTTATCGATTGGTGACCACGGCACCTCGACGAATCAGTCTAGAGGTGCTGTCGGCGCTCTGCGATGCCCTCGAATGTTCGAAAGATGAGCTAATAACAACCGAGCGACGTGAAATCGAGGCACCGAAGACGGCGGCTATCGAAGGCAGCAAAGCTCCCATTGGTGACTTACGCCCTGTACGCGCTACGATCAGACGACCGAAGCAGTAACGGACGAGAAACATGGATGCTGTAACGGATGACATTGTTTCGGTCCTTAGGTCTTATGTCCCAGAGATCTCGATCGATGATTTAGCCGAGATCATTGAATCAATCGCCCCGGTCCACCGGACGCGCCGAAGAATGTTCATCGCGATCAGTAAGCGTCCCGGAATATTGACTGGTGCTGACCCTAACGTGCCGACGACCGTTCAGAAGCTCACGGTGGCTTTGAGCGAGGCTGGGGCCGCAGCGATTGTGGTGCCCGGATGTGAACAATGCGAACGTAAGATCTCATTACCCCATCGGGCACCCCAGGGAGGACGTCATTGTTCTCGATGTGAAAAAAACTACCGAGCGAGACCCTGCGCTGGCTGCGGCCAACGGCGACCCATCCATAAAAACCTCAATGGCGAATACTTCTGCAGACCGTGCTGGAGACAGGATTCAAGGTCCTTTGGATTATGCAGTCGGTGCAACTCGACAGTGTCTGTGAAAAAGGCCTTAGACGGGACCTTGGTGTGTGATAGATGTTATAAGGCTCCTGAATCTGAATGTTTCGGCTGTCACCGGATGAATGCGCCGGTATGCTTGTGTGAGACAGGTTGACTCTTCTATGTCTGTCAAGTCCATTGTAAACGTTGATGTTGAGCATTGAGGATTCTGAAAGCTCTGCGGCTGATATAGCGTTTGAGGCAGCGTCGGATTTCGCGATCAGTTTTGTGTTCTTGGCGTCGTTTTTCGACGTAGGCGCGGGTCTCTGCGTCGTGGGTCATTTTGGTGACTGCCACCATATGTAGGGCACTATTGGGCCGTCGATCACCGCCGCGGTTGAGCCTGTGTCTGACGGTGTTCCCAGATGATGCGGGAATGGGGTTCGTTCCGGCCAGGGAGGCGAATTCCGCCTCAGTGCGGACACGTCCGTGATGTGACCACGCAACCAGACACTTGGCCGCACTGATCGCTCGAAAGCCGGGTTCGTCCAGCAGCGGGGCGGCTTCGCTGACTTGGACGAGTTCGGTCAGGTGTTGCTCGTTTGCGCTCAACTGGTCGCTGAGCTCGACCACATGTTTAGCTAAGCGGATGGCTTCAGTGCGAGCTACTGACACAGAGAGTTCCTCCTTGCGCGCCCGCCATTTAGCGATCTGCTCTATCTGGGTTTTGCTCAACGCTTTGCGCGCATCCAACCCCAGGTCGTTGTTGCGAACCACAGCGGTCAGGGCGTTGACTGAGCGGGTACGGTCTTTGGCCATGGATTCGCGCGCGGTGATCAGGATCTGGATAGCCTGACGGACCCCGTCGTTGAGCCGCGGCCGGCGTAACTTCTCTACCCGTAGTGGCAGTGCAGCTGCCGCAATACGGTGAGCATCCAAAGTATCGGACTTGCCCACACCCCGGCGTTGTGTGACATCCATGCGGGGTGCTTCGGCCACAGGGTAGCCATGGGAGGCTACGTTGCCAGTCAGGATGGCACCATAAGTGGCTGCGCCTTCAATAACCCACAGCGTGTCGGCATCGGCTTCGGTGCGGCGAGCAACCCAGGCCAAGGCCCGATTGATGCCAGCGGTAGTAGTAGGAAATTCACGGGACTCGACAAACGCGCCGGTCGCAGCGGTCAGGATTGTGTAGACATGTTTTCGGGCGTGGGTGTCAACACCCACAACAAAAGGATGAGTATGGGCGACAATGGACATAGCGGTCGGTGGTCCTTTCCAATGTGAACGGATCTTTGTTTTCGGCCGCATACGGCCGGTACCAGTCCGGGATGCAAAATCACATCGGAACAATCCTGTGACGAGTCACGCTAAGACTTCTTGGCGGACAATCTTCTAATGAAGTTACCGAAGTGGACCGGATAGGTGCCGGCCGACCACCCAGTAATCGGACAAGTCAACCTCAAGGCATCCATACGGAGCCAGGTAGGAGCTGAGTCACAACCATCGGACGGAACGGCCTGCACCTATCCTGTCAGCCAGTCCCAGACCAGCTACCTCCAAGTCTCACAAGTAGGAGCCTTACTCATCGTGACAGAGCGAAAGAAATACACTGCTGAGTTCAAACAGCGGGCCGTGGATCTGGTGATTGATTCCGGTCGGCCGATTGCTCAGGTCTGTGTGGATATTGGTGTTAATGAAGGCACCTTGGGAAATTGGGTGCGCAAATATCGCCAGGAGCACCCGGAAGCATTTGCTGATGACAAGCCGGAATCGGTGACGTATGCCGAGCATCAGCGGGTTCTGAAGGAGAATGCCAAGCTGAAACAGGAGGTGGAATTCCTCTCAGAAGTCAGCTCCTTCTTTGCAGCGAAGCAACAGTCGTAGATTTTTACGAGTTCATCGAAGCAGAGAAGGACACCTATTCTATTGCCATGATGTGCCGCGTGCTGGGCGTCTCGCGGGCTTCGTTTTATCGGTGGCGTCACCCCAAACCACCATCAGCCCAGCAGGTGCGCCACCAACAGCTGGTGGCGGCGGTCAAAGCCGAGTACACCGCCGCTGAAGGCATGGCAGGCCGGCGCCAGCTGACCCGGCTGCTGAACACCAAAGGCGTCGATATCTCGGAATCCACTGTGGGTGCCATTATGCGTGCCCATGATTTACGAGCCATCCGCACCACCGTGTGGAAACAGACTACCGTCCAAGACCCGCAAGCCAGAACGGAACATATTGTCAACCATATGGTCGATGACCATGGCGACCGGGATTTTTCGTCCGATACGCCGGGGGCCAGACTGGTCGGCGATATAACGTATTTAAAGACAGCTTGGATTCCAGTCATCGTTGCAACACTGGATAACTTAGCTATCTTCCAGTAAAGCATGAAGTCGTTCAGTAGGGGTATCCCAGTCCAAGCTTTTGCGTGGTCTTTCATTGAGTTCTGCAGCAACACGTTGGAGGTCCTCGGGGCTGTGCTGCGAGAGATCGGTACCTTTCGGAAAGTACTGTCGCAATAGCCCGTTGGTGTTCTCGTTGCTGCCGCGTTGCCACGGACTTCCCGGATCGCAGAAGTACACATCCATCTGGGTTGCACCACGAAACGCTGCATGATCGGACATCTCTGCGCCTTGGTCCCATGTCAAGGAACGGCGTAATCCTAAAGGCATTTTGTTGACGGTATCGATGAGGCCATCGCGCACAGTTTCGGCAGTATGGTCATGCGGCAGATGGATCAGTGAAACGGCCCTGCTGGAGCGCTCAACCATCGTCCCAATCGCTGACCGGCCCATCTTCCCGATGATGAGATCTCCCTCCCAGTCTCCCGGAACTGTCCTATCTTCAGCTTCTGGAGGTCGTTGTGCAATAGGCACCAGAGGTTGTGTAAAACGGCTGGTTCGTTGTGCCGGATCACGCCTGGGTTTTCTTATTGTTCGTCCCTGACGCATCGCTGTCTTGAGCTGTCGTGGCAATGCAAGACTGCCCTGCGCATAGATTGCCTGGTAGATCGTCTCCGTGCTGGCCCGCATGCTGTGATCATCAGGAAAATCTTTCATCAGCCGATGACTGATCTGCTCCGGCGACCACTTCGTGGTAAGTTTCTGAGCCACATAGCTGCGCAAACCACCTTCGGAGGCAAGTTTGCGTTCACGCACTCTGGGACGCCGTGACGCGGCAAGTCGATGTGCTGCATACGGTAGATACCCAACCGGTGTGGCCGTGTTGCGTACCAGCTCTCGACTGATCGTCGAGGCGCTTCGTCCCAGGGTCCGCCCTATTGCCCGCATCGATTCACCCTGTCTATATAAATCGTGGATCTGTTCGCGTTCGTTCAAGCTGAGATAGCGAGCATCGATCACCGTTTCAAGGCGAGCAAGATCAACTGGTGCGCCTCTGGTGTAGGTGTCACGTGGATTCTTCACATTCTTGAGTATTGCAGCTTTGTTGTACCGCACGACCCGTCCATCAGGGTAGAGGCGCCCTCCGGTGATCTGGGTAATGCCTTTGTCTCAGTCTTGTGCTGTGCGTTTGTCGACCCCGACCCGTTTGGCGGCTCCTGCACGGCTCAAGCCTCCAGCTCGCAGATCTCGGAACCTTGCGCGTTGAGCACGAGTGTCTTTGCCCGTAAAAATCCCCGCTTCATGAGCCCACTTGTAACACGTCACCCGCACAAATCCGAGCTCTTTGGCAACCTGTGACACGTTACCGACCAGCTCTAACCGCCGGAAGAACTCTGCTTTCTCTTCTGCAGAATATGACCGGTTCTTACCACGCGGGGTTGCTACCTGGGCTTCGCGACGCCAGCGATAGCACGAGTCCACGCTCAGACCAAGCTCAGCTGCAACAGCCCGGATAGTCCCTCCACGATCAAGTCGTCGGAAGAACGCTTCACGTTCTTTGGCTTTGTATTGCGGATTAGCTTTTCCTCTTGGCCGCTCGACCATCACACACCTCTGAACTTCAGAGTGTTGCAACGATGACTGGAATCCAAGCAGGGCAGGGCTGGTTGTATTTGGCTACCGTCATTGATTTATGTACCGGGATGGTCATCGGGTGGAATACCGCCAATCATATGCGCACCGATCTATGCATTGGCGCGTTGCAGATGGCCCGAGACCAGGGGTATTTCCACTCTGACCAGGTTGTGTATCACACGGACCGGGGTGCTCAGGGCGGATTCAACTGGTCGTGGATACCGCTACGTCGCTGGACGCTATTGAACAGTGCGTGACTGGTGCGAAAGCCTTCTTGATTGCCTAGTACTACAGTCGCTTTTATTTTTGGTGGTGTCGGCGGTTTAATCGGACAGTGCTGAAATGTCGTGTTAATTCTGTCGTATGAGTGAGAATATTGGTGTGGCAGAAATCCGTGAATGGGCCC
>JABXHI010000008.1 GCA_013393415.1 Micrococcaceae bacterium
GCATGTCGAGGTCTTTCTTTAGATGTGTTGTTTGAGCACTTCCATCTTCGAAAAGACCTCGACTTTTTTATGCCTTCAACACACCCCGGTCACCAAACCGATCTACACCCAAAATTCCGAAGAGCCCATTAACCGCTGAAGGTCGTCGCCGTCTTGCCGTGCTGATCGTCGATGACGGTTGGACAATTCGACGAGCTGCGGAACGCTTCCAAGTCGCACCAGCAACGGCGTCGAAGTGGGCCAAACGCTACCGGGCTGGTACCGCATTGACGGATCGTGGCTCGCGGCCACAGCACAGCCCGGGCCGTACGCCGGTCAGGACCGAACGTCGGATCATCGGGCTGCGATTTCGGCGTCAGTGGGGTCCGCACCGGATCGGCTACCACCTGGGTGTTCCACGCTCCACTGTGGGTCGGGTGCTGGATCGGTATCGGATGCCGCCGTTAGCCTATCTCGATCAGGCCACCGGGCTGCCAGTGCGCAAGCCCAAACCCATTCGGTATGAAAAGACCACACCGGGTGAACTGGTGCATGTAGATATCAAAAAGCTTGGTCGCATCCCCGATGGTGGTGGCCACCGCAAACTCGGCGCGGCTGGCCGCAAAAACAACGGCTACGGCAACAAGGGGCGAGGCTATTCCTTTTTGCCTCATGCGGTGGATGACCATTCGCGGCTGGCCTATTCCGAAATTCTGGCGGATGAACGCCAAGAAACCGCCACGGCTTCTGGCAACGAGCCCACGCATTTTTCGCCCAATCAGGAATCACTGTTACCGCGGTGATGACTGACAATGGAGCGTGCTATCGGTCCCGGCTGTTCAATGACACCCTGGGCGCCAATATTAAGCATCGCTACACCAGGCCTTACCGGCCCCAAACCAACGGCAAAGTCGAACGCTTCAACCGCACCCTGGCCCAGGAATGGGCCTACGCTGAAACGTACCGCAGCGATGAGGACCGAGCAGCTACTTACATCGACTGGCTCCACCAGTATAATTACCACCGACCCCACACCGGCATCGGTGGTCTCACACCCTCACAACGTGTTCACAACCTCACGGGGAATTACACCTAGCCTGCTCGTCAGTAGGTTCGAGAACGCAGAACTCGTTACCTTCTGGGACTTGCATTACTACCCAACCAGCATCTTTCGGTTGGCCAATATCCACCCGTTGTGCGCCTCGAGCCATCAGCCCCTCGACTGCGCCGGCATAGTCTTCAGCTAACACATCAAGATGCAGTCGGTTCTTGGTCACCTTGTGGTCACTTACCGGAATAAAAAATAATGATGGCGAGCCTCCGCTGGAATTCTCAACTTGGGTTCCGGCGGGATCGGCTTCCACTACGTGCCAGCCAAGTGTTTCTGCCCACCAGTGCGCCAACTCAACGGGATCTGCAGCGTCTATGGTCAGGGCCTCCCAAGTGATGTTCATAACATCCTAAACTAGTGGCGTCAGATGAACTGGGTCAACGCATGCTGCCAATGAGTCCTTGAAATCACCTGTGGCATCTTCAAAATTGTCGAGCCAGGAGAAGTCGAACTTGTTCATGCAGCAGTATTGCATCCTTGCTGTTGTCAATACTGCCACCAGCGACGGCACCCGTGTAGCCATCGATAATGAGCAGCACCCACGCGGCGAGACGCTCTGCATCGATGTCTTCACGAACCAGGTGCGATTCCTGCGCGTTGCGCACAACGGACGCTAGCAGGTGTTTTACGACTTCTTCTTGAGCACGCAGGGCTTGAGCAATGGGTGCTCGATGAACCATGGCTGCTATGGCTTGAATAACACCTGCCGATCGGGTGTCAGCGAGTTCTTCGACATTCTGGTCAACGAAATCGGTGATGACCTGCAATGGTGGCTCGGTGTGTCGAGCAGAAAAAAATTCTTTGGTCTCCGTTACCCCATATTCAACGATGGCGACCACAAGCATGTCTTTCGTTGGAAAATGGTGAAAGAACGTGCCCGATGCGATCTCAGCGATCGTGCAAATTTGCGCTGTTGTCGTTGCGGCACCGTGCTTGGCGAACGCCGTAAGACCAGCGTCGATAATCTGTGTCCGTCGAGCCGCACGCAGCGCGGGATCAATTGGTCGAGCCATGAAAGCAAGTATAGTTATTCGAGTGCATACTCACTTCAAGGTACTGAAGTATTAATCCTCTGCGATCAAGCGCAGCTGCTGCTTGCTATCGCGATCACGCACCACAACCCCCTGCTCAGCCAATGCTTCGCGAAGATTCTCGGCCTCCCCTGACCGATGGTCTTCTAATGCACGCCGACGCTTTCGCAGTAGTGCATGAATACTGCCACAAAGATCGGCGCTGCGATCCGTCCACTCCGAATAGACAGCTTCTCGAGGATCTGTCACCCCTCGCCACGGGTACCCGTAAGTTAGGAACGCTCGCTTGAGTTTTGGCGCAAGACTCGCCTCAGAAGTTGAACGAGATAATTCACGGGTGTCACCATCAAGCAGCACAAGCTCGTCTTTATCCATGAATACTTCGGCGATCTCGTGGTGATCAAAGACGGCCGATGCTTTTTCGGAAATGATGCGCACACGATCCGCGGCAACGACCACACGGCCGACCTCACTGTCCCAGACAGCAAAAACAAACCAGCCAGCCGCTGCACCCAATAATCCCAGCACGGGTATAGACCACGGCGTCAAGTCCATGAGACGAAGAACGACAGGAGCCGAATCGAATCGATCCAATAACCACGAAACAACAGGCCCCACGACTAGGGACAAAACGAGACCGAGGATGGCCCCTACCAGGGTGAAGATGGTGGCTCCTTTGGAATCTACGCTGACAGTCAACTGGGATTCGGACACTGGCCGGCTCCTTACCTTCTTCGCCTGCTTCACATGGTCCAGCTGTGCCGGTGGCACGCTTGGTATCAATACTACCGTTAATCGAGTATATACTCTAGTAATTCGGGCAGGAACTCCCAGCCCGTAAGTCCGCACCGTCGAGCGTTCGCGTTGCTATCGGACTAACTTGACGGTGCTGCACCCTGCAAGTGTTATGAGCAAACAACATGGTGCACAAGAAAATGGCAATCTTCGAACGCTAATTATTGGAGGTGGCTGCTTCTGCTGTCAGGACGCACCCGCGTCACCACGCTCGCCTGCGTTTTCACAGCAAGCGACCCGAATAGCACAATGTTCCGACAACCAGATCAGTTATCGGGACGTTGTTGTCGTTGGGCACCCCACCTGGGTTTTTGAACAGATCAAGGGTGAATCGGGTCCGTTGCATTCAGCTCCGCGGCGATGAGAGCTCCCAATAGGAGTCTGCCAGTGTT
The DNA here is from genome assembly GCA_013393415.1 of Micrococcaceae bacterium. GTDB lineage: Bacteria > Actinomycetota > Actinomycetes > Actinomycetales > Micrococcaceae > Yaniella > Yaniella flava. The sequence continues at coordinate 3,309 of JABXHI010000008.1, forward strand.
GATGATTCGCGCATACGTGAAGTTTCGGACGGTCCGGTCCACCGGACTGCTAACTGTAAAAACCTCGGATTATAAGTGACATAACTGCACATTTTGGTAGACTTATGACACGTAAACATTTGGAGGTGTGTCATGACGAGTCCAGCAGTCAGTGGTCCAGAGGGTATCCGCGAAAGCATTGATCGAGGCGATAAGGTCGTCGAAATTCGACTCCAGGCCGAAAATGCTGCGAAACTTGCGAAGATTTTAGAGGCACAGCGTCAAGGTCACGATGTAGCCGTAGTGGAGTCTGCCAAGGAATATACGACCACCAAAGCGGCAAAGCTTCTTGGCATTTCTCGGGCACATCTAAGCCGCCTCATTCACGAAGGTAAAGTACGAGCGCACAAAGTTGGCACACATCACCGCATCACGGCGCGAGAGATTGAGTCACAGCAAACGATGAAAAAGTACCGCGAGAACCCAGACGCCCAGAAACTCGCTGAGCTCTGGGATGAGATGGGTATTGACGACTAAGTGCCGAGCATCGTTATTGATGCCAATGGACTCATTTCACGCATTTTGTCGAACTATTTTCTACACCTCGGCAAACACCCAGACATAAAACTCATCTGGAGCGATTCGCTACTTCATGAAGTGGAGAAGAATCTACGCAAGAAGTCCCGAAATGCAGAAGCCTGCCACCAATTCGTCCAGACCATGAAGTCATATCACCCCGATGCGAACATCGATGTGTCCGATACTGACGTAGAGAAGCTTCGTAAGCAGCGGACAGGCGTTGATGACGGGGGCACCCATATCCTGGCCACCGCGATTACCGGCGAGGCTGACATTCTGGCCACCGACAACACCCCTGACTTTGAAGCAGCCAGAGATTGGATGCAAGAACACTATGGGATCAAGCTGATGGAGCATGGTGAATTGTTGGCAATGCTATTCACTGAGTTTCCAGAACCATCCGTAGACGTACATCGTTACCTATTGACGGGAAACTACGCCGCCCAGGGCCAACAGCACATGCTTGATACTATGCGTCGCGCTACCAAGACTGCTGAGATGGCTATCGAAGCCTTGGAAAATGCTCTGGTTGATCTGGATGATCACGAGGACAACGTAGAGGACATCGAAGCGGCTATGACCGTCGCCTACAGCGATGGAAAGGAGCGCATTGCGGCAAGACAGAGGGAAGCTGCGCAACGACTGGGGTCGCAGGATATCAGGTGGGTTGGCCCTGTCACCAGAAAGGATGGCACCTTTGTGGCAGGCTATTTGCAAAGGCGCTGACTGAAGAGCAAGCCGCCCCAGAATGATTTTGTCGCTTGCAGCATATTGGAACAGTCCGACAAGGATACTTCGGCATTCGTGAGCAACTGCCATCATCTTCCCGTTTGGCTGGACAACGGCCTGTACCGATCCAGTGAGTAGCCCTACTGAACAGTCTATGATCAACGTTTGACCTATTAGAGGATTCAGATGATTCATATATTGCTTGTGACGAGAAGGCGGATCCCTGTATTGGCATTTCAAACTCGTCTAATTTCAAATAAATTATCGAAGTATAGCGTGGCGAGGTGGTCAACCGTGAGGATTTCATAACCGTCGCACCTGGTGATGATCTTCTTCGACAGGTTCTGCCATTTATCTTTGAGTACATTAACAGAGGCCGCTTTCGTTGCAGCTGTCGCGAAGAGCCGTCGTAGCTTTCCGTATGAGTCCCTACAGGAGCATCAGGACTGCAATTTTCGTTCTCCGGTTTTCCAGGAACCGTTTTCCCGCGTTCCCCAATTTTTAGACAAGCCCTCACCACCGATATTCCCCTCAGTTTCCTTCCTGTGACTGCTTTCAGACCTGAGAGTGTCCGCGAACGTGAAGAAGTCGAAAAACAAAATGCGTTCAAAGCTCTCCATATTCTCTCCATGGAGGTTTTGAGATTTGATTTTCACTGTGCAGCTGTTGATTTGATCAGTCGTATTTTGAACGATATTTTGCACCAGTATTCACCGCAAAAGTCGCTAGTGTTCCGCATGATCTAGGCGAAGTAGCGAGATATGATGTAGCGTGAGCAAGTATGAACTCACAGCAGGAAAACCAAGCCGACACGAACCTGAGAACGCTAATTGTTGGGGGTGGCTGCTTCTGGTGTCAGGACGCTGTTTATCGACAAACCAAAGGGGTCGTCGAGTCGGAGTCCGGCTACATTGGTGGACACACCGATCATCCAACATATGAACAGATTTCTACTGGGACGACGGGCCACGCGGAAGCGGTCAAAGTGACTTTCGACCAGGACGTTATTGACGCAGACACAATTATGGACATGCTCTTTGCTTCGCATGACCCCACCACGCTAAATCGCCAGGGTGCTGATGTAGGGCCACAGTATCGGTCGGCACTCTTCCCCCAGTCAGACGAAGACCGAAAGCTTTTCGCCGAAGCTATCGACCGGCACCAGCAATATTGGGATGATCCGATTGTCACTTCGATCGAAGAGGACGCCACCTGGTGGCCGGCAGAAGATCAGCATCAAAACTTCTATCAGAAGAACCCAGACTGGGGCTATTGCCAGGTTGTGATTAATCCTAAACTGGCAAACGTGCGCAAACATTACTCTGCGTGGCTACAATAATTACGTTTTACGACACGAACTCCTATTGTTAAAACACGAAATCTGTTTTTAAAGTTTGCACCCCCGTAAAGGATGATCCACAGATGGCAAAGATGCTCGATAACATCACCCAGGCAGTCGGCCAGACTCCATTGATTCGCCTCAACCGACTCACAGAAGGTCTGCCAGCTGATGTCGCTGTCAAGGTTGAGTTCTACAACCCAGCCAACTCTGTGAAAGACCGTATCGGTGTTGCGATTGTTGATGCTGCCGAAAAGGCCGGCAAACTCCGCCCGGGCGGCACCATCGTCGAAGGTACCTCGGGTAACACCGGTATTGCCCTGGCGATGGTCGGTGCAGCACGTGGTTACCGCGTGGTGCTCACCATGCCGGAGACTATGTCCAATGAACGTCGTGTCATGTTGCGGGCCTACGGTGCCGAGATCGTATTGACTCCAGGCGCCGACGGTATGCGCGGTGCGGTTGAAAAAGCAGCACAGATTGTAGAAGAAACAGACAACTCGATTTTGGCTCAGCAGTTCGCTAATGAAGCCAACGTGCACATTCACTACACCACCACCGGCCCAGAGATCTGGGAAGCATCCGAAGGCAAAATCGACATTCTTGTCTCAGGCATCGGTACCGGCGGCACGCTGACAGGTGCAGGTCGCTACCTGAAAGAACAAAAATCGGAAATCGAAATCGTCGCGGTTGAACCAGCCGACTCGCCGATCCTGTCCGGCGGCAAACCTGGACCGCACAAGATCCAGGGCATTGGTGCAAACTTCGTGCCTGAGGTACTCGACACCGAGCTGTACTCCTCCGTGTATGCAGCCACTCTTGAAGAGTCCGTGCAGAACTCGCGTCTGCTGGGCACAAAAGAAGGCATTCTTGGCGGTATCTCCTCCGGTGCAGCTATCGCAGCCGCCCTTGAAGAAGCCAAGAAAGATGAAAACGAAGGAAAACTGATCGTCGCGGTCATCCCTGACTTTGGTGAACGCTACATTTCTACTGTGCTCTACGAAGACATTCGCGGCTAGTATAGAACCAACGTGATTCTGCCTTCGGTATGACAGTCGTTCATACCGAAGGCAGAACTGTTTAAGCCTTAACGCCCAGTCAGGTTGGCACATAGAATAATTCGAGCATCGTTCGTGTTGAGCCTTACAACAACACTTCTTCTTGAAAGGGATACATTGGGAATCATACGCCGCGTCCAAGAGGACATTCAGGCCGCGAAAGACCGGGACCCCGCAGCACGTAGCACCTTTGAGGTGACCACGGCCTACACCGGGCTCCACGCTGTATGGATGCACCGCATTGCCCACAAGATGTGGCAAAAGGAGCCCCTCAAAACCCCTGCACGGTTGCTTTCACAATTGAACCGCGCCCTCACCGGCATCGAAATTCACCCGGGTGCTGATATTGGCCGCAGATTCTTTATCGACCACGGCATGGGTGTCGTCATTGGTGAAACAACCGAAATTGGCAATGACGTGATGCTTTATCACGGCGTGACCCTCGGTGGTCAATCCCTCGAGAAAAAGAAACGTCACCCAACCCTGGGAGACGAAGTGGTCGTGGGCGCCGGGGCCAAAATTCTGGGCCCGGTCGTCATCGGTGCACGCAGCGCTGTCGGAGCAAATGCCGTAGTCGTCAAAGACACGCCAGAAGACTCGATTGCAACCGGTATTCCGGCCAAAGTACGTCACCGCCGTGGCGAAGAGGAAGCCAAACCAGCAGTTGACCCTGCAGAATACGTCGACCCAGCAATGTGGATCTAACGAGCTTTTCTCGCCTCTAGTCCCCTACGGCGTCCCGTCCTCGCATCACGATGAGTGGATCAGGGACGCCGACGACATCGTGGTCTTTGCTGTCATACTCAAATTGGCTCAAGAAGTAGCGCATCGCATTAATACGACCACGCTTCTTATCATTGGATTTCACCGTAATCCATGGTGCATGATCCGTATCAGTATGCAGGAACATAAGTTCTTTAGCCTCGGTGTAGGCTTCCCACCGGTCCAACGCTTCCAAGTCCACAGGCGACAGTTTCCAACGTCGCACCGGATCTAACTGACGGATGGCGAAACGTGTGCGCTGTTCGGTCTGTGTCACCGAGAACCAGAACTTGATCAACGCAAAGCCATCATCGACCAGCAATTTTTCCAACACAGGTGCCTGATTCATGAACGTGTGATACTGGTCTTCATTACTGAAGCCCATCACACGTTCCACACCGGCTCGGTTGTACCACGACCGGTCGAAGAGCACGATTTCCCCTGCTGTCGGGAAATGGTTGATATAGCGCTGGAAATACCACTGACCGGTTTCGCGTTCGGTTGGCTTATTCAATGCCACGGTGCGTGCTGTGCGTGGGTTCATATACTCGGTGAAGCGCTGAATAGTACCGCCCTTGCCTGCGGCGTCACGGCCCTCGAAGACCACGATAATTTTCTTGCCGGTGTCTTCAGCCCAGTACTGCAACTTCAATAGTTCGATCTGCAGGTAGTACTTCTCGAGTTCGTACTCTTCGCGAGAGAGCCGCTCTGAATACGGGTAGTTTTCACGCCAAGTTTCAACGGCTTTCCCCATTGGATCAATCAGATCAGGATCCGGAGTGTGCCCGTCCACGACGTCGTAGCCGCCTTCGCGCAGAGTGTCGATGAATTCCCGCAGATTCTGGCGAGGCTGATCTGGGATGAGTTCTTCGAACAAGGCATACTCCTTAGCTGCTGCTACCTGCAAACGACGCTACTTATATTGTGCACTGTCAAGGCAGAAATTACATGGACCGATCTACGAACTTAACCAGCAAAATCTGAACAGACGGTTAACGGAGCATTATTATTTACCTTCTTTGGTAAGGGCAAGCGGCGTGCATGCTGCGCTTGTGATGATTCTGCATGCACGCCGCTTACCCGGTCTATAGCACGGCGCCGCCTTACAGTGTTCGACGCGGCAGTACAATCGGTCTGCCCGTATCCAGATCTTCCATGATCCGCACTGCGGCTCCGTACACTTCTTCAACCCGTGCGGCCGTCAACACCTCAGCAGGTGTGCCGATGGCAGCGAGTGCGCCGTGATCGAGCATCGCGATGTGGTCGGCATATGCGGCAGCTAACGACAGATCATGCAGCACAACGATGACAGCCCGATTTTGAGTGGCAATGGCTCTCGCGATGCGCAGCACTTCTTCCTGATGCCGCAGATCAAGGGCCGCGGTGGGCTCATCGAGCATCACGATGCCGGTTCGTTGGGCCAGCACTCGCGCCAGAGAGACACGTGCCTTCTCGCCACCTGAAAGCGTGGGAAATGTGCGGTGGGTCAGGTGCGCCACATCGGTCAGGCTGATTGCTGTGGCGATCGCCTCCTCATCTTCAGAGGAGTGGGGCGTGCCGATCCACGGAGCTCGTCCCATATCGATGACGTCCTGGGCGGTGAAAGAAAATGACACCTGGTTTGCTTGCAGCAGCACCGAACGCATTTGTGCCAGTTTTGTAGCGTCCCAAGCCGCCAAAGGCTGATCGTGTAACGACACGTCGCCACCGGTGGGGACTATGTCGCCAGCCAACAGCCCCAGCAGCGTGGATTTACCAGCACCATTCGGGCCCACAAGTGCTAAGACTTCGCCATAGGGCACATCCAGGGAAACATCGTTGATGATGCAATGCGATCCTGCTTGGTAGCTCACCCCTTGTAAGGACATAGCCGTCATAGTTGTTTGCATGGTGATCATCCCCAGCCTCCTGCCTGACGTCGGTTGCGTCGGATGAGCCAGAAGAAGAATGGCCCACCGACCAGTGAAGTAAGCATGCCGATTGGCAGATCTGCTGAAGGAACGAGGGTTCTGGCCAGCAAGTCGGCATAGACCATCAATGTCGCGCCACCAAGAACCGACAGGAGTAACAGCCATCTATGGGCTGGACCAACGATCATGCGTATAAGGTGTGGAACCACCAGTCCAACAAAGGCAATGACACCCACGAATGCGACTCCTACACCGGTGAGCAATGCGACCAGTACGACCGACACGATCCGGAGTTTTTCGACCTTGACCCCGAGGTGGGAAGCGGTTCGATCACCCAACGACAGGAGATCATACTGGGAGGCCAGCCCGAGTGCGACGGCTGTTGCCACCGCGCTGATCACCACGACCACCAGCACTTCGCTCCACCGTGAGCCGTTGAGCGAGCCGAGCTGCCAAAAAATGATCTGTTCGCGGCTCTGCGTATCACCGGCGAAATTGAGCAAGGCGAGTCCAGCTCCGGCAAAGGCATTCACCGCAATGCCGGTTAGCAAGAGGGTGACGACTTCTGTGCGACCTTGCGCTCGTGCCGTGGAGTAAACGATCAAGGTCGCAACCAGACCGCCCAAGAACGCAAAGGCCGCAATCGTCCAGTCCCCAAAGATTGACAGGCCAAAGGTGATGGCTGCTGCGGCACCAAGGGCTGCACCCGAAGACACACCGACGACCCCAGGTTCTGCCAGTGGGTTGCCGAACACTGCCTGCATCACTCCCCCAGCAACAGCCAGGGCGGCACCGACGCAGAGCGACATCACCACACGGGGGAATCGTATTTGCCACAGGGTTTGCTCGATCAGACGGTCGGATGGTGCAGCGGCGTTGTCGATACCGATGGCTTGCAGCAACGAGCCGATAACCTCGCCGGCTCCAATGGGCAGCTGTCCCAGACCCGAGGAGAGCACAATACCCACCAGCAGCAACACGATCGCAACGGTTGCCACAACAAGCTGTTTGATCGGCAGCCGACGGCGACGTTGACGACGGGCTTGTCGCCGGGTCATGGTCTGATGTGACGTCTCTTGAGTCAGTGCCATGAGTGAGATCCGTCTACAGCTGTGGCGGTCAGCGATTCGGGCGCATATACAGCGCGAGCGAGCGCATCAAGGACATCTGCTGAGCGGGGCCCAAAGGACAGAATTTGGCCATCGTTCATATCGACGATGCGCTGGTTTTCGCCGGCTTTTGTGACGGCGACCGCGGGTTTTTCTGCCAGTAAGCCTTCGATACCCTCCACGGAATCAATCCCGCCAGACATAGTCAGAATAAGGTCTGGGTTCGCTGCGACGAGTGCTTCATCGGTCATTGGTTTCATGCCGGCCCATCCCAATTCTTGGGCAACATCAACACCGCCAAGCGCCGAGATGAGATCGTCAGCCCCCGATTCTGAGCCAAACATGTAATAGACCCCGGCATTGCCGCGTAAGTAGAGGAACAGCATCCGGACTTTGTCGTCTTGTTTTTCTGGGACGAGATCGGAGATCTCGGCAATTTTCGCGTCGATATCGTTGGAGATCTGTTCGGCCAGTTGCTGCCCCACTTCTGGAGCGCCGTAAACGGCCGCAACCTGCCGCGTGAGTTCTTCAGCACCTTCAAATGATGGCGTGTTTTCGACAAACACGACGGTGATGCCGACGTCGGAGAGCTGCTCCACAACATCACGCGGTCCAATAGAGCCATCTGTGATCACCACATCAGGATCCAGACCGATAATGGCTTCGGCGTTGACGGTGTGCCCGCCTGAGGTCACGGTTTCAATATCTTCTGTGCCTGGAAAAGTTGTGGATTGGTCGACCCCAACTACGGTGTCAGAAAAACCTAGCGCCCAGATGCTGGCGGCGATAGAGCCTGACATGTCCAGTGCGACCACTCTTGAGGTGTCGGTAATCTCAACTGGTTGCTCCGTACCATCTTGACCATAGGACGTCACGGTGGTTGGCAACGACTGTTCAGGATTCTCTGTAATCGGGTCAATCGCCGCATCCGGCAAAACCGCCGTCGATGGGCCTTCATATGAGCGTGGATCGTCAAGGACTTGGACCTCGTTGAGCTCAGGCTGCGGTCCCTGTTCGGCTGTCCCATGCCCTGGATCGCTGCAGCCACCCAACAGCAACACGGCAGCAAGTGCCGTGGCAATCAGACCGGTGCGGTGGTGTTTCAGTGTTGTCTGGCGCATCAGTGGCCTCCCGTAAGTTCGTCCACATTGCGGCTGCCCTGAGGCCTTTCAGCATGTCTGCGTGGTTGTTTCGGCTTGCGCCCGCCCACCATAAAGCCGATGGTGAAGCCAATGACCAACAGTGCGAAGCCGCCCAGTCCGATGGCAAGCCAAGGAATTTCTGGAGCGGGTATGACGAGTGGCTCTTGGTTCCCTGCTGCTTCAGACGCGCTCGTGTCAGCCTGACTGTCTGCTGTCATGACGTCCGCGGCACAATCCGAGGTCTCAAAAGTCACTGTGAGTGGGTCCAGTTGTTCGCCTGCTTCATAAAAGCCGGCGAAAGCGGCCGCCCCAGTATTAGTCAGCGTTGTGCCCAGTTCGGTCAGTTCGGTGGCACCAGCGTCGATAGCCTCTTGGTCGAGGGTAATTTCGCCGACCCATTCTTGTTCGGCATCAACGGCGACGCCGCCTTCCATGTCGCTACTTTTAGTATCCAGTAGCAGCGCCGCTGTACCGTCGCCTTCTAGGACAAACGTAGGGTTGGCAATCGTCAGGTCAAGTACCCCATCATGACCGCTGAATTGGACCGTGCCGGAGAAACTGATTTCCCCGGTGCCGGTGGCCGAATCGTAGGTTCCGCTCCCGTCGCCCCAGGTGAAGTGTGGTGTATCGTACTGGGCGCCCTCGGAGGTTTCCCATCCACCATTGGCTATAGTGCCGGAAATATATGACCGAAAACTTTCCTTCACACCCCACTGCAGCGAAGCATTTTCAATCTGGCAGACATCGGTGCCGGTCGCGTCGTCATCACTGGTTTTTGTGGCAAACGCGTTGCTGGGTGCCAATAAGAGTGTGGCGGTCAGTGCTGTCGGAAGCATGACTTTCGACAATCGAGAGCTGACGTGTGGAATCCTCACGGATCCTCCTTTAAGAGTGTGGTGTGCTAGCCAATGATTAGGCGTTGATGGATGCAAGAGCGTGGTGTCGACGGTGTCGAAGTGCCAGGAGCGAGGAGCAACCTGCTATTGCGAGCAGACTGCCCGCACTGGCCCACCATTCCCATGGCTCCATCCCGCTCATGGCGAGCATGAGACGATCTCCGAGTCCGGCGCTGTCTTCTGCGCTGCTTGCAGTTGCCGCCGTGGACTGAGCCGTCAGTATCTCGATTTCAGCACCGACATCGGAACTACCCTGCAGGGTCAGCACGTGATCGCCTGTTGCGCCATCGGGCAGACTGCCAGACCACTCAACAACACCGTCGGCGTCCGCTTTCGCCGTGTCATCTAATACGATGGGGGTTGCATCGTCGGAGTTTTCGTACAGTACCGCAAGGATTTCTGTATCTTCTGCGTCGAATCCTTCGGCTCTGGCCTTGATTCGTCCCCCGTCGCGGATTTTCTCTGGAGGTGTCAGGATTTCTAATCCTGACATTGATGGCGGGCTATCTGCTGGCTCGTACTGGGAGGCCTCGCCGCTACCGCTGCCTTGGGCGTTGGCACCAAAGGACTCGGTGCTTGCTGTTCCGACGGTGAAGGTCAGGGGGTCCAAGCCGATGCTTTGGGACGCGCTAATACCTGCTAAGGACCCCTCAACAGGCACGTTCGACCAGGTCACTGAACCGTTGCCGTTTTCGGTTTTGGTCCCTTGCGAGAGGTCAAGTGAGTACGAAGCCTGCCCGTGGCTCGTCGTGTTGCCTGTTTTTAACGTGGCAGACGATGCGTCGTGCACGGTGATCGATGGGTTGGTCACATGGAACAGACTCATTCCGTAGCCCTTGAAATCAACGACACCAGAGAAATTGACGGTCCCTGTCTGGCTTGCTTCATCCCATTGCCCGCCAGAGGCCTGCGGGAAGAGCCACCCATTGCCAACACCACTGGTGGCAATGTGGCCATCTGCACAATGTTTACTCGGTGTCGGACACGCGGATGTGCCAGCCTTTTGCGTCGTATACGCCGCGAAATAGTCTGAGACACCCCATTTGAGTGAGCCCGCCGCAGCACTATTGGTCGTCTCAGCCGCGGGAGTGCTCGAGGCTGCGGTAGCTGAAGACTGGGTCTGATCGCTATTTGAAGAGGCCGGGGTCGTGGCCTTGCTGTGGTCCCTTGCATCGCCGATAGTAAAGCTCATGCGATCCAGTGCCTGCCCGGCGGTATAAAATCCGGAGCCGTTATAGGAGAAAAATTCAGTGCCCTGAGGGTGCAGTGTCACCGGTGCGCTATTAAACCGGACCGCATTGCCTGCAAGAGATTCTTTTTTGGCTTTCGAGACATCGATCGTGGCGAGTGTGATGGTTCGACCCTTGAACTGGATTTGAAGTTTAGCGCTCTTGGAGCCGTCCACCACAATGACGGGATTCGACAAGGTCACATCCATGACCCCGTCGTGGCCATAGAAATTTACATTGCCCGCATATTGGACTGTGCCTCTGGAACCATCCCAGGAGGTGCCACCGGAAGCTTGCGGATAGGTAAAGATCCCGTTGCCGTTGCGCTGCTTCGCTCCACCTGAAGGCGTGATCTTGCCGTTGGCAATGCTGCCAAGAACATAGGAACGGAAGCTTTCTTTGACGCCCCATTGCAGAGTCCCCTGAACACCCGAGCTGTTTGAGTTATCGCTGGCTGTGCGTTTGATCACGGCAACGTTGACCGCATCGCGCGAGGTCTTGTAGGCGGTGCTTGTCGGAGTGAACTCCGCCTCAATGGTGTGATCGCCACGCGGCAGGGTTTTCGTGGTGAATTGTGCCTTGCCACCGCTGACGGCCTTTTCGGCCAAGAGTTCACCGCGGGCGTTCGTGAACTGTACTCGACCCTCAAGTCGTGGTGTCACTCCGGCGGTAATAGTAACCGATTCGTCCTGGTAGACGGTTGAGGCAGAGGCAGTTGCTGAAACCGAGGTTGCTTTCTTCTCAACAGGTTCTGGCACCGAGGTGCTGGCATCAACACTGAATTCAACTTGGTCTGCTGTGGCACCCGGCTGATAGTTATCATTCATGCGGCCATAGATATCCGCACCCTCAGCGGTCAATGTTGCCTGCGCGGTGACACTGCCGGAGCGTAATTGCTCGTGACTGAAGCGCAGTTCCGCAAGCTCAACGCGCTCACTGTCATACGCGGGAAATGCCAGAACTGCCTGCTGGTCGACCACAGCTGACAAAGTTGCAGTCTCAGGTGAGGTCAGTTCAATTTGCATATCGCTGAGTCGTTGATCCAGCGCATACTGGTCCCCGGTACCCCCATAGCCCTTGTGCCCCTGTGACACCATGGTGCCCTGGTAGGTGACGGTGCCTTGCCCCGCGGCAACATCGATTTCACCAGCACCTTCAGCCCATTTCACGCGATTATCGGCAACTGTTGTGGCAGGCTCTTGTGCCTGAATGTGTCCCTGGGCAATATTGCCCACGATGTAGTTGCGCCACCCCGTATTGACGCCCCAAGTCAGTTCGCCACCTTCGACATGCTCCATAGCACTGTGTGCTTGCACTGCAGAAGCCGGACCTGATAGCAACACGCCTGATCCGATAGTCAGTAGGGTCGCCAGCATCCCCGTGGTGATTCGGCCAAACAGAGTTCGGGGCGTGGTATTTCGTCCCATGGTCAGAGTCCTCCTCGGACTGGTGATGAGGTTGAGAATGATGCTGCGTTGAGTTTCGGTAGGCCCCGAGGGCGGTCCGCTTTCACCTGTGTGACATTGCAGCCAAAAGCGGACCGCCCGAGGACAAGCCCAGTGTTAGGGCATAGAGGTGTCTGCCCCGCACACTGCACTTACGCGGTCTCGCGCAATGACCATCGCACCAACTCTGATCACTGCTGGAACGAAGTTCGTCCCGACGACGTGACTCGCACACGCCCGCGCGACACCGCGTTGAGCACCGGTGGTTTGGTCACCCGCAACTGTGCCAATTCCACCTTCGAGGGTGCTTTCACTTTCAACGTCGCTACCGAGCGCAATGTGTGCGCCGTTGACGCTGAAAGAGTCTTGCAAAGCTGTCATGCTTTCCTATTTTCTTCTGAGGCTTCACCCATTGATTCTTCGCAATGAATTACCGATAACGATGAAACCTTATCCGTTAAGGCTTGCCTTACCTAACTCATTGAACACTATACGAATCCGAGATCGAGACCACAAGGCAATTATGAAATTCTCACTTTATTACGGTGATGACCTTGAAGGATGTGCACGTGAATCCACGAAATCCAGTCACCAGAACCGCACACCCTCGCGGCACACCGTCCGCCAACGCGACTCTTCCAAGATGCATTAGGTTACGCTACGATGTGAAATGAACTTAGGGTAACCTAATCTCGATGATATCCAAGGAACCAAGGTAGGAAACGTGCCCCAAAGAGAAGATCCCCAATCACTGGCTACCCGTGTGCGCCAGCTGACGGCAGCCGATCACAAGTCGGCAGAAACCGCGTCATTTATTACTGAACTGATGGGAGGCAACCGCTCCACCCATGATTACGCGCTCTTGGTCTCCCAGTACCATTTCATCTACCAGGCACTTGACTCCTCGGCCGAGCAGCTACGGTCTACCACTGAATTACCTGGCGTGGCGCGATTACTCGATCCGAACCTGGATCGACGCGAGGCCATCACCCGCGACTTGACAGCGCTATTGCCGGCGGCTGGTTTGTCGAGCACACCCGTCCAGCTCGCATCGACGCGAACATACGCGGAGCGCATCTTTGAGGTGGCGCAGGATCCAGCGCGCCTGACAGCCCACCATTATCTTCGCTATCTTGGCGATCTATCTGGTGGTCTGGCGATTGCACGTCTGATGAAACGGCACTATCAGCTGCCTGATACTCAATTGAACATGTACACTTTCGACTCCATCGAGAAGCCGAAACTGTACAAGGATGCGTATCGACAGCAACTCGATGACCTCGGTCTCACCGCGGCACAAGAAGAGATGTTTATCGACGAAGCAGGCATCGGCTTCAACTACAACAAGGCTATCTTTGAAGAATTGGGAACATACTCCGACTCTTCAACGCCCGTCGCGGTGTAGCGCAGCTAGAACCACGGCTGGCCTGCATTCAACGGAAACGTTGAGTGCAGGCCAGCTTTTGTTTTCATCCCTTAGAAAATCCGCCGATAGGTGCTGTTGTTAGGGTTTTCGATCGGGCCGATTGTCCCAGCGGTGGGTGACCCATGCTTGGCGGATCAGGCGTCGGATGATGATGACCGAGTTGGCTAAGGCAATAAATG
>JABXHI010000080.1 GCA_013393415.1 Micrococcaceae bacterium
CCCAGGCCGAAGGCATGGGTACCTTTTAGGTTAGGGAGCTTTTTCGCCCAGCTGACCTTCACGGGCAAGCGCGGTCATACGTGAGACCGTGCGAAAGTACTTTTTCATATACCCGCCGGCCATCATGTCTTCGGTAAAGAGCTGTTCAAAAGGCACACCCGAGGCGACCACCGGAACGTCTTTGTCGTAGAGCCGGTCAGCCAGCACGACGAAACGCAATGCCATCGCTTGTTCGGTAATAGTCGTGACGTTACTCAGAACTAATACGTCAACATCTTTTACTAGTTCACGGTAACGCGAAGGGTGCACCCGCGACAGGTTGTTTGTCAGCGCAGTCCAATCATCGAATGCAAAGATTTGCTCTTCTGGGAAATGCTGCTGTGCGGTGTCTAGTTCCGCGCCGGCTGTAACCGGCTCCGGTGCTGCTTCGAGTCCGCGGTGCCGATAGTCTTCACCATCCACCCGTATCGTTTCAAACTGATCAGACAGCACTTGAATTTCGCGTTTAAAGTCCTGCGCAGCGAAACGCCCCTCCCCCAATGCTCCGGGGAGGGTATTTGACGTGGCAGCGAGTTTCACGCCGGCATCGGAGAGTTCGCGCATCAGCCGCGACATCAACACCGTATCGCCAGGATCGTCGAGTTCGAATTCGTCAATGCACACCAACGAGTACTCTTTGAGAACCTCCACAGTGGTGGTAAAGCTGAGAGCTCCCACCAAGTTCGTGTACTCGACGAAGGTTCCGAAGGCTTTTTTCTCGCCGGGAGCTGCATGCCATAGCGACGCGAGTAAGTGCGTTTTGCCGACGCCGAATCCGCCATCCAAATAAACGCCGTTTGGCGCGCCGGGCGAATTCTTCTTCGCTTTGCGAGCGAACCAGGACAAAATGCCACCGGATGTACTACGTCGATCCATCGATGCAGCAAATTCACGAAGACGCTCTACTGCCTCGGTCTGGGACGGATGGGCAGGATCAGGAATATATGTGTCGAACGAGACCTCGCCAAAGCGGTACGACGGGTGAAATCCCGCCAAGAGTTCTTCGGGGGAAACCTTCGGGTCCCTCTCCGAAAGAGCTACGATTTCAGTCACGTGATATCCAATCCATATTGCTTCGCGGCGTGATGAGGACCGTCCCTTGAGGTGGCCAACCACTACATCCTAGAACGCACGCCTACATCGGGTTCACTATTACTTTTTAATATGCGCCAAGAAGTAGTAGTGTGACGCACCCCCGTGGCAATTAACACACATCCTTGTATCCTTAATACCCGAACGCGCCACTTCTTGAACGGCCAACCTCTACTGAAAGGGAATCCCCTTATGAGTGCACAAGTCCCCGTAGAATCTTCAGACTACGCCCACCCGGAAAAGCTCGTTTCCACCGCGTGGGTTGCGGAGCATAAAGACAACCCAAACGTCGTTGTTCTCGAATCCAATGAAGATACGTTGCTGTATTCGACGGGCCACATCCCCGGTGCCCTAAAGATTGATTGGCACACAGAGCTCAATGATCCGGTCACCCGTGATTTCATCGGCCCCGAGGCCTTCGCAAAAATGGCTGCTTCCAAGGGGATCAGTCGCGACTCCACCGTCATCTTCTACGGCGACAAGTCAAACTGGTGGGCAGCCTACGCCCTCTGGGTTTTCACACTGTACGGTCACGAAGATATTCGTCTCATGAACGGCGGTCGCGATAAGTGGATTGCTGAAGGACGCGAAGTCACACGCGACACACCAAGAGTCACTGAAACCGATTACCCGGTCGTCTCCCGTGATGACGAAACCGAACGCGCCAATAAAGCCCAGGTACTCGACAGTGTTGGTACGCTGCCGCTCATTGATGTGCGTTCCACCGCCGAGTACACCGGCGAAACGACCCATATGGCTGGTTACCCACAGGAAGGCACCCTGCGTGGCGGCCATATCCCCACAGCGGAATCAGTGCCATGGGCAACAGCAGCCAATGAAGATGGCACATTCAAGTCCCGTGATGAGCTGACCAAGCTCTATGCCGACGACGCTGGCTTAGGCGAATCTGACCAGGTCATCGCTTACTGCCGTATCGGTGAACGTTCCGCCCATACCTGGTTCGTGCTGCGTCACCTGCTCGGGTATGAATCGGTCCGCAACTATGACGGTTCATGGACCGAATGGGGCAATAGCGTTGGTGTCCCAATCGTTGTTGGTGAAGAACCCGGACAGGCACCAAACTAAGCTTTACTTCACCGCCAAGCCGGTGCCGGGGTATACCCCGGCACCGGCTTGGCGTCTTAACCACGCAACGCGTTAGAATAAGTGTCGGATCAACCAGAGAAAGGATCCCATTGGCTGTTCACACCCCTGATGTTCTGCAAGAGATCATCGATGATTTCCATGACTTAGCTGAGGAACAACGCCTCGAACTCCTCCTGGAATTCTCCGATAATCTCCCGGAACCACCGCAGCGCTACGCCGGTCATGAAGCCGAGATGGAACAGGTCGTCGAGTGCCAGACCCCGTTATTTTTGGCGTTAGAGTACTCTGACGACGATGATCCTGAAGTAACAGTGATCATTTCAGCACCACCAGAAGCGCCGACGACCCGCGGCTTCGCGGGAGTGCTCATCGAAGGGCTCTCCGGTAAACACGCTTCAACGATCTTGTCAGTCCCAGACGACATCCCCAATAAGCTTGGACTGACCAACGCCTTGACGCCTCTGCGTCTGCGCGGTATGACGGCGCTCCTGGGACGCATCAAACGCAACATCTCAGAACATCTCTCATGAGTACAACCCCATCTGGCGCTACACCAGCACTGCGTACTGTCCTCGAGGCAGGGCTCTGGCATCGAGTCTATGAATATGATCACGATGACGCAGTCAAGGGCTTCGGTGCTGAGGCCGCTGACAAACTCGGGTTCGACCCCCGCAGTATTTTTAAAACCCTGGTGGTCACGACACCAACCGGTCAATGTGTGAGTGCCGTGTTGGCCGTGGCAGATATGCTGCACCCAAAAAAAAGTGGCAAAAGCGTTCAAGGTAAAAAGCGTGCACATGGCTGACCCAGGTCGGGCTCAGCAGAAGACCGGCTACGTACTCGGTGGCATTTCACCACTTGGGCAAAGGACAGGCATCCCCATGCTGGTAGACACTACGGTTGAACAGTTGGATACGATCATTGTCTCCGGCGGACAGCGAGGCCTGTCGCTCGAGCTGCGTGTCACTGATTTCCTAGAGCTGACAGCCGCCCGAGTCGCACATATCCGCCGATAGAGCTCATCGACCGAGCCCGGTTGCTTGCCCACGTGTTGCAGTGAGTGCTTCCGCGATCGAATTTTCTACCGCTTGCAACGCTTCAGCAATCGCTGGTTGTGATTCCCTCGCTTGCTCATGAAATTCATTGAGCCGTGCTCTCATCGTCCTGTTTTGCTCGCCAGGAAAGACCGCGGCAAGTACGTTCGTTGAGTACAGCAACTGCACGACGGGCCACGCTGTCGCATCCAGAGCTGTGTCGCGCCCCATGAGCGTGCCACGAAGCCGGACGTAGATATCCATGCGCGCATACGACTCTTGAGGAATATAGCGTGTTCGCGGTATCAGGCCTAAGAAACGTTTTTTGCTGACGATGACTTCGCCACGCTGTTCCAAGTTTCTCATGAGGGCATCCATCAGTGCCGGACGCGAGAACCTGTTGATCCACTGCTCGGCATCTTGAGGTTCTGGAGCATCGGCAATGATGCGCAGTACCGCGTCAAGCGGTTCCTCCAGATCAACCTCGGCGGACTCATGAACCGTCACCAAGTCTTGGGTCACGTTGATACTTCCACGGCGCGCCAAATCGGTTAACACGGCCCCTGCCACCCCGACTCGAATGGTGTGCGATTGGGCGAGGAGTCTGCCAGCATCATCGAGACAGGTCAGCAGATAGTATTCCGGGAGATTTAACGACCGGCCTGGAGCTTCCTGGGGAGTTGACATCATGATCCTATTGTCTCTGCTTTTGTACCCGGTATAGCGAATTAGCCAGTGCTCCGGTGTGTCTGACCTAACAACCAGGTGTGTTATCTTGTTGTTTGGTCAGAAAACGTTCGGTTCCTGTCGCCCATCCATCAGCGATCATGGTGCGCATTTCACCAATGGTTGCGGTGACGTTTTTTGTTTCAGCGATGATGGGGAGAAAATTGCCGTCTCCACCCCAGCGCGGCACGATGTGCTGATGAAGATGGGCTGCGATGCCCGCTCCCCCAGCTTTGCCCTGATTCATTCCCAAGTTGAATCCAGCGGCTCGTGAGACGTCGCGGAGTACTTCCATCCCTATTTGCGTAAGTTGAGCAAACTCTGCTGTTTCGTCGATCGTCAGATCTGGATAGTCGGGCACGTGCCGGTACGGGCACACCAACATATGACCGGGATTATATGGGTAAAGATTCATCACCACGTAACACGTCGTACCCCGTGCCACGATCAGTGAGGTTTCGTCGTCTCGTTGCGGGGCAGCACAGAACGGACAGGAGGCCTCATCGGTCACTTGACTTTGTCCTTTGGCCACATAAGCCATCCGATGAGGCGTCCATAGTCGGTCAAAAGCATCGGGCACACCAGGTAATGCAAAATTATCGGTGACTGCTGCATCGTGATTTGCACTGTGGTCTGCCATGATGTCTTACACCTGCTGACGTTGTTCTATTGCGGTGACAATCCGCTCGATAGCCTCATCGACTGGAATGCCGTTGTCCTGAGATCCATCCCGGTAACGGAAGGATACCGCATTGGCCTCAGCATCCTCTCCCCCTGCAATGAGCACAAACGGCACTTTTTGCTTGGATGCAGTACGAATCTTCTTGGGGAACCGATCGCTAGAGTCATCCACCTGGGCGCGAATGCCGTGTGCTTTCAGCTTGTCAACGACGTCGTACATGTAGTCGTTGAATGCATCAGCTACGGGAATCGCGACGACCTGTTCTGGGGCTAACCATGCTGGGAAGGCACCGGCATAGTGTTCCGTAAGCACCGCCATAAACCGTTCGATGGATCCAAAGAGCGCGCGGTGAATCATGACCGGACGCTGACGGTTGCCATCGGCGGCCTGATACTGCAGATCAAAACGTTCTGGCAGGTTAAAGTCCAACTGCATGGTGGACATCTGCCAGGTACGACCGAGTGCATCGCGTGCCTGAACTGAAATTTTCGGGCCGTAGAATGCCGCACCGCCCTCGTCATCAACGAGCTCGAGGCCTGAAGCCGCGGCGACATCCGCTAATACTTGGGTGGCGTTGTCCCAAACCTCGTCACTGCCCACATACTTTTCTGGGTTCTTAGTGGACAGCTCCAGATAGAAATCATCTAGCCCGTAGTCTTTGAGTAGATCGAGCACGAAGTTGAGCGTGGTGGTCAGCTCATCTTTCATCTGGTCTTCTGTACAATAAATGTGGGCGTCGTCCTGGGTCATACCGCGCACACGAGTCAGCCCGTGGACCACACCGGACTTCTCGTAGCGATAGACCGAACCGAACTCGAACAGTCGCAAAGGCAGTTCGCGATAGGAGCGACCACGCGATGCAAAGATGAGGTTGTGCATCGGGCAGTTCATGGGTTTCAGGTAGTAATCCACACCGGCTCGGGTTACCTCACCGGTGGTCTCATCAACGACCTCATCGACGTGCATCGGAGGAAACATGCCGTCTGCATACCATTCCAGGTGACCTGAGGTTTCATACAGGTTTTGTTTGGTGATGTGTGGAGTGTAGACGAACTCGTACCCGGCTTGTTCGTGGCGTTTGCGCGAGTAATCTTCCATCTCTTTGCGGATGATCCCGCCCTTGGGGTGGAATACCGGCAGACCGGAGCCCAGTTCATCAGGGAACGAGAACAGATCGAGCTCGGCACCAAGTTTGCGGTGATCGCGACGCTCAGCTTCGGCGATGCGCTCTTGGTAGGCCACCAGGTCGTCCTTGGAGGCCCAGGCGGTACCGTAAATGCGTTGCAGCTGTGGGTTGGATTCCGATCCGAGCCAGTAGGCGCCTGCGGCACGGGTCAGCGCAAAGCCGTTCGCGATAAGTTTGGTTGATGGGATGTGTGGACCACGGCACAGGTCTTTCCAGACCACCGCGCCTTTGCGGTCCAGATTGTCATAGATAGTGATTTCGCCGGCACCAATTTCTACGGCGGCGCCATCCGCGTCAGCTTCGTCGTCGTGTTGACGGTCCATGAGATGCAATTTATAAGGCTCATCGGCCAGTTCTTCTCGGGCGACTGCTTCTGCTACGGCGCGGCGGTCGAAGGTCTGGTTGGCTTTGACGATACGCATCATCCGCTTCTGGATCTGTTTGAGATCATCCGGGGTGAATGGTTCATCAACGTCAAAGTCGTAGTAGAAACCTTCTTGGACGTAGGGGCCAATACCAAGCTTGGCTTCGGGATACATCTCTTGGACGGCTTGGGCAAGCACGTGTGCGGTTGAGTGACGCAGCACTTCGAGTCCTGCTTGGTC
This sequence comes from Micrococcaceae bacterium, assembly GCA_013393415.1. Classification (GTDB taxonomy): domain Bacteria; phylum Actinomycetota; class Actinomycetes; order Actinomycetales; family Micrococcaceae; genus Yaniella; species Yaniella flava. The sequence goes on from JABXHI010000080.1 coordinate 6,472, forward strand.
CGTGATGTCGACGCGCTCGATGGTTGAGCCTTCGGGGATGACACGAAAGAGGTCTTGTAGATTGCCATCTACCCTCATCACTACCGTAGTTTTTTCGTCACCGAACAGGTCATTTCCTGTTGTACCTTCAGCTACCTGGATGGCTTCTTGGTCTACGGTAATGGATATTTCTTTAGGTTCGGCCACGTGCCAATTCCTCCTTGGGTTAAGCTTTGTATCCGATGGCATACTGGACCACCGATAAGCCACCCGCCATTGTATCTGCTTGGCTCACGGTTTGCAGGTTGACGGTGGCTACTGTTGACCATCGAGTTGGATATCAATGACGACGCGAACCGGGTCATCAAGCATTGTCACAGCATAGGGACGTTGTTCATCGAGCCCGATGATGTAGTTACTGGTGGCTTCCCAAGGCGCAAAACTCACAACCGTACCGGCTGCTTCGGTATCCAGGTCTGTGATGTGTGTGCCGTGTTCGAGCATTTCTGCGTCGTCGGGACTGACCAGCTCGTCTTCCTCTAACAGTTCCGGTGGTGTGGTCCCTGATACAACCACTTCGAGGTAAGCTGCGTCGTCGGTCTCAACGGGTAGGCCCCGGCCAGGTTCCACCGGCTCGTCGGTATATTGCGCCATGTAACTTGGGGCGCCACTGCCACTATGTTGAATGACGATGCGTTCAAAATCGCCCTGGACCGCGGAGCGGACTTCGGTGGGATAAATACCGTGAGTATCCCCATAACTTGGCCATTCGTCGGATTCATAGGGCTCGGTAGAAAATTCACCAACCGGGTCGGTGGAGACTTCTGCGGTTTCCTCGTCAGCAGTTTCGGTTTCGTCCTGAATATCTCCACCTGGACTGAGGGTGACTTCTTCGCCTGCGGTTGGAGCTGGTGGAGGCTCTTGGTCTGCTGTCTCGTCTTGGGCCCCGCATCCGGCGAGGAAAAGTCCTGCGGTGATGATGGTAGCCAGTGTGAGTCGTGTCTGGCGAGTTTTCGAGGGGGTGCGCATACGGTATCCATATTCAGTGGACGTTTTATGTCGTGCATTGCATTATGGAGTTAACGGTACCGCACAGGGGTTCGCTTGTCTTGACGTTGGGACCTCTGCCGCGGGGTACCTTTACGTAATTGACTTTGGTGCAGCACGGTCGGTGCGACGGGAAGCTCAGCCATGCCAGCAAACCATTGCGACCAGTGGGTGCGTTGCGTATCCCAATAGTCTGGATCCGGTAGTGAGCTTGGCTCGTGCATATCCCAAGCATGGGTTGCCTGCACCGTGATGCCACGGGCGCCGGTGCGTCGGGTGGTGCCTTCGATCAGCAGTAATCGGGACGAGAACAGGCTATCTCCGGTGGCATGTTGTGCTTGGGCGAAAAAGGAAGTGTCGATAACGCCGGTGCTGTCGTCTACGGAAATGAAGACCACACGTTCTCCGGAACGCATAGGTGGGGTCTGGGTGGCAACGCGTACCCCCGCTATAAGTACCCGGGTGTGGTTGCGCAAGGTCAAGAGCTTGTCTGCCGTGGTGACACCGAGCGCATCTAAATACGGTTGGTGGGACTGCATCAGGTGTCCGGTAGCATCGATGGCCGTGAGATCTAGTTCGGTGCGAATGTTTTGTTCGGCGGTTGGTTGTGGGAAAAGCGCCGGAAGTGTTTCCAGTTCGGTGTCCCCCAGTGGCAGAGCTTGTTGACCGTCAACCTGTGTCCTGCCGGTGCGTAGGGTACGACCGGTACGGTCACGTTTGGTGGTGGAGTGCAGCAGCTCGAGGTGGTGGACGACATCTGTCCGGCTGAGACCGGTGGGCGGCAGCATACTGTCGAGTGCTCCGAGTTGGGCCAGGTTCTCAAAACTCTTTTTGCTCAACCGTGCCCGATCCCGGATATCTGCCAGACTGTCAAAAGGTTGGCCACGTATGATGCGTTGCATTTCTTTCTGAGTCAGCCCCAGCACGGTGTTGAGGGATAATCTGATGCCCCAGCCAAGTTGTTGCTTCTGTGTTGTGCCGGAGAGTCGTTCCAATCGCATTTCGGTCGTGGAGGTGTTGATGTCTACCGGCAGGATTTCAATCCCCATGCGACGAGCTTCGGCAACCATGAGACGTTGTGGGTACATGCCCGGATCATGTTCTAAGACTGCAGCCATAAATGCAGCGGGATGGTGGGTTTTTAGCCAGGCGGATTCAAAAGTGGGGATGGCAAATGCTGCACCGTGTGCTTTACAGAAGCCAAAGGAGCCAAACGCTGCCATGGTCTCCCAGACTTCGTCAATGACGGTAATGTCCCAATTGCGTTCCATGGCTTTGGCCCGAAAGATTGTTTCGACTTCTTCTTGAGCGGGTGACCCGAGACGTCGACGAAATTCATCTGCGGCAGCTAGCCCGCAACCGGTCATCTTATCGATGGTGCGCAACAGCTGTTCATGGAAAACGGTGACGCCGTGGGTTTCCTGAAGGAAGGGTTTTAGATCCGAGTGAGGGTAATGGGCCGGTGCCATGTGGTCGCGGACTTCTAAAAATGGGCGGACCATGTCGGATTTCATCGGGCCGGGCCGAAATAGTGAAATATCGATGATCAGGTCAGTAATGGATTCGGGTGCCAGTTTGCCAATGAGTTCCCGCTGGCCCGGTGATTCGATCTGGAAACAGCCTAGTGTGTGGGTCGTTTTGATCATCTCATAGGTTTGCGGATCGTCATGTGGCACATGCTCGAGATTAATGGTTTCACCGGTGGTCCGTTGTACCTCCTCAAGGGCATAGGCGATCGTGGATTGCATACGCACACCGAGAACATCCAGTTTTAGCATACCCATCGGGTCCATATCGTGTTTATCGAATTGGCTCATGGCCAGCCCCATACCGGAGGCTTCTACGGGGGTTCGGTCCAGCAGGGTCTGGTCTCCCAGAATGACACCGCAGGGGTGCATCGAAATGTGGCGTGGTAGCCGATCGAGTCGTTCAGTGAGATCCACTAAGAGGTCAAGTTGTTGGTCTCCGGATTTTCGGCTGTTTTGTACCTGCGCGGCGAAATTTTGCAGCTCCGGCATGTGGTCCATAGCTTGACGAAAATCGGCTGCTGAGAACCGCCATAATTTTTTGGCTAGCTGATCGACTTGTTGGCGTTCCAAACCGAGCGCGCGACCGGCATCGCGGACAGCTCCGCGTACCCGGTATCCGTTTTGCATACTCATCAGGGTGGTACGTTCAGCACCAAAACGGTCAAAAATCGCATGGTAGATCTCATGCCGACGAGCGGATTCCACGTCAATATCTATATCGGGCAGGGTGGAGCGGTCCTGCGATAAGAACCGCTCAAAGATGAGCTCGTGTTCGATTGGGTCAACATGTGAGATCCGGAGCGCATAGTTGACCAGTGAGGAGGCCCCCGATCCCCTGGCGGAGACTCGAACCTTACGGTCTTCGATCATCTGGACTACTTCTGAAACCGTCAAAAAGTAGCTAGAGAACCCAAGGTTCTCAATGATATTGAGCTCATGATCTAACCGGTTTAAAACCTCGTCGTACTGCGCCCCGTCGGGGTCCAGGTGAGCAAAACGTTGAGCCAATCCGCTGCGTGCTCGTTGAGATAAGACGGTATTGGGGTCGCCGTCGATGCCGATGACGTCGAACTCTGGGACGCGAGGTTGACCCCAACCAACGTCCTGGGCTGGATCCAGAGCGCAGGTTTCGGCCAATCGTTGGGTATGGTCTAAGAGTTTGTGAGCCGTAGACGTTCCGACTCCTGCTTCGCGCACAATTTCATGGGCCAGCGCATACATGGCACGACTGGGTTTTAACCAGCCCTGACCATTGGGCTGAATATCTGTCAGTGTATCAAGACTGCTGAGCGCACGGGCAGCATCAACCACATCTGCGGTTGCCGCTCCATCGGCGGTGGCATACCGGACTGCATTGGTCAGCACTGCAGGCAATTGGATTTCCGTGCTGGCTCGCAACATACGTACTGCCTGCGAGGTGGAGAGGCGTTCTGTTGGCAGCGACATATGTGACACGATTTCAACGTGCGCACTGCCTTTGGGTAAGGCTTTTTTCCAGAGTCGTAACCGTGTGCGGCCCAGCGTATATTTCCGCTGAACCATAAATGATCCCACGTCAGATTCTGGGCCCACCAGGACATGCAGGTTTTGACCCTGTGCGGCTTGAGCGAGCTGAGAAATAAGAATATAGGGTTTCTGGTCGGGACCTATCTGCCGGTGTGCTAACGAAATTAACCGCACTAATGCCTGATAGCCTGCACCCAGGTTTTCTGCTTGGCCGTACCCGACCGATGCCGCACTGGCAGCAAATATGGTGACCCTACCCGCGGATAAAGGTTGGCCATCGATGGTGGTTTGAGCGTCCCAAGCAACCGCGAGGTTGACCCCAACTACCGGAGCAATATTATGCGCCATGCATGCTTGAAGGTGCTTGGCCATACCGTAGAGCCCATCCCGATCGGTATACCCCAGTATTTGGGCACCATCGGCTGCCGCAACCGCAACCAGCTCTTCTGGCCAAGAAACACCGTAGTGAGCTGAGTATGCGGTTGTGACATGGAGATGGGCAAAAGGGCGTGCCATGGTTAGGCGGTTTCTTCCAACCGCATTGCATCATGCACCTGGACAAGCCGCCAACGGCCAGACTCGATGTGATGCGAAATATCGAGCGTCAGTATTGGAGCGTTTTGTGCTCTCGTGAGGCTAACTTGGACCCGCCAGACCTGATAATCGACCAGGCCGGGACCGTGCCCGAGTTCGGCACGATGTTCTTCAGCCCACCAGCGTCGACGAACATACCAGCGCTGGGGTTCAGCTTTGACCGTATAGGAACGTCCGCCGTAGAGCATGCGCAGTGGAATGCCTGCGGTAGTGCAGGTGACATGGATGGATTGTGTCAGTGTGCCCATTGAAAACTCCTTTGCTACGCCGAAAGAACTTTGCGTTTCTTTCGCCTTCAAAGCTTAGGAATCCGGATGGACATGATAAGCCCAACCAGTGCGCGTTATTATACCAGGGTGCCCTGTCCGCCGTTGGGGTCAAGGGGGTCGATGAGCTGCGAACCATTATTGTGCACGGAACCGACCATCGGATCTACCGGGTACATTTCCCACTCAGCAGCGACGTCATAGGCGCCAGCAACTACGGCATCAACCAGATGTGCCGCCTCATCTTTGGTGACTTCCCCTGCCGATAACCATTCCCGCATCATTGCGGTACTCATGGGCAACGGCAACCGATCATGCAAACCGGCAAGCTCATCCAAAATTTTTGGTTCCGAACCGGTCTCTGGCGAGGCCCCGGTCAGTATGGTGGTGGACAGTACCCACGGTGCGTCATTGTCGGCTGACGGATCTTTCCACCACTCATAGAGTCCGGCGAAGAAGATGGGGGAACCATCTTTTGGGGAGACGTAGTAGGGCTGTTTGCGTTCACCTTTGGTTTGTGGAGCTAACCATTCGTAGTACCCGTCCACGGGAATCGCGGCACGCCGAGACTTTACCGCGGCACGAAACGATGGTTTTTCTATCACGGTTTCCGCGCGTGCGTTAAATGTGCGCTGTCCAAAGGAAAGATCTTTGGCCCAGGCCGGGACGAGCCCCCACCGGGCCATGTACAGGTTACGTTGCCACTCGGTGCTGGCGTCTCGTGGGTTTTGAAAATGCTCGACAACCACGGGAATGTCTTTCGTCGGAGCAACATTGTAGTCGGGATGCAAGTCTTCAAAGTGCGCATTGTCCACTCCGGCGGCCGCCATGAGGTCGCCGATTGCCCGTGCCATTACAAATCGTCCACACATATCTCCAGTATGCCAGCACAGCGCCGCGTCGAGCGAGGGAACTTCAGCATGCAACCAACCATGGTCAACGAGGCTGAAAATATGGTCAGATAGTCTGTAACAGCCCACAGCTCCTGTGGGCTGACCTATGTATTTTGAAGGAGAAACTATGGCACATAAGGTTCAAGCCGCTGTTGTGCGGTCAAAAGACGCTCCAGTCACCATTGAGACGATCATCGTACCGAATCCTGGCCCCGGCGAAGTTGTTGTAGATGTTTCTACCTGCGGTGTCTGCCATACCGATTATTCATATGTTGAAGGTGGCGTCGGAGATAACTACCCGTATCTACTCGGCCATGAATCAACCGCTGTAGTTTCCGAAATCGGTGAAGGTGTGACCAATGTTGCCGTGGGTGACAAAGTCATTTTGAATTGGCGCGCTGTGTGTGGCGAATGCCGTGCGTGCAAGAAAGGCCAGCTGCAGTACTGTTTTGACACTCATAATGCCAAACAAAAAATGACGCTCGAGGACGGCACCGAACTAGAGGCAGCTCTAGGCATAGGGTCTTTTGCAGAAAAGACTCTGGTGGCAGCCGGACAGTGCACGAAAATTGACGCCGATCTTGAAGCACACCAGGATGCTGCGGTTGGGCTACTAGGTTGTGGCATTGTCGCCGGTATTGGTGCTGCTATTAACACCGGTGAACTCAAGCGTGGTGAATCCATGGCCGTCATCGGTTGCGGTGGTGTCGGAATGGCCGCCGTGCAGGGCGCCAAACTGGCCGGGGCAACGACGATTATCGCCGTTGACATCGACGATGCCAAGCTGGAACAGGCCAAAACCCTGGGGGCAACCCACACGATTAACTCGAAAAACCAAGACGCAGTCGACACTATTCGTGACTACACCGATGGTTTCGGTGCCGATCTCGTCGTAGAAGCTGTGGGCCATCCCGAAACCTATAAACAGGCTTTCTACGCCCGCGACCTTGCGGGACGTGTCGTGTTGGTCGGTGTACCGCATCCCGATATGAAACTGGAACTGCCATTCCAGGATGTCTTTAGCCGTGGCGGTTCTCTGAAGTCTGCTTGGTACGGTGACACGTTGCCATCCCGCGACTTCCCAATGTTGGTGGACCAGTACCTGATGGGTCGACTCGACCTCGATGCATTCGTCAGTGAACGCATCAGCTTGGACAACATTAACGAGGCCTTCGACAAAATGAACGCCGGCAAAGTTCTGCGTTCGGTCATCGAGCTGTAATTCGTCTCGATAATTCTATATCCACTGGGGCGTACTCCAACGAAGTGCACCCCAGTGGATTCCTTTACTGGGCCCAACTATGAGCCCAGATGCATGTCGAAGCTTGGTTAGCTAGGAAGGATGAGGTGTGGGCGGGGACCTTCCAAGCGTGCGACCGCAATCTTCACATCGTTGAGCTCTGTTTGAATGCCCCGCATCTGGGTGCCCATTTTCTGAAGCTGTTCACCCATGTTTTCGAATCGGTCATCGACCTTATTAAACCGAGTGTTTATACTGGCATCAACTTGGACAAACCGTTCATCAACCTTGTTAAATCGATCATCAACTTGGACAAACCGCGCATCCACTCTGTCGAACCGCGCATCCACTCTGTCGAACCGCGCATTCACATTCGCTTCAGTCTGGACAAACCACTCATCAACCTGGACAAATCGGTCATCCATCTGAGCGAACCGAGCATCCATCCGCCGAAGCATCCAGGCAAACCCAGCAAAAAGCCCACCGCCGATAGTGACCAATAAACTCGCGGCGGCAATGATGATCGCAAAAACTTCAACCGACATGTACATACCCTCCATTGTGCCCCATGGGTCATTGCGTATACCAGCGAATTTATGACACAAAGGCTCCATCACGGAAGGTCGTCACCGTTATATGTGGATAAATCCGCTTATGCCCAATGAAGGCTCAGAGGCTCTTCCGGATAAAAACGGCGATGAGCTAGGGTTGTTGTGGATGCTGTCATGATTGAACGCATGACGCTGAATGATACGAACATAGTCTTGGACAAGATGAACGCTGGCAAATGCATGCGTTCAGGTGGAGATGTAAATGGCTCAGATTGAAAACATTGTAACCTCGGGAACTTTCTCCCTCGATGGCGAAACCCACGACGTGGATAACAATGTCTACCTTGTTGGTGACGCTCAAAATGTCATCGTCATTGACCCGGCCCACGATGTGGAAAAAGTTCGTGAAGCAATTGGTGGCCGCAACGTGTCGGCTATATTGCTGACACACGGCCACGATGACCACATTTCCGAGGTCATCAAATTACGTGAAATGGTCGATGCACCGGTACTCATCCATAAGGAAGATCAGATGCTGTGGGACGCGACCCATCCAAATGAGCAGCCAGATGGCAACATCAATGATGGTGACACCTTCACCATCGGCAATGTTGAGTTGACCGCGATCCACACTCCAGGGCACTCCCCGGGGTGTGTGGTATTTCACGCACCGGAACTTGAGGGTGGGGTACTGTTCTCCGGCGACACGCTGTTCAATGGTGGCCCAGGGGCAACAGGTCGTTCCTATTCAAACTTTGATGTCATCATTGAGTCGATTCAGAACAAGCTCTTCACTCTGCCCGAACACACCAGAGTGCTCACGGGTCACGGTGATTCCACTGTCATCGGTGACGAAAAACCACACCTGGATGAATGGATCGAACGCGGCCACTAAAATGCCATAACCACATTGGGCTTCGCCACCTTCAAGATGGCGAAGCCCAATGTGGTTTAAGGAGCGTCTCAGTCGGCCAACCGTACGGTTTGCGACTGCTCGCAACGGCCGACGACCCCATCAGCGTCATACAGAATAGCTGAGGTAATGCCACCACCGGTTTCACCAATATTCGCTGAGATTGCAAAACCAAGCCACGCCCCAACAGGTTCGCGCAGGAAATGAATGGTCAGATCCACATTGGCGAAAAATACGTCGCCTCTGGAGGGTTCAGCAATTGGAGACAACCCATTGGCCGTGTCTGCGAGCCCCACAAGTTTTACGAACGGCGAGGGTGTTTCTCCCTCGATCATGTCAATATCAGTGGTAATCCATACTCGACCATGCCCCGGTGCATGATCGGGGAATGTGCGCGCTTGAATGGATCGGATGAATCCACCGGGCCAACGTCCGGTCATCTCGTCCCACGGTTCTGCATCTTCTACAGGCGGGAGTTCTGGATCATGGATATTGGCGATCCGAGTTGTATCTGACGCGATGACCTTCCAAGTTCGACCAACAAGTACCGCCCGCCCCTGAGCGTAGACAGTCGATTGGATGAGCTCGATTGTACGGCCAGGGCGCACAGTCTCGGTCACAACCTTGACTTCACCGGCGTGCAGTTTGCCGAGAATATCGAAACTGATGCGCGTGGTGATAAAATCTTCTCGCGGTTGGTATGCTTCCAATTCTGCGGCAACCAGCCCGGAGACCGGGGCCATGTGTAATTCGTCTTCTTGCCAGGCGCCTTGGGCGTGGATCGTCGATACGAAAAACGAGGTGCGCACATCTTCGGTCATTTCGATGGGTTTGGTCCGACGAAAATACGCAGTGTCTTCTGTTTGTGTTGCTTCCTGTGATGAGGTCATGAGCCTATCTTGCCAGATACTTACTCGAGTTGTGAGTTGTGGCACGGCTGTGTTTCACAGCATAAAACTGCAACGATCGATCATACCCCCGATGCTCACGGGTTAGGGGGCACTTGGATACGCCGGAGCGTTTCCGTCAGCCATCGCCCACGTGCCGAAGTCGCCGTCCAGTTCAGCGACGTTGAAACCCTGCCGACGCAGTGCCGAAGCTCCGACGGCTGCACGTCGTCCCGAAGCACAGTAGGCTACGATCGGTTGGTCCGCGGGCAGTTGATCGCTATGCCAGACGAGCCGACTCGCGGCAAGCTGGTGGGCACCCGGAATGTACCCTTCGTTGAGTTCGCTGATATTACGTACATCAAGCAAAAAGTAGTCCGACGAGGCATCCAGATCCTCGACGGTGATTGTCGCTACCCCGTCACCTAAGAGCCCGTCGAGAGTAGTCGTAAAACCTGTCATGGCATCGACGCCAACTCGAATGAAGTGGTCCCGGTATTTGCTCGCTTGTTCAGCATCAGAGGCTAAGACGATCAATTCACGGTGTTCTTGCTGCGGATTATAGGCCCATGCCATGTGGGTCGCGGCTTTACCTGCGTCTGGGATGGACAGCGCACCGGGCACTGAAGCCTCGTAGCGATCTTTATGTGGCCGGGTATCCACCAGGATCTTCTCGTCCTGTTCCAGCAACGGTGCTAATGTCTCTGGCGCGTACTCCACAAGATCAGGCAGCGGTCCCAAGATCGCGGGGCCGTCACGGTTTTCGATCTTCATACGACCAAAGTATGCATGCGCTTCAGGTTGGCCAGACAGCAGTTCAGCAATGAAGCCGTCCATGTCGTTGTCGCGCACGTACTTAGCCCACCAGGAGAAGTTTCGCTCATATCCAACAGTGGTTGTTGGTACGGCGCCAAGTGCACGACCACAGGCGGAACCCGCACCGTGGGCCGGAAGCACCTGAACGTAGTCCGGCAACGTCAAGAAATGTTCCTGGAGTGACGTAAAGAGCTGTTGTGCTCCCACAAAACGGGTATCTTCTCCCCCGGCAGCTGCATCGAGCAGATCTGGACGGCCAAGATCGCCAACGAAGACAAAGTCCCCACTGAGCATAAAGCCGGTTTCGGTGCTTTGGGCGCCATCAGTGACAAGAAAGACCATGTGTTCCGGGGTGTGCCCGGGCGTGTGGACTGCTTCAAGCGTGATATTTCCCAAGGAAATTTTATGGCCGTGTTTCATGCCGACAGCTTGCTGAAAACCGTCGCCGTAGCGCCAATCGGTTCCGCCTTCATCAGATACATACACATCGGCTTTGGTCGCGTTCGCTAATTCGAGGGTCCCGGATAGGTAATCCGCGTGGATGTGGGTTTCAGCGACGGCAACAATCTCCATCCCGTGCTGTGCGGCAAGATCAAGATACACCTGTATATCTCGACGCGGATCGACCACGATGGCGGTGTTTTCAGCCTGGCAGCCGATGAAATAACTGCCCTGAGCTAGGTCGGTGTCATAAACGTGTTCAAGTAGCATAGATTGTTCTGCTCCTACTTCTTTTCTTACCCAGTGTTAGCGCGAGAAGAGCCGTGCAAGAAAGCCCGGTTTTGCGGCACGCGCGGCTGCGATTTCTTGTTCGGTGTGCTGCCCGTTGCACCATTGGCCTGCCGGGACGGAGGCTTTGACCGTACTGACATGCTGGCCACAGCCCGCCCACGTCGTCATTTCACAGACATCACATTTCACTGGTCGACACATCGTTCTTCCCTCACTGGTATTACCTTGCATTACATATTATACCCCTGGGGGTATGCAAGAACTATACCCATGGGGGTATACTGAAGTCAATCGTATTTAAGAGATGGAGAACTTTATGGTGCAAATAACTGGGTTAGAGAGCGATCCTGAAGCCAAAAAGAAAATTATAAATCGGCTGCGTCGTGCTCACGGACAGTTGGCCGCGGTGATCGGTGCAGTCGAAGACGATGCTCATTGCGCAGAGATTGTTCAGCAGCTGTCTGCAGTATCGAAGGCCGTGGACCGCGCCGGATTCCTGGTCATTTCGTCAGCGCTACAGGAATGCATGGCAGAAGATGAGATTGATGACGACAATGTCGCACAATTGGAGAAGCTATTCTTATCCTTCGCCTAAGAAAATCCGCCGATAGGTGCTGTTGTTAGGGTTTTCGATCGGGCCGATTGTCCCAGCGGTGGGTGACCCATGCTTGGCGGATCAGGCGTCGGATGATGATGACCGAGTTGGCTAAGGCAATAAATG
>JABXHI010000081.1 GCA_013393415.1 Micrococcaceae bacterium
ACCAGGCGTTCGGCTTCCTCCAGGGGCAGGCGTGAAATCCGGTCCATCTTCTCGGCAATGACCACCTCGCCCGGTTGCAGGTCGTCGATCATGCGCAGCAGCTCGGGCCGATCAGCACGCGCACCGGAAGCCTTCTCCCGGTAGACGCCGGCGACGTAGTAGCCGGAGGCCTTCGCGGCCTCGATGATGTTTTCCTGACGCTCCAGGTCTTGCGCGTCAGTGCTGACACGCAGGTATACCCGCGCCACTCGTAAGGAAGGGTGTGCCTCGCTCATCCCATAGGCTCCTTTGGGTAAACTCAATTGAGCCCATCATATCAGGGTGGCTAAAAAAAGGAATCCACGACTCAAAAGAGCCAGGAATACTGACCTGTCCCTAATGAGCCACCTGTTGATCAGACCGATTTCACGATCATAAGGCTTGACACCAATATAGGTGGGTCCTAGAATCCGTAGTCAGATAAACATCTACTTAGCCGAACAGAGAAGAAATTCTTCTCATGGCGGCAATCCCTAAAGCCACCTCGTGTGGCTTTAGTTGTTTTTGGACGACACATGCATATCTGCTACCTGGATGAAGCCGGATGCACCGGCGCCTTACCCTCAAGTAATACTCAAATCCAACCTGTTTTCGTCATCGGCGGACTCTTTATCGAAGAGTCTCAGATACCATCTATGACGCAGGACCTCCTGGCTCTTAAAAGGAGATTTTTCCCCAACCTTCTCCCAGCAGCCACCCTTCACCATGATTGGATGAAAGCCGAGATAAAAGGAGCTGATTTAAGAAGGAAAGCTAGGAGTAATGGCCGCAACGATCGCCGCTTTTCCTACAGCGTGGTTACCGAGACTCTGGATATAATCCAGAGACATGATGGACGCATTGTTTCACGCATATATGCCAAACCGATTAACGACCTATTCAATGGCACATCGGTGTATACCTACAGCGTTCAGTCCATTTGCTCCACATTTCAAAACTACCTGGAAGAAAAAGAATCTAGGGGAATTGTTATTGCCGACAGTCGAAACAAAGGGAAAAACGCCAGTGTTTCGCACTCTATATTCACACAGCGGTTCCGGGCGCATGGCGACCCTTATCCGGGACTACTTGAGGTTCCTACCTTTGGCCATAGCGATAACCACACAGGCCTTCAGCTAATAGATTTGGTGTGTTCTTCTTTACTTTTTCCAATTGCAGCCGAAGTCTGCATGTCTGCCCATCTAACCGACCGCACACATTTATCGCCGCACTACTTGGAGTTGAGAAGAAGGTTTGGTGCCAACCTCAAAAGCCTTCAGCATCGATATCAAGATGATAATGGCAGGTGGCACGGTGGGGTTACGTTATCCGACCCCATCAACCGATTCTCTGCAACACAACTGTTTCGGCCATAGGCCCTTATTCGCCATCGTCATCGTGCCACCGGCTCCAGGTCTTATCGAAAAGTTCAGAGACATGATCCAGGTGCTGGTCGATCCGTTCGGCCAGCTTCTCGATTGACTCCTGCTTGAGCTTATCGCTTTCGCGGAACTCGATGTTCAAGGCCCTGGCCACCTGGTTGAGGTTCCGGCCGATAGCTCCAAGCTGCCGGCACGATTCCCGTACGGTGTTCACTTCTTCATCAGTGAGAACCGGCATCCGATGCAACGCCGCCAGAACTGTTGCAGTGGTCCAGTTGGTCCGGTTCGTATATCCCTCTTGCTTGGCTCGCTCAATCAGCTTCCGATGCTCAGTCCCTGTCAGTCGGATAGTGACCTTCCCGGCCTTCTTCTCATCTCCTAGACCTGGAAAGTCTATGGGTACCGCTTCACCACAAACGCGCTGAATCATCATCCTCAGCATGTCGGATTCACTCACGCCATTGGTTCGGCAGAAGCTCTGCCAGGCTTTTTTTTCGCCTTCCGATAGGCGTGTTTTGACAACTTCCTGCTTACTCATAATGCAATCTGAAATGGGGGGTTTAGGGGGTACTTTAGCAAATCTGGTACCAGATGCCAGCACTTTGCGAATCCTGCCCTAGCTCTAAACCCCCCCATAAATTTCGTACGTACGAAATTTTGCCGGCCATCGCCTGGATGGCCTGGCCATCGACAGAACGGCCGATCTGGCCTATAGTAGTTACAGGTATTACCTCTAACTACGGAGGCCATCATGGCAACACCAACATCCATCAAGCTCGATGACGATCTGAAAGGGCGGGTCCAGCATCTGGCCGATACTCGTAGGCGCTCGGCGCACTGGCTCATGCGTGAAGCAATCGAACAGTACGTGGAGCGCGAGGAAAGGCGGGAAAGCTTCAGAAGGGACACGCTCAAGGCTTGGGAGGACTACCAGGCTACCGGCTTGCACGCGACCGCTGGCGAAGTGGAGAAGTGGCTGGCCAGCTGGGGAACGGATAACGAGGTACCGGCCCCGACATGTCACAAGTGATCTTCGCCCCGGCAGCGATCCGGGACCTGGAGCGGCTGCGCGAGTTTCTGCGGCCCAAGAACCCCACAGCAGCGGAGCGGGCCGCTAAAGCCATCATCCAAGGTGTCCAGGCGCTCGGAGAACTGCCGCGCATTGGCCGCCCCATTGAGGATATGCCCGAGGAGTTCCGGGACTGGCTGATAGACTTTGGTGATAGCGGCTACGTCGCACGATACCGCATTGATGGTGACACCGTTGTGGTGTTGGCCATCCGTCACCAGAAAGAAGCCGGCTTCTAATTTTTCGTGCGCACGAAAAAACGCCCCACCTGATTCAATCAATATCACGCCTTCAATGACCCTCATCAGGGTCATTTTTTTGGATTGTACAATCCAAAAAAAATAAAAATTTCGTGCGCACGAAATAAAAACAGAGCCTTATCTATTTACATCAACAGATAACGTAAACACTTGATTCCATTAATATAATACAGCAGCTGTACTATTGCGTTAGTAGTGATAAAGCCTATAATTTTCTTCTAAAGGCTAGGTAATTTTTGGGGCTTAAACACGAATGAACAGCGACCCTAAGACGGCCGCTCAGCGACAGCGAGAATACGCCAATAGACAAAAGCAGATGGGACGCCGGCAACGCTCTTTCTGGCTTACCGATGAGGAACACCAGGGGCTGAGCGAACGGCTAAAGGAAATTCGAGCGGCGCGGAACGGGGGTGATGACCCCGGCCGCGCCTAACCATAACTGCCTGAATAGGAGGCAACCATGGCTAACAACCAGTGTATCACACACACCTTCACTGACAGCGGCCTGTCTCGGCTATGCCGATCACACGCAGTCGAACGGCTCGCCATTGAGAGCGAGATTCAAACGCTGATGATCACCGCCGGTTATGCCCGCGAATTTCTGGCCGAAGGGCCGGAAGCCCTGCCCGAGGATTTCTTTAGCTGCATCGAGGAGATGAAGGAAGTCCTGGAGTCCATCGACCTGAAAAGCCTGGATTTTGAAAAACGGTCGCTCACGCTCAAGCGGAGAAAACGCCGCCTGGAGGCCAAGGCGACCCGCCAAAACAGCCACAAGGAGGCCCAATAATGAGCATCAAGATTTCGTGCGCACGAAAAATGGCCGGCGTCGCCCTCGCCGCCGCTATCGGTCTGTCCCAGCCCGCCATGGCGGGTGGGATTCCCGTTATCGACGTGTCGAGCCTGACCCAACAGATTCTCCAGGTTCAGCACATGCTGAACCAGATCGAGCAACTGAAAAGCCAACTCGAAACGGCGAACAAGGAGCTGGACAGCATCAGCGGGGTTCGTGGCCTGGCCGGCGTCATTGACTCGACTTACGACACGGCCGTGGATGTGGACCCGCAGGGGGTCCTAGACCGCTACGGCATCCGCAGCGGGAGCGACTACGGCATGAGCGGGGACGTGGCTGACCTGTACGACAGCAGCAACCAGAACGCGGCGACCTGGTTGGCTCAGTCGGAGAAGTCCCTGGAACAGGCTCAGGATCGCTTCCACGACCTGACCGGTCTGGTGGCCCAAGTCAACAACAGCCCGGACCAGAAGGACATCCTGGACCTCCAGGCCCGGATCGGTGCCGAGGAAGTCATGCTGGAAAACGAGATGGCCAAGCTAACCATGCTCCGGTCCCAGGCAGAAGCCAACCGGGCAGTGCATGGCCAGCGCGTTCAGCAGATGGCCATCGAGTCGTCCGGCGAACCCCGCGATATTTGGTAAGGAGGCCCTATGAATATCAGGAACATTTCGTGCGCACGAAATTTTGCCGTCGTGGCCCTGGTCAGCTTCGCGCTGACCGGGTGCTTTGACAACACCCCGGATACCGGCCCGGTGCAGACCGTGGACTGGTACCAATCTCACGACGACGAACGCCAGGCGATGCTGGAAACGTGCGCGAACAACCCTGGCGAGCTGGCAGACGACTCGAACTGCGTCAATGCCCGTGAAGCTGAACACCTACTGTCCAGCGGCGAGCCCCGCGATATTTGGTAAGGAGGCCTCATGGATCTTTTTCAAGGGACATTCGAGCTAGTCGACAATGTTCTAGACACTTATATTTCCAGCACAGTAGGGGACCTGATCGCACACATTACCCCCATTTTCACCAGTATGTTGATCGTCTGGATTGCTATCTGGGGTTACATGATGATGTTCGGTAAGGTCAGCGAACCACTGCAAGAAGGGGTTTTTCGCATACTCCGAATTGGCTTCATTATGACTCTAGGCCTAACAGTCGGCACTTATATGGATGTTGTCGTGGATGTGTTGGCCCACGGTCCGGAGAAAATAGCGTCTGTCATAACTGGTACCCCAGCCGACAGCATGGCTAGCATTATGGATACCCTCTTTTCTCGGGTCTTCGAGATAGCCGATCGCGCTTGGGCCAAAGCTGGCGTAATGAATGGAAATTTCGGCATGTATCTCATTGCCTTAGCCATTCTATTAGCCGGCGGCGTTGTAACCGTTATCATCGCGGCACTTATCCTGATCAGCAAGTTTATGACTACTTTGCTGCTTGGCATTGGGCCACTATTTATTATTGGCCTACTATTCAATGCTACCCAGCGATTCTTCGAATCCTGGCTTGGCCAAGTGATCAATTTTGGCATGATCTTGGTACTTGCTGCCGCCGGTGGGCGTCTGACTCTTGAGTTTTGTGAGCTTTTCCTAGACAGAATGACCGCAAGCGGCAGTGATCTAACGACTATGTGGGATGCCGCAGCATTCGTAATATTCTTTGGTCTTTGCTTTCTTTTCCTTAAGCAGGTTCCTGCAATGGCATCGGCTTTGGGTGGAGGCGTAGCCCTGGCAACGCAAGGTGCTCTAGGGTCAGCCATGAATGCCATGCGTCCGTCCACAATCCGCCGGCAATATCGCGGTATCCAACGTGATGCGCGCTTGGCAGGTAATGCCGCTGCATCGCCTTACCGTGGCGCCAAGAAGGCTTATCACGCCTACCAAAAACGTTTTGGTGCCGGCAACACAATCACGGGAGGATAACGCCATGGAATCCAAATGGATCGACACCTGGCGCACCCGCTGGGCGCGCTTAAAACGAGGTTGGGAGCTGGGGATAGCAGGATTGATCCTGGTATCCGGCGTTCTGCTGTTCGTGGCCTTGATCCCCGAGCTACCCAGCATGGTATGGGGCACTCTGACCGGAGACGGTGAGGCCGCGCGTACCCTATTCGTCTGCGCGGCCGGCGTGGCCGTGTGCGTACTCCAATGGCGATGGCGCACAGCCTTTTACCCTCAGCTCAGGCGCGACGCGGCGGTCGCGCGTGACAAGCCCCCTTCGTGATCCCTCCGGCCGTGCATCCAGTGCGGCCGTTCACTTCTTCCTGGAAGCCTCTCCTTTCAACTCGGCCAGTTGCTCCTTAAGGGCGTTCAGCTCGCCGGTCAGCGTGGCGTTGCGCTCACGGGCCTCGGCCAGCTCCTGCCGCACCTGGTCGCGCTCCCCCTCGGCGGCGGTGACACGCTCGGTAGCCTTCCGGGCTTCCTCTGCGGCCTGCTTGCGCTGCTCCTGGTGCTGATCGTCCTGGGCCTCCGCTCGCGCCTTCACCTGAGCCAGCTCGGCCGTCATGGCATCGAGGCGCTGACGAAGATCGGCGGCCGTTGCCTCCGCTTTGTCCAGGTCCTGCCGGTGCTGCTGTTCCAGGGTCCGCGTCTCCTCCTGGTGCTGTTTCTCCAAGGCCTTGCGATCCCGTTCGGCATCCTTGCGTTGCTCCTTGGTCTCGGTGCGCGCCTCGGCCAGCTCGGCCTTCAGCTCGTCGATCCGCTCGCCCCGATCCTGGGCTTGTCGCTCAGCCGTCGCCAAACGCGTCTCCAACTCCTGGACTTGCTGGGTCATTGCATCGACCCGCTGTCGGCTGTCCTGGAGCGTGGCCTGGCATTCCTGGTACGCCAGCTGCTCCTGATCAAGCTGGCCGGCGACGGCCTCCAGCTCCTGAGCCTGATCCTCGAAGGCCTGCGCCATTTCCGCGCGAAGCTGGTCAGCCTCGGCGCGCTCCTCGTCCCAGCCCTTTTGGGCAGCCGCCAGGGCCTCGTTGGCCAGGGCCTGTGCTTCCGTCCAAGCGGCAGCAAGGGCACCCTGAAAGACTTCCTGGACTGAATCCGGTACTGCCACGGCAACGGGGGCGGCCTGGCTGGTCTGCTGCTTGCGCCACTCACGCATAACGGCACTGGTCGTATTCATATCCGCTCGCGCGGCACGGCGGACCTCGTCTACGGTTGGCATCTTCTCGCGGCCGCTCTGTTCGTACAGCTCAGCGGCGACCTGCATGATCCGGTCGCGCGTCTCGGTGGGGATGCTGCTCTGTGTCATCTCTTTTCCTCCTGGTCGTCTCACTCAACATAAGATAATAATAATAATAATCTTATTATTCTTATTATGCAAGGAAAAAAATAAGGGTTCGCCCAACCCTAGACCCCCGGCCCCCACATAAACGCCCTCACGCGCCTATGAGGCCCTTCAAGACCTGACCCGAACTTACCCCTTACCTACCTTGAAAAATCCGCGCACACGGCCACTCAGAAAGCCAATCTTTCGCCAATCACGGCCTCAGCTTAGAAACCGTCGATTACACACCTGGTCACGAACCACCCGGCCGGATGGCTTCGCCATTAGTAATACGGACACACCTTGAACACCCTTCGCCGGGACCTTCCTGATCGCCTGTAATACGGACGGACCTGGGACACTTGCAGGGGTAGCTTCTAGCGGTCTGATATACGCACGGACCTGTCTCATCCTCTGGCGTCCTAACTCAAGGAGTTCAATCAACGCGGAGGCTTCGCCATTAGTAATACGGACGGACCTTTGAACACCCTACTAGTGGTGAGTGGTGGGTAATAGACGGAACGAGGAAGCTCGAAAGCTCTTAACATCAAATACTCAAACGAGTATTTAAAGGCGGGTTTCCAACTTCTTCACCGCAGACACAAAATCCAGACGCAGCAGATGCATGGCCAAGTCAATCGCGCCACCGCCTCCCTTCTCCACCCTGGTGTCATACCACTTCGAACCAGTAGCCAGCAGCTCGACCACACCACCACCGACCGACACATGCACTCTCTCGGTGTTCTTGTCCTTGAGCGGCCGAAAGTCAGGGTCACGCTTCCAGTACAACTCCAACAGCTCCAGGGACGCCACCACAGACATACCTCGAAGCCTGGCCAACAACTCAGGCGGGAAGGATCGCCGGCGGCTCATAAACCCCTCTCCGGTCGCTTCGCTCCCTGCGCGCCATGTGGACAACGCTTCGCGTTGACACACAAGGCTTGCGGGCTACTCGTGATTCTTTCATCACAAGGGCTACTAAGGCCTACGGCTTGGCCGGCCAGGAAACCGTCTATTGCACACCAAGTCATGAGCCAACCCCCTGGCCGGAAGGCTTCGCCATTAGTAATACGCACGGACTTGGGACACCTGTTGATGACACGGCCTGATCACCTGTAATACGCATGGACTGGGGACATTCGTCGCCTTCAGCCAAATACCGGCCAACGGCCGTTTTACTGATGCCCATGCGCTGCGCGATAGCCCGGATAGACAAGCCCTCCGCTCTGAGCGCCTTAGCCTGCGCACGCTTAACCTCTGCGGCTTCCAGGTAGGTTTCCCTATCTACGGCCCCAGCGGCCCGCCTGCGATCCTTCTCGCGCTCCCTGTGCCGTTTCTTGGCCATGTCCGAGCTGATCACCGTCCTGAGCTGGCGTTGCTCCTCGTCAGAGATCCGAAACAGGTTGATCAGGGTGTCATTCTTCGGCGTGTACAGCGGTGCGAACTCCCGACCGCCGAACTCCACTTTCTCGCCAGCCTCGTAGGCTTTGGCTTTGCTGTAGAGCGTCATCAGCTCTTTGCTGCGGTACGTCCAGGACGGGTCCAGCTCGCGGGCCAGGGCGGCCGCTTCATGATACATCTGGCGGCTGTTGGTCGCCCCGGACAGCAGCAGGAAGTTAAGACGCCAGAACAAGTGCTGCATCCGCTCACCCTCGGCGACACCACCCCGAAGCGTGGCCAGCTTGCGCAGGTCCTCCAGACGGTCCCAAGCCAGTTGCCGGCCAGAGAAGCCGCGCAGGTTGTCAGACTTGCCACCTGATAAGAGCTTTAGCTGCCGGCGCTCCGCGCGCTCCTGGCGTTGCTGCTCGATGGTCCAGCGGGCCACGGGCAGCAGCATTTCACATAGGTACTCGAAGTTGTAGCGGATCGGCTCACCGTTCTGGCCATTCTCGACATGGACGACGTGGCAGACGTTGCCACTCTTGGTGTTCACCGTATTGACCAGGCGCAGCACGCGGCTGGCGTCCTTGGCGGCCGGATCGGCGCCCATCTGGGCCAGACGGTCTACCAGGTAACGCTGGCAGGCGTTCCAGCGCGGCAGGGCCTGGCGCGGCAAGGTGCCGTCCAGCAGCCACTTAGCCTGGAGACCGCGGCCGCTGTAGACCAGCAGGGACGGCGTGGGGATGCCCTCTTGGGCGCAGTAGTACAGCACGGAAGCGGCCAGCTCGTCCGGCGTCCTGCCTTGTGCCCACGGCTGCCGGTAGGTGTCCAGGTCCGCGAACAGCAGGCCGACGCGGGCCAGGTTGACCACGCGCCGGTTCGGCCGCATGAATTCGGCCTGGCTCAGCCAGGTATCGCGCGAGGTGTCCACCATGTTCAGAACGGTGGCCATCGAGGTCAGCCGGTAGGAGTCTTGCCGCTTGGTGTTGCCATGGGCAACCAACAGCGAGAAGAACCCTGTCCTGGTCTGGTCGTGATAGGTGCCGGCCTCATCGTCCGGGCCGAACAGTGCTAGTTGTGATGCTGTCACCATAACCCCTTTCCCGCGCATTAACGCGCGGACTTGTCATCCAAGGGGTCTGGCCATAGAATGAGAGGTACGGATGTAGGTCTCACTCTGGTGGCTCGTCACCATATCCCGTCCGCCAAAACGGGTTACAGTTAGACCCCAACTCTGCAAAGCCCCGCCGCCAATCGGGGCTTTTGCTTTTTCTGTAGCCTGGTCGGTGCCACCCAATGCCCTGCTACGCTTGCTTCTTCCCTCGTCTGAGGGTGCGGGGAATCCAATCGGCCACGTCTGCGTCCCATTGCACGATCCCCGCTTGCCGTAGTGCGCCCGCTGCTCCGTCGAACGACCGGAAGTAACGAACACCACCACGAAACGCCCCTAGAACCTGCTCTGCTTCTGCGTCTGCACGTTCCAGGGTGATGATCAGTCCTTTCTCTGCGACTCGTATCGTCGCCTTTTCGATGTGGCCGGCCTCCTGTGCTTCTCGCACAGTGGCCAGACCGACAATTTCTTTCGATTCCACGTCCGCTATCATGCCTCACCCTCGATAACCTATCAAGCAAAGTCCAAAAATGCAGTTTTGGCCTTGTTCCTTCACTCGTCGGGAAGGCTCCGGACGTATTCCGTCAGCAACTCTTTGACCGTCTTGCCCTGCTTCGCTGCGTAGATTTTCAGCTTTGTGTGATCCTCTGGCGTCACATCGAAGTTCACCCGTTTGGTGGCTCCTTTGTCGGCCAGGCTGGACAAGGTGGCTTTGTTCTTGCCAGCGCTCGGCCGGCCAGCGCTGAGTGTGGGAGAAGTCTTTGCGCTCATTTATTCATGCCCTCATATACTCAAATAATTAAACGAGTTTTTCTTTAATTTCAGCCATCAGGGCGCGAATCTCGCGCGCAGCATCGCCGTCCGGGTCGCTATCCAGAACCGTCGTTCCGCCGGCAGCAGTACCGGGGTAAATCACTCGCTGTGTCACTCTGGTGTCCATCACCGGCAACTCATAACCGGCCAGGGCCTCGGTAACTTCGCCGCCAATTCGGGTACCTTTAATTGCCCTGGACACCACAAAGGCCGCCTGAAGCTGACCGTCTGTAACCTCGATGCGCTGCTTCACCAGGTCTACGAGATCGGCCGTCGCCCATATGTCATAGGGGCTCGGCTGTACCGGAATCAGAATGAAGTTGGCCGCCTTGATGGCCGACACAGCCAGATCAGCCGCCTGGGGAGCCCCATCGACCACCACATAATCGACGCGCGCCACGTTCTTCACGTCGCGGTCGATGGTCGGCCGGTCGATCCCGACCACGGTCACCGGATTGTCTTCCTGGACGGCTGCCCAGTCGCGGGCGCTGCCCTGGGGATCGGAATCGACCAGGAGCACGTCTGCACCATCAAGCTGGAGTGCGCGGGCCAGATGGGTGGCAATCGTGGTCTTTCCCGAGCCGCCTTTCTGGTTGAGTACGGCAATAACCTTCATAGAAACTCCCTTGAGCTTATGTTTATTTACTCATTTGAGGTTAACGGAACCAGCAGCTCGGCGCAATACTCACATACTCATCTTATCATTTACCCAAACGAAGCCGCTGCCATTCCTCGAACAGGTCCTTACGGTGCCAGACCGGACGCCGGGAAATAACGTGGCCGTCCTCGTCCTCCTGGTCCTGAATCGCCCAGACCCATTTGTCTGTTTCATCGGCCGGTGGCTGCTCATAGCGGGCCGTTGCCCACATCTCCTGGGCAACGCGGCGGGCTTCCTCCAAACGACGCTCACGCCGACGCTTGGCCATCTCTTCTTTCATCCACTTCCCAGCGGCCCGCATCTCGGCTCTCAGGTCCTCGATCTCGGCCTGAGTCAGCCGCCGCCAACCTGGTTCATCATCCGGTGTCATACCTGCCTCTCCTTTTGGTGCTTGGCCCACACCCGCTTCACCTGGGCGGGGCTGCACCCGGCCAGCGCAGCGGTTTGGGTGATGCTGTGGCCCGCCTGGCGCAGCGTGACGATACGCCGGTGAGTGGTCGTGTCTGCCTTCCGGCCCGTGTATCGGCCGGCCTGTCTCGCCAGCTCGATGCCCTGGCGCTGGCGTTCTCGCCGGTCCTCGTAATCGTCACGGGCCATTTGCAACGCCAGGCGCAGGAGCATGTCCTGGACCGACTCCAGCACAATTCTGGTGGTGCCGGAGGCCTCGGCGGCCAGCTCGGACAGATCCACCACGCCAGGTACAGCCAGACGAGCACCCCGTTCGCGGATGGTGGCCACCAGGCGTTCGGCTTCCTCCAGGGGCAGGCGTGAAATCCGGTCCATCTTCTCGGCAATGACCACCTCGCCCGGTTGCAGGTCGTCGATCATGCGCAGCAGCTCGGGCCGATCAGCACGCGCACCGG
>JABXHI010000082.1 GCA_013393415.1 Micrococcaceae bacterium
TTGCTGGGCCGTATCGGATCGATCATTGGTCGTCGTTGTCAAGGTCATACTGGGTGCTCCTTTAGTCAGTGCCCCAGCCATCTAACCATCAGTCCGGGTGTCTCACCTCAGTCTGGCAGATAGGGGAAGGCCCCTTCAGTCACTAGCGGCCACGGGGTGGTCTGCATCAAACCTGCAGTCGTGTCGATAGCAGCAGCAATGTCTTTGCGATCGAGGTTCTTCAATAACGCGACCGAGCTTGCTGCACCGGTCGCACCCCAGTGCCCATGCGGATGCCACCCCTTTTTCAAGGTTGTGGCGGCTCCGAAGCGAGCAGCAATTTCGTATCCTACGGTGATAGCCGCGAGCAGCTGGTGCCCGGATATCGGTTGAGCACTGGACTGAGCTGTTCCAAGCGCAGCAAAAATAACATGGGCTGCTGGGTGCCCTCCAGCGTACTTATTACCCTCATCCAGCTCTAAACAGCACGCAGAGGCTGCATTGATCAGTGCCGACGTATCAACATCGGTATTGCGGCCATGGCCAATCACCACCGCCGGACCTTCCCAAGGCTCCCAAGCTTGGACGAGATCATGTATTTCTCTGGTATTGCTCCCCGCAAGCGTGACTCCCAGAAGATCTAACAACATGACTGCAATACGATCTCTGACTTTTGGGCGGAATGTCAGTATAGGACGTAGTGAAACCAAAATTTGCTAGTTCGTCGACAGCACGCGATACTGCCAGCGCCTCATGACCGACCACGAGCTAACACTCCCAGCGATTCGAGATCTGGTTCCGCATGTTTGCGTATTCCAGAGCTAACTTTGTCGGATCGACGAGTGCAGGTCCGTGACTTCGACGCCGTGCCTTAACAGCAGAGCAACCATTAATGACCGCATCCACAGTCATGGAGGAAACGACTCGCTCTACACGATCGTTCCATTTGGACGTGTCTGCGATATCATCAAACGTCAGATCAAGCGTAGATGTGCCGCCGAAAGACCCCCGCTGCGCGTTCTCGAGGTAACCAGCCACACGTTGGCTCATACTGTTTGCAATGACGTCGTTGCGTGCGATGGCTGCCATCGATAAGTAATGACTAGCTAAAAAATGTACCGTCGATTCGAGAATGCCAATCACAGGACGCTCTTGGTGAGTATTAATCGCTGGGTCGAGAACACAGTCTGGCATAAAAGCGTCGTAACGCTCCGGATCCGCAGACTGAAAATGGTACTCAGTTGCTCGTTCTGAGGCAATGAGATTAGCATCAGTCGCCAATGCATTGAGAGTCTTTTCTGAAGTCTTGAGATTCTCAAGCACCACTTCCATACCTTTTGGCGCTAAAAGATTATATCGTGTTTGGCGGCGCACAAGCTCTTCCTCGGACACGACGATGGGCGTTACTGCAAGTATTCTCATATGTTCCTTCTTGATGACATGACGTACCCGGCCGTTTTCGGTTGCTGAGACGGTTGTCACTAGTACACGGCAGGTGTCACTCGTTATTTGACTCTTGCCACGACTCCATAAAACTCACGTCATACATTTCAGCGACCTGTTCATCGGTCGTCTCATCAATAACACCTTGTTCAATGTAGAAGTCGCGGGTGGTATAGATATCGCTAATTTGGTCGTCTGAGAAGCTCAGATTGTAAGTAATTTTTTCTTGGACGGTTCTCGCGAGGTCTTCGTCCTGGATACCGCTGATGTCCATTACCCGATCAATTACCTCGTCGGGATTATCGTCCATCCATTCCATAGTGTTGTCCAAAGCTGTCAGTACCCGCTCAGCGGAATCAGTATTGTTCCGATAAATGGAACTTCAAGCTCTCTGCCATGCACGCTCTCCAATGACTGTTTTTATCGCCTTTTCGAAAGTGCGAAAAAGGCCGCTGCCAGCCCATCCGATCGTGGATCGACCAGGCTGACAGCGGCCGTATTCGGTCACGCTGTAAAACGTTTGGACGGAGTCAGCTCATAGATTTGCTCCGACGAGAAACCCACTCCGGTGTTGGCCAAGCTGCCGCCCTTGACGATGTCATCGGCATTGTTTACGTCGTCGGCATGAGTGCCACCCTTCGAAGCATGACCGCCACTAACACTAGATCCTTGCGGGTCGTCGCTCTGATCCGTCCCGGCACCTTCGCTACCACCGGGTTGGTACTTGTGTAAGGCTGCAAAAAGACCGCTGTCGGCCCGACCGATTACCGGTCGGGCAGACAGCAGATATATTCAGTTATCTGGGTGACTTTGTGCGGGTTAGTTCATCGACCGACGTCGACGCGAAACCACCCATGCGGTGGTACCTGCACCGACGCTCAACAGACCGGCCAGTACCAAAGCAAGCGTGCGCTGAGCACCGGTGTTAGCCAATGCTCCGTCATGGTCATCGTTGGCTACGACCGTTTCGGCTGAGCCATCGCTGTTCGAAGCGTTGGTGCCTGCGTTGTCATCGACGTCGCCCACATCCTCACCAGACTGCGGGTCGTCGCCTGACGGCTGACCTTCATCCGGTCCGGAGTTGCCAGGGGCATTGTTATCCTGCTCGTTTTCATCGGCGTTCTGGCCATCACCTTGAGCCTCGGTCACTGTTACCGCGCGACTGGCGATCGCTTGGTTGCCGTTGGCATCTTCAACCACATAGTGCACAGCGTATGCGCCCGGGGTGGTGGTATCGACCGAGTTCGTGACCTGGATCGAATCCGTCAGATCGCCATCGGTGTTATCGGTTGCCGAGACACCTTCCATTGGATCAAAAGGGTCTCCTGCGGCAATGGTGGTTGACTCCGGTATAGTCAGCTCTGGGGCCAGAGTGTCGGTACCGGCCGCGGTTGCCGTAAAGACACCCATTTGCTCGGACTCGCCGGTCGGCAGCTCGTCGCCCGATTCGGCATCGTGGCTCGTGACGTACCAAGCGTAGGTTTCGCCCTCGGTCAGTCCGGACCATTCAACACTGGCCGGCCAGCCGGATTCGGCTGTGTCTTCACCAATGATTTCGTCGGTCGGTGAGGTAACCATGACCTGTTCGGTGGCAAATGACGTCTGACGGGTTTCCAGTTGGATTGGTAGCCGGGTGTCGTCCTCGGTGCCGTTGTAGCGTTGGCGGTCGTCGTATTCGGTCGCACCGAAGTTGCCCAACAGTGGCGAGTATGTATCAACGGCCATTTCGGAATTATCAACATCGATCTGCAGCATCCGGAAGAAGCTGGATCCAAACCGCAACATGTCTTCTGGGCTTCGACCGTCGATACCGGTCAGACCGAGTTCTTCGGCTGATACTTCATAGAACTGGTAGTCGGCGAGCAGTTCGACCACGTTATTGTTTTCCATGCCGACGTCCTTGCGGACCTCGATGTCAACCCCGTGTTCGTGCCCGGAAAGCACCAGGAAGACATTGTCGTGTTGCTGCAGCACGCTTTGATCGACTCGTGCACCATCGTGCGAGAATGCTGCGCCGCGTCCGTCCGGGCTGGTACTTGGACGACGGTGTGCGTGTGTCATGACCATCGCGTTGCGGTCAGAGTACTGTTCCAACACTTCGTTGGCCCACTCGAGTTCTTCGGCGGTGACATCGTAGCCGAGGTGTACGGCGATGAAGTCTAACCCACCGGCGGTGAACAGATCGTAGTGGTTTTCGTTGTCGTCTTCACGCCACGGAGTGTAACTGGCCTGGGCGTCCTGCCAGCCCTGGGTTTGTTCCAGGGCCTCGTACCGGTCCGGGTGGAAGTAGTCGTTGTACAGGCTGTCCGGACCAACATCGGTTCCGGTTCGGTTATCGTGGTTGCCCGGCAGCACACCGTTGACGATCTCTGCATCATCGAGAACCTGCTGCGCATCGGAGGCGAATTCGAATTCCTCAATGGCGATTTGCCGGTATTCTTCTTCGTCGTCGCGTTCGGATCCGGTGTGCCAGTTCTCCATGATGTCGCCGGTGTGAGCCACATATTCAATCTTGCGCTCATCGGCGTTGTCGACAATCCATTCCAGGGTATCGGTATAGGCGTCGGCCCAGACCGCTTGCTGTTCCTCGGAGTAGGCATCCTCGGCTGCGCCTTCAGACAGGTACTGGGTGTCGGTCAGGTGTGCGAGTGCGAAGTCGTAGTCCTCTGGATCTTCGAAAGAGTCATCCACACTATTCTGCAGGTCGTCAGAGAATGGATCTTCTGCGGTTACCAATACGGCCGCGATGCCATCTGCGATGTGGTCAGCCGAGATGTCGCCGGACAGCACGAGCTCACCTTCGGTTAGCCCACGACCGGACGCGACCTCATCCCAGGACTCGGTCGCGGTGTTCCAGGCCATCACGTTAACCTCACGGGATGGGTCAACGGCACCGGACCAGCGCACGGCCTGCCCGTCGACTGCCTCATCGACTTCAACGTCGAAACGCTGGAACGCAATCTGGTCTGTGTCAGCGGACAGGCTCTCACCCGAGCCATCGAGCTCAGCACCCTCGGTGTAATCGAAGTCCAGGGTCGTGGGTGTTTCTTCGACGATGCCCTGGAACCCACCAGCAGCCAGATCGGCGCGACCGGCCCGGAAGGTCGAGGTGACGTCGCCGCCATCGGGATTCGTGGAGATAGCAGAAAGCGTGACAGTACCTTCGCCCTGACCGGTCTGCGTGCCACCGTCTTCTGGAATGGAACCAGAGGTGAAGGTAATGGTTTCAGAAATTGGTGATCCGAAAACCGTCTTGCCGTCAATGGTAATGGTGTGTTCACCCGACGTCAGACCCGGTCCAATCACATCACCCGGCTCAATTTCTTCGCCATCCAGAGTGTAGGTGGTTCCTTGTGCCACCACACCCGGGTTTTCCCAGTCGACGGCGAATTCGGTAGCATTCGTCAGCTCAGAGTCTGCTGCAGGAGTGGTGGAAACCGGCAGTGCCTGCTGATCACGCAGACCGCCGAACGCCTCCACGTTCAGTGCCGCAACCTGTGTTGCGTTCAATGGCTGACTAAAGATACGCGCCGAAGCTAAAGTTGAAGTTGAGTGGAACTGCGCGCTGCCTTTCGATGAGTCAGCACCGAGCGTCATGTTGTGGGTGCTGGTATCCGGTGGCCACGTCATTTCAGTCCCGACGGTGTCAACTTCGCCGGCCAACTCACCGTTAACGTAGAGCTGGGCAGTCTGGTTCGCGCCGTCGAATACGGCAACGGCGTGGTACCACTCATTCGGCTCGATCTGCACGCCCACCTGCTGGTAGCTGCCGGTGTGGAGTTCGAAGGTCAATTCATCGGAGAACATTGCCATAGCGAAGCCGCCGGCTTCTTTATTGGCACACAGGTTCGTTTGACCCGAGGATGGCAGGTCTCCGTCGTAGCGGAACACGCATTCCACCGAGAACGAGTCAGACATCGTATCGTACTGATCGCTCATTGGATACTGCAGCGCGTCATCGCCGTCGAAGCTGACGGTGTTGCGTCCCAGCGCTGGATCCACCGCAACCTCGGGATCACCATGAGTGGTCGCCGGAAGGCCCTGTGCCGTCTCGGCCGTGGTTCCATCAGCCAGATCAACATTGAAAATGTCGGCGGCTGGAGTCTCAGTCTCCACCGCGAATTGCTCATTCAAGGTTGCGATCTGAGCGTCGGTGGCCGGCTGACTATAGAGACGAACGTCGTCAACCTTAACCTCTGCGTGCTGACCGGGTTCATTGCCGCCCGCACTATCGGCGCCGATCACCATGTTCTGCGCCGACTCATCCGGTGGGGTCGTCATTGGCCCACCAGCCGTCGACTGCGCAGCCAGTTCACCATCGAGGTAGAGTTTGATGGTTTCGCCGTCATACACGCCAGCGGCGTGATACCACTGATCAATGTTGATATCGGCCCACGCGAACGTGTAGCCACCCTCGGAATGGATCATGAATGCCGCTTGATTGTCTTTGACCACCATGGCCCAACCACCGGATTGCTTATTGCCGCAGAAAGTGTCTTCACCCGAGGTCTCCGCGGTGGCCATGAAGTTGCACTCAACGGTAAATCCATCCTCCATCGCGGCGTAGTCGTCCGAGGTCATCGGGTACGAGAAGGCGTCATTGCCATCGAAGTCAGCGGTCATGCGAGCCAGTTGGCCATCAACTGAAATTTCAGGATCACCGAAAGTTTCAACGGCACGGCCCTGTGCGGCATCAGCCGCGCTACCGTCCTCAAAATCGACGTCGAGCAGGTCGGCCTCGAGGCCTTCGACCTGGGTAACTTGGGTGGTCTGTAGTGAGGTGGTTTGGGCCGCGGCCGAGGCGGGAATTGCTGACCCGGAGATGACCAGCCCCACCGACATGGGGAGCACAACGGCTAGCGGGAGTTTGTTAGACCCAGTCTTGCCAGGGTGTCT
The DNA here is from genome assembly GCA_013393415.1 of Micrococcaceae bacterium. Lineage (GTDB taxonomy): Bacteria > Actinomycetota > Actinomycetes > Actinomycetales > Micrococcaceae > Yaniella > Yaniella flava. The sequence goes on from JABXHI010000082.1 coordinate 6,319, forward strand.
ATCGGGAGCGCGATAAGATTTCATAGCCTCTGTTCCTACGAGTGTGAGTTGACTTCTGCCTTGTCAGAAGGCGATACCTGCATAACTCATCACACGTAGGCGAAGCCATCGTTACACCTGACCAAACACTTCACAGCGACTCCGTGAACTCTTCCTAAACCTCGAGGCGTATCGAGGTGCTACTTCGCCGTTCCATCTGGGGATCGATGGACGGTACAAGCCATGTCAAGCTACACAGACAAAAGTGCCTTCCGGTCGCACTGTGAAAGCACGAACGGAAGGCTACTTCTTGAGTACAAGAATCGAAGCTTACGGGAGATTGTCGATCGCGTAATCTGCTTCTTCTTGAGTGAATTGGTCACCGTACTCGCTCACCAATTGATCATGAATCGCTGCCGGCGACATGTTCATTGTTTCCTGGTAAGTTATCGCTGATTGCAGTGCGTTATCATTCCAATCAGCTTCCATATTGTCGATGGCATACTGGGCAGCTTCAGCAGTAAATTGATCGCCATATTCGCTAGTTAACTGATCGTAAATACCGACTTTTGACATGTGCATCATGTCGGCATAGGTTTCTGCACTTCTGAGTGCAGAACTATATTCAGACGGCACTTCCTCTTCTTCTGGCTCTTCCTCAGTTTCTTCAGGAGCCGGCTCAGGCTCAGCCGTATTTTCTTCGGGCTCTGAAGCCTCAGTTTCCTCAGAAGTACCTTCCGATGTTGAACCTTCCGGAGTTGGTTCTGCAGATGTAGCTTCCGAGCTTGGCTCCTCAGCTGTAGCCTCCTCATCGGTACCTCCCGAGAGGTTAGCAATAACCGCGATGCCCACGATGACGTATAGAACGATCATCCACCAGCGTTTCCAAATTGGCTTCTTCGTCTTTTGTATTGAATGTGTTTCTGTAGTCATAGCCCCTCCATTGGCGTTAAGTGAGTGTGAGTTTTTAGGACACCCAAGGCTCCCAATGTGAAGCCTACTTAGCGCTACGCCGCTCGAAGGGAAGACTGCGATATATTACGAATTTGAAACAGTTGGTTATTCGTCGCGATAGCGTGCTTGCTCAGCGTGCATTCAAACGCGGCAACACTCGAGATCCCAGGAATGCAGAAGACTACGACGCATCCACAGGACTAAACCCGCTGGTCTTGCAGGACAGCGTGGGCCGCCCAGGCACCGGGCATGCCGTGGACACCGGCGCCGGGCGGAGTGGCTGAGGAACAGATATAGAGCCCGGGAACGCCCATCCGATATGGCTCGAGGGTCAGACCGCCACGCAGCATCGACTGCAGCCCGCCCATCGAGCCACCAGCAATGTCCCCACCAACCAGATTCGGGTTCCAGTTCTCGAGGTCACCGGGATCCCAAATCTTCTTATCCAACACCCTCGCACCAAAACCGGGAGCAAACCGCTCCAACTGGCCCGCAATCGCATCGGCAACATATTCCCGATCAGAAGCGGCAGGACGGTACCCGTGTGGGACGTGGGTATACGTCCACAACACATGCTTGCCCTCCGGCGCACGCGACGGATCAGCGACCTGGGGCTGGGTGACCATCACGAAGGGCCGATCAGGAATCCGCCCGGCGTTGACCTGCGCCTCGGCCAATCGAATTTCGGCGGCCCGGCCACCCAGGTGCACGGTCGTGGCATTGGCGACCCGGTCATCAGCCCAGTCCACCGGGCCATCGAGGAGCCAGTCGACCTTATAGACACCGGGACCATAGCGCCATCGTTGGAGTCGATGCACGGTGGTCTCGGGCAGGTCGCGTAATTGTTTGCCGCGCATCACCAGCGCCTGGGACGGGGTAACATCCAGCATGGTTGCACGGGCGGACGGCAGATCATCGAGATCGGTGACTTCGGCGTTGGTATGGATCTCGCCGCCGTATTCGGTGATGACTTGCACCAGGGCGTCGACGAGTGCGCCGGTGCCACCTTTGACGACGGGCCAGCCACGCGTCATCCCCAGGGCTGAGAACAAGACCCCGAAGGTCGAGGTGAATGGGTGTCCCAGCGGCGTATTGGCGTGCGCTGCGGAGCCGGTGAATAGGGCGCGTGCGGGTTCGTCACGAAACGCGGTGCGCACAAACCACGTTGACGGCGGGGTGGACAACAAGCCGAATTGGGCCATCTTGACGGGGTGATCGGGGAAGCGCAGGATGGGCCGCAGGATCTGTTCGAGGTAGTCGTCGATCGAGTTGACGATCCCCCGGTGAATCAGCCGCCACGCGGTCGAGTCGACTCCCAGTGCCCGGGCGGTCTTACGGACATCGCGATGCAGAATGGCCGCAGGAGCATCATCAAACGGGTGGGCCATCGGGTACTCGGAATGCAACCATTCCAACCCGTAGTCTTCCAACCCGAGGTGCCGAAAGATAGGGGAGGCAACACCAAAGGGGTGGGCTGCAGCTCCCAGGTCTACGATCGAGCCATCACCGAACACATCCGCCGATGCTGCGGCACCACCCACGTTCGCGTTGCGTTCATAAATGCGTACATGCCACCCGGCGCGGGCCAGCAGAGTGGCCGCGGTGAGTCCGTTTGGCCCGGAGCCCACGATATTGACGTGCGGCCTGGCGGTGACAGACATGTTGATCCCCCAGACGTTACCCGGTGATGATGAGCAGTTTTCCTAGCCTCCCAGAGTAGCTTAACGACAACGTCTCCGGCACGTTACTGCTCTTCGTTGGATTCAAGATCGATGCTGTCTCGAACCGTTACGCTTATCGCACTGTTCATCGTCATGTCCGGTACCGAAAGGGAGAAATTCAAGGTAGCGCAAGCCTGCCTGGCCACCATCGCTGCGGTGTCGTAGAGAACGTGCTCAATTCTCGACTCTGTCACCAGTCTGACGATCTGTTCTTCATCGAGCTCATACAGGTCTTCAACGACGTCGCCCTCCGCCCGTCCCATCACACCAATATGAGCTCGCTCTTCTTGCTCTTGCATCGTGAGGGTTGCAAACAGAAAGACCCCGATCTCACGAAACACTCGGATCTCGATTCGAAACTCTTGCTCTTCGACTCGGTTCAAAGAAAGTCCCGCTTGGATATGCGCTGGACGGATATCACGCAGACTGATCATGGTTGCACTGCCCACTGGCTGTCACGCATTTTCATATCACGGACGCTGCGTGCGATGTTTACACTTAGACTTCAAGCATTAAAGTATGGAAAACACTAAGTTGACCAGTGCGTTCATACTTGAATTTCAGAAGTACTGCGACGAATTTCGACCCGAGAAGTATCCACACATTGAAACTTTGAATGTCATACTCGAATTTTTTAAGTCTGATATCAAAGTTTGGACGGACCGACCATTGGTTTCTTCCCGTCAGGACGGAAAGGCTCAGGCGGGCTGCAACGAGCCGCCCCGGTCGGGCATCTCAAAGGGAACAGCGACTTTAGTGGCCTCGGCGTAGTCGAAAGGTTCAGTCTTCACCGTCAGCTGCTTGTGATTCGACAGCATGGTGAAAAGCATTCCCACAGTTCTCTGTGGGTGTGCTATCACCGAGCCAGACATCTGAGCTTCAAGAGTATCGTCAGCGCTGCCGTTGTTTGGGATCACATGTGCCATTTGTAGTTCGCCATTCATGACAACGGCTGCAACTACGGTCCGCCCCGAACCGGCTGATTGATCGATTCGTTTAGAGAAGTCACCAAGCGGCTCGCCTTCGAGAGCAGGAACAATCGGAGTGCCCGACTTGTAGCTGTTGAGAGCAAGTGCAGCCCGGCCATCTTTAGAAGCGAGCAATGTAGCAATACACCGCCGAACAGCTGAGTATTTACTTCCAGTCATCGTTCCACCTCCGGACATTGTGCGCCCACTCTTTTTCCATTTTGTCTACACAGTATTGAAACCATGCGTCAACGGTTTCCCATTCTGATCCATCTACAACGATCTCGTGGATCGGCTGACGGTCAACAAAGTCTTCTTGCTTTTTGTTAAACACGTGTCTGTGGATGACTCCGTGGCAACAGTCTATGCGCGCGACATCGAAAACTCGAGTGGCGCTAATGTACTGATGCACTATTGCAAAATCTCCAATTTTGCCACGGTATATATCTTGCCGATACGTCAATACGTGCCCACCATCGTCGTATATCGGTAATTCCAATCGGTCATCGAGAAAATCGTAGTCCGGTGGGGCGTAAGTCTCCGAGTTAGGAGATAAATCATGATGCGGGAGCCGCCGTCGATCACGTCCAGGTTGCACGTCTCCCCTATCGCCAATAAGTTCATTCGGCATCCACCGTAGAACGTACAACGATGTACGGCCATGCGTGTCGTTCACCCTGTGGACTAGGTATCTCAATGAACTCGCCACAAGTCTCAGGCCGCATTGAGTAATTCCAGGGCTTCGGACATTTCGTTTCTGAATCGTCCTTGGTTTGATGGAGGGTGTGCCAGATATTCCGGAAGGATAAGCTGATTGGACTATGGCCAATTATAAATACCCTCAAGAATTACGTGAGCGAGCTACTCGGTTGTGTCTCGAGGCT
>JABXHI010000083.1 GCA_013393415.1 Micrococcaceae bacterium
ATGCATCCATCGACGCACAGATTTTCTAGATCAAGGCCTTCAATTCGATCGTAGGCTTCCAGACAGATCTGCTCCAAATTTTCGAAGATTCCTGCAGCGATCCACTCGTCGCGGCGGCGTCGGATCGTGGTGGCTGAGCAGGTGCTGTCGCTGATTTTTTCGTAGGCGGCACCTAACACCAGTACCTGGATGAGTTTGTCGAAAATCACCCGGTCGGCGACACGTGGCCGGTGACAGCCCAATGGATGATGATCCACGATTGGTGGGATCAGCGCTTCAAATTGGTCCCACAAGGGGTCCATGATGAATAATGGAAGGGCAGGCATAGGGATCTCCTGGCAAACGATGAATTCTGAACAAATCCATGTTTAACAGGCCCTATGCCTGCACTATGTTTAAAGACTATTAATGACGAGCCGACAACGCCCTATTGGCGGATTTTCTTAGGACAAACCAGACGGTTATATCCAGGGACTACCAACCATTAGTTATGGTGCGCGGCGTTGCGTGTCCGTGCGATTGCTACAGCCACACCACCAATAACCAACAACAGCACACCCAGTGCTGCGGCCAGGCCAGATCCAGCACCAGTGCTCGCTAAGCCATTGGTGGGTTCTGCCTCGGCACCCGCAGCATTGTCTGTGTCATCGTTGCCCTCAGGGGCGGCCGCGGTATCGATCGTGCTTTCGCTTTCGTTTTCAGCAACAGCGCCATTGGTGGACTCTGCATCACCCGGCTGGCTAGCAGATTCAGTTGTTTCATCTGGAGACCCGGACTCAGTCGACCCCTCAGTAGGCTGCTCGGTTGATTCATCTGACGGTTGCTCAGTGGCCCCCTCAGAAGGCTGCTCTGCTGGTTCCTCAGTTGGCTCCTCAGAAGGCAGCTCTGTCGGTTCCTCAGTTGGTTCCTCGGAAGGCTCCGGCGCCGTTGGCTCTGCGAAACTGATAGGCACCGAGATTTCATTGACTTCCTGAGTTACTCCCCCAGCACCAATGGTGAAGACGGCCAGTTGCGCGCCCTCTCGGTAGTTCTCTTCGAGTGTCTCCTGATCGATTTCGACCTCCCAGGTAAAGTCTGCTGTGCCATCAGCGTTGTCTTCCCAAAGCAGGTATGGGGCGTCTGCATTTGTTCCCTGCACCCATACCGAATAGGAGTTCGAGCGTGCCGCTGATTCCGTGCCGGCAGATGGGCGCCACTGGTCATCAATCCATCCGATTTGAGCATAGAAGCCCGCCTCGTCAACAGGCAGATAGACTGGCGCCTGCGCGGTGGCGTCAAAGCCTTCACCGGTAATTGTGAGCGTCTGACCGTCCGGGTTCAAGGCTGTTGTAGGATCCACCGATAATTCAGGTGTCGGCGCTTCGACCTCTTCCTCGTCTTCTGCTACTGGCGTGAGCACTGCTGAGACCTCAAGTGGATCAAGCGCTTGACCGGCATCATAGAAACCTACAAATGCTTCTGACCCTTCGGCTGTTAGCGTCGCTTCCGCGGTGCCAGATAGTTCATCAGCACCAATGGTGAAATCATCAGCGAAGGTCAGCTCCGCAAACTCAACTTGCTGTGCACTGACCCCACCGGCACTGCCGTACGGCAGTGATTCAACATCCACCAGCAGAGTGCCCTCAGCGCCCGAAGCTGTTTGCTGGAATTCAATCGTGGGGTTGGTCAGTTCAACAGACAGCGCAAAACCGCCGTCTTCACCCATACCTTCGTGACCGGTGTAATGCACCCCGCCGGAATAGCTAATGGAGCCACTTGCAGACTCCGTCATGTTCACCGCGCCGGTGCCATCAGACCAGGTCACAATCCCAGCGTCATCGGCCTCGGCACCATCCACACTCCACGAGCCGCGTGCAATCGGACTTTGGATGTAATTGCGAAACGACTGCTTGACACCCCATGTAATCTCGGCGCCTGTGACATCGAACGAGCTGGCAGACTCCTGTTCTGGAGCGGTGGTTTGTGCAGTGGCGGGCACCGACAGCACAGTCATACCTGCCATGCTCAACGCGAGCACGCTGATCACAGAGGTGACTCGACGCAATCCGGTAGTTTCTGAGCAATGTACTGGCGCCCACGAACGAGGCTTGCCCCTCTGTGAGAGTAATGATCTTTGCATATATGTACTTTCTTTGAACGCCCGATGCAGCATGACACATTCGGGCTAGATTCCTTGATGAACATGAGAATCACATTTCGGGTGACGCGGACAAGCGCAAAACTGCGCACCAGAATGCGAGACAACAATGTCCTAGGCCGATCTAACTTAATATAGTTAGGCAAAGCTAACCTAATTCAGGCAGGTCGGGAAGTCAAGCAGAGAAGCTTACGTAAATCAGGTTTTCGCATGAGAAGATTCCGGGCACGCAAAAACCCCGGCTTCTCCTTGTGAAAAGGAAAAACCGGGGTTTTAGAATGGTGGATCCTACCGGGATCGAACCGATGACCTACTCGGTGCAAACGAGCACAACCAGGTAGACACTACGCGGCCCCCTGCCGAGTCTGTACCCTCTGTGTACCTTCCGAACATCTCCCCCACCGATCTGCCACACTATCTAGCTCGTCATCAAACAGGTGTGAATACACGTTGAGGGTAATCACAGCCGAAGTGTGCCCCAACATTCGCTGCACAGCCTCCACTAACGCGCCCGACCGGATCGCCCACGACGCCGCCGTATGCCCCAGGTCGTAGAAGCGTAGCTCTTGGGGGCAGGTCAGTTTTTCCAGAGCTTTCTTCAAGTGCCGGTTCACGAAATTCTGTTCATATACCTACTGGCAGCGCACCATTGTAAGAATCAGATCAGTCCCACGCTCCATTGCTCGGCGGCATCTTTGGTGCGGAATGATTCGTTCGCTCTGCCACCTCCCTTGTCTGTCCAGATCGCCTACCTCCGTACACCGTTGCCATACCTGGCAGTCCTCGTTCTATCCTTGGTGTGCCAGAGATCTCGAACACGTGACAAAGTTTTCTCCTTCCTGCTTTTTGGGTGCACAAAACTCAGCCCATGAACTGGGCTATCAAATAAGGTTTAGGTCCGCGGGCTAGAATTCCCATTCGTATTGCAAACCCTGGGACGGGTCGATGTCCATAAGTAGCGAACCGGAATCCACCGGGACATCGAAAACAACTTTGCCGCTAGCTTTTTCCCCAGGCCCCAGGTTTATTGGAAAGCTGTCCGATTCTGGAAAACAGTTGTGAGCTGCACTGGTGTTTGGGCTTTCACCACGAGTGGTGCCATCCTCATCGATGACTCTGTAGCCCGCGGAGTTGAATATTAGGCCTGGGTCCAGGTAGTGGTCTGCTGCAGTAATGTCACTATCGACTTCTGCCTCAAAAACAACGAACGTCCCGTTTTCTGGGTCGTCTGACCTTTCGCCGGTGCATTCTGGGTTGACTTCGACTGAGTTCACCGTGAACGACAAGAGGTCACTATCGTCTTCCAGGTCATAGAGTATTTCGGTTTCGCCCGGTTGCATCACGACAGAACCGCGGTCATTGACCTCGACTTCGGGGATTGTTTCTTCGACTGGCTCTGGCGCGGGAGTGTCTGCCGCTGGCAGCGATTCGAAGTTGGGGTCAGCATCGTTGGCGGGTGCTGAGCATCCAACCAGTAGGACTGCGGCGGTCAAGGTGGTGGTGATGAGTGTTTTCTTCATTACTTCCTATAAGGTTCTAGCTCCGCTTCCAGTTCGCGGACGCGTTCTTCAAGGTGTTCTATGCGTTCGTCTTTTGACTCTAGCCGCTGGGTGATCTCCCAGAGCAGGGTTTGGCCTCAGAGTTGGGGTTCGGGCAGTGTGGTGGTGAGTTCGTCCATGTTGGCGACACTCCACAGACTGTCAGACTCGATCGGGCCTGCTGCACGGTTAGGTGACAGGTGTTGTGTCAGGCAGCGACTGCTACCGGTGTGTTCATCATGGTCTCAAACTCCACAGGGGTCAACCTGCCGAGCCGGGATTGTCGACGCCGACGATGGTAAGTGCGTTCGATCCAGGTGACGATCGCCAAGCGAAGCTCGCCCCTGGTGGCCCAGGGTTTGCGGTCCAGTACGTTGTTCTGAAGTAGCGAGAAGAAGGATTCCATCGCGGCGTTATCGCCTGCGGCGCCGACTCTTCCCATGGATCCGACCAGGCGGTGACGTTTCAGAGCGGCCACAAATTTCCGGGATCGGAATTGTGATCCGCGGTCGGAATGCACCACACATCCGGCGACGTTGCCACGCAGGGCAACCGCGTTCTCGAGTGCTCTGACGGCCAGTCGTGAGGTCATGCGGGAATCGATGGAATACCCCACGATCTTGCCAGCAAAGACGTCTTTGACCGCACATAAGTACAGTTTTCCTTCCGCTGTGATGCTCAGGGATATCGGTGAGCCACAGCTGATTTGGACGATCTGCGGTGAAGTCACGCAGCACCAGATCATCATGGACCGCAGGACCAGGCCGGATGGCATTGCCGCGCGCTTGACGCTTACCGAACACGCTGAACCACTGGTTGTCATGACAGATTCGCCACGCCGTCCGATCCGCCATGGGCTGGCCCGAAGCGTTGGCTTCGTCAGCCAACAACCGGTGTCCAAACTCCGGGTCATCCCGGTGAGCGTCAAAGAGCGCATTGGCACGATATGCTGCCTCCAGATCAGTCTGGGGCACTGGTTGGTACAACCATCGGTAATAGGGTTGACGAGCAAGCTTCAACACCCGGCACGATACCACCACGGGGATCCCGTCAGCGGCGAGCTATCTTACGAGCGGGTAGAGCCTTTTCCCGGCAGATTCGCCTGCGACAAATAGGCCGCAGCACGGCGTAAGACCTCGTTTTCCTGTTCCAGCAGCCGGGTGCGTTTCCGCAACGCTTTGAGCTCTTCGTTTTCCGATGTGGTCACGCTTGGTTGCTCACCTGCTTCGGTGCGGGCTTGGCGCATCCACTTATCCAGCGTGCCAACATGGATGCCAAAATCCTTGGCAATCTGGGCCAGTGTGACATCTGGGTCACGGTTCAGCGCCACTCGGACGACATCCTCGCGGAACTCTTTGGGAAACGGGGTAGGCATAGTGATCATCCTTCCAGACCAGCGTTCAGCTAGCCAGATCGAATGTCACCTATTCATGCAGCAGGCCCGTAGCGACCGCTGTGGGTAACGCCGACAGCACCGCCAAAGATACTGTGCTGGCGACTGGTCGTCGCGCAGCTGACTAGGCTAAACTAACCCCACGACGATGTAGCAAACCGCCCCACTTACTTCCAAGTAGGTGGGGCGGTTCTTTTTGACCTATAAAACCCGTACCCAAGATTGCCGCGGACTTCGTCACCAGAGCCACCCCAACGCCCCCTCAAAGTAACATTGACCAGGATCGCTAGGCACCGAAAGGGCACCCACCACCTATGGCAACACGTCATACCCCAACACCCACGGGACACCAGACCGCAACGCAAACACGCCAACGCATAGCCTGGGTCGACTTCGCGAAAGCCGCTGCCATCATCCTCGTCGTCCTCTATCACATAGGCGGCTCAGGCGTAAACTACCTCTTCCCAACCTCAGACGGTCCAGCCTCCCCATTCTGGGACACAGTAAACCAAGTGCTGCTCCCCATGCGCATGCCCTTATTCTTTCTCACCGCCGGCATCCTCGCCCACCACGCCATAGCCCGAAACTGGTCCACCATATGGCACACCAAGATCACCGTCCTGATCTGGCCCTACCTCTTATGGAGTATCGGGTTCGCCTTCCTCGCCGGCTACGCATATACCCCAGACACGCCATGGTCCTACACCACCGACCGGATCATCGGCCTACCCTTCGGTTTCAGCGGATATTGGTTCCTCGCCATACTCGCCATCTTCTTCATAACCGCAAAACTGTTCCGCAGCCGGCCAACCACCCTGCTCGTCTTGTCCCTCATCCTGGCTCTCGCTGCCCCATTCCTTGAAGCCGCAATCCCAGCAACATGGTCCGGGATTTATACCTACGCGCCAGTGAAAGCATCCCGATACGCCTTCTGGTACTTCCTAGGATGTTTCGCAGCACAACACGCAAGCAGAATCTCTCATATGAACCCCTGGACGCTGATCTTCGGTGGAGGCGCCGCATTCACCGCAATCACACTCACAGCCTGGGACAACCCCCCTCACCGCACCGCTCAGCGTTCCCCTATCCGCCACCGGACTCATCACCGCAGTGGGAGTCTCCGTATGGGCCGTTCGAAACAGGAAAATCAGGGCCCTCTCAAAGTACCTCGCCGGAAGAACATTACCGATCTATCTCTTACATCCGGTGCTGATAGTTATTACCGTCCTGATCCCCATATTGTTGTCCGTACCGATGGGTCCCAACGAACTCTGGGCAGCCATCCTGCCACCGCTACTGACCATTGTCTTTGTCTTCATATCCACGTTTATTCATGACCGCATTATGCCAACACGATTCGCATGGATTTACCAGCCACCACGACCCAGACTTGGGAGGTAAACCATTGAGCCGCGTCTAGTAAACTAGGTGCTACCTCGCTCCCTAACGAGGTACTTGTACAACAAATAACCGCCCCACCACTCACTGCGAGTAGATGAGGCGGTTATTTGTTTATTCTAAGTGACCTGGAACATTCCAAGCCAGACCTTGATCGTATATGATGCATAAGGTCTTCATATGTGTGAGTGAGACACGCCCCGCATAGCCGTTCAATGTCCAAGCGAAACGGTGTGCGGGGCGCTTTTCTTGTATTTCACACAAATTGCCAAGTCAAAACGTTGTGATGTACAATACATTATTGCCTCAACGTGCAAGGTTGAGGCCAGCCCCGTCCACCGGCTGTATCCTTCTAGCGCATGCCGGTGCGCGGGGCTTTTTGCTTTCTCACGATTCGTTCCGGACACTCCACTAAAACGCTCTCAAGGGTTGAGATACAAGAAGCATCATTGTCTGACTATATTGGTCCGGCAGGTCGGAGCTAAAGACTACTGCTGATTAGCTAGCGGACGCTTGTGAATGTGACGGTTGAGTACATATTCCAAATCTGAGGGCTCGTCGAAGAATACGGTTTGAGCCACATCGTTAAGCTCTCGCACGACTCCCGCATCCCAAGAAGAAATCTCTCCGATGGCGACCACCAATTTGTCTTCTTTGGGGCGATCGATATTACTGAAAATCGTATAAGCCTTATCTGCTGGGTCGTTCCGCTCCTGCTTCGTGGCCCCTCCCACAGCCTGAACGTAGAGTGCCTCACTGCCGACTTCTTTTCGTCGGAACACACCGGTAACGGTACGGCGTCGGCCAGACGCTAGTGGGACTGCTTTACGCTTTTCCCAAACAGCTTCCGGGTGTTTATAAGTGATGAAGTCGCCAATGCGAGAATCAACTTGGTCTGTATAGGGTTTTCTACGAGACTTCGTTGCCTTCAATCGGGCGTGTTCGGAATGAACGCACCCAAAGGCAACATCCATCAATGCTTTTGATACCTCGCTTTGTTCTACGACTACAGCGATTTCGTTGCCCTCAGGTGAAAAGTTCTGCTGGGCGATTCCAGAGACCATCGTTTCCCAGGCGTCACGAACAGCCCCACTAACCATGTTAATGCCGGCCATTTGCAATTTGAGAGCGGTACTACCACCGTCAGTTACTTTGAACATATTCTCAAATGGCAAGACGATAAGTGAGATCCGGTCGCCATCAGAATAGTTAAAGGGCATATCGACGATAATTTGCTCTTCAAACTCAAAAGCTTGGAGATTGTCATTGATCAAGTTTAGAAAACTCGACCGTAAGCTTTGAGGTTCCATAGCGCCTCCTCTCAGGGGTCCACCCAGTATCCATCATTTAGGTCTACATTAACAAGATTGGCGAACTCTTCAAAGGCCGCTTTCAACTCAGCGTTAGTCGGTCGGCTCCGATCTTCTATCATCAAAAAATTAGTTGACAAGCTGTGTGGATTTTCTCCGCCGGTAGCAGGAATATATCGATGTCCGTGCGTACCCTCTACGCCATTCGTATCGTCATTTACACACACCCTATATGCGGGCACGTCATTTACGACGAAAGAGAAGGTAGGCCTGAAGGGTATTAGGCGCCGGTGGTTCATAATCAGCCGTCCGTTCCTGCAACCATGAACTGCCAATACTGCGAATATTTCACCAGTAGAGCTATTCGCCTTCTCGATCCATTCCAACTGCCCATCAGTGAAAGAGCGGATTTGACCGTACAGAAGAGCTTGCAAGGAATTGGGCCGAATCATATTGGGCGTATAAGACCCCATAACGACTCCTCAGTCTTCTGTTTTCCCTTGCTTGTATTTAGCCTTACTTCAGGGGACCCTAGTTGATTTTCCAAATACAGGATCGGCGCTTCAATGCCTGCATTGTGGGAGCAATCGGACTTAACAATGCCGCCCCGAAGCGCGGTCAGCTTTTCCATAAAGTGCCTCTAGTGGTGCGAGTGTGCGAGTTCTGTGTGCCAGGCTACATTAAAGAAAGTTACTAATCTGGCTTTGCTTCACCTGTAAGTCGATCTAATGCCCTTGCCAGCAGCGGCATGACTTGTCGTACTTCTTCCTGTGCCGCACAACGGACATCGGGGTCTTGGTCTGGGCCGTTCCATGCCTGCAGGACTGCTTCGAGCGGGTCCAGGTGGTCGAGTTGGCCGATCTGATCAGCTTGCTCGCGGCTGTGTTCCAGCATGCGGGCGCGAGCACTGCGCCGGCCTGGGTTCTCAATACCCATCTTCTTGAGGACGTCGCGAATAGTTGGGCCGCTGGTGCCGAGCTCTTGGGCGACATGCGTCATGGGCATACCGGATTTCCAGAGCTCGAGTGCTTCATCACCAAGTCGTTCAACCGCTGACTGCCGTTTCGGTAGAGCGACGTCGGCAAGGTTGCCCTCCCAGCGTGCCTTTTCATAGTGATAGCTGCACAGCCCGCGGGTCAGGGCATTCTCGGTGCACCCGGTGATGAGGCATAAGGCTTCGGTCATGTTGCTTAGGATACTTCGCTTGCTATTCTCGCCGTATGAGTGACGAGCCTCGTGAACCGGTCAACCGGGCCCCGTACCGGCAGGAGCCGTATGTGCGCGCCACCCTGAACGACGGCCGCACCGTGGATGGTAAGGCAACGGCGTGGACGACTACCACTGTGCTCGTCAAGTGGTTCGACCGCACCACACCCTCAGCAGTGGTAGCCGGCGTGCCCGTTCACATGCACTCAGCCTGGCTCCCAGCCGAGAACATACAGCGGATCAACCGCTCCGAATCATCCTGGCTCGACCCCGACGACCTCGGTGGGCAAGAGTAAAATCTAATGTACGTCGTGATGGCTGGAAGGAGCCGGACCATGGCCCGAACATATGCAACAGTCAAAGATCTAGCCGCCTATTATCGGATGAGTCAGACCACCGTGAGAAGCAAAGTTAACTGGCTCTTCGGAATTTTGGGTGTAGATCGGTTTGGTGACCGGGGTGTGTTGAAGGCATAAAAAAGTCGAGGTCTTTTCGAAGATGGAAGTGCTCAAACAACACATCTAAAGAAAGACCTCGACATGC
>JABXHI010000084.1 GCA_013393415.1 Micrococcaceae bacterium
GCATGTCGAGGTCTTTCTTTAGATGTGTTGTTTGAGCACTTCCATCTTCGAAAAGACCTCGACTTTTTTATGCCTTCAACACACCCCGGTCACCAAACCGATCTACACCCAAAATTCCGAAGAGCCCTTTAACGTCTGCGAGGTCTCCAAAACCGTTCATTCGCACAACCTGGCGTAGCTCTGATTCGGTCAGTCGTTGACGTCATAATGTTTCGTACCGGATGTGTCCGTCTGCCAGCAGGAGTGTGGGTTGGGACGTGATCCCCTGACGGCTGCGGGGCCAACGGGTTGCGATAGACGCCACGAGATACTGCAATCCGATCAGCAGTCCTAGCGCTATGACACCTTCAGCCAGAGCGACATCGGCATTGAGCAACGTGGTGGCCAGGACAGAACCGATAGCGACACTCACCACGAAGTCGAAAGCGTTGAGCTGGCTCAGCGCACGCTTGCCGGACAGTCGTACCATCGCCACCAGCACGACATAAGCGGCCACCCCGGTGAGAAGGATTCGAGCCAGATCAGCCCAAGTATCGAACCACATGATAATGAAAACCTTCTGTCAGAACCGCAGCATGGACCCATGCTGAACCCGATCAGCATAACTGACCCATCGGAGCCCTCGGAAGATCTCATCCGGTTGGTGGCACGAGGGTCGTAAGGATCATGACAAAGTTTGCCACGTGGTCTAGCATGATTCTATGGCAACAATGAATGTATCGCTGCCTGATGAACTCAAAAAATTTGTCGAGGCACAAGTTGAAGAACACGATTACGTGTCCAGTAGTGAGTTTCTACGTGACATGCTCCGCCGGGAACAGGATCGTACACAGCTGCGCGCACTCCTAATTCAGGGGATGGAGTCAGGTGCGGGCTCCGAGATGAACGACAGCTACTTCGAACGGATGCGTGAACGTATCCGTAATTCCGACGCCGCGTGACTTCACGTCGTGTCGTCACTACAAGACAGGCGGATGCCGACATCGAATCGGCAATCGACCATTACCTAGCTCAGGGTGCTCCACAAGCGGCTTTAGGCTTTGCACATACCTTGGAGGATGCGAAAGTCCTTCTCAGCGAACACCCTCATTTGGGTTCTCCTCGTTTCGCCGTCGAAACGAATATCCCCGAGATACGTGCCCTTGCCCTACGAGGCTTCCCCTATATTGCTTTCTATACTGAAACTACAGATACGCTTCGCATCCACCGAGTACTGCATACCGCGCAAGACATCCCTGCTCGATTTTTAGCTGAGTGAGCGCTTCCCGACGACCGTTAAATAGGTATGCAGTACCGAGTCCGGGCCGTATGCGCCACTTCGAACCGCCCACAGAGTTTCACCCAGTAGGCGGGACCAGGTTACCCAGTTCCTTACGCCACCAGAACTGACCGGTCTCGCGCCGCTCAGCTGCGGTGGCGTAACGGTATTCGAAGACTCTGACTCGGATGAGCACGGGCGCTTGTCCGTCAAATGGATCGCTGCGCAGCAGCTTTCGAATCGCTGAATCGCCGTCTAGGAGCTTCTGCAATAGCCGTTGAAACCAGGGTTGATTGGGCGAACCCAACGCCAAAAACCACATCATCCAATCAAGCCGCAGATGATAGGGCGCGACCTGTGGTGGCCGTCGGTAGACATCACCGGGTTTACCTTTGAACTCATAGGCGTGCCAACCACTTTCAGACGATGGGTCTGAGCTGAGGGTGCCCTCGACGATGAGTTCCCGACGGACTTGGGTCATCGACCCAAACGCGCCGTAAGCGTTGACCAGATGCCAGCGGTTGAAACTGGCATTCATCAACTGATTCGACGAGAAGAGATTGCGCAACGGCTGCCAGCTCAGCACACACAGGAAGAGGAAAACGACAGCGATCAAGATCAGCCACCACCCGGGTGACTGCGTCTCTCCCTGGCCATCGAACACCTCGGCGACGCGCTGCCAGCCCCAGGCAGGCCATCCACCACCGACCAACGCATGAAGGAACGAGTCGCTGATGGCCGAAAACGCAATCAGAATCGTCAGCCAATTCAGCCAAGCGTAGTTGCCGGTGAACACCAAGACCAGTTGGCTGATAATAATAATCGTTGCCGCGATCGACGCCACCGGCTGCGGGAAAAACAGCAGCCACGGCATGACCAGCTGGATCACGTGGCTACCGAGCGTCTCAGCCCGGTGCCACCATTGTGGTTTCTGATGCGCCCACCGACTCAGTGGGTTCGGCATCGGCTGTGTCTGGTGATGGTAGTCCATGGCGGTTAAGTCCCGCCAGGAATTGTCGCCGCGCATCTTGATCATGCCCGCACCAAACTCCACACGGAACACCGTCCAGCGCAAGAACAACAGGATCAATAATGGCGGTGCAACCTCCGGGGTGCCCAGAAAGCCGACGACGAAGCCGACCTCGAGCAGCAGTGATTCCCATCCAAAGCCGTAGTAGTACTGGCCGATGTTGACGATCGACAGGTACAACCACCACATCAGCAAAAACACCGGGATGGTCGTCCAGGCCGGGCCCAGCTGCACGATTCCGACCACGACTGTGACGCTCAGCGCCATGCCGATCAAACACACGATCCGTAGCAGCCGGTCGCTTTAGGGCGTCGATCGCCAGCGGAACAGACTTGGTGCATCACGCGAGTTCGTGCGCTCGATGAATGCCGGCGCAGGAGAGAGACCTAGTTCGCCAAGTAACGCGGGGAACTGATAGAACGCGGCGAGGAACGCAATGAAATAGAGAGCTGCAACGCCTCGTAAGAGGACTTCGCGCGCAATCGTGTAGTCGGATGCTTCCAATAACGGAAACCAGGTGCCCCAGTCGATCGTTCCCACCTCCAGCAATTCTCTCGGACGTGCAGAAAGCCTTGCCATTACAACCCTAATGGGCTGAGTTCCATAAAGTACCTCAAAGCACAAATGACAAAATTTGCCAATTGGCCTACGATGGTCTTATGGCAACGATGAACGTATCACTACCGGACGAGCTTAGAAAGTTCGTCGAAGCACAAGTAGATGAACACGATTACGTGTCCAGCAGTGAATTTCTACGCGAACTGATTCGTCGCGAGCAGGACCGCACTCAGCTCCGCGCCCTACTTGTTCAGGGTATGGAATCCGGACCTGGCTCTAAGATGGACGATGACTATTTCGAACGGATGCGCGAACGTATTCGTAACTCTGACGCAGCATGAGTCCACGGCGGGTCATAACCACGAGACAGGCCGACGCGGACATCAAAGAGGCAGTTGACCACTATCAAGACCAAGGTGCCCCCGAAGCGGCACTGGGTTTTGTTGACAATTTGGAGGACACGATAGCCCTCCTCAGCGAGCACCCAAATTTAGGCTCAACGCGTTTCGCCGTTGAAACCAATATCCCCGAGATGCGCGCTCTTACTCTGCAACGCTTCCCATACATCGCTTTCTATACTGAAAATGCCGATACCATCCGAATACACCGCGTGCTGCATACCGCGCGGGATATTCCCTCTAGATTATCGGATGACTAACCAGGTAAGACCACCGATCGATACCAACACCACTTCGACAACGCTATCCTGCCTACAGAAGCCGGCAGCATGACCAGATTTCTTCTACCGTCAGAGAGCGCGGACTCTCAGATAACAACAGGCCTGACCAAAAGGAAGTTCTCCCCTTGGTCAGGCCCATTGTGTTAGGTGCTAGATCAACCGCTGGGGCGCCTCCAACAGTTCAACAACTTCTGCCAGGAACAGCGACGACGGGTAGCCGTCATTGATGCGATGATCAACTGTTAAACTCAGCGGGAGCTCTTGCCGCCACATGAGCCCAGTACCAAAACGTGCTGGCACTTCACGAACTCGACCCACGCCTAGAATCGCCGACTGCGGCGGGTTAATGATCGGTGTGAAATGGTCGATACCTTGTGCACCCAGAGCGGTCACCGTAAAGGTCCCACCGTCAAAAGCATCGGCGCCCAGTTCGTTGTTGCGCGCCCGCGCGGCGAGGTCCCCTGTGGTATCTGCCATCTCTGCCAAACCGAGCCCATCGGCGTTATTGACGACTGGCACGAGTAGTCCTTCTTCGACGGCTACAGCCAAGCCGATATTAACCACACCGGGGTTGACGATAGCATCGTCCTCAAAGCGGGAATTCAATAACGGATGATTCGGCAATACGAGCGCCACCGCCCGCACCACAGCATCGGTATAGGACGGCTTCGTTGCCCCACCTGCGACGTCTGAACGCAGGGTCGCAAAATCCGTGACATCCGCAGTGGTGGTCAAGGTGAATTGTGCTGTTTCAAGGAGGCTGTCATGCATCCGTTCAGCAATTACTTTGCGCAACCGAGACGTTGGCTCGCGAGTTTCACCCTCGCGTTGACTCGTAGCGGCAAACTCCTGAGCATTGGAAGCAACCTTCGAGCGTTGACGAGTCTCTGGCGCGTCTGCCGAGGTGGCTTCACGTGCGCCAAACACGAGCCGACAATGGATGCTTCTTGACCGGTTGAGGTGTGGAAAGCTCCGTAGAGTTCGCCTTTGAGTAGTAAGTCCTTGGTGAATTCTTCAAACTGTCTGATTCGACTCATGCGTCGGTACGCTTCAATGAGTCGGTCGTGATCGAGTTTCATGACCCCTGCTGTCCGGAGAATCCGAGTAGGACGGTTTACACGGTTCGTCCTAGAAAATGTGCAACTCAGAATCAACATGACCGCCATCACCTCGGCATGCCGATATTTGCGAGCCTAGCAGCGAGCTTCGGGGCCAACAAGACCTGCGCAGCATCTTCTATGAGATGTTCACCGACGGTTCGTACCCTAGTCAGAACGATCTTCTCAGAGGAAGCCTCTAGAATGGCCACCCCCTCGCGTTAGTCGAAGTGGTTTCTTAGAGATCTAGGAAAAGGTGGTGCGCAATGCGCGAGAGCTAGGAGCCGTATCAGATAATAGACGCCACCTGTTGTAGCCGTCCCTAGTACTACAGTCGTGTTTGTAAAGTGTGGCCGCGTGCTGTGTAGTGATATTGCTGGGCCCGGTATTGGTGTTGACGTCGCCATAATGAGGCTCGCAGGACGTGGTCCGGGTCAGGCGTGTGGCT
>JABXHI010000085.1 GCA_013393415.1 Micrococcaceae bacterium
TAAGTGGCTATTCAAAATTAATCGCGTGATCCGCTCCATAGCCACCGAGTAGGCGATAGACCTCGTTGCAGAGCCGATCAAACGAGAGGTACGCACTCAACGGCAGCCATGAATACTTCATCTGCCGCCACAGAATCTCAATCAGGTTCAGCTCCGGTGAGTAAGCAGATAGGTAGACCAAGTGCACACGGTGCGACATCCACTCCACTATCTTCCGTTTGAAGGCCCTAGAGCGATGCATGCTGGCATTGTCGAGCACCACGACGGCGAAGGTATCGGGGTCTTTCTTGGCCACAAACTGGTCAAACGCTTCGATGACCGTCTCGCTCGTCACCGTTTCCGTGGTGGTGTGGTAGACCAGCTTCCCGGCTCGGCTTAGGAACCCCAGTACGTTCAGCCTTCGGCTATGGGAGTAGGCGGCCACCTCGCAGGGTTTACCGATGGGGCTCCACGCGTATGGCACCGACGACGATTGTGAAAAGCCTGACTCATCAAAGTAATAGAGCTCGTGTTCGCCCTGGTCTTCCCGCTGGTGAAGCGCCTTGAGGAGGCCCTGAGTGTTGCGGAAATCCGTTTCGTCACGCAGTGCCTTCAGTGAATGCCGAATGCGCTTGAAGCTATGGCGATTTTTTTTTCAACGCCCGGCGAAGGGTCACCGTGCTGACCGCCTTGCCGGTCTCTTCTTGCAGGCGAGCCTGCAAGGATCGAATCTGATGAGGCCGCTCGGCGGCCAGCTCCTGCAGTCGCTGGTGGTCGTGCTCATCCAGGATCGGCGTGCGGCCACTGCGGGGTTTGTCGATGAGCCCGTCGAGCCCCGACGCCTCCCACTGTTTGAGCCATCGAGATACGGCATCGCGGCGAACCTGCAATACCCCACTGATTTGGTCGATTGTATGGCCTTGATCACTCAGCAGGATGGCGTGCGCACGCCGGCGTAGGGCGCGCTTCTCACCATGGTGATAGGCGGAGGTCAGCGTCTGTTGTTCAGATTCAGTGAGAGGGGCAACGAAGCGCCTTGCCATGGTTCCGTCCGTGTCAGAGATCCTGATATGGATTATACACGAAGACTTTAGATCAGGCACTTA
>JABXHI010000086.1 GCA_013393415.1 Micrococcaceae bacterium
GGCTCTTCGGAATTTTGGGTGTAGATCGGTTTGGTGACCGGGGTGTGTTGAAGGCATAAAAAAGTCGAGGTCTTTTCGAAGATGGAAGTGCTCAAACAACACATCTAAAGAAAGACCTCGACATGCCCAAGCCTACCTTCTCGCGCCCAGATTTTGACGCCTTTTGCATGCTCCGTAATTTCGGCGTGACGGTCACCGGTCAACATCTCGACCACGACCAGACCACGTTGGAATGTCGCATCGTAGACCGCGACAATTTCTGTCGTCGGTGCGGTGCCCAGGCCCGCGTGCGAGGCAGTGTGGTGCGCAACGTCACCCACGTGCCCATGGGCTGGCGGCCAACCCAGCTGCATTTGCGGTTGCGTCGGTATCGGTGTGATGCGTGTGCTTGTGTGTGGCAACAAGACACCACGTCCGTGGTGGCCCCAGAAGCTAAACTCTCGCATGCGGCCGCGTTGTGGGCGTTGAAATCGGTGGTCATCGACCGGTTATCCATTGCCCGGGTGGCTGCCAATCTTGGCGTGTCCTGGCATACCGCCAACGACGCGGTGCTGGCGACCGGCCGGCGGTTGCTCATTGAGGATCCCAACCGACTCAATGGCGTCAGAGTGTTAGGGGTCGATGAGCATGTGTGGCGTCATACCCGGTGGGGCAACCGATATGTCACTGTGGTGATCGATCTGACCCCGGTGGCTGATGGCACCGGTCCTGCGCGGTTGTTGGATATGGTCCCGGGCCGATCCAAACAAACGTTTATTACCTGGCTCGAGGCTCAAACCAGCGCGTTTCGCGCCGGGGTGGAGATCGTGGCTATGGATGGGTTCACGGGCTATAAAACTGCAGCCGCTGAAACTCTGCCCGAAGCGGTCACGGTGATGGATCCCTTCCACGTGGTCGCCCTGGCGGGCCAAGCCGTGGATAAGGCCCGGCAACGGATTCAACAGGCCACGCTGGGCCATCGGGGGCGCAAGGACGATCCGCTCTATGGGATCCGCAAAGTACTGAAAACCGGCAAAGACTACCTGACAGAACGACAACAGACCCGCCTGGACGCTGTGTTTGCCAACCCTGACCATCAGCCGGTGCAAACCACCTATGACATCTACCAACGGATCGTGGCGGCCTACCGTCATCCCGACCGAAAACAAGCCAAAAAGCGGCTCAGGAAACTGATAGATTCCATCAGCAAGGGCGTTCCGAACACGCTCAAAGAACTCCAAACCTTGGGCCGGACCATGAAACGCCGAGCCGCAGATATCCTGGCATACTTCGATCACGTCGGTACCAGCAATGGGCCCACTGAAGCCATCAACGGCAGAATCGAACACCTGCGCGGCACAGCCTTAGGCTTCCGTAATCTCATGCATTACATCACCAGAGCACTGCTCGACACCGGCGGATTCAGACACCAACTACACTCATTTTTACGATGAGCC
>JABXHI010000087.1 GCA_013393415.1 Micrococcaceae bacterium
AACATAATCAAGGTACCTGGAGTGAGACTGGTTACCGGATCGTATCTGTCACGTCGACAGGTTCGGACACTATTCAGCAGACGTCTAGCCTCGGCTTCACGCCACCGGTCGCACCCGCCGGCGCAGCGAGCGACTGTAGCTCAAATGGTTAGAGCAGGGGACACATTGTACCTTGGTGGCTGGTTCGAGTCCAGCTGGGCCCACCATGAAAATCAGCTACTTAAGAATTCTCTTTGGTGAGTCCCATAGTCCAAGGGTACAGTTTCGGTACAGTGCCGATCCTTCAGCCCCCTGGAGACTTTCATGGCCACCATCGTCAAGACCCCTGCCGGAAGCTGGAAAGCCGTCATCCGCAAGACCGGCTGGCCCACCACCGCCAAGACCTTCCGCACCAAGCGAGATGCCCAGGACTGGGCACGCCGCACCGAAGACGAAATGGTGCGTGGCGTCTATATCCAGCGCGGTGCCTCGGAGCGTATGACGCTCGAAGCCGCGCTCAAGCGGTACCTGGCCGACGTTACCCCTACCAAAAAGCCCAGCACCCAGAAGAGCGAACGCCACAAGGCCAACACGCTGATTGAGCACTTGGGCAAGTACTCCCTCGCGGCCCTGACGCCGGAGCTGATCGCCAACTTCCGTGACACCCGTCTGAACAGCATTGGCCATCGTGGCCAGCCCATCAGCGCCAATACCGTGCGCCTGGAGCTCGCCTTGCTCGGCCATCTCTACACCGTGGCCATCCAGGAATGGGGCCTCGGCCTGACCTACAACCCCGTCCAGAACATCCGCAAGCCCAGCCCGGGGGAGGGGCGCGACCGGCGTCTAAGCGCTGATGAGGAGAAGCGGCTATTCGCCGTGCTGCGGCAACACAGCAACCCCATGCTGGCCTGGATCGCCAGAATCGCCCTGGAGACGGGCATGCGCTCGTCGGAGATCCTGACCCTCACTCGCTCCCAGGTCGACGTGAAGCGCCGCGTGGTGCGCCTCACCGACACCAAGAACAACGAAGCTCGATTGGTGCCGCTGACCCAGGCCGCCACCGAGGTGTTCAAGCAGGCGCTGAATAACCCGGTGCGCCCACTCGGTTGCGACCTGGTGTTCTTCGGTGAGCCTGGCCGAGACGGAAAGCGCGGCCCCTATCCCGCCTTATTCACGAGGGCGCTGATTGAGCGGTCTGAAGGTACTGGCTGTTGGCATTGCTTATCAGGATTCGCCTCTTCAGCGCGAGTGGCTGTTGAGTAATGCCAGAACGCAGCCCTTTTCCTAC
>JABXHI010000088.1 GCA_013393415.1 Micrococcaceae bacterium
GGGGGTGCCTCTATCGTTTTTGTCAAGCGGCTTCTGAGAAGTTTTTTGCAGTAACTGTGGCTGTGGGGTCTTGGTAGAAAGTGCCGTCTCGGAGCATCGCGTAGAGGGTATCCAGACGGCGGCGGGCTAGGGCGATGATGGCTTGTTTGTGGGTTTTGCCTTGGTTGATTTTCTTGTCGTAGTACGCCCGTGACGGTGGGTGCGATAGGGCTGCGAAGGCGCTGTTGAACAGTGCTGATTTCAGCCTTTTGTTGCCACCGCGGTTGGCGAATTCGCCGCGGATGCTGGTCCCAGAACGCCTGGTGGTGGGCGCGATACCAGCGTAGGACGCCAGGTGGCCGGCGGTTTTGAACTCTTTGCCGACGACTTCGGTCAGGAGTCTGGCGGTGGTCCTGACGGCGACTCCGGGCAAGGACGTCAGGACCGCCGAAAGAGGGTGGTCATCGACCAACTCTTCGACTTGGGAAAAGACTGCTGCTCGCTGGGTGTATAGCTCGGTGAGTTGGTCCGCCAGCATGGGCACGATGGTGGCGGCCGCATTGGTGCCAGGTACCACCACGGTTTGAGCATCCAAGGCGTCAAAAACCTGTTCGGTGAGTTTGGCGGCCAGTCTGGGGTTGTGCTTGGCAATGCGTTTGCGCACATGGCCTCGTCCGGCGGTTTTCAGCGTGTGCGGGGTCGGCCACCGGATGAGTGCGTCCAGGACCCCGTTGTGGTGGAGTTTCGGGCCCACCACGCGTTCCAAACCCGGATGGATCTGTGTCAAGACGCCGCGTAACCGGTTGCGTGTGGCAGTCGTTTGAGCCAGGAGGTCGTCGTCAAAACCTGCCAGCACCGCTAACTCGGCGATCTGTTCGTCGGAGTCCGCAATGGCTCGTAACGCAGTGGGCATGGTGCGTGCTGTCTCGGCGATAATATAAGCATCCCGCGCATCCGTTTTGGCACTACCAGCATGCAGGTCCGCCACCCGGCGCATCGTGAGCCCCGGCAAGTACGCGACCTCCACCTCGTCGAGGCTTTGGGCAACTGCCACCGGTAATGCGCCGATCGTGGCCGGCTGATCCACCACCAACAACGCCGGCCCATATTTGGCGACGAGGCTAGTCAAGAGTTGTTGTAATTTTGGCTCGCTATTGGGTAACGCCTTGTCATAGACCTTGTCCGCCTGGCTGGTCAGTGCGGTGGCATGGTGCTCCGATTTTCCCACGTCAAGACCAATGAACAACGCGTATTGATCAAGGTTGAATCCTGTCATACAGACCCCTACTTGGTCGCTGGCTTCCAAGACTTGAACCGGTTAGTTCAAGCCGATCACGGCCAGTCCAAATAGGTGTCGGTGGGCGGTTCATGCTCGGCATCCACGTTAGAAAACTAGCCCTCCACCAACCCGCTATATGGTTCGTTGGGGCGTCGTGCCTCTATTAGCGATCCACGATCCGCCGCGACCAATTCCTGGGTGACAACACCCCC
>JABXHI010000089.1 GCA_013393415.1 Micrococcaceae bacterium
CGGCAAACTCTTCATCCACATCAAGGTGGGTAGTGAAGCGTTCAACCAGGGTATTAAACTCCTTCTCCTGACGCTCATCGGCTTCGTCTTCGGTCATTACGTTCAATGTCCAGCCGGTCAGGTCTGTTGCCAGGCGAACGTTTTGTCCGTTGCGTCCGATTGCCTGTGCCAGGTTGTCTTCGGCGACCGCAACTTCCATGGTATGCCGGTCTTCATCGATTACGATCGAGGCGACTTCGGCTGGTGCCATGGCGTTTATAACCAGCTGGGCCGGGTTGTCGTCCCACAGCACAATATCAACACGCTCACCACCCAGCTCATTGGACACTGCCTGTACACGCGAGCCTCGCATGCCTACGCAGGCACCCACCGGATCGATACGACGGTCGTTGGTCTTCACTGCGATTTTAGCCCGTGAGCCCGGGTCCCGGGCTGCACCACGAACCTCGATCAGATCCTCTGCGATCTCCGGAACTTCAATCCGGAAGAGCTCAATCAGCATCTGCGGAGCGGTACGGCTGAGGATCAGCTGCGGACCGCGATGATCCGTGCGGATTTCCAGCAAGAGTGAGCGAACCCTGTCTCCCATACGGAAGGTTTCACGCGGGATCAGGTGTTCTCTGGGCAATAACGCCTCAGCGTTGGCGCCTAGGTCTACGATAACATTATCGCGGGTAACCTTCTTGACGGTCCCGGAGACCAGTTCACCCACGCGGTCACGGTAGCTGTCGACAATCTTGCTACGTTCAGCCTCGCGGACCTTCTGGAAAATAATCTGCTTTGCAGCCTGGGCCCCGATACGGCCGAAGGAAACAGATTCAGCCTGCTCTTCGTAGGTATCTCCGGGCTTCAGCGAAGGGTCAATCTCTTCCGCCTCCTGCAACGTCAGCTCGGTACCCAGCGCAGGCACAGCATCGTTATCAACCACCAGCCAGCGGCGGAACGTTTCGTACTCACCGGTACGACGGTCAATTGACACCCGTACATCGGCTTCTTCGTCTTCATAGCGTTTTTTCGCAG
>JABXHI010000009.1 GCA_013393415.1 Micrococcaceae bacterium
TCAAGATATGGTCCTGTAGCTCAGTCGGTAGAGCGTTCGACTGAAAATCGAAAGGTCACCGGATCGACGC
This sequence comes from Micrococcaceae bacterium, assembly GCA_013393415.1. Lineage (GTDB taxonomy): Bacteria > Actinomycetota > Actinomycetes > Actinomycetales > Micrococcaceae > Yaniella > Yaniella flava. The sequence goes on from JABXHI010000009.1 coordinate 71, forward strand.
CGGTCGGGACCACGGAACCCTCGCGTAGCTTCTACATCGCGGGGGTTCTTCTCTTTAACTCCTCCCTCCGGGGCTGACAGGTTGTCATAGTCGACATGCAAGGGGTGGGATAGATCGTAGATGTTAGTCCTCATATGAAGAAACGAGGCACCCTATGATGTTGCAAGAAACCTATACCTTGGCCAATGGTGTGCGGGCACCGAAAGTGGGACTCGGCACCTGGTTTATTGAAGATGACGAAGTCGCTGACGCGGTCTACCAAGCAATTGCTCTGGGCTACCGCAATATTGACACCGCGCAGGCATATGACAATGAGCGTGGTGTTGGCGATGCAATCCGTTCGGCGACGGTGCCGCGCGACGAACTGTTTGTGTCATCCAAGATTGCCGCCGAGATCAAAACATACGAAGAAGCCGTCACATCCATCGATGCGACGCTGGAGCGCATGAGTCTGGACTACCTCGATCTGATGCTCATCCACAGTCCGCAACCCTGGACAGACTTTCGGGGTGGCGATTATTCCGAAGGCAACCGGGCGGTCTGGCAGGCACTGGAAGAAGCATACGAAGCCGGGAAGTGTCGAGCGATCGGCGTTTCCAACTTCTTGGAACACGATCTACAAAACATCTTCGAAAGTGGCAGCGTCACCCCACACGTGAATCAGATCAAATTACATCCGGGCGACACCCCAACCGAGCTGCTCGACTATTGCATGCGCCAGAATATCCTCGTACAAGCGTATTCACCGATTGGGCACGGCGAGATGCTGGATCATTCTGAGCTAGTGACGCTGGCCGAACAGTACGGGGTCTCAGTGCCGCAACTTTGCATCCGGTACGCCTTGCAGTTAGGTACGATGCCGCTACCAAAATCCGCGAAGCCAGAACATATGCGGACCAACGCTGACGTCGATTTCGTCATCACTGACGAAGATATGGCAGCACTTGCTACGGTGCAACGGATCAACTGAAGGGTGAACCATGTCGAACCACTTTGAGATTCGAAAAGAAATGCTCGTACCGGCCTCGCCGGAAAAGGTCTGGCATGCCGTGGCCACGCGAGAAGGCCAAGCCGGTTGGTCGCCTGATCCTTATGCCACCGGAGAAGACCAAACGATCGAAGAGGAGCCGCCGGTTCGGATGACCGTGCGCACGCCGACCGAACCCAACGGCGCATATCACCAATTCGATTACCTTATCGAACCAGGCGACAATGGCACCACGCTTCTATTCATCCACAGTGGAGATCTCGGGAACGACTGGGCAGCAGATTTCGATTATGCCGAACTGACCAGCTACGGGTGGAACCTATATATGCACACCCTTGAGCAATACCTCACCCACTTTTCTGACCGTTCAGCTGCCTTTGTGACAGGGCAAGCGCCCGAACATGCCAATACCCACGAAGCCTGGGTGATGCTCGAACGCGCCCTTGGTCTACAGGTCGATTCTCTCTCGCTCAACGTCGGTGATCTAATCCGACTCACGCCCGAGGGCCTCCCTGTCATCGGGGGCGTCGTTGACTACGTCGAACCAGGTGAAGACTTCCTTGCAGTGCGAACCGACGACGCACTGTACCGGTTCCACAGTTTGGAACGGATGGGGATGCCCATTGCCTTCGGCCACTACCTCTACACGACGAACGATGACGTTGATCGCGAAGCGATCGAAGATGCGTGGAACACGTGGTTGACGAGCGTATTCCAGAACCAGCAAGGATAAGCCGCAACCGAACTGCTCAGCGCATCATCTAAAGATGGCGTTCGCGTCGTGATTCTTACAGCCCCTTCCTCACTTGCTGCGGACCGATCCTCGGCTACTTCGTCCTGCTGATTGAGCATCCCCGTACGCTCATGAAACTAACAATCTGGCTTCGCTTGCAGTCTGGGTCATACCGGCTTCTCTTTGGGACCGAAGGCTCTATACAGATCTCAAGCTATGTCTCGAGAAACATCTGTACGAGCCGTCCACGTTTTCTCATCCGCTCATAATTGTCCTAGCGGGTCTCCATTCCCAAGTTCTTTGCATGCAGAGGGGGAGGGTGAAGGGGTGGGTGATTTCTGCAATTTCGCACTAAATCCACTACCTCCTCCACATATGGTGGGAACCGGTTATCCATATTATTTGGTGTTTGGCCTAGCCATGCCCACAATGCGGGAACTCCGGAACTCTTTCGCCTCCGGGTGATTTGATCGTTCCGGACCTCATCACTTGATTACAGGGAACAGGAATGAATCAACACACTTTGAAAGGAGGGGGTCCGTTGTATAGCGAAACTGCAGAGCCATCGAGGGGGCATACGAAGTTCTCACGGTTCATTGCAAGTATTCTTGCCGCAGTTTTATCAGTCGCTGGATTAGTAGCACTGGGGCCAGCAGCAGTTGCTGCTCCGGCTGGAATCTCGACAACGCCGTTGCATAACGGCAGCCCTCTCGCAGACGATGCGGTCGTGCAACCCGGTGACACGTTTACTATTCGTGTGCAATATGACCGGGACGTCGACGCTAGCGAATCAGTAATAATTGGGATTCCCGAAGAGCTGAGCTTCGATGAATCATCACTGGAAGTTCCATCAGGAAACACCGCGATCGACACCATCACGTATGGTGAAAACCAGCTTTCGATCAACTTTAACGACACATCCGAGTGGGATGTTGATCAAGGTATCTACGACCTGAACTTCACGTTTTCAGAAGTAGAAATGACAGAGTCGCAGATCATCACATGGACTGTCGGTGGTGAAGAATTCTCACGCACTGTCATCGTGCGGGACGGAGACGCTCAGGAAGAAAGCGTTTCAGATCACCTGGCCAAATCTGTAGACACGGCGAACCTCAACCAGTTCGTCGACGTCAGTCAGGGCGTCGTCACCGTCGACAAAAGCATTCTCGACCACGATATTAATTACACACTGGTCATGAATACTGATCGTGACACGGATCGGTCAGACATCACCATCACCGATGCGCTTTCCCCGTACCTGATGTACAACCAGGACAGCTTCACAGCAGAGATCACTACGTGGGATGACATCGGATGGAATTCAACGACCACTGACTTTCCGTTCGATCCGACGTTTGGCGATAACGGTTTCGTCTACACCGGAGGTGTTGAGAACCCTTCGGAACTGACCGTGAGCTATTCGGCCCAAGTCGATCCCGAACAGCTCGAGGCGCTGACCGAGGTACTTCAGAAAGAATTTAACGATGTTGAAGGCACTGGTGACTACGGCTTTGGATTAGCCAACACTGTATCCTTCGGCGAATTTGGTGATCGTACCACCAACGTCACCATCGGTGGTAGTCGCGACGAAGAGGACAGCCCATCTGAGGTCGAAGACTATCTCAACAAGAGCGCAGCCAATGCAGATTTGGACAAATACGTCAGCTTTGATGAAAGCGGCAACGTCGTGCTCGATGAAGAGGTCGTCAACCACGGTATTGAATATACGCTGACCGTTAATAGCGCATCAGAGCGTAATGCTTTCACCATTGAAGACCAGCTGTCGGAATACCTGGCCTACAATGCGGACAGTTTCGAAGCGAACATTACGACATCGGAAGATGGCGGTTGGAATTGGGATACGAATACTTTCGACTTCGAACCGGACGTCGATGGCAACAGTTTCACTTTCACCGGTGAAATCGAAGAGCAATCCAAGCTGACCATTACCTACACGGCATCGGTCGCCGAGGACCAGCTCGACGCACTCCGTGATGCCATCCAGCATGAATTCGACAAGCTCGACGTTGAGCCGGGTGAGTACCGCGTGCAGCTGGACAACACAGCAACATTTGGTGGTGACCAGGAACGCGAAGCACACGTCAGCATTGGTAACAACCGCGCAGACGGCGAAGGACCAGAGAACGTTTCCAACCACTTCGACAAGCAAGCAGGGGAAAACGCTCTCAGCAAGTTCGTCAGCGTCTACGAAGGCGTTGTCTCAGTTGATGAAGACATTCTTGATGCTGTCATTGACTACACGCTGACCGTCCATACTGATGCTGATACTGATCGTTCGGACTTCAAGATTTCCGATGACCTCTCGGAATTCTTGACCTACGACCAGGATAGCTTCAACGCTGAGATCACGACGTGGGGTTCGGAAGGTTGGAACCAGGAAACGAATCCGTTTAAGTTTGAACCAGAGTTCTCTAATAACGGTTTCACCTTCGAAGGCGACATCGCGAACCCCTCTGAACTGACCATCACGTACTCCGCTTCCATCACTGAAGCGCAACGAGAGGCACTGGAGGAAGCACTCCAGGGCGAATTTGACGCGCTCGAAGTGGGTTACGGCGATTTCGGATTGAACCTCGAAAACACCGCGACCTTTGGCGGAGAAACCCGTAGGGATGATGTTCCCGTCAATGGCAGTGCCGGAGAGCCACCGGTTCCCCAGCCAGGCGATGCCTTTGATAAGGGTGCTGACTTCGAGTCGGTGAATATCACAACTGTAGAAGACGGCAGCATTGTCCCTCCGCAGGAAATTACCTACACCTTTAGTGCAAACCTTTCCCAATGGGACGGAAACGCTGAAGATGGGTACCTCAATGATGACGACTTCACCCTCGACCGCAATGTGGTCATCAGTGACACTCTGCCGGAACAGGCAGAGTGGAACACTTCAGCTGAAGAGTTCATCTCAGGCATGGAACTGACCCAAGCTGAAGACTTTGACGGCGACAGCGCGGCATTTGCTGCTAACGACTACGTCAACCAGTACGCGGTGGTCGGGCAGAACCTATACATCAATATTGGGCAAGACAGTGAAACCAACGCTGAGATTTCTGCGAAAGCACTGATCACCACGACTGATGGCCTGTCCAGCAGTAATGATAGTGGTATTGAGCGTTACGAGCTGACCAATGATGCTCAATTCACGTTCAACGATGATGGAGACCCTTACGGCTCTAGCGTTGAAGTCACGCTCAATGATCGTGGCGATGGCCTCGAGGATGAAGCAAAGTTCTCCAAAACCGCACTTGATGGTGACGATCCTGTCTATGTTGATCAAGGCGAGTCAGCAACACTGAAGTACCGTTTCCAAGCCAATGGCGATTGGTCCAACGCTGTTGACGTGACACAGAGCTACATTGTGGATCACCGTGACCCGAATATTTTCGACTTCTCTGATCTCGATCAGACCGTTGAAAGTATTAGTGGAACGCTACACAACGACGCCGTACAGTTCGATCGTTCGCATTTCGACCTGAGCGTCAATGATGAGGGAGAACTTGTCATTGCGCTGAATGATGCCGGGGTCGCAGCAGTTGAGAACAGCTGGGCAGAACCAACCGCACCTTACGTGGTAGATATTGCACTGAACACGGTGCCACTGACGGGCAAGCAGACTTTGGAAGTCGAGAACAGCGCAACGCTTTACGGCTCGGATGATTACCCGCTGTACTGGTCAGAAACCAGCAGTGAAGCGAGCTCATACGGCAACGAAGCAGAAGTTCGCAAGACCATTCGAGATTCGTATCATGAAGAGTGGACTCAGAACCTACGCGTTGAAATTGGTGAAGACGGCGAACTCATTGAGGACCATTACGTCTACAATCTGGCGTTCATACCGCACGGTAGCTACTCTGCGGTGACGATAAGCCCGGTACATGACGTGCTTCCTGAAGAACTTGAGTTTGTTGGTTTCGTAACCGAAGAGAACATCGACACTGGAGCAGATCCTGTTGACGGTCCCGTTGATATTGGCGGTAACCTCGAAGCGGTTTACAACGATGAGACCCGTACGGTAACGGTTCAGAACCAGGATGGCCAGCTCCTCGAACAAGAAGCGAATATCAGCGCGAATGTACTTGTCCGAATCGTCGAGTTCGAAGAAGACGTTCCGGTAGCAAACTTCTTTGGTAATTCATCGGCTGAATACACGCCATCTGATGGATACCCAATCTCCATCGCGAAGGTCAACTCGCAAAACGACGAAGTGGTCATCAATGACCCAGAATCTCGGTTCCAGGTCTTGGATAGCGAAGACAACGTCGTCGTTGAAGACGCATTCGTAGAAGATGGCCAACTGCGCGTACTGGACGAGGACGGTGAGGCCAGCGGTCTCGTCGTGCGTGAACCAGGTACGTACTACGTGGAAGAAACTGTAGCTCCAGAAGGCTACGAGCTCTCCACTGACCGTATCGCAGTCGTTGTTGATACTTACGGCAATTCGGAACAGCAAACGTTCGAGAACGATCCGATTCCGAACGTTGAGATCATCAAGGGTGACGGTGACGCTGAAGAAGGCACCATCACCAACGATGCGAATTCAGCTGAGGATCCTGAGCAGTATGGTCACTTGGAAACTCGTGACGTTATTATCACCGTCCAAAACACTGGTACCGAGGATCTCGTTGATGTTGTCCTGACTGATGAAACGCAGTCCGGTGCTGACGTTGAGAACCTGGTTTGGGAGTTGCCGAATGGTGACATCATCGAAGCGACTGCTGATGAAAATGGTGTGTTGACTGCACAATGGGACGGTCCATGGGCGGTTGGTGAAACCATCACTGGTACCGCAACGTTGACTCTGACCGCAGGCGACGAGTTGCACACTAACCTGGCGTCGGTGGATGCTGTTGGTGCGGCCTCGGGTACTGAAGTCGAAGATGAGGATCCATATAACGCAGATCCTGCTGATCGTGACTACGCGATCGGTGACTACGTTTGGATCGATTCCGACAATGATGGTCTCCAAGGCGACGACGAAGAGCCACTCGAAGATGTCACGGTTGTGCTATACGACCAAGATGGCGAAGAGCTCGACCGTACCGAGACTGATGAACGGGGTCGGTACTTCTTTGATAACCTCTCAGCCGGTGACTACAGTGTCCAGTTCATCCTGACCGATGATCAGGCAGCTACCTACAAATTCACTGACGCACTCGCCGGTGATGTAGAAACTGACTCGGATGCTGGCGACGAAGGTCGCTCGGAAAACATCACTCTCGGTGAGGACAATGAGTTCCTGACCTCGGATGAGGAATACGAGTACTTCGACGTCACGGCCTCGGAAGGCATTGACCCAACCTGGGATGCTGGTGTTGTCTTGCTGGATCCTGCGGTAGAAATCATCAAGGGTGACGGTGACGCTGATGAGGGCACCATCACCAACGATGCCAATACCGAAGACGATGCTGAACAGTATGGTCACTTGGAGACTCGTGACGTTGTCATCACGGTTCAGAATACCGGTAACGAGGATCTCGTTGACGTCGTCCTGACTGATGAAACGCAGTCCGGTGCTGACATTGAGAACCTTGTTTGGAAGTTGCCGAATGGTGACACCATTGAGGCAACGGCCAACGATGATGGTGTGTTGACTGCCGAATGGGACGGTCCATGGGCGGTTGGTGAAACCATCACTGGTACCGCAACGTTGACTCTGACCGCGGGCGATGAGCTGCATACCAACCTTGCGTCGGTGGATGCTGTTGGTGCGGCCTCGGGTACTGAAGTCGAAGATGAGGATCCATATAACGCAGATCCTGCTGATCGTGACTACGCGATCGGGGATTACGTCTGGATCGATGCCGATAACGATGGTCTCCAAGGCGACGACGAAGAGCCACTCGAGGACGTCACCGTTGTGCTCTATGACGGTGAAGGCAACGAGATTGCTGACACCACAACTGACGAGCGCGGCCGGTACTTCTTTGATAACCTCCCAGCCGGTGACTACCAGGTCGGTTTCGAACTGACTGACGAACAAGCATCTACCTACAAATTCACTGACGCACTCGCCGGTGACGTAGAAGCTGACTCGGATGCCGGCGACGATGGCCGCTCAACGGTCTTCACACTTGGCCAGGACAATGAATTCCTGACCTCGGATGAGAACTACGAGTACTTCGACATCACCGCCTCCGAGGGGATCGACCCCACCTGGGATGCTGGTGTTGTCCTGCTGGATCCTGCGGTAGAAATCATCAAGGGTGACGGTGACGCCGATGAGGGCACCATTACCAACGATGCCAACACCGAAGACGATGCAGTGGCCTACGAGGACGGCGAAACCCGAGACATCGTAATCACCGTTCAAAATACCGGAAACGAGGATCTCACCGACGTTGTCCTGACTGATGAAACCCAGTCGGGCGCTGACATTGAGAACCTGGTTTGGACGTTGCCAAACGGTGACACCGTTGAAGCAACCACCAATGAAGATGGTGTGTTGACCGCCGAATGGGATGGCCCATGGGCAGTCGGCGACACAATCACCGGTGTGGCGACTCTGACTCTGGCTGAAGGCGAAGAGCTACACACGAACCTGGCATCGGTTGATGCTGTTGGTGCAGCCTCGGGAACTCCGGTTGAGGATGAGGACCCATACAATGGGACTCCGCCAGAAGTGGTTGAGGAAACTCCACCACCTGTCGACGGTGGGGATCCAAGCCCGGAACCTTCGGATGATCCATCCGACCCAGAAACACCTAAAGACAAGGAAGGCGAACTGCCAATGACCGGTGTGAACCTCGCACTGATGTTGACTGCAGCTGGCCTGCTATTGCTCGTGATCGGTGCCGTGCTCTACGCGCGTCATCGTAACCGCAGCGAAGTCTAAACTCTAGGAACATAACGCAAAAGGCGCTGGCAACCACAGACCATGTGGTTGCCTGCGCCTTTCGCTTTGCTTTGAGTAAGTCAGCCGACCGCAGGGGAGCGACGAGGCTCTTAGATGAGGCCTCGACGTTGTGCTGCCAGCACTGCATCATCGGCCGACGAGACCTCGAGTTTCCGGTACGCTGACTTCAATTGTGTCTTGACAGTATTCAGTGAGACAAAGAGCCGCTCGGCGATTTCGGCACGAGTGTGCCCCTTCGCGACTTCTGCCATGAGCTCGACTTCGCGTTCGGTCAGCCCACGGCCGGGTTTAGGTAAGCCTGCGAGGAACGTCGATGCACCGCCGGGGTCCTTGGGCCATGAGGGCACGTGTTTGGCAGCGAGCTCGCGTGTTTCCGGGCTGAACAGTCTGATTTCCTCATCACCGAGACCGCGCGGTATATCCGCGACCCTTTCGAGGGTCTCGACACGCTGACTGGTCTCGCCAGCCTGATTTTGTGCCGCGGCGAGGACGGATTTGCGTCGTAAATCGAGCACGCGAAAGCCACGTGTTTGAGACCGAAGCTGGGTCGCTAATTGGATGGCCTGTTGAGTCCGCCCGGCATAGAGATGTCCGGCGGCTTCAATGATTTGTGTATACGGTAAATTGTGATCTGCGCGGACCAATAATTCTTGCGCATCGGCGCCGCGGCCGGCCTCCATTGCCAACATGGCGCGTTTTACCGGAATAACACTTCCAGCAAAGCCGTTGCCATCAACGCGAGGCAGTGGCATCGAGTCGAACACCTCGAGACGGTGGTCGAGCTCATCAAGATAGCCGGCGGATACCAAAACCCGCTGAACCGCGACAATATAGAAGGGCCACATTTCACCGATGTCATGCAGGCTAATAGTGTCGAGCCGTTCGATGGCCTCGTCGTAATCGTCGATAGAGGTCAGTATCTCGGCGAAATCACGGTGCGTATCAATGTGGGCCTCGGCCCAGCTGGATGTTCTGGGGATGCGTGTGGCGCGGTCAAGAAATGATCGGGCCGTCGCCGCATTGCCGAAACATGCGTGGAGGAGGGCTGATTTGACGAGTGCGTCGCGCGTGAGAAAAGCATATTTTGGGACGGCCGCGTGCATTTGCGCCTGGGTTAAAGCGCTCAGGGCACGAGTGAAATCGCCAGCAAGCATCGCGGAAATACCAATTTGCACTGATGTTTGCAGTGCCCAGCCATCATTGGCATCAACAGTCGGATGCATCTTGCCGTGATAGTCGTTGGCGGTTTCGCCTTGCTCGAGCGCCTCAATGGTTCGGCCGTGGACCCGGAAATCACTCATGCGTAGCATCGACAGCAAGAACATTTCCTCAGCATTGTTCGTGTCAACGGTCGATAAGTACTCATGAACGTCGAACTGGCCTGCGGACGCGGCGGTGAGTAGTCGGTAGCTTGCATGCAGCAACGACCCATGCGACGGTATTTTACTGGCGAGAAGACTCACGATCTCCATAGTCCGTGGGGGCTGCATACCGAACCACGCTGCGGCCGTATTTTCTTCAATGAGTGTGGCTGCGAACACCCAGTCTTCGCGTGAGATGGCGTCTTCGATTTCCGCTACGAAGTGCGCCAGTTCATCCTTGGCAGGGTGGGAATCCGTCTCTGGTTTGATTGGATTCGACATCCGGTGCCCCTTCTTTTGTTGAACCTCTAATGATGTATTTCAAGTCATTCTAGCTGATACTGCATACTGCAGGGAGTTTATGGTATGTGGGCTGACGCCAGTTACCTTGTAGGTGGTTCTGCGCAGTGCCTTCCAACGATGAGTGACTCAAGGTGCTCATCCTGTGTCGTAGGGGTGATGAACAGGCTGATAACGGCATGTCTCGCCAATAGCCTATTTGCTTGAGACGGTTGTTTCCCTCTAGGATGAGGTGTTCCGACTTCGATCGCCTCATGGTGCCGAAGACGGATAGGCCCCCATCGTCTAGTGGCCTAGGACACCGCCCTTCTACGGCGGCGTCTCGGGGTCGAATCCGGTCGGGGGTACCAGTCACGTGAATGGCTTTTGGGAGCACTTTGGTGTTTTCATTGGCCCTCTAGTCCCGCTGGATAGCGCGCCGCTGTTTCCGGGCGCAGGTCGCGGTCTGTATACCAGCAGGCGCCGCGGTTCGGGTGGCTTGACCAGGAGGGCGCGTGCTTCATCCAATCCCTCATGAGACCGTC
>JABXHI010000090.1 GCA_013393415.1 Micrococcaceae bacterium
AAACTGACTACCCGGTGCATCAAATGGGCCATCGACCAGCTGCGTCGTGAACACGCCTCGATCCGTGGCTTAGCACGCCAACTGGGCGTGTCCTGGGACGCGGTCTGGGACCAAATCCGGCCCGTGTTGGAAGCCAAAGCAGCCGATGAGTCACGGTTTGCTGGGGTCACCACACTGGGGGTGGATGAACACATTTGGCATCATACCTTCCCGCATAAGGGCAAAGGACCCAAGGAATTTACCGGCATGGTGGACCTGACCAAAGACGACCAGGGCCGGCTGCAGGCCCGATTATTAGATCTGGTGCCGGGCCGATCCGGACCGGTCTATGGACAATGGTTACAAGACCGTGGCCCAGCCTTTCGTCACGGGATTGCCATTGCACCCTTGGACCCATTTCGGGGCTATAAAAACGCCATCGATACCCACCTGGAAGACGCCGCCGGGGTATTGGATCACTTCCACATCATCCAATTGGCCAATAAAGCCGTGGATGAAGTCCGCCGCCGAGTCCAACACGAAACCCTGGGCCGACGTGGTCGCAAAGGCGACCCACTGTATGGGATCCTGCGCGTTTTACGCACCGGCGTAGAGCGTCTCAGACCCAAACAATGGGCCCGATTAGAAGCCGGGATCCAGGCAGATGCCCGCCACCAAGAAGTCCTAGATGCCTATCTGCACGCACAGAATCTTCGCGCCGCATACCGCGCCAAAAACACCGGCAATGGTCGTCGCAAAGCCCAAAAAATCCTGCGCACCTTCTACAAATCTCCGATTCCTGAGATCGCCCGACTTGGACGCACGCTGCGACGCTGGACCAACGAATTCCTAGCCTACTTCAACACCGGTCGAGCATCCAATGGTGGCACTGAAGCGATTAACGGTCTGATCGAACTGCACCGCCGGGTGGCCCGCGGCTTCCGAAACCCCCACAACTACCGACTCAGAATGTTGCTGATCGCAGGCGGCCTAGACCACCAACCCCACCCTTAAACCGGAAGAGCC
>JABXHI010000091.1 GCA_013393415.1 Micrococcaceae bacterium
CCCTATCTGCCAGACTGAGGTGAGACACCCGGACTGATGGTTAGATGGCTGGGGCACTGACTAAAGGAGCACCCAGTATGACCTTGACAACGACGACCAATGATCGATCCGATACGGCCCAGCAACCGCCGATTGCTTCGCTGCCTGTGAGCGTGGAACAGGATACTCCGCCTCGTGCTGGTCGGGCGGCCCGCAGGACTTTTACCAATGAGTTTAAACGCGCGGTGGTCGAAGAGTATGATGCGGCCCCGAAGGGCACCAAAGGAGCGGTGTTGCGTCGGGAGCGGCTGTATGATTCTCATGTGAATGAGTGGCGTGCCGCGATTGAAGCGGGCACACTGGGAACTATGAAAAAGAAATCTGGTTCGCGGCAGCGCTCTGCTGAGCAGCAACGGATCGCTGCCTTGGAGAAGCAAGTTGCCAAGTTAGAGTCAGAATCCACGCGGAAGGATCAGGTCATCGCTGACCGTGAAGCCGCTCTAGAGGTTTTGGGAAAAGGTGTGTCGTTTTTGGAAGCACTCTCCAAGAAACAGACCCCGTGACCCGGGCCCAGTGGCGCACCTGGCAAGCCCACACCGTGGATCTGCTGGCTGCACTGGTGGGTATCGTGATGGCTTGTGCGCTGGTGGGCCGATCCAGGGCCACCCATCACCGGCACGCCAACCCGAAACCGCGGATGCATGGGCCCCACCCGAAAGCGCAGCATCCTGCTGAACTGACAGCTGCTGAACGCGCACAAGTCTTAGAGCTGCTCAACAGCGACGAGTATGCTGATTTGTCAGTGACTCAAGTGTGGGCTCGGGAGCTAGATGCGGGCCGGTATTGGTGCTCTGAACGCACCATGCACCGGATCCTGGCAGCGGCAGGGCAAAGCGGAGAACGTCGGCGCCAAGCCACTCATCCGCCACGCAAGATTCCCGAACTGGTGGCAGAAGCACCAAATATCGTGTGGTCATGGGATATCACAAAAATGCGCGGACCCACCAAAGGAATCTGGTATCACGCCTATGTAGTGTTAGATATTTTCTCCCGCTGCGTGGTCGCCTGGCGCATCGAAACCATCGAAGACGGCACCCTAGCCGCAGACCTGGTCGCCGAGGCCATCACCGAACAAGGCACCGCACCCGAATATCTTCACGCTGATGGCGGGGCAGCCATGACCTCTAAACCGTTGGCTTCGCTGCTGGTGGATCTGGACGTCACCAGGTCACATAACCGTCCTCGAACCAGCAATGACAACCCTTTCAGCGAGTCGCAATTCAAAACCATGAAATACACGCCTGACTACCCCGAACGCTTCGCCAGCATCGGTGAAGCCCGGGCCTGGATGGCACAATTCACCGACTGGTATAACCATGAACACCGCCACAGCGGCATCGGATTACACACCCCAGCCAGCGTGCATTATGGCACTGCCCACGAGGTCCGCGACCAGCGCCAAGCCGTGCTGGATGCGGCCTACGCCGCGCACCCCGAACGTTTCAACCGCCGACCCAACCCACCAAAATTGCCTGAGAAAGCCACCATCAACGATCCCGCCAAACGAACCCAAACTAGCCAACTAGAAAACGCATGACACGTCTCATTTGATTTGACACGCTCCG
>JABXHI010000092.1 GCA_013393415.1 Micrococcaceae bacterium
GGTCTTGTTCCACTGAGGGTCTTCCGGGTCCCTTTCTCTTCCCGGCCTGGTGCCCGATGGTGGGCTGGTGATCACGTGCTGCGGCTTGGTTCTGGCGGGCTGAGCGTGGTGGCCCAGAGTCGATCGAAGTGCTTGGCCCATTTCGATTCAACCGGTAAGTGCAGAATCAGTCGTCGTGCTCGGCGAGCGATCCGGGCCGGGATGGTGATGATTTTGTGTCGAATACTCAGCGCTCGGGCGCGTGCCAGTTTGCCGCCGATGATCGTCGCGGCGGTCCGGATCAGGTTATGGGCCATGGCTGCAGCGACCAGCCAGGCGGCGTTGGCCCCGAATTTGCCAGAGGGCATATGCGCCAGCGGTCCGGCTTTGAGTTCGGCGTTGACCTGCTCGATGACCGCGTGTTGGCGATGGGTTGTGTCGGCGGCCTTGGTGCTCAGGACCGCTTTAGGAATGGTGGTGAAGAACGCGTGATACCGATACGTCTCAAATAAAGAGTCCTGGCCAGCAGCAGCCAGCTTCTTGGCGTTTTTCTCAGGAACTCGACGCACCACCAGTCGGCCGGGGACCTGTTCACATTTGGTCTTGGAGGAAAATGCGGTGAAGTCGGTTTCTGCCACGTGGGCTTCTGAGATCCATTGGCCGGAATCTTCGTCATAAATCGCGTTGGGGTACTTGATCGGCTCCCAGGCGTTGTCGGGGATCTGGGCGATTGCTTTCTTCACGGCAGCATTCATCCGCACTGTCACCGACAACTGCGCCCCACCAGTCCGGGCGGCCTTGGCAACCTTTGCCGAGTAGTACGCCGAGTCGGCTCGAAGCACTACCGGTGCTTTCTGACCAGGTAGACGGCGGTGTGCTGCCAGTGCATCAGCGATGAGTTTATCCGCGCCCTTGACTCAGTGGGCTGCTCCGCGACGGAGTTGTTGGCCGATGATGACCGGAGCCGCTTGCGAGGTGGAGGCGGTGACCAGCAGCGCGTTGAGGCCTCGGACGTTGTTATAGCCGATCCCTGCGCCGTGTTTGTCTGGTGAGTGGACTTCGATGACCGTGTCATCAATGTCAACAAAGACCATGTCTTCGCCGTTACCGGCTGGCTGGGATACTGGCAACAACGGTGCTTGTGCGCCCAGCTGGGTCAAAAAGCCCGACGAGACAGACGCCAGTTGTTTGACGTGGCCATGCGTGTATTCGCGTAAGTGTGAGCCCAGCGTGGAAGGGGCGTAGACCTGATCAAATAGTGATTTCATGCCACCATGGCGCAGCAAGTCCATATCATCAATGCTGTCGGCGCCAGCGACCATGCCGGCCACCAGCGAGGCGATCTTCGCCCCGGGATTGGCGCCTTTATCCGCTCCGGTATTGGACACCGTAATTTTCTGCTGGGCCAGCTCTGGTAGCCCGGCCTTCTGCGCCAGACCCATCATCGGGACCAGCCCGGCCGACGACACGAGATTGGGCTCATCGAACGTATAGGCAACAGCAGCAGGAGCATGGTTAAATAGCATCTCAGAGGTGCGTCTTTCTGACTTGGAATAGTGGTCTCAACACTCACTATTTTCCCACGTCAAAGACGCACCTCCACGTTAAAACGCCGTAACCACACCCAACTCATCGGTGGATCAAGG